>CASJPF010000027.1 GCA_949383255.1 Lachnospiraceae bacterium | reverse complement strand
CTAAGTAACAAGTTTTTATTATTTCACTTGTCTACCTAGAAGGGAGCATATCATAATGAAAACAACAGCTTTTCTCTATTTTCTATGCAGCACAAAAGCCTCATATGGCTTGAGTGTCATCTCGGATTTGTCATATTGATTCTCCACATTAGAAATCAAACAAGATGTTCCTACAAATTCTGCTGGTATCATAAAGTTTGTTTCATGGTCGCAGAAACTGCACACCACCAAGAGCTTCTCATTATCCATTGCTCTAGTGTAAACAAACAATTCTGCACTGTCCTCCATCAACGCCTCATATTTGCCATATACCATAATTGGGTTTTCTTTTCTTAGCGCGATTAGCTTCTTATAATAATGAAACACCGAATTGACATCTGCGGTTTCTGCCTTGGCATTGATTGTTGTGTAGTTGGGATTGACTGCAATCCAAGGAGTTCCCACAGTAAAACCTGCCTGCGGCGAATTGTCCCATTGTATTGGTGTCCTTGCATTGTCGCGGCTCTTAAATGTAATACAGGGCCAAAATACCGCATGAGATAGTTTGCCTTCGGTGCACCATTCCTTGTATGCATTTATACTTTCAATATCATGAAAGTCATCTGGACTCTGGAATGGATAATTGGTCATTCCCAACTCCTCACCCTGATAAATATAGGGCGTGCCCTGCAACATATGCAGACAAGTAGCAAGCATCTTAGCAGATACCTCACGGTACATAGGACGGTCATCCCCAAAGCGTGAGACAGCGCGCGGCTGGTCGTGATTGTCCCAAAACAGGCTATTCCAAGCCTTACCATAAAGCTCTGTCTGCCAGCGAGACAACGTTTCCTTCAATGTGATAAGTGGAATTTTCTCATCTGTCCACTTTCCATATTTTCCATCTCCTTCCACATGCTCAAACTGAAATACCATGTTCAACTCATGTGTATCTTCACCCGCATACTGCTGTGCCAGAGCTGTAGTTACACCAGATGTTTCACCTACTGTCATAATATCATATTTAGACAGCACCTTCTCATTCATTTCCTGCAAGTACTTATGGACATTTGGTCCATGAACACAGTAAGGACCAAAATCTCCATTTTTGCCATCGGGCATTTCCTTGGTCTTGGAAATCATGCTGATAACATCCATGCGAAACCCATCAATGCCTTTGTCGCACCACCATGTCATCATATCAAAGACTTCCTCGCGCACTTTGGGGTTATCCCAATTTAAATCTGGTTGTTTCTTAGAAAACAAATGCAGATAGTACATGCCTGTCGTTTCGTCATACTGCCATGCCGAACCGCCGAAGCAAGATCCCCAGTTATTCGGAGGTGTCTGTGCATCTTTGCCCTCACGCCAGATGTAATAATCACGATACGCATTTTCCTTTGATTTCCGGCTTTCCATAAACCATTTGTGCTCATCTGATGTATGGTTTACCACCAAGTCCATAACAATTTTAATCCCGCGCTCATGGGCTGCCGCCAACAGCTCATCAAAATCCTCCATTGTACCAAATTCATCCATAATATTTTGGTAGTCACTAATATCATATCCGTTATCGTCATTGGGAGACTGATACACTGGCGAGAGCCAAATCACATCAATCCCCAGATACTTTAGATAATCCAATCTACTGATAATGCCCTGCAAATCGCCAATGCCATCCCCATTGCTGTCCATAAAACTACGCGGATAAATCTGATAAATAACTGCTTCCTTCCACCATGTTCTGTTCATACTGTTTCCCTTCCTTTTTCTTTTTATCTTTACCTACATGCACATTTCCAATACCAAAACCTGATATCCATATAGTCTAACTGTTCCATTCTCTTCTGCCATATCATGATAGTTATTCAATAGTACTTTTTTATATGATGTTGGCAGTTTAATTTCTTGTGCTCCTCTCTGATAATTTCCAACCACCAACAATGTTTGTTCTCCTTTTCGGTAATATGCCATTAGGTTATGCTGCTCTGCCCACACTGGCTCCAAAGTACCATACACAATCGTTTCTTTATAAATCGGATTTTTACGCAGCGCAATTAACTTTTTATAAAAAGAATAAACAGAATCTTCGTCCTTCATTTGCATAGCTGCATTGATAGACGTATAGTTGGGATTGACTTTTAACCAAGGTGTTCCAGTTGTAAATCCCGCATTCGCCTCGTCTGTCCACTGCATTGGCGTGCGCGCATTATCACGGCTGTATTTTGATACGACCTTCAAAGCCTCATCCGGTGAAATTCCTGCTTCTAGCGCAACGCGGTACTCGTCGTGAGTAGAGATGTCATCCACCTCATTAATGGATGTAATTGGTACATTTTCCATCCCTAATTCCTGTCCCTGATAAATAAAAGGCAGACCGCGCAACATAAAATTTAGTGCCGCCAGCATTTTCTTGCTTTCAATACAACAATCGCCATCGGGTATGTATCGGCTGACACCGCGAGGCTCATCATGGTTCTCTATAATATTAGAGAGAAATCCAATATCCCCTACCTTTGCCTGCGCATCAAAACAGCATTTTTTATAGTCGTCTGGCGTGATGGGCATTGCATCATACCACCCTTTTTCACTGCTGCCAAAAATTGCCTCATTAAAATCAAACATACTGGAAAAATAGCCGTCATCTCCAATAAACTCTGGAATTTCTTCCGTTTTTTCATTGAATACCTCTCCCACTGCAAAAGCATCATATTTCTTAAATGTTCGGTCGCGCATTTCTCTTAGGAACGCTCCAATTCCTTTTGCCTCCTGCAACATGGCATTCATACTACATAGATTGTCACTTCTGTCTGGTTCATAGTCATGGAATGGAAGGGCTTTCTTAATATTGATAATGGCATCAATCCGAAAACCACCAAGACCTTTATCCAGCCACCAATTAATATTTTTATAAATCTCTTCTCGAACTTCTGGATTCTCCCAGTTTAGATCCGGCTGTTTCTTATGAAAGACATGCAGATACTGTTTGTCTGTACCCGGCAGGTCATCCCACGCAGGACCACCAAAATAAGAGCGCCAGTTTGTTGGAAATTTCCCCTCTTTTTTATCCATCAGATAAAAATATTTCCCATATTTTCCCTCTGGGTCCTCACAAGCCTTTTGGAACCATTCATGTTCATCAGAACAGTGGTTCACTACCAAATCCATAAGAATATACATATTGCGTTTGCTTGCCTCTGCAATTAACTGCTCCATATCCTCCATCGTGCCAAAACGGGAATCAATATTGTAGTAATCGGAAATATCATACCCCTGATCAGCCAGAGGGGATTGATAACAAGGGGACAGCCAGAGAATATCAACGCCTAAATTTGCAAGATAGTCCAGCTTGCTAATAATGCCGGGAATATCGCCAATACCATCGCCATTGGAATCATAAAAACTCTTGGGATAAATCTGATATGCAACCTTGTCATGCCACCACTTTCTATTCATAACCATACCTCCAAACATTAAAACCATATCATTTTTATACAAATCAACAGCATTGTGCCTGCTGTTTCATTCTATCTATTATCTACATTTTAATGACATCTATGTCAAATGTCTTACGGTTATATGATTAAAAACTACGCTATTATGACTTTTAAAGGGATTCCATATGCTTTCTGTACTGTAGTGGTGTCGTTCCAGTATACTTGCGAAATTCCTGAAGGAAGTTTCCCAGATTGTTAAAACCACATTCCAGACAAACTTCTGTCACCTGCAAATCAGTCTCTTCCAAAAGACGTTTTGCCTGCCGAATACGATACTCATTAATATATTCTATAGGAGAATGCCCAATTGCCTTTTTAAAAAGACGACAAAAATATTGTTCATTTAGATTGACTTGATCAGCAAGATCTGAAATATATATTTTATTATAATAGTTTTCGCGGATAAACGTAAGTGCTGTCTTAATACTCTCCACACGCCTGTCAAAATTTTTTTCTGTAGGTATAAAAAGCCCATAGGCAGAGAGCGTGGCAAGAATATACATTAGGGAAGACTTAACATACAATTGACTTGTCAGATTATCTGTCACTAGACTGCTATCTTCCAAATAAGGCTGCGCTATCCCTTGTCCCGCAAAAGATTCTTCTGTCCGTTGTCCAAAGGCGCGCATAATATCAACAAACGCATTGCGCAACATCAAAAAAGCGGGATGCTGCGACGCGATACAACGCGGAAAAAGCAACTTCCCATTTTGAATTGGTTTTATCAGACGAATCTGCGCCTCATCACCAGAATCAAATCCCAAGATATCAGGCGAAAATACAATCGCATCCTCCCAATAGCTTTTAGAACTCTCAGTAATAATACTATGTAATTCCCCGGGATTAATAAAATAAAAGCATTCTGATTGGATTGGAAATGACTCCATATTCACTTCTAGTCGGAACTCTCCTCCTGAAAAGTACAAAATTTCTATTTCATCATGCCAGTGATGCTTCACAAAAATGCCCTTTTTTATAGAATGCGTGCGATAAATTGCACAGGGAAACGACTTCGTTCCGTGCAGGCGGACTTCTTTTAACTCCTTTAAGACAGCAGGCTGTTGTTTCATGGGAAGTCTCCTTTGCTTCTTTATTGTAAAAAGCTACCATATAGCTGTGATAAAGTCAATAGTTTGTATCGCTTCATCTTTCTATTATATATCATAATATCACAAAGCCAAAAAATTCTATTCCTTATGCCTCCACATACTCTGACAAGCATCCATCTATAATACACACAATACGCTGCGCCGCCTTTGCTACTTTCAGATCATGTGTAATCATAACAATTGTATTTCCTAGTTGGTTTAGATTTCCAAAAAGTTTTAGCACTTCCTGCCCGCTGGCACTGTCAAGCGCTCCTGTCGGCTCATCGGCAAGAAGGATTGCTGGTTCGCTGGCTAAAGCTCTTGCAATAGACACACGCTGTTTCTGACCGCCGGAGAGCTCATTCGGTCTGTGGTCTAGTCTGTGCGCAATCCCCAGAAGTTTTACAATATCATTGCATTGCCTTTTTGCCTCATAGTGTCCCATACCACGTATAACCAAAGGCATAATAATATTTTGCATCACATTATAAGTTGGAATTAACTGATAGTTCTGAAAAATAAATCCAATCTCTTTGTTGCGCACCTCTGTCAAATCGCTCTCCTTTGTATTATGAATTGCTCTTCCATTTAGATAATACTCACCAGAATCCAACACATCCATACAACCGATAATATTCATAAGCGTTGTCTTACCAGAGCCGGATGGTCCCAGAATCGCCACAAACTCCCCCTTTTTTACTGTAAAATTAATATCTTTTAGAACAGGAACCATGTCATCGCCAAACCGATAACCTTTATTCACATCCTTTATCTCTATAATTTTTTCCTCCACAACTTCTGTCTCCTATTCCACAATCCATATTTTCATCAACGCTTTATTTCCAGCATCATTTTTTTGCAAAAGCATTTTTATAATGTCCCCGTTTGACAGACGTGAAAATGTTGTAATAGTGCCAAGTTTTGTTTCCACTTCTGTGCCTACAGGAATCTGTATTTGCCCTGTTGTATCTGTTTCGGTATAAATCGTAACCATACTACTTTGCGCGTCATCTGCCTCATCTTTGACCAAACGCTGCTGTGTAATTGGTCGTTCAGTCCTCTCAGCCTTGTCCTCAACTAGCACTTGACTCATATCCGGCATATTTTTTATCTCTACCTCCGCCAAAACTTTTGTTGCATTTTGTCTTTTTCCTCTGCTGCTTTTTCCATCTAAATCAGAAGAATCTACTATCTGCGCATCAAGAACAGTATATGCTATCTCATTCCCCAGCACAGATGTTATCTTTGCATATATGTACTCCTGCCCTTCTTCCAAAACAAACTCTTGCTTTTCATCTACTGCATGAACTTGTGTCGAACCCAAATAATAGACCCCTGCACCTGCCATTATAAAGAGAACGGTTAAAATCACAATACCATTTTTTCTGCTCTTCTTTTTTTTCATTTTTTCCTCCAACCGATAGGTAATTAATACCTCATGTTATTTTACTTTACTCCTGATTTAGTGCGACAACAGGTATTAATGATGATGCCTTATACGCTGGATAAAATCCAAAAATTGTACCTGTTATCACTCCAAATGCAAGCGATAGCAACGCCCCTTGTGCAGATAGCTCTACTCTGACAGAAAAACTTTCTATCACAGGTGTAATGCCAATAGCGACAAGCACACCAAGAATTGAACCGATAAAGCTCATAAAACATGCCTCAAACAAAAATTCCAACAGAATATCACGTTTGGAGCATCCGAGTGCCTTAAGGATACCAATTTCGTTTGTCCGCTCTTTCACGGACACAAAAAGCACATTCATAATGCCAATTCCACCTACAATAAATACAATTACTGCCATTGTAATAAGCAAAAGTTGTAATGTGTTATTGGATTCTGATGCAGCTTCCATCTTTGTTCCCGCATTGGAAATAGTAAATTCCGCATTTGCATAGCTGTCAGCAAGAATCGTTTTTATATTTTGTATCACAATGTCTACACGATTGACATCAGCGGAAATCACAGTGATGGTCGGGCTAATATTCTGCCCTGTAATATATTTCACGCCAGTATCATAAGGAACAAAAATTGTTGTGTCTGGGCTAATACCTGACGACACGCTTCCCATCTCTTCAAGCACACCACTTATCACATATGGTCTTGCATCAATATAAATTACATCATCACATGCAGCATACACATTTCCAAAAATCTCCTTTGCTATAGAATAGCCAACAACACAATATTTCTCCTTATTTTCATCATTTTCATTGGTTAAAAAAACTCCAGCTATCATTGAGAGATTGCTTATGGCCATAAAATTTTGCTTTACGCCTGCAATTGTATAAGAACCTGCTGCTTCTAGTTCTCCTCCTTCCACTTCTGTTGTCGTTGTATAAGATATCGTCACATCAGAAATATCTGGAACAAATACTGCAAGGTCCTCCATATCATCTGTAGACAAAACAATTTTCTCTTGATTCATTGCATTTTCGTTCTCTCCTCTGTTAATAAAAAAATTATTGTTCATTGACGGCATCCCACCGCCTGGTATCCCTCTTCTATTTGGTGCTCCTGCTCTGACAGACATTCCTCTCTCTCCTCCCCCAAATGCAATGTTATTGGATTCATAAGAAATATCTATTGCGCCCGCATTAAGATTTTTAAACTGTTCTGCAACTTCCATTTTTCCGCCTGTACCAATAGCAAGCACCATCATAATTGTGGCAGAACCTACAATAATTCCAACAGAAGTAAGAATAACCTTAAACTTATTTTGAGAAAGATTAATAATGACAAGCCTTAATAACTCTGAAATTCTCATGTTTCACCTACCTTACTTTCAATTAGAACTATGTCCCCTTCAGAAAGCCCCGCTGTAACCTCGACATGAATGCCATCTGAAAATCCTGTGGTAATTTCCTTCTTCACAATATTTTTATTGTCATCTTGCACTTTGACATAAGATTTGGTACCTTCTCTAAAAACTGCTCGGTTTGATACATAACAGACCTGTTTTACCTCCTTTGTCACGAAAGTCACTTCCCCTGTCATTCCCTCATACAGCCGTGATACTTCTCCTTGCATTGTCACAGTAACTGTAAAATATACGTTTCCTAAACTACTGTCATACTCTGCATCTGTCACCTCTGTTATCTTGCCGTAATATGTTTCGTCGGGGTACGCTGTAAAGGCGATATTGACTGTTCCATTCTTGTCAACCGCGTTATAATCATCTTTACTAAGAGATACATCCATTGTCACAGCCCCATAGTCATTGAGCACCACAAGGATGCTTTCCTTAGACAAGGTATCACCTTTTGAGAGAGGTATTTCTGTCACAACACCGCTGTAATTAGAGAGAACACAATTGTCTTGTACAAAACTGTCAAATTCATCAAGTTTCTTCACCGCAGCATCATAACTTTTCTTTACAGATGACAGTTCATTGTCAAGACTTGCCGTCTGTATATCATACCATTCTGATGCTTTATTGGCATAATAAATATCGATATCTTGTGTCTGCCCTAAATCTAACTTAGCTTTCTCATAGTCAAGCTGGCTCTGACTCATGGTGCGGAGTGCTGCCTGTATGTCAAGTGAAAGTTGTGTAAGCTCTTCATTCATGCTGTCAATCTCTTCTTGAAACTGGTCTGCTAATTTTTGCGCTGTATCTCTTGTGTTCAGATATACTGTATAATAATAAGCATTCTCATATCGCCTTGAATAATTTTCTGAGACAGCTCCTTGTGCTTCATGCAGAAATTCTTGCGCTTGAGCATATTCTTTTTGAAGCTCTGCCAACTCCAACAATTTTTCATTGTAGGTATTTTGTTTGTCATCCACAGCTTCCACAGCTTCTTCCAAAGCATCCTGATATGTTTTTAACTCATTTTCATAAATTAGAGTTGCGTACTTTCCATTTGTAATATAAGTATCATATTCTTGCTGCGCTTGTGTCCTTGACTCCTCCTGCGCAATCTGCAACGCTTCATAATCTGCCTTTGTATCGTCAATATCATCAGAGAGTGCCTTCCGAATCTCATCCACACTTTCTGATGTCAAAGTATAGAGCAAGTCTCCTTCTTTAATTTCCTGCCCAACCGTAACCTTCACATCTGCCACCTCAAGGGACTGACTCTGTGACACTAAACTGTCCATATTAAATAAACCAAAAGACATCATCCCGGTATTGCCATTTCTCATGTTACCAAAGTCCCCTTGAATAGCGCCTGCCTGTGTCTGACTGTTTGTTGCATCACTATCCACAAGTGCACTAATATCCAAATCAAAACGTTGTTCCAACGTACCAATTTTCACAGTTGCCTCCTCTGTGATTCCAACTGTAAGGTTGCCATATGCAACCTTGGTTTCTCTGTACACTGTCTCTTCCTCACCGTGGCTACGCCCTATAAAACACAGACAAACAACTAAAATTCCTATTACTGCCACTGCTCCCATACCAGACAAAAGTTTTACTTTACGCTTCATCTACGCCTCCTTCACGGACCAATGTCCTGATATAGTACCTGTCGCCTGCATTGATTCCATCCTTAATTTCTATGTATTCACCATTGTTAAACCCAGTTGTTACAGGAACTAGCATATACTCCTCTCCAGACTTTATATACAACTGACTTTTACCGTTTTCCTCCACAATTGCTTTTCGCAAAATATAGTTTACATTTGTTGCTTCTTCTGTGACAAATGTAACATCTGCTGTCATACCACTGTAAAGTATAGAAGTGTCTCCCTGTATCGAAATCACCACTGGATAACTGGTAGTAGCTGAAGTTCTACTTGTGGCAGTTGTCGTTATCGACTTAATTATGCCAGAGTAAATTTCTCCTTTGTATGCAGAAAAACTTAACTCTACTGTGTCACCTACTTTCATTGCCACCACATCTTCCTCAGATACATCCACAGATACAGTCATCTCCTCCGCCTTCGCAAAAGCGATTAGCGTGCCAGTATTTTTTAAGTAATCTCCCGACTTATACCCCATTTCTGTGATAATACCGCTTCCCTCAGCACAGACAGTTCCATCTCCCACAAACGCATTAAATGCATCTAACTTTTGTGTCGCCTCCTCAAGTTCCCGCTGTGCTTTTGAAAGTGTGTTCTCATAGCTAGTCAAGCTACTCTGGTATTTTACATCCGCAATCTCACCACTGACAGTTGACGCTTTCAAATCTTGTTGTGCTGCCAGCAATTCCTTTTCTAACAGTTGCTGATTATATACAATCTCTGCTTCTATTTTGTATACTTCGTCAATCTTATCTTGAATTTGCTGATTGGTCTCATTAAATTTGGCAAAAAATTGTTCATAAGATGTTTTGGCAGACTGGAATGTTTGCGCTGCGTCCACTTTATTTGTAACATAATCCTCGCTCGCGTCTTTGACACCCTCAAGTGCTTCCTCATACACTTCCACAATATCCGATTTTTCTTCAAGATACTCATCCTCTGTCAAATCGCACTGTAATTTGTAAATATCCTTTAACAACTGCTGTATCTCAAGACTTTTTGCTGCCATATCATTAGAAAGCCTTGCAACAGTTGTGTTGTAAGAAATCTGTGCCAATGATGTATCAAGCAATGTTTCATTGCGAGAAAGGTCCGCCTCTAACACACCACGCTCATACGCTGTCTGCGCCGTAGCAAATGCAATCTGCGCCTCCGTCTTTTCATAGGTAAGCGCCTTGCGCACAGATTTAATGCTGTCTTGTGTAAACTGATATATCTTATCTCCTTCCTGAACACGTTGCCCAACAGCCACATAAACTGCATCTACTTTTAAATAGTTGTCATCGTCTTCCTCATCCTCTTCCTCATCGTCATTATCCGTGGACACATCCAAGTCATAAATCTGAGAAGTAATTTTAAATTGCACAGTTCCACTCTCTGTCACACCATTTTTTAAAGTGCCCTGTTGTACAATCTGTTCCTTATATTCCCACTGTTGCACGTTCTGTATTGGTTTTATAAAAATTGTATAGCACGCAGCCGCAACAATAATCACAATTGCAATAAACAAGTATCGTAAGCTCTTTTTCGTTCTGGATGTCATACGCCTTTTGCTTTGTTCTTCTTGACTGCCCATTTTTATCCTCCTTTTCGCCAAATACAATATATCTCCCTAGGGCGTGTCTTTTGCAAATATTACGCTTGCTGTCTGATTCGCGTCAAGTCCGCTTACATCTCCCTGCAATGTTATTGTCACAGTATAGCTGACCGCCGTTCTACTGTTTGACGAAGCAATTGGATTGATTGTCTCAATCACGCCATTATAGTTTTCATTGTCAGATATAACAACCGTTGCTGTTTCGCCAACATATAGCTTGGCAATGTCATCTTGGCTTACTGACACAGACACAGAAATCTGTTCTGGGTTGCTGTAGGCAAAAATCATGCTTCCGCCTGTAAGTACCTGACCTTTCTCTACCATTAACATTAAAACCGTCCCGCTTTCTTCCACATACAGATAGCCATCTCCCACAAGCGCTTCAAACAGGGCAAGGTTGTTATCTGCCTCCTCTTTCGCATCGTGTAGTCTGTCAAGACTGTCTTTTAAACTTGCAAGTTGGGTGTCATAGTCATTCTGTGCTGTTTTTCCTTTTGCCATAGACGTCTCATAAATAGTCTTTGCATTTAGAGTTTGTTTTTGATAGGATACCTCCGTGTCTGTAAAATCCTCTCTTGCTGTCTCCAGTTTGCTCCAAAGTTTTTGAAGTGTTAGTTCCGCAGATGCAATCTCAGACTCATATTCCTCAAGTGCAGTTGTGTATTTTTCTTCTGCCTCCTCTGTTTCCTGTTCCAGAAGATTCATTGTCTTAATAATCCATTTTCTTTCATTCTGAGAATCCTGATTTTCCTGTCGCCCCATACCTCCAAGACTCGAAAGTTCTGTGCTGTCATTGGGAGCGGACGTCTCTTTATTAGAATTTTCTCCTCCCGCAGAACCACTCAATGTTCTCATTTCTACTGTTCCTATATTTTCTAATGAACCATTTTGCAGTTCGTCATCTGTCACTTCCCAATACTCCTTCCGGTCTGCATATAGTTCCTTTGCTTCCTCATAAGCCTTTTTTAAACTAGCAATATTATAATCATCATAAAAAGTATTTTTCTGTACACGCTCAAGATATTCTTGATACTCCTGTTGTGCCTCCTCATAATTTTTTACTGACTGTACATAATCCACATCTAACTGCGCGATTATATTGTCATAAACTTGCTGCGCAAATTGTGTCTCAAGCATTGCCATATCATAAGTGTACTTTGCACGCAGCCGACTCTCTCCGTCTGATATTTGCCCATTCCTGTAAGCCAACTGTGCACGCAGCGCAGTAGAGGAAAGCTCTTTCCTCGCATCTGCAATGCTCTCATCCGTAAATTTTATAAATTTATCACCTGCTGCAACACTGTCACCATTTTCTAAATACACTTCCTCTACATACAAATTTGTATCCTTCAGAAAATCAATTGCAAACATAACTGCTTTCATACCTACAGAAGTTGTTCCTGTCACCATAATCACATTTGACTCTCTATTAAAATTTCCATTTATATTTTGAACATGGCCCAATTCATCTATACTATCCTTTAATGCAGGTTGTCTTGTTCTCATATAACTGCCCAAACTCACCGCAGCAATTACAATGACGATTGCTGCCATAACTATAATTCCAATCCGATTTTTCCATTTTCGCTTTTTTACCAAATTGTCCAATTCTTGCAATGCCTTTTCTTTTTGTTCCATACAAATCACACTCCTAACAAGACTAAAAAGCGTGGATAAAATACATTTGCCATTAATACAGCTACAAACTCCATTTCATACAACTCCCATTTATCCGCTAAACTGACCACTCAATCAAGATGATAAGATGGTTATTTTCACACATTCCCTTTACAGATATGCTGACACAGCGCAAAATTATTGTTAGCGCAGCCCACTGTTCTTACCAATCTGTCCCCAATTTTTGTGCAATGCTTTGGAATATATGCAGCTTTACATAACAGCATTCCCTCTGACTGTAGAATGTATCTTCTGACAAAATGCATTTTTCGCACGCTCTTTAATCAATATACTGTGACTTCCTAAAATGTACTTAAAATAATATGTGTATTTTGTTTGAATTGTACTTTTACTGAAATAAAATTGACAGAGAATAAGAGATATCAGAACTGTATTTTAACTATCACAAGATAACTTTAAAACGAATTATTTTTTCCTTCATGCGCTCCGCCTTAATTTTTCCGCTGTGCGTTTCCGCAATTGCCTGTGCCATTGCCAGCCCAATCCCTGTTCCTCCAGTACTGGTGGATCGAGACTCGTCCACGCGGTAAAAACGCTCAAACAATCTATCCAAATCAACGATATCCGGCAAATCGCATGTGTTTAATACCTCTATACAAACTTTGCGTCGCTTTTGGTATATATTTAGACGAATCTCCCCAGCTGTATCAGAATACTTCACTGCGTTATCAAGCAAGATAGAAATCATCTGTTGTATGGAATTGCGGTCCCCGTACATTGTTATCTGCTCTCCAATATTCTGGCAATATTTTTTTCCTTCTGCCTTTGCGCGAACAGCAAATGGCTCCGCCGTCTCCCACGCAACATCACTCAAAGAAAAGATACCCTTTTCAGGAAATGGAATTTCCTCATCCAATCTTGATAACGCAACAAGCTCACCCACAAGACGAGTCAGGCGCGCTGTTTGCTTCTGAATGTTAGAAATCCATTCATCTCCCTCATATTCCATTGCTGCTATATCAGCACTAGTGGCGATGGAGGTAATCGGTGTTTTTAACTCGTGCCCGGCATCCGTAATAAACCGTTTCTGACGCTCCATATTTTTTATGTAAGGTCTGACTGCATAGCGCGAGAAAAAAATAACAAGTATCAAGACAACAAGCAGGCTGAAAACTCCTATTGCTAACGAGATAAACAATAGAGATTTCATAAACTGCAAAGCAGAAGTGACATTTAAAAATAAAATGGTACTTCCTGCGTCATTTATTTTTACATGATAACGGTAGTCTCCATAATACCCTTTTTCTTTGCCCTTTTGAAGTACTGCCACAGTATATGCCTTAGCTGTCTCCTCATCAATTGAGTAGATATAATCCCTTGAAATCACTTCAATATTCTCATATATGTCACAATATACAGCAAAAAAACGAGTGGTAAAGCGTGCCTCTGGTCCCCCTCCAGGCATCTCTGAAATTGGTGGAAAATCTGGATCCAAATGTGCAGAAATTCTTCGTTCATGTTCCTTCGTTTTCTCATTTGACAAAGTATTTCTGTGTTCCCTGCGTTCATATGCCCGTTGCTCATACTCCAAAAGGCTTGCCGCCAAACCATCTTGTGTTAATGTTGTCCTATAGTAATTTCCTATATTAATACCCGCTACCAACACAAGCATTACTGTGGCGAAAGCCGCCATAGCTGCCATAATAAACCGTCGCTGCATTTTTTTCAGCATATGAGTCATCCTTTCCTATTTTTATTCCTCCAATGAATATCCAGCGCCGCGCACTGTCCGTATCTCGACATGGCTTCCAATCTGTCGAAATTTTTTGCGCACAAAACCAATATAAGTCCACACAACGTTCATATCCGACTCTGAATCCTGTCCCCAGATTTTATCCATTAAATGATTTGCCGAAAAGACAAAATATGGATGTTGCAAAAATAATTCTGCCAATTGAAATTCTTTATTGTTCAGTCGTACTGTCTGCCCTCCACAACAAAGTTCATACCGGTTACAGTCTAACTGCACATCCCCAAAAGATAACACAAGATCTGTATATCCTGCATTCCTGCGCGAAAGCGCTTTAACCCGTGCGATAAACTCCTTTGTTGCAAATGGCTTTGGAAGATAATCGTCCGCCCCTGCTTCCAGACCCACCACACGGTCCTCCACTTCCGCCTTGGCTGTTAGCATTAGAACAGGAACTCCTAACTTACATCTTCTAATGTGGCGCAACACTTCCAAACCATTCACTTTTGGCATCATAATATCCAATATAACAACATCATACTCTGTATATTGCAAACAATCTAAAGCATCTGCTCCATCATGCACAATATCCACCGTAAATTTATTCTTCTCCAATAAAAATTTTAATCCTCTTGCAAGCTCAACCTCATCCTCCGCTATTAAAATACGCATTGTATAACCTCCTATTCTTATTTAGAATATGCCTCCATGCTGAAATGTACTTAAAAAACGTTTATTTTTCTAATTTTAATTATCACAAAACCCCCCTTACACTGTGCTGACAGTCTGCTATTTTTTTACTTTTGGTACTTCTAGTTCCCTCTGTTCTATCGAGTTGGACAGATATCGAAATGTCCCATCTGAAAACGGCTGTACCACAATCTGATTTGTAAAGGCGCAATCTGAGTTATAATCCGCCCATACTGCATCTACATACAATGTAATTGTCCCATCTGAATTTTCAGTGTAATCAACAACTTCTCCAAAAGGTGGATAGGGGCTTGCTAAAATCATTTCATACGCATAACTATTGCTATTCTTGTCATATCCACACTTTTCCTGTAACTGTTCTATTGACACCGGAAAATATGTTGTCATAATTTTCTCATATATCTTTGCAGGAATTCTCCAGTTTTGTACTTTTAAGTTTTCTCCACTGTAGATTCGATATAAATCTTCAAACATACAAGGCATCAGAACATCTTCTACATTGTTGCTGTCCCAATTTGTCACAAGAACATTATAATTTACATAACTTAACCCAGATACATATTTTGCTGTTAATTTTCTGCATTTCTCAGAAAGTGGTTTGATTCTCCAATATTGCCGCAAGCTAGAATGGGCTATTAAATTCTCATATGCATAGATAAAATACCCTTTCTCTGTCAGCTTTAATTCTGCAATATCACTAACTAAAGTATTCTTAATCCTTGGTATACCACCCTCCTGCCAACCAACTCCCACATAATATGTTTGTAATTCATTATTTCGGTAAATAAAAGTTATAACATCAATAAATCCATCCTGATTTACATTAAATATTGTCACCATTGCATCCTGTTTTTGTATATATGCCGTATAGAATGCTTCAACTTCTTGGTAATTTTCCATATTGGTGTCTTCTGTAACACTGACATACCCCACGTTTCCAAGAAGGGTAACTACTTCTTGACATTGTTCCTTTGTAAATTCTTTGATATTAGAACCATAAGATGATACCCCTGTCAATTCTATCTCTTTATACACTTCCTTCACCTGTTCTGTCGCGGTCAATGCAGCTTTTTTTAATTCGCTTTTTTCCTCTTCGCTTATCAGACTCTTCTCCGATTGTGGAAGAAACCATAAAGATTCTTCTTCTAATTCCGTATCGCTTTGTTGCGGCATATTATCACTTAATGTTTGTATAGAAGATTTGCAAATCTCTTTTTGTTCTTCCTCCGTCAAACGATTAGAATGCCACCATAAATCACAATCACTTTCCAATGAAATCATCTGATTGGATACATATTGAAAGTTGTGTTCACTCAGCGGGCGAACTACCGTTTTGTGTAAGTAGGATCTAGATGTATTTTCATTTGGATATACTGCATTAATAATCAGTGTAATTGTCCCATCTTGGTTTTCTGTGTAACTTACTACTTCCGGATAAGGAATCTCACAATATTCTACCTCATAAAATCCCCGTGGTCTGTACTCATAAGCTGCCTCCTCTGACTTATAGATTGTCTTAGACCGAAGCATGTTTCTGTCTACATTAAAATATGACATAATAACAGTTTCAAAAATATCTTCTGGAATCTTATAAACTGTTTCAACCCCTAAATTTTCATTTGCAATATAAGGAATTGGCTGTCTATATAAAATTGGATAAAACTTGTCAAAAATATCATAGAAATCTAAATCTCCAAAATCTTCCTCACTCCAATCAGTAAGAAAAATATTGTTCTGTTCATAGCTGACTGGCAAAATAAACTTTTGATTCCATTCCCTACATTTTTTGTCCAATGGCAAAACGCGCAGCGCTACATGTTCTGGTGTATCGCTCAATGTCAACACAAAATTCTCATCAGCAAAATAACTCCCTTCAAAAATTATATACCCTTCCTCTGTATATTTCCACACGTCAGCAAAATAACTTATGGTACTTCTATTTTGGAGACAACCATTTTTATCATACTCATAATAACCTCTTACAATATTTACTTTGCCATCTTGTGTTTCCAAATCAAATTTTTGAAAACCCAACTCCATAATCACGATTATTGTAAGTCCATGCGTTTCCTTCTCATCCACCGCTTTACAAAATTTTACTGCCTGTTCTGCTCCTGCCATATCAACCTGATTTTCACTGTCAACAGCCACATATCCGTTCTCTCCAAGTCTGTTAACAATACGTTGTTTTGTTTCTAAACTATCTAACGTATTTGTTTTTACCGCCTCCTCATAAATATCATGATATACCAAAGCTATGTTCTCTGCCTCTATACAATCGCCTTTATCCAAAAAAGGTACTTCACTATCCACTGCCGTTCCAGTAATATCCGACACAAAAGATATTTCATTCTTTATTGTGGTTACATCAATATCTGATATCTTTTGTGATTTATCGCTACAGCCAGCAATTATAAATACAATCATACAAATCATTCCTAATAAAGAGGTTCCTCTGCCCCCGCTTACTTTCCAAAACCTGTTTATTCTATCCCACAACATAACATCTTCCTCTCTTTTGTTTTTTACGTTACTTTTCACATATATTATTTGCATTAACATTATTTAAAAATCTTACTAATGTAATATTTAGCTTAATATTACATTAGTAAGATTTTTAAGTCAAGCAGATTATAATTTTATTAAATGACTTTGCTAGTATTACAGAGAACAAACTTAAATTATTCTGCCAAAACTTGATAGAATGAATCTCTTTCAATCAAGAAATATTGAATAATTAATGATATTCCAGTTAAATATTTTTGACTTCAAACAACATCTTCAATTTATTCGCTGTAATACTAGGGCGTATTTATTGTTGTCTTTATTTTTTAATCTTTCCTTTCAGTATAACCTTATACTTTTATTTAAAACAACAGCATATACTATATAGCAATAATATTTTTAATTATATTTATGATCTTGTCATTTCTAAGTTGTTCCCTGTACTCTACATTAAAGCCATCTTCTTTTAATGATTGAAAAAAAGCTTTTGCACATTCTATTCTATATTTTTCTTCTAATCGAAGTGATGCGTCATGTTCATAATCTTTTGTCTCTACAACAAGATTTAGTTCCTGTCTTCCGTCTTTATGTCTTATTAAATACATAAAGTCTGGGCTATAGGTTTGCCCATCTATTGTGGGAATTGCAATACTTTTTCTTGGAATTTTTCCATACACAATTACATTATCAATATCTGCCCTTATATTTTCCAATTCCAAATCAGAATCATATGCCAAAGATTGATACAAATAGTTTGCATTAATTGTTCCTGCTGCATCTTTTGAACCTATAAACAATTTTGTAATTGTATCAACTGGCGTTCCGTCTGAATTCGTAAGGGAAGTTTTTCCAACTGGAATATTTACTTTTTTGTAAGAAAAATGTCCCTTAAGATTATTATATTTCCAGTCAGAAAATTTATTAATTATGTTTATAGCAGTCTTTTCATTAATCTTATCTGGCTCAATCTTTTTCTTCTGGTTTGCCTTACAAAAAGCTTTATGTAATATCATAATTGGAAGATTGGTTGTTTTATTAATATGCTTTAAAAATTCATTATACTTCATTGGTCTTTTAATGATATATTGAACATTGCCGCCCTCCTCAGTGACCATTTTCTCATCTTCTATTTTTACAGATGCTCTCGCACTTGTAAGAACAACATCCGTCAAAGAATTTAAAATGATATCTGGTAATACACTGTCAATTTTCGCATCAATAGAATCATCATACTGTAAGGTATATTTTTGATTTAGAATCATCCACAATTCTTTTAATTTATCATACACCTCTTTATTAATAACAACTTTTTCTTCTCTTCCCTTGTTGCGATCTTTAATTTTTGCTGTCGGTTTCGATGTATTTAATTCTGGATATGCCTCCAATATCTCTGAGATTTTTCCAGAGATTACATTCTTATCAGAATCAACAAACCCTGCCATCAACATAGCAGCAAAAATAATATTTTTATTTTGATTTCTCGCCGCTGCAATTTTGTCTAATTGTACATCAGTTATTTTATCCATCTGATCCCCATGTTCCCCATTAATCTCTTTTATGAGCTTTTCTGCAAAATCAGCTTCAGTAAAATCGACAATATAATTTAATTCAAAATCTCTGTTAGACACACGAGAGCCAATCGTATTAACAGGCAATCTTAAACCGCGGCCAACTTCTTGTAGCTTGCTTATTTCACTTCCAGATGACCTTAACTTTGCAATTGTAAAAACATTTGGATTATCCCACCCCTCTTTTAAGGTCCATTTTGAAAATAAAAATCTTCTTGTATTATAAGAGCCATCCTCATTCCTAATTGCAAGCAAGGACTTTTTCTCTTTTAAAATTACCTCTACTTCTTTTTTTATATTTTCGTCTGTATCATTATTATCTTGTGAAAAATATCCAGCCTGTGATGCCTCTATATCGAAAAGTGTGGCTTGCAAATAGTCTTTGTATTCGCTCTCAAAGGATGTTAGTTTTGGAATTATCTTTTCTATTTCTTCTTTTAACACCCTGTTAAAAATCTCCTTTAACACAGGGGGATCCGATTCCTTATCTTTTTTTCTGTATGAGTAAATATCGTCAATAAAAAATAATGCAAGTGTCTTAATCTTTATAGGACTATCACCGTTAAAATTTTCTCGCTCTGTCTCAAAGTGTCTTTTTAAAGCAAGCCTTACCATTTCTTCCTGATAAGAATTCGCGTATATATCAACCTCAAATTCATCACCGACTCTTTTCTCTACACCGTTTGACAGAACAAACTTTTTATCTGATGAAGAAATTCCAACAATAGATAAATTTCCAAAATCAGGGCTAATAATGGATAATAAATCATTTTTTTCCAAATCGAATGTTTTAGTTCTTTGTTTGTCCTTGTATTGCAAATGTGCCTTTCCATTTGTAATACTCATTACTCTAACCTTTGCTTCCTTTCTTGATGTTGGTTGAAAGTGTTCTTTTGCAATTCCCTTTATCAATCCCTTTTCAAAAGAAGAATAAGCATCAAGATTGTATATCAAGTTACAGTAATCCTTTTTCTTAATTTTATTTTTTCCAACCTTTATGGAAATTTCTGGAAATGTCGCGCCATATCTAATGATACATTGTGGTTTTAATCTGCTTTCAATCGCCTTATATGCACCTTGAGTCCTTGAAAATCTATGTGGTTCATCAATAATTACAATTGGTCTTGTTGCCCCTATTGCATCTAATGGATTAAAGTAACTTTCTACTGCACTATCATAATCCGCTCTTGTTAATACCCCCGTTAACGCATTTCCTGTAAGGAGCGCCATATTCACCAGCAAAACATATATTCTATTTTTTGTCTTATCTGATCCCGTTACATAGTCTCTCACTACGGATGGAAAATATTTTTTTCCTTTTTTGCTTTTTTGCCTTGCCTCAACAGTGCATAATTCTATTTCACAATTATATCCACATGTATCAGCAAAAAATTTTTTCACATAATTATCATCAATAAAACTTCTCGCGCCTTCTTTAATTGGCAAAGATGGAACAGCCACTACAAATTTATTAAACCCAAAACGCTTGTGCAATTCATAAATTGTTTTGGTATAAGCAAATGTTTTACCTGTACCTGTTTCCATTTTAATATCAATATGTAAATAATGCTGCGCTGGCAGAAACACACAGTCTATGTTTTGCACATTCTTTTGTAATGATTCAATATTATCCTTTATCGCGGTATCCTTTATATTAATCAACGGATTCATATAATAAAAGGGGGGAACACTAAATGCAACATTATCAAACACATCACATACTGCATGAACCGCATATTCTTGATGCTCCAAATCCTTTTGCAACAGAATATCCATTCAATCACCTCCTAATATCTCACATCATAATTGATATTTAAATCTTTTTGCCCTGCTTTTAATATGTTCAGATTCCTCTGTAAAACTTCTGAAATCGTCCAACTTTCAAAACTATATCCAAAAATCACAATGTGTTCTGGATTAAATGTAATATCCTCTATGTAGGACTTTACTAACGCTTCTACATTGTTTTTCCCAAATCCCTTATTAATCAAATATAAGTGCCTGCCGCAAAGCGTTGCATGATATCCATCCAAATCTATATCTTCTATCTCCGGATACAAACCATATCCATCTTTACATAACCATGTTGCTAAAACTGTTGCCTCACCATATTCAGACAAAATATCATTTGTAGTTATCATAATTTCCGGGTTAAATTTTTCCATATTATCTATAGTTTCTGCTTCAATCTGTCTTATAATATAGTGCTTGTATCCATAATCAATATTTGCATTTGTTTCTGCCTTTATTGCCTCTGCTGATGCTTTTATTCTGGCTTTTCCAATTTGATCTATCGTTCTATACCCAGCTTTATATGCAGCATCCGATTGTTTCACCTTTTCTGGCATCTGTAAATGAATATATCTAATGTTTAAATTACTTTGTGCATTTAGTTTCATTATCGAATGTGCTGTCGATGCAGACCCAGAAAAGCAATCTAAAACAACATCTCCATCTTTAATTCCAAGTGCCTTAAAAATAGAACACATAAGATCTACATCTTTCGGATTTGAAAAATATTTACCACCCAAAAGCGTTTCTATTAATTTAGATGCAACTCGCCCATCTTTGTATTTAATACTTGCCAAAGACTGAAATTCTACATCCTTAAGATATGTTTTTTTATTCGGGATAACTGTTTCATCCTTTCCAAAATGAATCGCGCCTTCTTTCATCTTTTCCTGCATCGTATGTTCCGGAAATCTCCAGCCAGATGCTGGGACTTTTACATTTTTCCCTGTAACTGGATGCAGCACATCATACACATATTGCCCATAGTTCGGACCGGCAATATTATCTGGAAAATAGACGCCATGTATATCATCATACCAAGAATAATGCTTACTATCATAGATTGGATTTGACTCAGAAAACTGTTTATACCAATCAAGCGCCTTCTTATGAATTGCCTCATAATCTTCACCACACTCTTGTCTAAATTTTTCAAATGCTTTGTAAATATCCTCTAATCCTTCCTTTTTCTCTTTCCAGTTCCCCTTATTTATATCCTTATTTTTAACATAAAACAGTATATATTCATGTTGCATGGAAATATAATCTTGGTCATTTTTAGAACTATTTTTCCAAATTATTTCTCCTGCAAAATTTCTTTCGTCAAATACATCATCACATAACAACTTTAAATTAGCGTGTTCGCTTTCATCAATGGAAATTATCACAACACCATCTTTTGTCAGTAGATCCCTTGCCATTAATAATCTTGGCAACATAAACATAAGCCATGCAGAATGTGATGCGGAACCCCTTGTTGTTAAATCCAATATTCTTTCTGCTTCTTCCTTACTTAGATTAATCTTCTCGACCAACGAATCAACTGTAAAATTAAATTTATCTTGATATGTAAAACCATCCGATCCTGTATTATAAGGAGGATCAAGATATATAAATTTAATTTCGCCCCTATATGAATTTAACAGATGCTTCATAGAATCAAAATTATCACCTGTAATATAAACATTCTTACTATTCTTATTTTCTTCCAGTGCATTATGTTCAATATCTGGCACTAAAACAGTATCCGCATCTAACGAAGTCAGATACTTTGCATAATTTTTTCCCAAGAAATTTAAAGAATAACCCTCTTGCGAAAAATCTACCTCATCTTTTAACAACTCTTGAAATTTCACCAAATCAAATTTCCCTTCTTTGGTAAAACAAGAAGGGAAATGTTGTTGTAGCACTTGTAATATATTATCATTTAATTTTGTATTTTCATTTGTCTTGATTTCATCTAACATAGCCTTTCTCCTTCTGATACAAATTTTGATGATATTATATCAAAAATCAAAACATTTTTCTATTAAAATACCAGTATTCCTCCTGTTCTTTCCCCCCTACTCCTATTCCATGTAAAAAACTAGGATCTATAAATATAATCTGTCCATTTTCCAAAACAATTTTTGCCGCTGCACAATTTTTTTGCGTACCATCTATAAGTTCTATATCCTTCACTATATTATTAGCAAGCATTGAACTAACCAAAATAAATTCAATAATAGAGGATTTAACTTTGATCATATCTTCATCGCATTCAAATTGATATCGAACTTCTGTAACCTTTTCCATACTTAACCGACTGTATTGTTCAATAGATTCAAATTCTAATAATATATCTTCAAATTCAAAGTAAATCCATCTTAAATCAGGTGTATATTCACTTTGTTCTTCCTCTAAATATATAAACCCAACTGTATAAATGTCTGTTAATCTTTTACCAATTACTGTTGATAACATTTTACCTCCTAATCGAACATTATCAAATCAATTCTGCATGTATTTATAGAAACGCCATCGCACGCTAATCCGCTCAGACTATTATAACACTATATACTATAGTTCTCTTCAAGATAATTCTGCTTTCTCTCCGCAATCACTCTTGATAATATTCCCTCATAATATCTTATCTTTGTAGTCTCACTATAGTCTCTACGTGTGTTTTCACTAACATAGGAACACACATCTTTTACCTCGTCTACAATATGGGAACACAATTCTTTTGCTTTATCACCCACACTCTTAGACTTGTCGAAACGCTCTTTTACTTTTCCAATTTCATTTTTAAATCCTGTTTTATATATGAAAGTAATCTTATAGGGATCTTTGTTTCCATCTTCATCATAGCCACCGACTATAACTTTTTCAATTATACTCTCAAATATTCCTCTATCAAACTCCTCCAACACACCATTTTTCGATAATGCCCTTTTAAAATCCCCTACCCGACGTTTCAAGGAAACTTCATCTTCCATTTTCTGTTCCAGCATTTCTAAATTAGCTTTTATATCTGATAGTTTCCTTTCGTATCCTACATCTGTTTCTTCATAGATGTCCTGTGCCACAATTCCCTCAAGATAATTTTCCAGTAACCTCTTTCTTTTTGCTTGAAGATTGTCTGGACTCTTTTGTCATTAAAAATTCGCCATATTTTAGAGCATTTATTTTTTCAACCTTAAAATAGACAGCAATTTTCTTTCCATTAACATTCTGACATATTTTAAAGTATCCAGCGTATTTCTTGCAAAACGAGGTAAGCCCTTAGCAATAACCATATCAATCTTACTGTCCATGCAGTCCTGAATCAGTCATTGAAAATCCTCTCTTTTATCAACTTTTGTCCCCATTATCGCTTTGTCTACATATACACCAGCGAATACCCACTGTGCATTGTTCTGTATCAGTTTTGTATAATATTTAATCATTGAGTTATAGCTTTTAATCTGATCCTTATCTTCCATACTAACACGACAATACGCCGCAACTCTCAAGCGGTCTACTTTTCGGACTTCGGAGATTCGTCAAATGGATTGTTTGCCTTTATAATTTCTACTTCCATATCTTCCTCCTTTTTGCATTCCTATCACAGTGTTCGATTCTATTATCGTGCAATACAGTTCATAAGTCAAGCCGTAATATTGAATACTATTCCATAATCTCGCACTAACTTTTTTTGAATTTGCCCATACTCCAACTCATTTATTAGCTTCAAATTTAATAACTGCTTTAGCATAGATAATTAAATACTATATCTTAATATCTTGTTCCCCTCCATAAGCAATCATCTTTTCCATATATTTTTAAAATATCCTCCTATTTCGTTGCACAACCTTATCTACTAATAAATAAGCAGAATCTACTTCTCCCCATTTATTAGCAGATAAAAACTGCAATACAGGTGGCAGCTCATTACACTGCCCACATCGGTCTTGCACCGTCATTTTATTGACCGGATTGCAGACTGCTCCGCAACCCGGAAGTATCATTATCACAGATATGCTTCATCGCCCCATGTAACTGCTACACATTTTGCCCGATCTCACTCGCTCCTTACCTTTGCTTCAATATACTGTTTCAACATTTCCTCAAGTTCACTCTGTCATAAGACAGAACAGGTATGTCATGGCGCATCTGCTTAGTGGATCTGTATATCCTCATATCCTATATGCAATACAGTATTCAATTTTCAAGGTACACCGCTGAACCTGTCAGCTATGGAAAAGGACAGCTAACCACCCTTTACACCACTTCAAACGCCAGTATTTTTGTAATCAGTTTTGTTTCAAGCCTTCGGCGCAGCGTTTCATCAACACAGAAATGAAGCTGGTCTCGTCATACATCATTCGGGTGGACAAAGTGATTATGTACCCCTCATAATGCTTCAGAACTTCGTTGATTGCCATTACATCGCCTTCTGATGCTGCCTTTATGATATGGAAAGGCAGTAAATTCTTATCCCATTGCTCTTATATCTCTTTCGCATCTGCTTTTTCCTCCATAATCTTTCTCAAAATCTCAAGCAAGCGTGTCCTGTGTTCGTGGATTGTGCTGCGCGCAAGGTTCATCTCCATATCCGCATCACTCATTTCCAGAAAATACGAAAGCAGTATTACATCCGTTTTCGTACCGAAAGTGCCTGCAACGCTTCCGCAATCAGGGTGTCCTTCACTTCAATGTCATATCCATGTACTGTAAAATGACTGTTTTCCACTCCGTACTCATCCATAACAAACAACTAGTTCAGCTCCTTTTCAGCCAGTTCAGAAAACATGGCT
Source organism: Lachnospiraceae bacterium (assembly GCA_949383255.1). GTDB lineage: Bacteria > Bacillota > Clostridia > Lachnospirales > Lachnospiraceae > COE1. The sequence continues at coordinate 20,153 of CASJPF010000027.1, read as the reverse complement.
TCATGCTCCCTGCGATAATCCATGTGCCGATAATAATTGATTGCTTCGCCCTTGAGCGACATCTGGCACAGGCGGTCAAAACGATGCCTTCTTGCCGCTTCATCATAGCAAGAAGGTTTCTTTATACGAGTTCACCTCCTCCCCCGTTATGACATGACAAAAGCATACGCCTTCTCCCTTTTTGTTATATCTGCCAAATTGTGGTAGGCTGATGTTTGGGTTAAATAAAAAACGCCTATATGATCTTACAAAGACCACAAGGCGTTTTTATCCCAAATTGTATTTTTTTTATAACATAAGGATACTTTCTTTTACATAGCGTGTTTATTCTTATTTATATATTTTGTTAATACTTAATAGCTAATTGATGATTGGCGCTATTATTGTCTGCTGTATCTTTACATTGGCATGCGCAATTATCGCCATCGCCAAAACGTTGCAAAATAGTATTTGCTCCCGTATTGCAAATACATGCCCGTGGCATCATTCCATTTAATATTGCTGCTGGTGTTCTTCCATCTACATTTACTAATTTCATTTTTTCCTCCATTTCTAGCTAACACTTATTGTGTTTAACTTTTCTATAATTTCTGGTCTATCCTCTAAAATTGAAAAATAGGCTTTTAAATTTCTTTCAATTGAACGCTTCATTCTGCCACACGCTATGTTGTTTTTTTCCAAATCAAATCCCATTTGATCATAACATTCCATAAAACATATCTCACACAAATTTATTGCTTAACACTCTGCACACTGTACAATACTTTTTTCTATATATTTTCTATGATACTCATTAAGCAACTCTTCCTTTTTTATTCCCTCAAATACATTTCCCAAAATAGGCGCTTTCCCTATTCATTCACAAATAGAAAAATTACCATCTACACTTACATATAATCTCCTGCTTCCGGGATAGCAACAACCATTTAATTGATATTTTTGTATAGGTGTTTTTGCTAATATCCTATTATGTATAGACAACAACCCTCTTTCTAAAAAATCATTTGTAAATAATACTCTTTCTCCATCCTCCAGTTGCTTTTTTAAACTCCATTCACCAATCGGTTCTGAATACACCTCTTTTAATTGTTTTACTCTAGCAATCTCCCTTTTTGAAGGCGGTCTAACATATGAAATTCTTTTTACAATTTCTTTGGGGAACCACGTTAATTGCTCAAAAAAGTTTTGAATATTTTCTAGCCGTTCATCATTAATCGGTGTATCTATAACCATACTTAATATAATTTCTCTTTGGCTCTTTCACCAAATGCTTCAACTATATTTTTAAGCCCTAAAATGGCAGCATTATACGAGCCTTTACCATTTTTATAAACACGATTTTGATTGTGTACTTCTTTATTTCCGTCAATACTACCTACAACAGAAAACTGCGGAATTGTCAATAAATAAAGCGCTATTTCTTTTGACAATAATGTCAAATTTGTTGTCATTGAAAATGTACATTCTTTATTATCTTTATTTTTCAATGTATACTCCACAATTTGTTTGAGTAACTCAAAATTAAGAAGTGGTTCTCCCCCATAAAATGTTATGGCAATTTTTCTTTTTGAATGTGCCAATGCATAATCTACCGCTGCCTTAGCAACATTCCAGCTCATTACTCTATTTCCAAATTCTCTAAAATCACTGTTTTCTTCTCCATATATACAATATCGACAAGCTAAGTTGCAACATTCTGTTAATTCTAATGTAATTTGCTGTAAGTCTGTTTCAGCTTTTTCCAATACTATTTTCTCTTTTCGCTCAAATTTCTTTAACTTTTCTGCACAAAGAAGATGATGAGTTTTTATTCCTTCTATTAAATTACTGATTTCATCAATAAACATATCACCATATTTACTCGCATTTTTATTAATTGCCATATCTAAATTTTCACTCTGTAATAATTCATTGAGAAAATCATATTCACATTCCGAACATTGGCAAACCTTACCCGTTCCTACATCATACATATATTTGCTTTTATTAGTTTAAAATACTTTATACAGCCTGCTAAATCTTCCATATTGTGAAGTTATCCTGTCAAAAAAAACTTTTATATAGTCATTATTCATAATATTACCTCATAAATTTATGATTTTATCACAGATTTTTAGAATTCTTTCATCGTGTGTTATTATTAATGTAATTTCTTTTTTGTTTCTGTTTTTTATCCATTCTAATAAACTATTTACACTTTTTGTATCCAATGCTGATGTCGGCTCGTCCATAATTGTTAAAATAGATTCTTTGCAAAGTCCTCTTACTAAAGCTAACTTTTTTTAATTGAGATTCCATCAAATAGTATCTCTCCATCATATAAATCACTATATAAACCAACGATTGAATTCACTAAGGTTGTTTTTCCTGCTCCATTTGCACCAAGAATTGCATATATCTTTCCTTTTTCTAATTCTACATTAAAATTATTAATAATAATCTTTTCTCCATATTTAATTGAAAAATCTTTAACTTGAATTTTATTTATACTATTCAGATGAATTTCTCCAAATATTTCACTTTCTGCATTTTTGATTTTGTTTATCCTTTCTACTGATATTTTAGTTTCTTGATAATTTCCTGCCAAATTTAAAAAATATGTTGCAGACGAAATAATCATTGAAAAGTATGTCGATATTATAGTGAGAAATCCAACCGTCATTTTTCCCGTAAGTACCTTATAGCCGAACGGTGTGCACAATGCTGTGAGAGGACGGCGGCTAGTCACCGCCTCCTACTCGATTCAAAAAAGTCAAAATTACTGTTATCAGCACAGTCCTTTGCTTCTGATTTTCAATAGATCCTTACCTGTTACTGGAACGGAGTGAACAGTACGTATGCCGATTGACATGTGTACTATTCAATGTTAGACTGGCGTTAAAGAACAGTTCAGAGCGGTCAGTCTTTTCGACCGCCAGTATAATAAGTGTATACGAGAGGATAATCCATGCGATATATAACAATAGGAAATCTGCTTGTGCAGATGCGGAGAGAGAAAAAAGGCATAACACGGAAAAAACTGTCAGACGGCTTATGCTCTGCGCAGATGCTGTACCAGATTGAGAAAGATCAGTTTGAAACAGACCCGCTTATGATCGATATGCTGTTGCAGCGGCTGGGAAAATCACCAGATAAGCTTGAGCGTATACTGCAGGCGGATATGTATCGGATGGTACGCGTGCGTGACCTGCTGGAGAAGACAATCTATAAAGGAAAAAGAGCGCCTGCAGCGTATATATTGGAACAATACCCTGTGCGAACGAATGTAGATCAAATGTATCGGTACCGTATGAGAGCCAGTCTCTTATACCACATTGACAAGGACTATGACAGGGCGGCGGAAAACTTGTGGTTCGCAGTAAATGTGACAATGCCTGGTTTCACGTATGATACGATCAATACATACCTTATCTCGACTGTGGAGATGGAGAATCTGCTGGCATTGGAAAAAATAAGTATTGAAAAAAATCCGGATAAGAATAAATCAACGGAAAAAGGACACCTGAGAATCTGCATGGAATATATAGACAGATATTTTACAGATGATGAGGAGCATGCCAAAATTTACGCGAAATGTGCATGGCTGCTTGCACGGGTTTATTACAGTGAAGGAAACTACGTGCAGGCAATGACGCTTTGTGAAAAGGGCATGGAGGGACTGCGCAGAAATACAATGATTTATTTTACACTGCCGCTATTAGCGCTCATGGTTCGGATAGGGGAAAATTTGGGGATTGCACCAGAACATAGCAAGTGGATACAGTATTATAGGGCTCTCACTTTTTTGTGGGAATCTTTTGCGGAGAAGTGGTATCCTACTGATGCGATATTTCATAATTGCTGTCAGAGAGAATACCATCTGGATTATGAATTAGTCCGGGATGAGCGGAAAGCGAAAGGTATGACACAGGAGGAATTTGCAGAAGGGATTTATCAGGATACAGGCTCCATTTCCCGGGTAGAAACTGGAAAGACATCGCCAAACAAAAAGACCTTTGAGAAGATGATAAAGAAAATTGGTATGGAAAAGGGGCGGTATAACGGGTATGTAGTGACGGACTCGTTTGAGATAATGGAACTTCGGAGCCGGATAGACAAACTGCAGATGCACCGCAAATATACAGATGCGAAAGGGCTTTTGAAAGAATTAAAGAAATGCATTGATATAGAGATTGGGGAAAATCAAAGGGTGATAGCGCTTCATGAAACTATGATTGCCTATCATCTCAAGGAAATCACTGCGCAGGATGCCTTGAAGATAATGAAAGTGTTATTAGAAGGAGTTATGGAATATGACCAGATGATCCTTTATCATATCCCGATGAGAAATGAGGTGCTGGTTATCAATAATATCTGCATTTTGCTTGATGAAACCAGGCGGGAGGGGGAGGCAATGATGATATATAAAAACGTTTTACAGAGAATGCGCAGCAGTAAAGTGGACGTTAGGTATAGATACCGCTCTTATGCACTTTTTCTTAATAATTATGTGCATCGATGTAAGGATTGGAAAGGGGCTGTTGAAGGGCTTAAAAATGAATTATGCTGTGGAAAGGCATCTGTGTTACCGTATTTTGTGAATAATCTATCTCAAATATTGGAGAAGGATGGAATGTCAGATAAAGATTTAGATAAATGGTCAGAAGTAATATACTATATGAGTGATTTTTATTATTTTGAGAAAGAAAAAGAGATATATGGTATATATCTCAAAAATTCAAGATGTAAGTATATTATAGATTAATCATTGAAAGAAACACTACCCAAATCAGGAATCTCCTGGCAACAGACAACATCATAAGAATCCTCAGTGACTGGCGAATCCTGAAATGTTGTAATAGCGGTGGATTTTTTCATAAGTGATTTTAATTTTTGAATCATAGATACATAACCTCCATATATAAATTGTATTTAAATATGTATTATACAGCAAATTTACAAAAACAGCAATGGCTTTTCGTTTTACAAAATTCGACGGATTTTTATAAGCGAAAAGCCATTGTATTTACTATATGCTAATATATAATAATCATCGTAAGCAATAAATTGTAAGAGGTTAATATAGCTGTGCACGTTTATTGCTTCTAAATTTAGGTATTAATTTATCATAAAATATGGAGTTCGTGTCAAATGGTTTGTGAAATAAATGGTCACTAAGAGGTAAAAAGAGAGGGATAAAAGTATCTAGAGACTGAATACCTTGAATTTACTAGGGTTGAGGCGATTTTGGAATATTAAACTTGACACTACCTATATAGAAGTGGAGGGATTAGAATGAAAACATTAAAAAAACCTATTATTACCGAAATTAAGAAACCTACAATTGTACGGTTTATATCTTGGGGAAAAAACTGATTATATAGTTCCCCTGGAAAAAGGAAGTTTTTAGTTTAGTGCTATAAATGAGTAAATCCGAAAATTGTACAATAGAAATTAATATGAATCAATTGATAAATGGAGCAAAGTGGTTTTTTTCGAGATATCAGTGTGTACTATATGTATATTTTATGATATTCAAAAGTGAGATTTAGTAAACATTTTGAATGTGCTCTTTTATAGTTTAGTAATTAAAAATGTAATGTATAAAATATATTGTCTACAGTTTCATGGCAAATTCTGCGTACATCATTATTAGATTAAGAAAATTAGCAGAAATGTAATTTTTAGATTGCTAAATAATCTATCTAATATGCATATTTTTGTATGTGTAGATAATATATACAGAGCCATAATTATTAGATTAGTGATATTATTTTATGATGAATTAATACCTTGTAGCATAAATCAATACAGTGAATGTTTTTATAAGATTAGAAATTCCATGTAAACTACTCAAACTTTCCACACTATTCGGTATGATGCACTTTGAAAATCAAATACTTCAGTCCACAAGAACACCTTGACATGATTGTTATGATTAAGAAAAGTAAAATGAAATACTTATACAATGATGAAAAACTCAATGTGAAAGAAGTCTATAGCCAGAACAAAACGCAGAGGTCAGTCAGGTTAGTTTCTTTACCTGTGACAATTAAAAAAGATGGCGAAAGTCTCCCAACAAATTTTGTCTATTTTTGCAATAAAAGTGACCAGAAAGACTGGCTGGTGATCATAAGCATAAATTTAGAACTTTCCGAAGAAGAAAGTGTTTGTGTTTTGGAATACGTTGGGACGTTGAGTTTTTTCAAAACATGAAGATCTTATTTGAACCTTGTGAAAGAATACCATGGTATTTCCTATGATGCCTTGAATACTCATGCTGCTGTTGTCTTTTCTGGTTACATGATGCTGTTAGTAGCTCAGCGGGAAACAAAGATGATAAAACAATCTGTGAGCTGTGTTTCAGCCTGCTTGATAAAATGGAAGATATCACGTTCACCCGTTCCATTTGTATTATCATTGATGATGCACTAATGACGCATTGATGGATATTATCATGGAGTATTTTCACATCATCGAAGTTCAGCGGGGAAATTTAATACTTGCTTTATCCAGAATCTCCCAAAATATATGCAGAAGGTTTTGGAACGAAAAGAAATAGCCATATGAAGGTATTGTGTGAGCTAAAGTATTGATATTTTAAGGTGCGATCCATTATAATATCAAAAGTTAAGTAAATAATTATTGAATACTTAGATTTCATAATGAGTGGAATATGCTTTGTAATATGGTACTCAAAGGCAAGGTATATGATAAAGTATTAAACGAGGTAAATTTAAATGAGAAAAAATTTTTCTGCGCCTGTTTTAGCGGATATTTCGCTGACAAATAGATGTAATCTTAAATGTGAATATTGTTATGCTTCTGCCGGAGATGAATGCAAAGCAGAGGAGGAATTAACCTTAGACAAATACAAAGAATTATTTAAGCAATTAGATGATATGAATGTTCATAGGATTTCGTTATCTGGGGGTGAGCCGTTTGTTCGAAATGATTTTTTTGATATTCTGAATGAGGCTCAAAAATATAAATTTGCAATTGTAATTAATTCTAATGGAACTCTAATTAGCGAAGCTGTTTCACGTAAACTTAGAGAGTATCGATTTGATCGTATATGTATTACTATTGATGGTAGTTGTTCTAAGGTTCATGATATTATTAGAGGTAAAGGGACATTTTTAAAAGCTATTCAAGGAATTAGAAATCTACAGAAATATAATCTTCCGGTCTCTACGTTATTTACATTAAATAAAACCAATATAGATGATTTGATTAATACAATAAAGCTCAATGAGTCCTTGGGAATAGAGTATATGTCTGTTATGGTTATGTGTCCTACGGGACGTGCATCAAATGGAGAGTTATTGATTACGAAAGAAAATTGGTATCCTATTTTTTTAAAGCTTACCCAAATGAAAAGTAGGGGCGAGATAAAAATAAATTTTAAGATTGTACCTCCAAATGAAGGAAGTATTTTTTGGTTATTTTATTATCCACTTAAGTTTTATGATTGTTTGGATTTGTTGAAATATTGGAATCAAGATTATGAAAACTGTAATGATTGTGATGTAAGTTGCCAAGCAGGGATAAAATCGATTTCAATTATGTGTAATGGTGATGTATATGGCTGTGATTTAATGATAGGTATTGATGAGTTTTGTGCGGGGAGCTTTTTGAACAGTTCTATAAATGATATCTGGAATAACTCTAAAGTATTTAAAAAGCTTCGAAATCTCGAAAAAAAGAATTTAACAGGAAAATGTCATGATTGTGAAAATATATGGTGTGGTGGTGGATGCAGGTCTGCTGCTTATAATTTAGATGGTAGTATTTATGGATCTGATTTAAGTTGTTTTGGTTGTGAGGAATAAGCATGAATGAGATGAGGGTGTTTTGTATTGATGGTAGTAAGAAGATAATATTTAGGCAGGAAGGTAATGTGTATATCTGTTTTGATCCGAAGGATTTAGAATTTTATGAAGTAAATATTACGGGAGCCTGTATTTTATTTTTGGTATCATATAATACTAAATTTGAAAATATGGTTCATATTTTAATGGATTGGTTTAATATGGAAAAAGAAGGGGTTGAACAATATATAATAGACTTTTTTGATAGTTTTCCGATGAAGAGCCTGATCATGACTAATTTAATAGAACTAGGGGTTCCAAATAATGTTACGATTGAATAAAACTGGCATACAGGAATTAAATAAGATAGCAGTCCCGTTGATCATTCAAAATATTTCAGGTTTTCTGATTGGCTTTGTGGATGAGATGTTTATCGGGAGGATTTCGACGGAGGCATATGGTGCGATTGGCATCGCTGCATCGCTGATGTTTTTTATCGCAGGGGTTTTCAGCTATACAGCGGTGGCATTTAATATCATCGGTTCCAGAAAGAGCGGAGAAAATGATACAGAGGGTTTCCGAACGTCTCTTACGGCATCGCTTCTGATAGATGTGCTGGTTGGAGTAATGTACGCGATTATAGTAATTATTCTTGGAAAATTTATTTTTTCGACTATTTATGGTCTTTCCGACGAAGCTCTGAAGGCGGCTATGATTTATATTTACATTACCAGTCCATATATGTTGTTCCAGATGGTTATTTTTACCTTCAATTCGTATTATAAGATCAGAAAGGAGACAAGCCGCATTATGTGGGCGTCAACCGGGGCAGCAATCTTAAATACAGTGCTGGATTATGTCCTTATTTTTGGCAAATGCGGGATGAAACCTTTAGGAGTTGCGGGCGCTGCAACAGCCAGCATCATCAGTGTTTTTGCCAATATGATTTTCTATATCTGGGGCGGTAGACGGGATATGGACTCCATATTGAGGAACAGACACAAATACAGGCATATTTATAAAAAGGAAATTTGCAATCTAATCAGGATCAGCCTGCCGCTAGCCGGGGAGGAGCTGCTGGAGGGCAGTGTGTTTGTCGTTGTCATCAATGCCATGATTGCAAAAACAGGCATCATGGAGATCGGTGCATATTTATTGGTAAAAAAAGTACTGGATATGGTAATGATTCCGATGTTTATGTACGGTTCGGCGGCACTGACGCTGGTGAGTGAGAAAATTGGGCAGAAGGATAAGAACAAAGTGAAAGACATCACCAATATGAGTGTTCTGATCGCCCAGGTGATATTTGCGCTGTTATCAGTCATCGTGATTTTTTTCAGGAGACAAGTTCCAAGGCTGATTTCTGCAGATGAAGAACTGATTGCCTTTGCCGGTATGATTGTGATTCCTATGGTCATTATGAACTTGTTCAATCCGGTGCAGACGATATATAAATATGTCCTTCAGGCATATGGAGATGGCAGCTTTGTATTGTACAGTACCGCAGTTATCAATCTGACAGTGCTCGGGTTTATTATATTGCTGTATAAGGCAGCGCCTCGGATAGAGGTTATTTTTGTTGGATTGTTTTTCAATTATATGTTTAGCTGTATTTTCTATATGTATAGGTACAAGAACCGGTTAAAAGAAACGTAGTTACTGTTCAGACAGGACTCGGCACGTACTGCCAGGTCCGTGGAAAAACGTATAACAGGCAAGTAAACAATTTCAAGGATTTATTCGACTTGCTTTAAACGTAAACTTCCAGAAAACTGGTACTAACTCGTACCAGTTTTCCTAATTAATTGGTGATTTGCTCGTTCTTGGGTTTTGGTCTGGGTTTCTTACGCGGGCTTCCATCTTCGTTAAATTTCCCGCGCTTTGTTCCTGGTTTTGGACCCGTTTTTTGTCTTGGTGTTCCATCCTTATTGAATATAGATCTTTTATATCCTTTTGGCGGTCCTGGTTTTCCTGGCGTAGAATTACCGCTTTTATGCCCTGCCTGTTTGCGCTTTGGCCCTGGCTTGCGGTGACGCGGCACAGGAACTCTCTCTTCAAGTCTCTCATTTTCATCATGGACAACCTCGTCAATAATTTCTACGCCTGCCCCCAACTTTTTGAGAAATTCTCCCTGCCTGCCGTTTTCAATATGCACATATGCGTATGCCCCATTAATGTTTGACATCTCAAGAAGATTCATTTCATTGATCATGCTGGCTGCGGTTTTTTTATGGACTTTGACGCCTGTTGAACCTCATAACGGATTACCGACGCAATAACCCCCGCCAAAAACATCAAGCGGACTCCGACGGTTAATTGAATCCTTATTTTTCCATATCCCAGGCAATTTTTGATGAACATGTACTGTTTTTCCGATGCATTTCTTGAAGCACATAAGCTGTGCACATCATATGGCGCTATCGCCTCACTACATACAATGCAGTACAGGCCTTTCTCATCAAGTGCCGTCTGTAATCCCGCCGGATCGATTGAGACATCCCTAAATTCCCCTGTCCCGTTTATTTTCAGATAATCCTTATATTTTTCCTGGATACACGCCTCACTGCCTTTTGAAATTTTTTTCCGGATGTTCTCCATTTCACGGTACAGGTTTTGCAAAAGCCTTTCGATCCGCTCACTGGCATTTTTGAAATCATAAAATAATGTGACATAGTCCTCTTTCTTATAGGATTCGAACAGTACACAGTGGTTCTGGACTCCGGACAGATTCGTACCTTCTATAAGATACTCTGCGTTCATCTTGATCTTATTGCCATACATACGGACTGTTTCCCGAACCCGTCTGGCGTTCCTTTGACCATGATGACATGTACTTGGGAAAGGACAAAAAGCAAAGCACCCGAAACAGCCAATCGCCAAACTGAATGTGGCGGATGCCCGCAGGGTTCTTCCAAAAGGATTCCCCTGTCTTTATTTTACCATAAGGCAGGACATTTTACACGAAAAACTCTTTCAGAAACCAGACAAAAAATTTGATGAGAAAGAAAAAGTCAGAACAATGGCATTTTTACAACAGCGGTAACAGGTGTGAATTGTGAGTAAAGTGAAAAATGGGAAAATAAGCAAAGCAAATATCCGGTGTATATGGACAGCCCTTATTGACTAAATCATAGTAAAATATTAGAGGAAATGAGGTAAATCATTATGGAGAAGCGGGTTTATATTAAAGATGAAGAACGGAAAAAAGTGCCGCAAAGTGATTGATGCGTTTACGGAACTATACGAAGTAGAAGATGAAGATATGGTAGTGGTTGATGTTGTAAGGTATGGTTTTGTTAAATTGTAGTGTTATACACCATCATATGGCTTTGAGGAACTTGACACCTATACAGACAGTCACAGTTTATTTGAAGGGGTTTGGAAGGAATGGCTCAATATAAATTTGTTTCTGATTCCAAGGGAAAAGCAATTAGATGATAATATTGTCGGTGAGGAAATATTTAACTGTCTTTCAAAGGAAAAACAGTCGGAATTTATCGGAAGAAAAATAGACTTCGCACGAAAGGCGGGTATACCTCTGTAAAATGAGTTTTACGGAAAGAAAACGCTCTATGTAGAGGGAGAAAAAAGATTGGAATTGCTTTGTATATGATAAATATGCAGGGCTTTTCACTTTTGGACATGCTGTCTAAAAGTTATAAAAGAAAATGAATAAGATGGATTCCGTAAGCGTAGGCATTGTACAAATATCGTATAACTGCCTGTTTTATGCGCACCTCAACATGATTTTATTATTCATGACAGAAAAAACTCGTTTTACAACAATTTATCTGTTTTCTTATGTTTGCTGTCGATATAATAAAAGTAATGGTTAAATTTAAGGAAGTGATGTCTATGGAAACAACGAATGCTACGATTGCGATATGCGATGACGAGCAGGAAATACGCAGCAGCATAGAAGGGAATATCCGTCTACTCTATGAAAATGCGGATATTATACAGTTTGAAGATGGAACGACTCTGGTGGAATACGGGGGCAGTTTTGACATTCTCTTTTTGGATATTCAGATGGAAGGGATGTCGGGCATGGAAGCAGCCAGAGAGCTGCGCAGGCGTGGGTGCAAAGCCACGATTATATTTGTGACAGCCATAGAGGAATATGTATTTGAGGCTTTTGACGTGGGCGCTTTCCATTACATTGTGAAGCCATTTGACAAGGCAAAATTTTTTGAAATCCTGCGGAAAGCCGTGGCGGAGCGTGAATCCATAAATGCAAAAGAGGCAAAAGATGAGCCGAGCATTGCCATAAAAACAGGTTCCACGACAAAAAAAATTTATTTGTATAAAATCATTTATCTTGAAGTGTTCAACCGCAAGGTCATCATACATAAGGCGGACGGGGATGTTGAATTTTATGGAAAGCTGATTGAATTGGAGTACAGGCTTTCAGAAGATTTTGTGCGCTGCCATAGGGCATATATCGTCAATCTGCGGTATGTGCTGAAATACACGGCAAACAGTATTACATTGGAAAACGGAACGGAAATCCTGCTGTCAAAACAGAAATATGCGGATTTTGTAAGGAAGTATTTGGAATATACAAGCAGGCTTATAAGTGGTTAGGTGCGGAGGTGGTAAATATGCCTGAAAATATAGATATGCTGTATCAGATAGTGTCGGATGTGAATTTCCTTGCGGATCAGCTTATTGCTGCAATCTGTCTGCTTATATTGTGCAGAGATTTTATAAAAAGAAAGCGTGGAACGGGACTGATTGGGAGTGTTTATTTTTTTGGAGTGGTATTTTTGTATTATGTGCCATTTCTTGTTGATGGTTTTGTGGCATATTCCCTTGCCTTAGCTGCCGCATTTGCAGTTTTCGTATGGCTTGACAGAAGAAATATCAAGATGAAGATTTTCTTGTTTGCCACATTTTTTGTTATCCGGTGGATTTCTTTTTCCATATCGAGTAAAATAAGCAGTCTTTTATCTGTGGCAGTATTAAATCTTGCGGGTGGCTTCCTTGATTTGTCTGATCCGGCAATGTGGTGGTTTCATTTTATAGAAGCTGTCCTAAGTGCGCTGTCCGGCTCTGTATTGGGCGGCGTGGTTTTGTACTTATTAGTCCGAAAAATAAACAAGATGCTGTTATATAAACAGGAAAATTTGGAATGGCGTGAAATGCTTCTTATGATTATACCATCTGCAAATGGAATGGTTGTTTATGGGATATTTCGGTTTTATGCGGTTGCCTATGAGCATGAAATGGGAATTTCTTTCTTTCAGCCACATATACCGCTTGAACTCTTATGGATATTCTGCTATGTGGTAATATTAGCTGTAATCGTCAGTGTCATAACATTGTATCAGGACATTAGAAAAAGGCGGGAAGACGAGAGCAGATGGCTTATGCTGGAAAGCCAGATGAAGGATATGCAGACACATATTACCGGAGTGGAAAGGCTTTATAATGGCATTCGTGGCATGAAACATGACATAAAAAACCATATTGAAATCATAAACAGCCTGATTGCACAGGGTAAAACAAAAGAGGCGCGGGAGTATTCCAATTCCCTTTCCGAAACTGTGGAAACCTTTGATTTTACCATAAAAACGGGGAATCCTGTAACAGATATGATTCTCCATAAAAAAATGGAATCCGCATTAGGGAAGGGCATACAATTTTCTGCCGATTTCCATTATCCGGTCGGTTGTGGAGTGGATGCGTTTGATGTCAGCGTGGTATTGTCAAATGCCCTGTCAAATGCCATAGAAGCAACAGAAGCAGGGGGATTTGTAAGAGTGTATTCATTCAGGAATAAAAATGCGTATCTAATTACGGTGGAAAACTCGTTTGATGGCAGGTTAGACATAGATGAGGAAAGCGGGCTTCCAAAAACAAAAAAGAAAGATAAAAAAGCGCATGGCTTTGGTCTGCAAAATATAAAGTCGGTTGCCGCAAAGTATTATGGGGATGTGCTGATTGAACAGAAAGAAAACAAGGTATCATTAAAGGTAATGCTGTTAGCGGTTGTATGAAATGAGTGCGTTTCGCACTCATTTTTTGCTATGGCGACAAGAAAAATGCAGCCAGCTTGCCGGAATGCAATTGACGACCGCCCGCATCGAGCCGTAAGGCGAGATACGCCCACAACAGAAAAAAGTCGATTTACAACATTTTTTGAAGTTTGCGTTTCTATCTTCCGAAACTATAGGAGCACCACTGTGAAAAGGATTTCAAATTTTAAGGTCAAGGAGAACGATTATTATGAACAAAGTAAATGAATACGGAATGTATTACGATTACAGAGAGAAAGGCTTGGAAAAGAACAATAACCGGGGTAAGCCGGAAAAAAACGAAAAAGGCATCTAAAGCAAAGCAGGCAGAACTGAGCGATAAGGCAAAAGGAGCTGCTCAAAGAATTGCAGGCAAGTACAACAATATGGACTTTATGGTTATAGATTATGATAGCGGTGAAGAAACCCGGAGGTATCTTTCGAGAGGGACAACGTAGTACAGCGTGTTGATTGAGCCAGCCCTGCTTGAAAAAAAGGTGAATGATGTGACGAAAGAAAAATACATGGGCAGGGGATGTTTCCTTTTTTGCAGAGCTTGAAAAATGAGTGAGAAGCAAAAAGAGAGGATTGAAAAAGGAAGAAAGGAAAAAGCCGAAGCTGCAAAGGAGAAAAACCATAAGAAGCAAACGGATGAAGCAACGAAGAAAGCGTTTGTCAAAGCGGATTCCGCCAGTGGTCTGATAGAGAAATCCGTCAGATTGATTGGGGGAACATCAAAGAATCAAAGACAGAAACACAAGGAAGCCGCTTTGATTGCAGCATTTAGAAAGGAGGAAAATTATGTCAATAGAGATTACGAACAATTACAACAGTGTTTATGAGAACACATATGCTTCATCAAGAAAGGAGGCAGTAAAGAAAGAGGAAACAAAAGAAACAGCGGCTACGCAAAAAAAAACTGAAACAGTAAAGAAAAGCGGCAATGAGGAATACCTTAAAAATTTGCAGAAGCAGGTACCATATATCAAATTGCAGACCGGATACGGGATTAATACAAATAATGACGGTAAGGTGAATGTCGTGGATGTCAATCCTAAGCTTTTGGAGAAGATGCAGAATGATCCGAAAGCAGCCAAGGAATACACACAGCGATTGAAGGATGTGGAATCGTGTGCAAAGTTCTTTAATAATTTCTTTGATTCAAGAGGATCTACTGTGGTTTGTAGACATGATTATCTTGATGAAAACGGTAATTATACAAACTTTACTGTCACAGTTAGAAAAGATGAATTAAACGAAAAACTTCGTAAGGAAGCGCAGGAAAATTCTGAAAAGCAGATTGAAAAATCAAGAGGAAAGAATCGTGAAAATGCGGAGCAGCTTGCTGAGAAATTAGAGAAGAAAGCGGAAGAAGCAAAAGATGTCAGCGAGGAAAAAGAAGCAGACAATAAAATTCAGATTTCAGATAATTCAGTAAAAGATAAAGCGGAACAGCTTTTAGATGAAAAACTCTCTAAGTCTAAAGATGGCACGATTTATTTGTATGATACGGACATTAAGACAATAATCGAAGCCGCCAAAGAGGACAATGAGGGCAAGGCAATGTCTAAGCAACAGGCAGTAGTCGGGGCAAACTTGGATTTGCAGGCTTAGGAAAAAAGATTTTACATTTTTTTCGCCGAAAGGGACTACAGATTGAGTTTTCAATTTACGGAAGTGATTCGTACAAAATTTATATTTTAGGAGGATATGGCAATGAGAATTGATAGTGTAAACAATAACATGAACATGGGGATGCAGACACGGATGGCGCAGGGAATGGATGCGGCAAGCAAGAGCATTCAGAATCAGATTCAGGCGAAACAGCAGGAACTTCAGAAACTCTCCGAAAACGAGGACATGAGCCCTGAGGACAGAATGAAGAAGCGACAGCAAATCCAGCAGGAGATTTCTGATTTGAATATGCAGCTCCGCCAGCGCCAGATTGATCAGCGCAGACAACAGCAGCAGAGCAAAGGCTCATCTATGGACGATATACTTGGTGGGAAACAGCAGGCACAGAAAAAATCACAGAGCGGGCAGAGTGCCGGATTGTCCCAAGCAAGCATGAAAGCCATGATTTCCGCTGATTCTTCCATGAAGCAGGCGGCAGTGCAGGGCAGCGTGGCAATACAGATGCAAGACAGAGCAAATGTTTTAAAGGCAGAAATAAAGCAGAGCGGAAGTACAGAGGCTAAGGAAGCGGAGTTGGCGGATTTGGAACAGAAAGCGATGAATGCCACCGCTTCACAGATGAATACGTTAAGTGATGCGAATGCGACTATTGAAGAAGCAAGAGAAGCTGAAAAAGAAAGTGCAAAATCTGAAAGCAGCAAAACAGAGAATACAGGAAAGGCTAAAGAGAAACAGGAGGGTATTTCTGATAATACAGAAAATGGAATGGGAGTTCAGACTACGAAAACACAGACTGCGGAAGCCTTCAAGAATACAGAGGATGTACCTACTCCAAAAATGGAAGAAGCAGTAAATGAAAACACCTCAACGCCTGTTGGTAATATTCATGTAGATGTCCGTTTATAGGAGACAGCTTACATGTCAGAAATCAATAGTTTTATTGATTATACCAGTAAATATAACACTCACCAGGATTATTTCTATTTGTTTTCTGGCATGACAGTAAATATTTCAGTAGCTTTAGGAAGTAACATGCTATCAGATTAGAAAAGTTGCATTTTAAAGTAAGATTTTAGGTCTGCTGTAAAAAAAGTACGAGAGATAAAAAAGATATGGACAGCTATAGGTAAAAAAATAGTTTTGATGCGCGGATTAGAGCGCAAAATGATAAAGCAATTTGTAAAGGTACATAAGCGTACTGCAAGAAAATTTTATAAAGATTTCTGCACATAAAGGTGTATCGCAGAGAAGAAAAATCTTCAGGGCGATGCACCTTTTTATCTCGAATTTTGCAAGATTTTGATGATGGTTACTGCTTCATGTATGGCTGTTTTGAGAGCATGGATTTCTGTGTATTCCACACTTTTTTGATTAGCTCTTTTACTTCCTTTACATCGGCGACATAGATGTTTCCCGTTGCGTTCATGCACTTTGCTATCTGGTTCAGATTGTTACTGATTTTGGAAAGCGTTGTGTTGTATTCCCGTAAGTCGGAATAGTCAATGTCTGTTTCACACACTTAAAGATACCGTTAATAAAAAACTTGATGAATCACTCAATTTTACCGATAAAGCGATAGTATATCTCAATTTCCTGTTCCTTTGTGCCATCTTTCGTTTTGACCGCATCATGGACGACAATCTTTTCAATCAGCGTGTTTAGGAGCAGGGCTGTCAATTTTGTAGAATAAGCATCTTCCCTGATATAAGAAATCCATTTTTCCGCGTCAGTGGCAGTCTGCTTTGTTTCGTTCAGCTTGGTTTTTAATCCGTTGAGTTGTTCATCAAGCTGTGCCTATTCGTCCTGATACTTTGCAGAAAGCATATTGAAATTGTATTCTGTGATGCGTCCTGCCCCCAGTCCTCATACCGCCTTGTGAATAAACCATCTAATTCTGCCCTGCGTTTTTCAGCCCGTTTTAGGTCATTTTCCTGCTTTTTACGGATAGCGCCAGACTCCCTGTTGCCTACGTTCAACAGTTTTTCTTCGTCTGTATGAGCCTGTTTTGACCAGTATTGCAGCCTTGACAGGACTGGTTTCATACGATACAATGTTAGGTTTCCCCATGTGAAAGCACCTCCATTTCCTCATGCAACATCTTTAAGGCACTGTGTATATGAGCCATGCTGTACTCCGGCAGCTTCCATATAGTTCTCCGATTTCCTGCTGTGTGTATCATCCGGAAAAGTAAAGGTAAATGATTTCCCTCTTTTCTCCGGCAAGGATAATAGGGCAGCGGCAAGATTCCCATTTGTGAGAATGATTGTCTGACCGCATATCGTGATACGATACTCCTTGTAGGGGTCTGCAAAATATTCATCTGACGTACTGAATGGGTAAAATTTTTCTTCTGTGAGGTATTCAAAGGATATTTACCTTTGCCGCCGTCTGCTCCGTTCCCGCCATGCATTGATAGCGGCATAGCGTGTCACTACTTTGCAGAAACCGTTAAAAGTATACATGATGTGTTCTTTATATGCTTCTGTGCAAGTCATAGAAATTTCCCCCGTTCTTCCACGCGGGATTTGTATGGTTAATAGCTACTTTTAATAATTAAGAGAGATGACAACATTTTAGGCTGTCATCTCTTGATTATCTGTAATAAATTCCCTAATTCAAAATTTAGAATTTTTGTAATTGTACGGAATACTTGTTCCCACAAGAACATCTTCAATTTTCTCTAAAATAAGCCAGTCGTCCATATTTCCTTGATGTTCAAAAGAAAGTGGCTCAATTTCCTTGACATTTTCAAACTCCACGAAACATAGACACTTTTTATGCCAGCGTACTTTTTGCTTATCGGATAAATTTAATTTGCTCTGGTTATCCTCAAGAGTTCTTGTGATTTCTTCATCAGATAATTTCACAAAGTTTTGTACTTTTTTTACAATAGCAGTTGTCCTTATCTCCGTACTTCCTTTTTCTATGAAATAAAGACATTCACCCTCAAACACTCTACTGTGGGGAATTTTTCTTCCTGCTGCTCCGCGCACAATCATTGTCTTAGTTCCCGCCAAAATTTTATCTAATACTTTTTCACCTTTTTTGCCTGCGTTATCGCAATAAACTAAATGTACCATTTTTATTCCTCCTCTATAATTGGTATCCATATTTGACTTAAATAGTTGCTATCATACACATTTCCATTACTATACCATTCTACTTCCGGGCATTGTGCATGTTTGAATGGATATTTGACAAGCCATTCTTCATTAAGATATTGCCAACCTTTCTGTATTGCTTGCGGAACGGAACCTCTGCAATCAAAAATTGCCCATGTAGCAGTTGGAATATTGATTTCAGTAAAACCTTGTGGCAGTTCCCTATCAGATATAGCCATAATAGAATATTCAATTTCGTTTAACTGTTCATCATAAGCTCCAAATAAACCAAATATCCCTTTTTGTGTAGCAGTATCTATCGAAATTAGTTTTGCAAAAATACCATTACGTTGACATTCATTCCAAAATTCCGGTATTTTCTTGAAATGAAGATTATTTTCGCAAGACACAACAATGCTTTTTCCTACTAACCGAAAACTTTCTTTTTGTTCAAGTTTCCATGAATATTCATGGCGTTCTAATATTTGCATTTTGGGAACAACTTTTAAAATAACATTCGGATTTCGTGCTTCTCTTGGTGATACTCCGTGAAAAAGTTGAAATGCCTTTGTAAATGATGTAGGAGAATCGTAACCATATTTGTAGCTTATATCAATCACTTTTAAATCTGTGCTTTTCAAATCATATCCAGCTAAAGTTAATTTTCGTGAACGAATATATTCAGCAAAGCTAATACCATTCATATATGAAAATACCTTTTGGAAAAAACCAAAAGAGCATTCTGCAATTTTGGAAATTTTTTCACTATCAATCACTTCTTCTTTTCGTTGTAAATGATTTTCAGCATAATCAATAATTACTTGTAGTTTTTCATTCCATTCCATGTTTATTTCCTTTCGTTTTGATTCATATTATCTTAGCAAATGTTTTCTAATAGTTCCTCTTATTTTTGGTTCTATATGGATAATATAATACAATTTATTTGCTATTTACTGCAATAAACATATACAAAAATATATAAAAGAGAGAAATTCCGCTGTAGTCGGCATTGTGGGAATGTGTATAACTGGCTATCTCATGGAGTTGTGGGTAACTTTGTTTGCAGAATGTGGGAAAGCTGCACTTTAGCTTTTCCATGTTCTGTGAACAGAGTTATCCATGACGAAATAGCCTGTTATGCACATTTTGATAATGCTTGTCTTTTGGTCTTTGGTTTGGAATAGTGTGGTACTGGCGGTCTATCTCTTGTTTTCGGTTTCTTGCTTCTTTACCGTACATGAACATTTGCCTGCGGATTGTCACTTCATTGCGATCTCTGAAACCTTCCTCTGTAAAAATCAGCCTGAGCTGGTCATACGATTTATTCCAGTTGCAGCAATATAATTTTGTCACCTCTGGCTTAGACCAAGAACCTGACCCTACATACAGAATCAGCCTTTTAATCGTCTCTTTACTTGATACTGGCAAGGGTGTGTATTTCTGCAGGAACTCACTATTCAACTTAGCAAGCATTTTAAAAAAGTTATTCGTCATAAACGCGCCCCCTTTCAAAATAAAAACATCATTATCCATTTTCCCATATGTGACAAATTCTTCACCAGTTTACAACTTTTGGACATTTTTAAAGCCCGATAAGACATAGTTCTCAA
>CASJPF010000026.1 GCA_949383255.1 Lachnospiraceae bacterium | reverse complement strand
ATTACTGTTTATTTGTCAAGGTTCTTTGTTTTGCTTGTCTTATTTGCGACAGCTTGTTTAGTCTACCACAGCATTTCGCATTTGTCAAGCACTTATTTAACTTTTTTAATATTTTAATCTACAACTGTAACTGTTCAAACAAGCTAATCTGTTATGACGAAAATCTATTAGAAATTGTCTTTGATAATAAGACTTTAGCTTTCGGGTTTTATATTCCTGTATGGTCTGTACAAGAAACACCCAAACTTACCTAAACTATTACGTTCATTGCTTGTTTATCCCAGCGACGAAGATTATCTTACCACGACATTCTTCATCTGTCAACAACAAATTTCAATTTTTTCCATTATTTTTTTCCGTGTTTATTTTCACCTATCTCAAAAAATTAAAATTTAGCCATCTACAGTTTTCACAAATGATTCTGATGTGCTACCACAAACCTATTTTTCAGTCTTAGAAATTCATCCAATTGCATTAATGTATAAAACAGAAGTGCTCTTGCTTCAAACTCCTCTCTACTTTGTGGAAGATTCTCAAGTTTCATATCAGAAAGCATTTTCTGCAAAATATTTAAGAGTCCCTCCACATCATTCTCACGATGATATTGTGCCTCTATCTCCTTAAAAAATGTAGCGACTTGCATTGTCTGTGTCGGAAGCATCTTTATCAAAATAATACTATTATAAATATTTCTTAAAACCCGGCTCTGGTTCTCCCGCATTCTAATATAGTCAAGCTCATAAGAAGACTGACTCCAGAGTGTATTATTCCAATTTCTAATTGCACATTCTTTTGCTAGATAAATCTTATTCTCAAGATGTTTAAAACAGTCTGCATTGTATCTTGTCTTATCCTCCCGCATTAAATTTTCCGCCATCTTGTGAATTATTCCTTTGATTTCTTCATCGACATACATTGACAATTTATCAAACTCATCTTCTTTTTTTCTTAAATGAAGATTAATCAATATTCCAAAAAATGCCCCTACAATTAACAGCAATAGTTCATTCACTATCATTTCCATACCAAAATTTTGTTCTGTCAAAAAATGCGAAATCAGTACGGAATCCATAGCAATCGCTTCTCCCCATCCTACATTGAGGCACAGAAATGCAAAGAAAAACAGATAGAGAATAAATGCCCTGACACGAAACCCCAGCCACAAATAGCAAACATATGAAATAATCAATGCACACAAAAAAGCCAGACCTCGATTTCTAGCGGTTTTCAACGTCTCACGCTTTGTGTTCTGTATACTCAATACTGTAATAATTCCAGCCGTCACGGCATATTTCAGCCCTAGCAGGTTTGCCGCCAAAATTGACAGCACCGCTGCCAGAGCGATTTTAGATGCCTTGAAAATATGCAGGCTCAGCACTTCGTTTCTGCTTTCTCCCATTCCTATGCCCTGATAAAATCCATGAGCTCCGGTTTTTGTTTTGCGCCAACTGACTTTGCTGCAATTTCTCCATTTTTAAATAAAATTAGAGTTGGAATTGACATCACTCCATATCTATCTGAAAGAATGCTTGCCTCATCAATATTCACTTTGCAAATCTTTACATCTGTAACCTCTTCTGCAATTTCCTCTACGATTGGAGAAAGCATCCTGCATGGATTACACCACGGTGCCCAGAAATCAACCAATACCGGAATATCTGATGCTAGTACCTCCTTGTCAAAATTTGCCTCTGTTAAGTGTATTACTGCCATAATAAATTCCTTCCTTTCGTAATCTGTACTTAGGATTTGTAGAAAATTTCTTCTATTTTCTCACAGCTCCTTATTTTTTATGGAATACTCATAGTATATCACCTTTTTATAAAAATAGTAACCCTTAAACTACTCTTTATTTTTTCCATTGAGCACCATTGCAATAATATGAGCTAATGGATCACAAGCGTTCATTGCTTCCTCAACCGTATTTGTCTGAGAACCAAGTTCAATCAATAGACTCTTAGGTCGAAAGTGTAAATTATATCGATATCCTTTCAGATAAATACGCCTCGTAAGCCCCGGATAATATTCCTCTGCTGTCAGTTGCATCTGAAACGCAAAGGACAAATTGTCCTGTACATAAGGATTAGGAAGATTTGTCAGTGTTCCCAATGCATTTGTATAGCACAAACCATTGAAAAACATAAATTTTGCTGTTGGTCTGTCCTGCACAGTTGTCACAAGTTTTGTGTCAGGATTTGTCTGGTCCCTGTGCAAATCAATCATAACTTCTATAGTAGGGTTCTCCGCAAGTACCTTTTCAAGACCTGACATGGCATTAGAATAGGCATAATCCCTGCTTTCCACATCATATTCTCCTATGTGGTGCAACACATTAAATCCATATTGTGTTCTAAGAATTTCACACAGATGTTCCCCAACTCCAACAATGGATGTGTTGGAATCTCCTCCTGTCGAATCTATGTACGTTTCTTGAGAATGCGTATGATATACTAAAATCTGAACATTACTATTGTCCTGTTTGATTCCTGCATCAAATCCCATCAATGTATTATATTGAAGTTGATCCGCTCGAATCTTTGTAGTCGGATCTTCCGAATAAAATGTTTTTTTTATAAAATCGGGTTCTATTAATTGTTGTTCTGAATACTTTGCAACTGGAGCCAGCACAGGTACAAATGTTCCTGTCGATGCTGTATTTTCTGCTAATACAGCATCTTCCAATTCCTGCTGTTGCCCACTCTGGGTCACATTTGCCTCATGATTCTCAATTTCAACCTCATTTACAAGACTGTTTTGATACGCCATGTTATTTTCAGCAACTGCCATCTCTTCCAATGCAGACGGCTGTCTATATTCTGTCATATGACCATCATCCTCTGCCTCCAACAACAAACATTGTTCCAAAGGCAAATTTTTTGAAATCCGATAAGGCATTCCACTTTTTTCATCACCACTCAAATACAACATATACGAACTAGAAAGTTTTATTCCTTGTTTTATAGCTACACTGTAAAGCTTTTCCCCCAGCGTTTCCCTATTTTCTGCACCATCTCCAATACTGTTTTCTATGTCGTTTGCTGCACGCATCAAAAGCTGCACCAACACCAGCAGGAATACAAAAATAAATATCCCATACCTTTTTACTTTATAGCTGATATCCACACCTTACTCCTCCTGCTCCATATCCAGCGCTATATTGATAGCCTCTGACAGTGTAAAGCTAAGCCTCTTTGTCGTCTCGTCAATATTCTTTGCTGTTACATACATATTATGAAGCTGTGTATCTGTACTATTCCTAAAATAATCCAAGGATGCTTTTCCACCATCATATTCCTCCGATAGCTTCTCAAGCGCATCAGATACAATTGTTCCTGCATCTACCACCATAGGAATACCAATTGCAATCACAGGAACACCAAGACTTTCCTTTGTGAGCGCATTTCTGTGATTTCCCACCCCAGACCCCGGATGAATACCAGTGTCTGTTATCTGCACCGTCCGATTCAATCGCCTAATACTTCTTGCCGCTAGCGCATCTATTACTATTACTATGTCCGGTGTTGTTTCTTTTATTACTCCCTTTATAATCTCAGCCGTTTCCATGCCAGTCTTTGCCATCACTCCTGGCACAAGTGCACTAATTTGATGAATTTTGGAAGCCCTGTATGCCTGTTTGCCATACTCCTTTATAATATGTCTTGTAATGAATAGATTGTCGACAGTACAGGGTCCCAACGAATCGGCAGTCACATCACGATTTCCAAGCCCTACCACCAAAATAGAGCGCTCTTCTTTATCAATATCTGGCAGAACACTTTTGAGCTGTTTTGCTAATTCCTCGGATATCTCCCTGTGATAGTCCTCATCACTCTCTTGAAGGGCAGAGGCCTCCAATGTAATATAAGTTCCCATTGGTTTTCCCATACACTTTGCTGCATTCTTTGTCATAATAACCACTTTTGATATATGAACATCTTCCATAATATCGTACTCATCAATGGAAATTCCCCGCATCTGTCCTGATGCCTGCTTTCTGACACTCTCTGTCGCTTCCAATGCCAAATCTGTCCGAATCTGAAACTGCTGCATCTTAATTCCCCCTGTCTTTTCTATTTTTTCTATTGGTTATTTTTTCTGATTTTTTTAAGAATATGTATTGACAGATCAGATTCCATAAATTACAATATATAAGTATGTTTCTTTTAGTTCGTCCGTGTCCGAATTTAACGAAACAGCATTTTCATGATTTTAAAAATGAATCACATCGAGAAAATAGGGGAGGTGTCAAGCATGGCAAACATCAAATCTGCGAAAAAAAGAATTTTGGTCAACAGAACAAAAGCTGATAGAAATAAAGCGATTAAGTCTGGTGTAAAGACTGCAATCAAAAAAGTTTATACAGCCGTAGAAGCAAATGACAAGGAAGCGGCGGCGGCGGCTTTATTGAACGCGACAAGTGTTATTGATAAAGCGGCAACAAAAGGCGTGTATCACAAAAATTATGCTTCCAGAAAAGTTTCTCGTTTATCCAAGGCTGTAAATCAGATGGCTTAAGATCTATATAGAATAAAATAAAAAATGAGTAGAGATAAACTTCCCTACTC
Source organism: Lachnospiraceae bacterium (assembly GCA_949383255.1). Lineage (GTDB taxonomy): Bacteria > Bacillota > Clostridia > Lachnospirales > Lachnospiraceae > COE1. Next base: position 47,543 of record CASJPF010000026.1, on the reverse strand, counting down.
ATTTTTTTTGTATCTTATATGCTCATAATTTTCATTCATCCAGTTAATCGCCTCCGCTAGTCCCTCCTCGCTAAACGGAAACAACTGCGAAATCTTTTCTTCCTCAGGTGTCGCCTCAAATCCAAATGGTTCACTCCAAAGATAGACCTTCAGTTTTTTCTCTTCCTCTATCTCTTCTTGGTGCAGCATAAACCGCATCCCTTGAAAGCTTCCTGTAAAATCCTCTTTTTTCACAAAATTTAGCGAAAGAAAATCTTCTCTTGTCAGCACAATCACACCTCCAATTTCTAAATTATATAGAAACTCCTGTCTGAGCAAGCACTTCTAAAAGAGCGCCATTTGGGGATATATACTGATAAATTGGTTTGTCCTCCTGATGCAATACAGCATAGCGATTGATATAAAATGCATCGATTCCTGCTGCCGCTGCACCCGCCATATCAGATTTTAATTCATTTCCAATCATTACAGACTGCGTCTTGTCAAGATGATACCGCTCACAACACTTATTATAAAATTCTGAGTCTGGCTTCATACAACCCTCGTCAGAAGAAATCAGTATCCCGTCAAAATAAGGAATAATCCCCGTCAATTCCAATTCCTGCCATGTAAAACTTCTCTGTGCATTGGAGAGCAAATAAATCTTTTTTCCAGCCTTTTTTAATCCATCAAGACATGCAATTGTATCTGGAAACAAACACAAATGTATTAATGAAATTCGTCGGAAGTTTTCACATAAAAACTGTGTCTGTTCATCGGAAAGCGCATATCCGTTTGCCGAAAATACTTCCTGAAATACATTTTCCACCCGAATTTCTGGATATGTATATTTGCCCAAACATTTGGCTTCTTCCCGATGTCTCTTTTCTATTGCAGTATACAGTTTATAAAACGACTTCCATTCAAAGTGAAATCCTTGTTTTCTAAGCCACTTTGCATATTTCTTAAAAAAATTTTTGCTGGCTTCATCTGTATGAATATCAACTAAAGTTCCATACAAATCAAAAATATAATTCTGATACATCATAACCCCTCCCTATTGTATAAACACAAATTATATTTAAGAATGCTATCGGCATTCTTGCTGCGGCGCGAATCCTACAGATGCTTATCTCAGTCAGAGATTGTACTCCTACTAAGATAAAATTGTATTTTACCCGCCACTTATAGAGTGGAAGGTTTTTCCATCTGAGATAAATAATCTCCAAAAACATCAAAATCAGGAATAAAACTTTCTCTTGCAGTATTACCTTCCTGTATCCATGCATTTTGCACACCTAGACAAATTGCATAGTCAACCACCTTATTGTACTCCCTCTTTGTCACCCGCCTGTTAAGCTCTGGATAATCTTGCAAATTTGGCATTGGGGTATATTGATTTAAAATGCTTATATAAATATGTTCTCCATAGGTATCATATAAATATTTAATCACTTCTTTGGAATCTTTTGTATGCCCGGGCAAAACCATATGTCTGACAATTACTCCGCGCTTCATCATCTGTTTTTTAGAACTTTCGTTAACGGCAAAAATAGGATTTCCTGTCTGACGCACCATTTCCTCAATTGCAAGTGATGCATATTTAAAATAATCTGGTGTATTGGAATATCGTTCTGACAACTGACTGCTATAATATTTTAAATCTGGAAGATAAATATCAACCAACCCCTCAAGCAAACGCAGTGTTTCCACCCGCTCATAGCCAGACGTATTGTATACAACCGGAATTGCCAGTCCTTGCAACTTGGCATTTTGCAATGCCACTGCAATCTGCTGGGCAAAATGCGTCGGTGTCACTAGATTAATATTCTCTGCCCCACTATCCTGCAAGTGCAAAAATAAATCTGATAATTGTAATACACTGAGCATTTTTCCTTTGCCACCAACAGAAATCTTTTTATTCTGGCAAAATACACATTTAAGCGAACAGCCTGAGAAAAAAACAGTGCCAGAGCCTAATTTGCCGCTAATACAAGGCTCCTCCCATTTGTGAAGAGATGCTCTTGCCACGCTCACATTTTCACTTTCACCACAATATCCGCTGCCAATGGTCCTATCTACATGACATTGTCTTGGGCAAAGTTCACATATTTTTATTAGCGTTTGCCTATTAGCCATTTGTTCAGACATTTGTAAATCTCCTCTGGTTCTACTGGTTTGGAGATATGCCCACTCATGCCACACCGATAAGAATTTCGCACATCGCTCTCCAATGCATTTGCTGTCATAGCAATAATTGGCAACTCTTTACAATCTGCCCTGTCAATCTGTCTAATCAACACAGCGGCCTCGTCTCCTCTCATCACGGGCATACTAATATCCATAAAAACAAGATCGTATGTTCCCGCCGCAGCATTTCTTATTTTGTCAACAGCTTCTTTCCCATTTGCTGCTTCATCAATAATCAGTTCAGAATCTTCCAAAAAGCTTTTTACAATCTCCAGATTAATATACTTGTCCTCCACAATGAGAATCCGTTTTCCAGGATACTTATACGCATCATGTACTTCTAAATTATCTGAGTTACTGGCAATCTGCCATTCTTTGCATATCATAAACGGAAGGCGCACCGTGACCTTTGTTCCCACATTAACCATACTGTCAATTTTGACCTGTCCTTTCATAAGATCTACTAGATTCTTTATGATTGCCATGCCAAGTCCTGTTCCCTCCACTCGCTCAGACAAATCTGTATTTTCACGCTCAAAAGGTTCAAAGGCACGTTGCACAAAATCATCACTCATTCCAATTCCATTATCTCGAATAATAAAAATAATACAACACTGTGACTCTGTATTTCCTGTCTGTTCAAATACCTCCAGACTAATTCTGCCAAATGCAGGCGTATACTTTATAGCGTTAGAAAGAATATTGATAATGATCTGACGCACTCTAAGTTCATCCATACGCAGATAACGATGTGTAATTCGTTCACAGTCAACTGCAAAAATCTGTTGATTTTCTTCACAGCGATTGCGGATCAATATTTCAATATCTTCTATTAATTTAACAATATCTCCATTTTTCTCACGTACTTCAATCACTCCACTCTCAATTTTGTTCATATCCAACACGTCGTTTATCAACGCGAGCATATTTTGAGAAGATAACAATATTGTGTCCAAGCAGCGATTCACTTCCGCTTCATTATCAATATGTCTTTTTGCAAGATATGCCATGCCTAATATAACATTCATTGGGGTGCGCAAATCATGTGACATATTCGACAAAAACTTGCTTTTTGCATTGTTGGCATTTTCTGCCTGCTGCAGTGCCTTCTCCAAATCCTTGCTTTTCTTCGCTAGAAGTTTTGTCATCTCCAGTTCTTTTTGAAGCTGTTGTGCCTCCCATATCGCGTGTTTTTTGGATTCATCAATATCACGAATCAAAATCACGATTCTTGAACCGGAAAGAATATTTACCTTCGCATTATATTGTCGATAATAATGGTATTCTCCATTTTTGTCTCGAATCCGATATTCGCATTCTGCGCGTCCCTCCTGTGCAATTCGTTCATCTGACAGTTCTGTACGAAACTTTTCAATATCCTCCTGATGAATATGCCGCAATATCAGTGCTTCCAAATCTGCATAGGAACCCTTTTCTGGAAAATCTATAATCTCCTCCAGACGCCGATGAAGACATTCATATCGATTCGCTTCAATATCGCGAAAAGCAACCAATGTATAAATGTTGTTCATCGCCTCAGACGCTAGTGCTTCGTCAGTTCTCATCTGCATTTCCACATTGTAATCCCTAAGTGCAAAAATCATTTTCTCATTGTTGGCAGCATACTCTGGTATTGGAAAACACTCAAGTCTTTTCCACTTCTCATCATAGGATTTATAGATAAATTCTATTTTTTTCTCCCCTGCCGCAAACCGTCTTTTAATTTGTTCTAAGTTTGTCAGTTGATTGAACCGCTCCCGATATGGCGGTTTTGGCCATGTGACAATCGCCTTATGCATAAGGTGCACAAAATCGCCTGTCACCTTTTTTGCAGAATCATCATGCCGCTGCGCCGACCGAATAATCTCATAATCCCCCTGATTTAAGTCAACCACATAAATCTCAAAATACTCCTGATTAAAATACATCAACACATTATTTAGATACTTTAACGAAGCAATCTTTTTATTTTGGAATCTCTGCATCCACTTTTTTAGTTGATTTTTCATTTGAGCAATATCTTCCTTAGAGTTTAAAAATCAAGTCATGATTGATTTGTTTTGCATTTTCTATAATGCTCTTTTCCTGTTCTTTCAAGTACAATTGTAATTGTGCAATCTCACCCTCGTCAAAGCCTTTGGAATTAACCACAACTCTGCTTGGCAGTACAATCTCTGCATAATCGTTCCTGTCACCTGTCTTCCGCTCAAAGCACACATGAATCACTTTCCCTTTCTTTCCTGGAAGCAACCCCGTATGTGTCATTGTAATTTTGTCACTATCATTGATCCTGATGTCCATTATAATACACTCCTTCTATTTAGGATCTAATTAAGTAGAAGAAAATCCCCTACTCGCGCACGATCTATGCGCCGCTATAGCGGCTTATTTCCTCTGCACAGATCTGCGCATAACGAATACAATTCCTTATCCTATGATAAAAAAACATTTTGTTTCATTATAATATAAAAAATAAGAAATGCAAAGAGTTAATTAGAAAACCGATTTCTATTGTGCACTAAAAATGGAAACTCGTACAGCATCATTGTCCCCCATCCAATCAGATAGGACCACGGCAGAGCAATCATTCCCATCTTACAAACAAATACAAGCAAAATACACGCAAACACACGTGCCCCCATATTCATCAGACTGCTCCCAAGCGTAATTTTCAAATCTCCCATTCCGCGAAAATATCCCTGAATTCCATTTGTGACAGCCGGAACAACATACATCCACGCAATTAAATGTAAATACTGCTCTCCGAGAAATATCGTCGCTTCATCTTGGGTAAACAAACACATTACTGGATTGGCAAACATCAGCAAAAAAATCCCCAACGCTGCACCATATATCAATTCGATAATCATCCCCACTCGAAAAGCCGCCCTAACACGTTTGTATTCTCCTGCACCACGATTTTGTGCCATCACACTGGTCATGGCATGACCAATATTTTGTTCTGGAATATATGCATAATCGTCAACTCGATTAATTGCGGTAAACGCTGCTGTAGCAGTCACTCCCATAGTATTTACAATCCCCTGTATACCAAGTTTTCCAAGCTGGACAGTGGACTGTTGTAATGCACTGACAAAGCCATATTGAATAATTTCCTTTATCAAATCTTTATCAAAAACAAACCATTGTTTACCTAAATTTAAAACAGGAATCTTTTTCTTAATGTACCTCCAGCACAATAGGCAGCTTAATGCCTCACTCAGCACAGTGCTGACTGCACATCCAACTGTCTCCATAGAAAATACCATCACAAAAATCAAATCTCCTACAATATTAATCAAAGCACTGATTCCAAGAAAGTAAAGTGGAGATTTGCTGTCTCCCATCGCTCTTAAAGTACTGGCAAAAAAGTTGTAGATAAAATTAAATACCAGACCACACATCAATATTCGCAGATATATTATTGCTTCTTGTCGAATTGCCGAAGGGACTTGCAAGATCGCCAACAACGCAGGTGCTACTGCGAATGAAATCGTTGTCAATACCAGGGAAAAAGCAACACCAGAAATCATCGCTGTGCTAACTTCGCGTTGTAGGGTCTTGTAATTTTTTGCTCCATACAACGTTCCTACCAAAATACCTGCACCGAGACATATCCCCTGAACAAACAGAATAATCAATGTGAGAAGTGGATTGCTTGTCCCCACTGCTGCAAGCGCATCCGTTCCCACATACCGTCCAACAATAATGCTGTCAACCGCATTGTAGGTTAATTGTAACAAATTGCCCAGCACCAGAGGAATCGTAAATTTCATAAGAACAGGAAAGATTTTCCCTTTTGTCATATCGTTTATCATTATTTTTTCCTACAGTTCCTTGTTTCTGATCTTCCAAACAAATACTATGATACCACTAAAATATGTTCATTTCCGCACAATTTAAGTGCATTTACCAAAGAAAATACACCTTCTTTCATTCCGTCAGACGCATCTGTAATTATGATAACCATGTCATACTTTTGCAATTCATAAACATATGTTGTCCGCGCAGAATCATACAAACTCATAAGTTCGTATCGCACATGAAGCGGATATTCTTGTTCTGTACTTACTGTAATAGGACTTCTTGTTGTCGCATGAAATCGAACTTCCTTTCCCTGTGCTTCTAGTTGGCTGGCTGTATAAAGAGCTGGGTACATATACTCTTCAGTCCCAAGTACTAATATTTTATGTGCATCGCCTAAATCTGTTTGGCTTACTATATTCTGATACAAAGACTTACAAAATTGATAATATTGTGTACAGTGAACTACTCGTCGTGTATCCATCCGCTCATCTATCTTAATATATGTAATTGTTGGCATTCTAATCTCATTTATCTGTTTGCATGAAATATAAGTTCCGTCCCCTTTAAAACTTTTGGCTATTTCTGTGTACGCAGTATGATTTGTCTTTACAAGCCAAAAAAGATTAATCCCATACTTTCCATAAATATCGAGTGCATTGCAGTCCATTCCATTTAAAACAGAAGCAACAGAAAACTTTATCTTTTTGGAATACTGCCCTCTCAAAACTTCTATAATGTTGAGAATTGTCTTTCCTGTTGTGACCTCATCCTCCACAAACAAAATTCTGTCAATTGTTTTAACTGCGCTATCAATATCCTCTTTCACAAGTTTCTGTTCTGTGGCATGGCTGTGTTCTTCCGAAAAATACAGATACGCCACATTAGGGACAAACTCTCTTGTTGTCTGTATATAATCCGCGTTAAGCGCCATTGCAACGGCAGCACCAATTGCTGTTGCCGTCTCTGCAAAACCAATCACTAACAATTTTTCTCCGTTGTACTGTCCTCGCACTTGTGCTGCAAGCGCCTGAAACATTGCAAGCGCCTCATGAGGCTTTACTGGAATATGCTTTCCTTGCAGTCTGTTCACTACCAAATAATTTCTTTTTTGATTATTCTCCCGCTTGGCAATTCTCACTAAATTTTGTTCTGTATACATTTTTTTCCTTTCTTTAAAATATATTATGCGTTGTTTTCTTTTTAAATTCCTTTTAGGAACTGTGACAAAATAACAGATATATTTGTCATTATTTACGCCTTCAATAACTAAAATTCTGTTAAAAACTGATGGCGCTTGAATAATAACGTTACTATTCATGGTCTAAAAGACCGCTTATAGCAACGATTTGGGGCAATATTAAAAGTTTTACGAAAATCGCTCGCCCCTTACTCCTGAATCATGTTCTCACGGAATGCGCACAACTGCGCATTCCTGACCCGTGAACCAATGTCATTTAGCCCGCAAACTATAACACAATAACATTTCTATTATTCTTTTTCAGGCACGCTCTAGGACATTGAAAAAGAATAATAGAAATGTTATACTAAAATACACGCAGACGAGAGTCAGCTTGCTGACAAATTTCATTTGGACACTGTGCGCAATCAAATAGGGGGAAACTTTGCCCTACTTGCCGCGCGACCTATTAGCGGCATATTTCGTCTGCACGGGTCTGCGCACAAAAATGTGTGAAATTAGGAGGATTTTACAATGCAAAAAAATCAATTTATCGCTCCGGGAGCCCATGTCATAGGAATGGTCCATCTGGGTGAAAATGTAGGAATCTGGTATAATACAGTCATTCGCGGTGATACCAATACAATTGAAATTGGAAATAATACAAATGTGCAAGACAATACTACAATCCATACAGACGCAAACTTTCCAGTACAAATTGGAAGCGGCGTCACAATTGGGCACAACGCGATTATTCATGGCTGTACAATTGGAGATAACACTGTAATTGGCATGGGTAGTATCCTCTTGAGCGGTGCTGTAATTGGCCGTAATTGTATTATTGGCGCAGGCTCTCTTGTCACTGGGAAAACACACATTCCTGACAATATGCTCGCCTTTGGAAATCCTGCAAAGCCAATTAGGGCTATCACCGCTGAAGAAAAAGAAGCAAACTGCGAAAATGCTATGCATTATGTAGAACTTATACGCGGTTAATTCGTCGTTTTCTTCTTTCGATTCAGTATACTCTGCATTAAAGCGTATACCTTTGTATTTTTCTCTCTTTCCATTGCCTGCAAAAGCACATCATTGTAATCACTGCCATTCTGCTGCCAATGTGCTAACACTTGCACCGCCAACTCCCGCCGTGTCGCTTTTCTTGCTCTCAAAAGTGCTTTTATATCCTCCTCCCAATCTTTCTGGGCATACAAAATATCCAAAAAGCGCTTTTTTAACAATCTTTGCGCTGTCCGATGTATAACTTAAAATTTCCTGTTTATTTCGCGCAATATCTTTGCACATTGCAAGCAGTGCCAAATAGCGTCCCTCCGCTTTTGCTTTGGAAAATGCAGTGAGCGTCTCCTCCCGCCGCCCACTGTCCAGATACCGCGCAAAAACATTTGTTGCTCCCTTTACAAATGTTTTTGTTGTACATCCACATGGTCCACAATATGCTTTATATGACGTTATAAAACCATTAATTTGATGGGCAATATCCAAATTTTCATGGTCAAGCATCTGGAAAAATTGCTCCACCTGTTTTGTTTTTTGTTTGGCACAATTCTCAACAATTGTTACGTTCAAAGAGCCAACAAATACCATAAATGTTTTACAGCGATTGAGAAATATCATATCCTTGCAATGCTTTTTATATTTCTTCAAATAACTATAAAAAATCTGCACTGTAGAAAATTCTTCCTCATATGGATACAATTCTGAAATCGTTCCATATCCCCGCAAATACGCTCTTGCCAACTCTACGTGCGGAGTATCCCTAACCAAACAATGAATAATTTGTTCGTAGTTTGGCTTTCCTGCACCAATCTGTTCATACAAAGTTGGATTCTCCTCCTGCAATATATCCTTTAGCACATTCATTACATCAATTGCATCCTCTAATTTGTAGTTTACCTTTGCAAGCAGCGTTGCATATGTATTCTGCTCCAACGCCTTTCGATAGCTCTCCTGATTTTTTTCAAGCTGCCTCTTTAAAATAGGTATTTGAACAGAACATACATACTTTTCATGATACGGGCACACTGTACACGCATATGCAATTTCAAATGCCGCCCATCGAATATATGTTTCTGGTTCAATCCAAAACAGTTCACTATAGTCCTGACCAATTCTATCCTTGGCATTTGGCGACTTGTCTATCACATCTGACATTGCCAAAAGTACCCACTCCGCATCCACAGCCAAGCATGTTCTGACAATATCCAGCAATATTCCAGAAAGCATAATATTTAAATATGCCATGCTGCCAATAAAACAAAGTTGTTTGCGGTCAAAATCTGTAAAATTGCATGGTTTCACGTTGACAAGCAACTCTGGCGTAAGCTTTTTGGAACGAATTGCGGTTATTATTTTTTCTTGTGCGGGACAATTTTGGCGTGTCAGCCATTCATTTAGGCAGTCTAGCATTCCCTTCTCATATGTTTGCATCAACTCTATATCCTCAACAGCTACCAATTCGCTATCAACATATTTTTTATAAAAATATGCTGACAAAACGGACAGATAATACTTTGCACCTTCACCTTTTAGTTGTTCTACAATTTCCCACACGCTTTCGGGCTTATTATCAATTTCATGTATTAGTTCTCCCATATCAAAACAAGTCCTGTGATGATCATTTAGGTAGCCTGTCTTCTCAGAACATTTTTCAATATAAATTACCATTGCCTTACAGCGCTCTCCATTTACACAATTATGAGAAAACAGAACACTGCTTGTATTATGACCAATGGCAAACAGCACATTAAACAGTCGCTGCCACATAGCATCTCCGTGCATCTCCCACTCAATCGCACCTAGTTCTTTTCGCACCTCATCTGTAATTTGGGCAGCACTAAAATCCATTCGTTGAAATTGGTCTAGCACCTCATCTCCAACTTTACCAATCAGATATTCCTCTGCCAGAGCGCAGTCTGATGCTGAAATACCCAGATTTTCCAAAAGCGTTAGCATCTGCGCAAATTTCTTGTCCTCTATGCCTATCACCATGACAAAGCTCTCCCTTCCCACACTTTTAAACCATTATTTTATCAGCCTTGCATCCTTGCGCCATCCTTCGTCTCGCTCTTGGCATGAGGCAGTTACTCGCGTAAGCTGCAATACAATCTCGCTAAAATACCGCGGCGGAACATCTTTTAGGAAATACGCCTTCTCTGCATCTGCCTCTTCATAGACATAGCTGCCATGTGCTATCGTTCCCGCCTTGTAAAAACGCACATCATAAAGGGTAACATTCCCTTCAGAATAACCAACGTAAGCGCCAGAAAAATGCAATTCCACGCTAATACCAACTTCTGGGTCTTCGCGGTAATAAATGTCAAAATAACCTGCATCCATCACAGAACCACGATACCAGCCAAGTCCTAACATTTTTCCATTTAGAGAAAGATCATTGATAAGATACCCGCCAAAACGCTCTAATCCTTTCTTGTCTGCTTCCTCCTCTGTCCTATAGTAAACCGCTCTGTCAAGTTGTTCTATTGGCTGTGTAATTTCATAGTCCTCAAGCTGTTCCTTCCATGCTGCCCTCTCCTCCTCAGAAAGCTCCATAGGGTGTATCAAACTGATATTTACTTTTTCTGGAAGCGTATATTCTTCCTCGTCTTGTGTATTGAAGGAACCATCTTCCATATAGCGAAAGCTCTGCACCAATTTCCCTTCCTCATAGACACCCCAAATTAAGCCAATTGCAAACTGATGCATTAACGGATTTTTTACAAACAGGTTTTTCCACGCGTCTGCAAACCATTCTCTCCGAGCAGACAATGCATATTCCAAGCGCGCTTTCTGGCTACTAACAGTAGTCTTCATCTGCTTTTTTAACTGTTTAAAATCCTCATAAGCCGCTGCCGCCTTTACTGCATCATCTTTCTTTGCCGGCGCCGGCAAATTTTTTAATTTCTTTCCATTTTCATCATACACTTCAAAATCAAGTGTTTGCGTAATTCGTACCTTAAATATACGTTCTCCATAGTCAAATATCCGCTCCATATTTTCATCAAATCCAAGGTCTGGCACAATGCGGTCAGAAAGCTCCTCGCGCGTAATGCCAAGCTCGGAAGCCGCAAAAGCAAGCGCATCTTCCGCGGCAGCCTTTACCTGCTTAAACTTAAATTTTCGCGCAATACCATCCACAAGTAACAATGCACGCGGCGACGGATTTAGTGCAAGCGCTTTTACTGCCTCTGCCGCAATTGCTCCCCTTGCCGCCTGCGGCCATTCCTGTATTTGATGCTGCAACTTTTGTATCATCTCTTCACCGCCATGAATCGCCGCCGCATATAGAACCCAGCGTTTTTTGGACTCTGCGCCCGCCGCAAGCCATTTGTCAAACAATTCGTTGACATAGACAGCAAACTGTGTTGGCTGCAAATCCTCTGCAAGAAATTGCGCGGTTTTGCTAACACCACTCTTTTCCTGCGATACATAACAAAGCAAAACCGCTTGTAAATACTCCTCGGAAACCTCCGTGCCATCTATTTTGTGCACTGATGAAAACGGCTTTTCATATGCCCACGCCAAACTTTTCTTTTTATTGCCTTTATGTAACTGCTTTACCAATTCTTCTTTGGAAAGCGTCTCTTCTGGCGCCTCGCTTTCCTGTATATTTAATACATTTTGCAGCAAAGCCAGCACTTTTGCATTTTTTTCCTTTTCCATCGCCTGTCGAAACACTTCATTGTAATCACTGCCTTCCTGCTGCCAATGTGACAATACCTGGATTGCAATTTCCCGCTGTGTGGCTTTCTTTGCCTGTAAAAGCGCTTTTATCTCATTTTCCCAATCTTTTTGTGCTTCTAAAATGGTTCGCAATTCTTCCCGTACAATCTTGGAACTATCCGCTGCATAACTTAAAATCTCCTGCTGATTGCGCGCTGGATCTCGCTTCATAACCAGTAATCCAAGATAACGCCCTTCCGCCTTAGCATTAGAAAATGCTGCGATAGTCTCTTCCCGCCGCTCACTGTTTAGATAACGCGCAAACACATTGACTGTCCCCTCCTCAAACGTGTCTAAAGAACAACCAATTGCATTATCATAAGCACTGTAACATGCCACAGCACCATTAAATTGATATGCAATACCTAAATTTTCATCACAGAGCATCTGATAAACCTGTTCTATCTGCTCTAAGCAGTCCCGATTCCAATCTTCTACAAAGGTTGTATTTTCGGAACAAGTCAACACCATAAACGCCTTACATCGATTAAAAAATTTCTCGTCATTACTATGTTTTTTCTGCTGCTTCATATAGTTATGGGAAACATAGTTTCCTGAAAATTCCTCTACATATGGATACAATTCTGTTATTTGGTTATGTCCCCGCAAATATTCTCTTGCTAGCTCTGCATGTTCTGTGTCTTTTACCAGATAGTCAATCACTATATCATAGTTAATATTTCCTACAACCTGATGATATAGGCTAGGATTTTTCTCTAGTATAATATCTTTCATTTGATTGACGATAGATATTGCAGTTGCATTCGCAAAACCTTTTTTCTTCGCATACAATGATGTGAACCCATTTTCATCCATAACTTTCAGATAGCTTTCTTGGTTTTTTTCAAGCTGTCTCTTTAAGATAATTTTATTTTCTTCAAATGCCGCCCAGCGAATATAGGTTTCTGGCTCAATCCAAAACAGTGTGTCGTAATCGCCGCCTTTGCTTTGTATTCTGCGGCTTGCATCTAATGTTCCTATCGAAACTTCAGAGATTGTACACAGTATCCACTCCGCATCCACAGCCAAACATGTTCTAACTACATCTAATAATACATCAGAGAGCATAAAATTCAGATATGCCATACTTCCAATAAAACAAAGCTGCTTGCGGGCAGGCTCCATAAACTTACACTGACGCGCGTCATCAAGCAAGTGAATTGTAAGTTTTTGTGTGCGAATCGCATCTATAATTTCTTGATGTGTGACACATCCTTGCTGTGAAAGCCAGTCATTTAGATAGTCAAGCATCTCATTTTCATACGCTCTAATAAGGTCCATATCTTCTGCGTCAAGTGGTCGCACTTTTCCATATTTCATACAAAAATAAACTGCAAGTGCTATCAAATAATATTTTGTACCCTCCTTCTTAATCTGCTCCAACGCTTCTTTTAATATCTCAGGATCTTTCTGTACCAATTCCATCAGATTCTGCAAGTCATATACACGCAAATATCCAATATACTTTATTTCAAGTTCAATCCATAAAACAATTCTTTTATAGAGGGCGCACTCCTTTGTATCCTTAATAATAATTCGAGACAACAATACGCTGCAAGATCCATGCCCTATTGCATACAACACATCAAGAAACCGAACGCACGTTTCTCGTTTTTCACTTCTGTCTAATCCCTCTATAATCGCGTCAAACGCTTTCTGCACATCATATGGAATCGTCGTTGACGCAAAATCTATCCGCTGAAATTGGTCTAACACCTCATCTCCCACTTCACGATTCAAATATTTCTCTGCCAATGCACAGTCCTGCGTTGACACACCGCGCTTTTCCAAAAATAAGAGCATATTGTCAATCTGTTTATCATTTTCATTTACTTTCATTGTTATAACCCACCTTTCCCTTAATACCTTGATTTTTGTACATAAATTAAATTAACTTATCAAGTCCGCATCTGCTTTCCAACTTTCGTCGTACTCTATACTTGATGCAGTAACATCTGTGAGTTGCAATACAATCTCACTAAAGTATCTTGCTGGAACATCTTTTAAAAAATATGCTTTTTCTGCGTCTGCTTCCTCATAAATATAACTGCCATGCTCTATTGTTCCTGCCTTGTAAAACCGCACATCATAGATTGTCACCTCATCATCCATATCACCCACAAACGTGCCAGAAAAATGCAATTCCACGCCAATGTTCGCCTCTATATCCTCACGAAAATAAGTGTAAAATCCGCCTCCGTCTTGCACAGAACCGCGATACCAGCCAAGCCCTGTCAATTTTCCATTTAGGGAAAGTGCGTTGACCACATATCCACCAAAACGCTCTATTCCTTTTTTGTTTGCTTCCTCAACCGTTTTGGTGTAAACTGCTCTGTCTATTTGCGCAACCGGTTGTGCAATCTCATAATCTGCAAGTTGCTCCTTCCACGTTGCTTTTTCCTTGTCAGACAACTCTATTGGGTGTACCAAGCTAATATGCGCGCCTTCTGGCAACGTATACTCCTCCTCATCTTGTGTGTTGAAGGAACCATCTTCCATATAACGAAAACTCTGAATTAGCTTCCCTTCCTCGTACACACCCCAGATTAAGCCAATTGCAAACGAATGCATTAACGGATTTTTGACAAATAAATTTGTCCAATCATCTACAAGCCACTCTCGCCGAACAAACAGCGCATATTCCATGCGAGATTTTTGACTATTCACTACAGTTTTCATCTGTTTTTTTAACTGTTTAAAATCCTCATAAGCCGCTGCTGCCTTCACTGCATCATCTTTCTTTGCTGGTGCGGGCAACTTCTTTAATTTCTTTCCCTCATTGTCATACACTTCAAGGTCAAGCGTTGCACTAATCCGCACTTTAAATATACGTTCACCATAATCAAATATTCGTTCCATATTTTCATCAAAACCAAGGTCCGGCACAATGCGGTCTGAAAGTTCCTCACGCGTAATACCAAGCTCGGAAGCTGCAAAGACAAGTGCCTCTTCCGCGGCAGTTCGCACCTGCTTAAACTTAAATTTTCGCGCAATATTGTCCACAAGCAACAATGCACGTGGCGACGGACTTAATGCGAGCGCCTTTACAGCCTCCGCTGCTATTGCTCCCCTTGCCATCTGCGGCCACTCTTGTATCTGATGCTGCAGCTTTTGAATCATCTCTTCACCGCCATGAATTGCTGCTGCATAGAGCACCCAACGTTTTTGGGAATCCGCACCCTGCGCAAGCCATCTGTCAAACAGCTCGTTCATATAAACAGCAAGCTCTTTGGAATGCAAATCACCTGCAAGCAACTGCGCATTTTTGCTAATACCATTCTTTTCCTGCGACGCATAACACAAAAGAATTGCCTGCAAATATGGCTCAGAAACCGCCTCCCCGTCAATTGTGTGCACTGGAAAATATGGTTTTTCATATGCCCACGCCAGACTTTTTTTGCCATTGCCATAATTAAATTGTTTTACAAGTTCCTCTCTGGAGAGTGTACTAAAAGACAAATTTTTTTCTTGAATACAAAGCGCATTTTGTAAAAGCGTCAATACCTTTGCATTTTTCTCTTTTTTTATTGCCTGTAACAACAATTCATGAAAGTCTCCACCCTCCTGCTGCCAACGCGTTAGTATCTGTGCTGCCAACTCTCGTTGTTGTGCCTTTTTTGCTCCCAATAGCGTCTTAATATCCTCCAACCAACCCTGATCTTTATAAAGCAGCTTATTTTCTGTACATAAAATATCAAGAAACTCCTCCCGAACAAGTTTTGCGCTGTCTGATGCGTAATGCATAATTTCTTGTCTATTCTGCATTATATCTTTTCGCATTGTATGTAGTGCAAGATAACGCCCTTCTACCGCTGCGCCAGAAAATGCCTCAATTGCCTCCTGTCGCCTTGCGCCGTTCAAATACCGCGCAAACACATTGACAGCCCCCTCCACATACGGCTCTAGTTTACAGCCGCGCCATTTTTCATCTGCCTTGTACGACACTATAAAACCACTTATCTGATGCGCAATATCCATCTTTTGTGCATCAAGCAACTGGAAAAACTGTTCCACCTGCGCCACTTCTTCCGTCTGTCTGGCAACCACCCTTGTGTACTCCGAACCAGTCAGTACAATATAAGCCTTACATCGGTCAAAAAATTCTGTGTCATTACAATGCCGCTGATGACCATCTAAAAAATCATAAGAAATATATCTTGTCCGATACTCCTCTTGATAGGGATATAATTCTGAAATGCTGCACTTCCCTCGCAGATATGCGCGCATCTGGTCCGCATGTGGGGTATCCATCACCAAATATCGAATGACTTTATTGTAATACGGTCTAGCTGCGTCAATCTGTTCATACAATGTAGGATTTTCTTCTTTTAATACATCTTTTAGCGCATTGATGGCATCAATCCAATCTTCTATAGGCGCCCTTTTTGAATGTTTATTATGAAAAAATGTGGTATAGCCTTCTCCTTCTATTGCCTTTAAATAAGAACTCTGGTTTTTCTCAAGCTGTCTTTTTAAGATAGGCAAATTCTTTTCAACTGCTGCCCAACGAATAAAACAATCTGGTTCAATCCAAAACAAGTCATCATAATTGCTACTGTCCCCAATAAGCACTTCTGAGACATTACGAAACGCAAAAAGCACCTTCTCTGCATCCACTGCCAAGCAAACTCTTACTACATCACGCAATAAATCAGAAAGCTGAAAGTTTAAATACGCCATATTATTAATATGGCAAAGCTGATGATACTCTTCCTCTGTAGGGCTATTTGAAATAATATTTTTTAACAGTTCTCTTGTCAGCCGGTGTTCGCGGATTGCATCAATCAGACTGTCGCACTGAAAACATGATTGTTGCTGCAACCATTCATAAAGGCTCTCCAATACCCCTTCCTCATACTCTTTTAAAAGCGCTGCATCTTCAGAAAAATCAATCTTTTCGGTCAAATTATTTTCTTTCAAAAGTGCTGTCTGTTCCGTATATTTCATAAAAAAGTAATCGGTCAATGCGATTAGCAGATAATCTCTTCCCTCCTTTCTAAGTGGCTCTATGCTGTTGCGCAGATTTTCAGGATTACCCTGCACAATTTTCCGTATGTCTCTTAGGACCAATTTGCAGACGGAACGAAACCATCTCTCAATTAATATGGTAATTCTCTTGTAAAGCGCACACTCCTGCGCCTGCTCAAAAGAAGTTTGCGGCTCACTTCCAAAATAAAACAGGCGAACGCATGATGCATGTCCAATTGCAAACAACAGGTTAAACAATCGGATACACACCGCTCTTGTCTCTTTTCTGTCAAGTCTTTTCATAACACGATTTAAGTCATAGTGCGCATCACTTGAAATTGCTATCAAACTATAATCAATCCGCTGAAATTGACCTAACACTTCCTCCCCTGCTTCACCAGTTAAATACTGCTTTGCCAGCGCACATTCATGCTCTGAAATTTTTAGCTCTGGCAAAATTGCAAACAGCTCCGTAAGTGGTGACTGGTCTTTACTGGACTTCATAGTAATACCACCTTTCTATCAAAAATTATCGCTTCACGACATGCAGGTTTGCTCCGCCGATGTAATTCGTTATTCTATTAATCCTGCTTCTTTTTTCCAATCTGTATCTCGCTCATCACTTGATGCGGTTACTTTTGCAAGCTGCCGCACAATCTCGCTAAAATACCGTGATGGAACATCTTGCAACAAATAAGCCTCCTTTTTGTTTGCATCCATATATCCATAGCTGCCATACCCAATCAACTTCACTTTGTAAAATCTGGCATCATACACCGTCACATCACCTTGATGCCAGCCTACACTACTCCCTGAAAAGTGCAACTCCACACCCATGTCAATCTCCGTATCTTTCCGATGATATGTGTTATACCCGCCAGCGTCTCCAATCATACCGCGATACCAACCAAAACTAGCCATTTTACTATCCAATGCCAGATCGTTCAATATATAACCGCCAAAACGCTCCATGCGTCTTTTCTCTTTTTCTTCCTCTGTCACACGATAGACAGCCCTATCCAGTTGTTCAATCGGCTGCGTAATTTCATAATCCTCAAGTTGCTCTTTCCATGCTGCTTTTTCTGCATCAGAAAGTTCTACAGGGTGCACCAAACCAATATTTGCATGTTTTGGTAAATCATAAGCATCTCCATCTTGTGTATTAAAAGATCCGTCCTCCATATACCGAAAACTTTGAAGTAACTTGTCCCCCTGATAAATCCCCCAGATTAGACCAATTGCAAATTGGTGCATCAAAGGATTTTTTACAAATAAATTATTCCACGCATCTGTACTCCACTCCCGTTTTATAGAAAGCGCGTGCTCAAGGCGTTCTTTTTGATTTTTAACGGCTGTCTTTATCTGCTTTTTCATCTCTTTAAATGCCGTGTACGCTTCTGTTGCCTTATGGTCATCATCTTTCTTTCCTAGAGCTGGCAAACTTTTCAGCTTCTTTCCATTTTCGTCAAACACTTCAATCTCAAGCGTCGATGTGAGTGTCACCTTAAAACTGCGCGTTCCATAATCAAATGTTCGTTGCATATTCTCGTCAAAATCAAAGCTTGGCACAATGCGGTCGTCAAGCTCCTCACGGGTAATCCCACGCATTTTAGCCGCTTCATCCAGTGCCATCAAAGCACCACTTTTCACCTGCTTATGTTTTATTTTTCGCGCAATATTATCTACGAGCAACAATGCCTGCGGTGACACATTCAATGCAAGTGCCATCACTGCTTCCGCCGCTATTGTGCCCCTTGGTCCCTTCGACCATTCCTGAATTTGATGATATAACTTTGGTATAATACTCTCCTTGCCGTGAATCGACGCTGCATATAAAACCCAACGTTTCTTGGCTTCTGCGCCCTGCGCAATCCACTTGTCAAACAGCTCATTGACATAGACTGCAAACTCAGACGCATTTAAATCTGCCGCAAGAAGCTGCGCATTTTTGTCAATACCGCCCCCTGTTTGCGCTGCATAACACAAGAAAATTGCCTGTAAATACTCCTCGTCTGCAATGCTTCCATCTGCCATATGCACAACAGAAAAAGGGGTCTCATACGCCCATGCAATTGTGCGCTTTCTGCCTCCTTGATGTACCTGTCTAATCAAATCTTCTTTTGTGGCTGGTTTCTTTGGCTGATTTTGATCTTTTTGTTGCAATTTCAATGCCTTCTCTAACAGCGTTACCAATTTTCCACTCTTCTCGTTTTTAAGCGCCTGAGAGAGCAGCTCATAATAATCCTCATCGTTTTTCTGCCATCTTAATAGTATCTGGATTGCCAGTTCCCGTTGCGACGCCTTTTTTCCATTTAATAGCATTGTCTTGACCTCTTCTTCCCACTCTCTGTGCACACAAAAAATGCGAATCAGTTCCCGATGAACAAGACTAGAGCTGTCTTTTGTATAACTTAAAATTTCTTGTTTGTAAGATTGTGGATCTTTTCCAAAAAGGTACAGACCAAGACAGCGCGCCTCTGCGTCTGCATTGGCAAACATTTGTATGGCTTCTTTTCTATTTTCTTGTAAAAACTCTGTATACTTATTTTCAACACACTTTTTAAGCAACTTTAACTTATTGTCATATTGAAGATTTTCTTTATATAGTAAAGCAAATGCCTGTAGTTGGTGCGCAAGGTCTAACTCTTCTTTATCGAGATTGTCAAAAAATTCACTTAATCCCTTCTCACCTTTACACTCCTGCATCTCAAATTCAATATGTGGAAACTTTCTCAAAACTAAAAATACACGACATCGGTTTATAAATGCCTCATCACAATTATGCTTTCTAAATCTTTGTAGCACTTTTCCTACATGATAAAGCCCATTCTCAAATTTATCTCCAAACTCTTTATCATAAGGATATAACTCAGAAGCTTTGCAGTTTCCTAGCAAATACTTTTTTGCCAGCTCCGCATGTGGCGTAGGTTCCACAAGCAATGCGATCACTGGCTCATAATCAAGGGTTGTGTCTTGCACTACTTGTTCATACAAACTCGGATTTACTTTCTGCATAACATCCTTTAAAGTGATGCGCACCTCCTCTGTAACTTCCTGCACAACACGAGGGATTCCATTGCTCCAAGCGCGCATACAAATATGAACCAATTCGTGGCATTTTTCCCGCTCTATAACTTTTATATAACTTTCCCGATTTTTTTCCAACTGCCTAATTAAAATCTTTTCATGCTTCCCTTTTGCTGCCACACAAATATACAAAGTTGGCGCAATATGGAACAGTTCATCATAGTCCATTCCATGAGAAGCGAACTCTGTTCTGCATCCATTGTCTCCTATAAATGTATTCTGTATGGAAAAAAGCATCAATTCTGCATTTACAGCAGCACATGTCTGAATCATCGCCAGCAGCACATCAGAAAGTTGAAAATTTAAGTATGCAAATGTACATAAAGCACAAAATATCTGCTGGTCATCGCCCTTCATACTTGTATGCTCAATTCTACCAATCAAATCTCCTGCTTGCTTTTTCTCACGCAAAGTTGATATGACTTTCTCATGCACAGTACAGCCCAATCCTGCAAGCCAACTATCAAAATATTCTAGTACAATGTTTTCGTATTCTGTCATATGTATTTTATCCTCTGCTTCCACTGCACCAGGATTTTCATATTTTCTACAAAAATACATTGCCAATCCTGCAGCCGCATACAATTGTGATTCTTCCTTCAAATAAGGAATCACCTCTATTAAATTTTGTGGATTATACTGTGCCATCTGCATTAATTGACTATAGTCATATTGCCCCAAAAAAGCATTATATTCCGTATGACCGAACATGTATGTAACCATCTTTTTATAAAGCGCATACTCTTCAATATCTAATGACCCATACCAGAACAAATGATGCCCTGTACCATGACCAATCGCATAAATAATATTAAAAAAGCGCACAAACACAGTTCTATTACTACTTTTGTTTACCTGCCTTGTAATTGTCCACGCCTCAGAGTACAAATTTTGAGCTGGCGCCCTTAAATCCTTTCGCACAAATTGGTCTAAAACCTCGTCATTCACTTCCCCGTGCAAATATTGTTCCGCCAAGTCATAGTCGCGCTGCGAAATGCCCAATTTGGTTAACAGGTCCAGCATCCTGCCAATTAACTTATTGTCTGGTGTTACAGTCATAATAATTTACCTCCTATGTTTATTTTCTTTTGATTTTATGTGGAATTATCCTATATTTCTTTTACAAATCACAAAGTTTCTCTAAACATAGTATACACATTACATCTTATTTTCGCAATACTTAGGAACTGTAGGAAAATTCTTGTTTGAATTATTTTTCACGTCTTTGCAAAAAGAATCATTGCTGTTGACAAAACAGTACTAATTGCTATAATGAAAAGAGAATTGTTACAGCAACCTGTGTGAGTTCAAGATAAAAGAATGGAGGAACAATGAAGAAAAAATTATTGATAACAGCCTTGACAGTTATGCTTTTTGGAAGCGCCCTTCCTGTATATGCCGCTCCGCAATATATGGATGATGGCGCAATATTTGATGCCGAATGGTATCTGGAACAAAACCCTGATGTCGCAGCGGCATTCCCCGAAAATGTATCACCAGAAACACTTTACCAACATTATCTTACTTGTGGTATAACAGAAGGAAG
The DNA here is from genome assembly GCA_949383255.1 of Lachnospiraceae bacterium. Taxonomy (GTDB): domain Bacteria; phylum Bacillota; class Clostridia; order Lachnospirales; family Lachnospiraceae; genus COE1. The sequence goes on along the minus strand of CASJPF010000026.1, from coordinate 26,052 downwards.
AACGCCCTACAATACCACCACTCTCAATCTTGCAGAGATTCTTCCAAATTCAAGCTCCACAGTCATTTCTACTCCCCTTGCTCCATCTAATCTGACGCCTGTGGTATCAAACAATCAAAATGCCCAGAATTATCGTTGGTACAACAACTACAACTGGAATTGGGCAGAAACAGTAAAATCATATCTTTGCGAAAATTCTGATGGTGGTGTTACACGGGTAGAATATATTGATGGAAAAATCATTGTGGAGGACTACGATAACTATCTATATTTGCGTTCAAGTCGTACAATTCCTATGGAACTATCCTTGTGGGGCGGATTTTTTGCTGGAGAAAAATACAACTTTTTTATATTTGGCCAAGAAAATCCTTCTGAAAATAACGACACAGAAGTTATCCGTGTCGTAAAATACTCTAAAGACTGGAACCGTTTAGGGCAAGTCAGCCTGCGTGGCGCCAACACCACTGTTCCTTTTGAGGCTGGCTCTCTGCGCTGTGCCGAATATGGCGACTATCTTTATATTCGTACCTGCCACAAAATGTATGCGTCACCACGCGATGGCAAAAATCATCAGGCAAATCTGACTCTCGCAGTACACCAAAATAACATGCGCATTACAGACACTTACTATATCGTTATGAATAATAGCGTGGGTTATGTCAGCCATTCCTTTAATCAGTTTGTCCTTATTGATCAAGAACGAAATATTGTCACGCTCGATCACGGTGATGCCTATCCACGCAGCATTGTGCTAATGCGCTATAATAACACAAAAGCTGGCGAGGACAAGTTTAGTGGAAGTGTATCGTCTAGTTCGCTTCTAACTTTTCCAGGTGTGACGGGTGATAACCATACAGGTGCCTCTATAGGTGGTTTTGCCGAGACTGCAAATGGTTATATAACTGCGTTAAATTATGATACTGCAAATACTGGTATACGTGATGTCTACATTAGTTATACAAATAAAAATGGACTCAATTCAACCTTGACTGGGGTTACAGCGATGGCTGGAACACTCACCCCAATTCTTGCCCCTACAGGTCTTGATGGTGGATACTTAATGTGGACAGATATAAATGGTATCTTCTATTATACTAGATATGCAGATGGCGGTGTGATTGGTACAGTTAACACAGCAGATGCGGCGTTATCTGATTGTCAACCCATCTGCCATAATGGAGAGGTCCTCTGGTATGTAACCGCAAACACGACTCCTGTATTTTACAAATTAGATGCTACAGGGATACTTTCCAAAATTCCAGCAAACGGGCAATATTAATCTCTTTATATAACAGGCAGCCTTCCTATTGAAAGCTGCCTGTTATATTGCATAAAATATTTCTTCTTTTCTTATAGTTCTCCTAGACCATATAATAATTTACCCCTTTATCACACTCAATTTTTTCTCTGCACAGACGCACATACTGATTTACCTCTGTATAGACATTGATTAAGGAATCCTCTTGCTTTTTTGTCTGATGACGACGCATTTCCAAGCTATCTGTAAGCTGTAAAAGCATGTCCGACAATAATTGCATGCCATATGCCGCTGTTTGTTTGTTCCTATTTTTTAGCGCCTCAAGTGTACTGTCATGAACAGTATCAAAACCACTTTGATATAAATCTTGCATAAGACTTTCCACGTCATACAACAATTGCTGTATCGCTTCTTCTTTGCTGGATATCTCCATTTTGCCACACCCTTTCCTTAGATAACCTTAGATTTCCTGCAATTCTCCTTTTTTGAATGCAGTGATTGGATACATGCGAATTTTACCATCGCGCAAATATACCTTTCCAAAAAAGTATGGTAAATTATTATTTGTGATTTTTTCCAAATAGCGAATTCCCTCTGCCTCCTTCTTGGAATATATAACCTCTATCACCACAGATTTTCCCAATTTGTCATACAGATTCATATAAAGTTTTTGCTCTTTATCTAAAAAAATTGCTGGATCACAAGATGCTGGTTTCAAAAATACAAGTTTCATCTGTGTTGATTGTGTTAAATCAGACTCGTTGGCATCTAAATTGCTATCCTCAGATTCATTGTTTGCCACAACAGTATTGAAATATCTATTTTTATAAAACAATTCCTGAAAAAGCTGTGCAAAATCCCGATAATACCATTTTCCCAGCATCTGTGTCGTCAATATCGTCTTACCTGTTCTCTCCCCCATAAACCGCCCCTTTGTCTCCTTACTAGAAGACAAACGTCCTCTGTTATCACACTTTGCATTTTCCAAATGAATATAAGAAAACGCAAAATCCCGAAAAGGAAGAGTCAATCCCCAAGGAGACTCTTGTGTACGATATTGTGTTGTATAATACGCTGCATTTGTATCACTATCATAAAAAACAGGTCTCGCCTGCGTGTATGTATACCAGACTTTTGTATTCTGCTCTAAAAAATAAACGGTATCTCCTTCATATCCACTCTTACTTACAAAATGTTCCGCTGCAATTCCAACTAAATCTAAATTGAGTGCAGACATATATTCTGCGCGAAATGCCCCTGCTAATCTTGATATATCAAATGCATTTTGCGCTTGCTGCAGCAATTTAGTCTGTTGGTACAATCCAGTGAATTGACACATCAAGGTCTGTATTCCAAGTGACGCCACACGTCTCATATATTTATGATAAGAATCCTGCAATCGCCTCCAATCACTCTCAAAATTTGGCAATTTTGCATTATGGCAGATTATTGCCATTCGCTCCATATGATCCAGCGCATCCTGTGATGTTCTGGATAATCCAGTATCTAATAACTCCTCCAAAAATTTCTGCATCTGTAAGGCGACATCCTGTATTTGCTTTATATCATATTCGGTGTTTGTACTTTTTGTCTGTTCTAAATCATCAACATGTATCTGATCCAAATCCAATTTACACCATAATACTGCCTCCGCTTTGTGCACACAAAACTCTTTCTTATGACAAGTACATGTCGAGTATTCCAACGGAAATAAAAGTTTCACACTTGCTGCATTTGCCAAAGGCTGTACTACCGCAACACTCGAATAACGAATCTGCGGTTTTCTATTTGCCCTCGCATAACAAATAAACTCCTGTAGCCTTTTTGTACCTAATGTCTTACAGAGCTTCTCTAATGGATAATCCCTAATCTGCTGTATCACTTTTTGTATCATTGTACTATTTGATGTTTGGTTATCATCAACTATACAGTTCTCTGGTTCCTGCGTGTTTTTAATAGTGGTGTTTTCATCTACTTTTTGGGAAATATTATCTGTGCCAGTTTCATTTAAAACAATATCACATGTCTCTTTTGAAGAAGATTCACGAAACTGCTTTTCATTTTCATTTGCATCAACATCTTTCGTAATCGCTGCCTTTAATGTCAAAATTCCCTGCACAACATGACGGCAGATACTTCTGGACGGACAAGAACACGTACTCTCTCCAAAGGGTAACTTAATCTGCACAATCTCTTCCCCAACATGCACTTCAATTTCATCTTCAGCAGAAAATATATCTTGCATTGTATTACACGAAACGGTCTCCATATCCTTATAGGCGCGTTTTACAATTCCCTTATTAGAAATACCAATTAAATAATCATCATCAATTTCTTGTAATATTGACTGCCAATTACCCATGCCTCTCCTCCTATTGCATTATGTATTTCGTGTTATTTCTCTTTTAACCCAACTAACACATATTCCTATATTGATGACTTGTCTCTATTTGCTTGAGGCAGTTCACTTGGAATAAATTATAACAAAGAATTTATGATGTGACAACTAAAACTCCCTGTTTCCACATACTCAAATCTGTGATACAATGAAGTTAAATGATTGGAGATTTACTATACAGGAGGATTCTTATGTATATTTGGGAAAAGGAGCAATATAAAGAAATTTGGGTTGAGTTAAAAGAAACGGAAGATGATGAGCGGGCAATGATGGCACTCATCAATGGGGATTGGGGTTGGCTTATGTATTTGCGTGAAGAAGGCGACTCAGGATTTAGCTCTAGAAATGCTGATTATACAGGAAGCGATGATGGCAAAATGATAGATTTTTTGTTATCCAATGGACAACTCGATTATTATCCCATATCCTATGTGCTACCAGTAGAGCAAGTAATGAAAGCCCTTGCATATTTTGAAAAATATCATACGCTTCCGAAGTTTATAACATGGCATGATGACCAATTCCTTTGATATGTAAAAGATAAATTTTTTAGCACAACCATCTATATACAGTTATCAGTGTCCATGTATCAATAAATGATAATAAAATATTTGTGATTATGGCAACGGTTAGTTGTGCGGGCTTAATCCATCCTCTAAAAAGAATCAGATTGCGGCCACATTCTTTTAAGATTGGAAATTAAAAAAACTATTTTGCTTATTTCCTCCTAAACCAAAACTTTGGCAATAAATCCTGATAATTCCTCCGGTGTCATGGCACCAACAGATGCCCCCATATTCGCAAGCGATGCCGCTGCGTTTCTATCATAATTTGGCACAGCATCGTGATCAAGGGCAGGCAGCACAATAAGTTTTGCCCCACTTTCAATAATTCCTTGGCTCACTTGATACATTCTGTGATAGCCCCCACCTTCATAGAGGTCTGTCACCAGCACCACCATCGTTCGGTGTGGTGTCTGAATAAGCCGTGCACAATATGCAAGCGCGCCGCTAATATCTGTTCCACCACCGAGCTGCACGCTCATAAGCGTCTCAACTGGGTCACTGACATAATCACTTAAATCAACCACATTTGTATCAAAAATCACAAGTTTTGTATTCAACATTGGAAGACGCGCAAAAATCCCTGCCATAATCGCACTGTGAATTACCGAATCGAGCATAGATCCACTTTCATCCACACAAATAATCACACGCCACTGATTGTACTTTTTCATGCGCGAACTAAAATAAACCTGTTTTAATACAAGCTGCTTTGTCTCTGTGTCATAGTTTTTTAGATTCCTGCGAATTGTCTTTTTCATGTCAATGTTTCGGATTGATTTCACTGGACTGCTAACATTGCGGTTTAATCTACCCGAAAAGGATTTTTTCATTTCCTGTTCAAGTTTTTTGGTCAGCTCATCTGCCACTTTTCGCACAATCTGACGCGCAAGCTCTAGCACCTCGCCTTTCATCATATGCTTAAGCTGCATAACCGTCTTTAAAAGCTCTTTGTTTGGCTCAAGTTTTCGCAATACTTCAGGATCGGTCAAGAGCTCTGTCATCCCATACTTCTCTAGCGCATGACGTTCCATAATCTCAACCGTTTTTTGCGGAAAAAGCGTCTTAATTTTCGTGAGCCAATGTGGAATCGTAAGTTGCGAATCCCCAAGTCCGCCGCGCCGATCCTTACGAATTTCTTGCTCGTCTCCATACTCTCTTGAATACAAGTAATCCAATACATCTTCCATTTCCATCATTTTCAAATTCTCTCGTTCGTTTCCAACTGAAAATGAGATTTGCCCTGCTGCATATTTTCCCAAGACCAACCGCCACCGATTTAAAATTTCCTGTTCCTCTACCATATGCTCCTGACTCCTTCCTGCGCATGCTCTTAGAAAATCTCCATCATACGGCCAAACCACAAGGGTTAACGGCCACGTGGCCATTCTTACTATGAAAATCTGTGATTTTCATAGTAACTATAGCACGCCTTAATAATGCTTCCAAATCCAATTACCTTTATATAATGCAACGCTGTTTACCGCCTTATCAAATCATTGCAATAATATATTTTAGACTTCTTTTTATTATTTATTGAAATAAAATACATATACTTTTCATTCTTAAAGTGCCATCCAATTTCTCGAATCACACCAACCTGATCTGGATGATTGGCAGGTGACACCAACTCACCAACAAGAAATTGAGGCGGGTTGTCCAAAACCCTTATTTTATTAACAGCGATTGACGCTCCTTTTTTGGGATAAATTATATTTGCCATAGTACCATTTTTAACAAGCTCATATTCAATCACAGACTGAAACAATCTAGACGGAAAGAGTTCTCCTTCACATTCTATCGTGTCAAAGCAGATTCCCCACATCAATTTAATCGCTCCTTCTAAATTCCCCATATTTTATTCTGATAAATCTTTTCTCTAAAGTTTTTAAAAAGAATAATCTACAAATCTCTCTAATTAAAAAACTGGGAAGTTTCTGGATGCTCCATATAACTTAACCATTGTGGCGGAATCTCCTCTGCATAAAGAGAAACCATCCCTCCCACAATAGCGCATATTGTATCTCTATCTCCTAACGCTGAAACTGCTGTCCACAATGCCTCCTCAATCGAAGGATACCAGTATGCCGCACACCAAAGGCAGAACGGAACAGTGTCCTGTGCTGTCAGCATAATTCCATTTCCAAGCACAGAAACAACAAACTCTATGCTGCTTTCTTTTTTGATAGGAACCGCAGATAATATTTTGTACTTTGTATCACTTTCCGGCAATTTATCTGCTACATCACGCAAAAAGGTTTCTCCCTCTCCCGAATAGAGTCCCAGTTTTTTATTCAAAAGCAGAGCTGATGCCACGGCAACTGCCATCGCACCTACAATGCCTTCAATATGTGCATGTGTAACTTCCGCAGATGCTCTAGCATAGTGCAAAACCTTGTCTATATCATCTGCAAAATAAGCACCTATAGGTGCAACACGCATGGCACCACCATTTCCCATAGAACCCATTCCATCAAAGGCTTCTGAAGCAGCCTCTCGCCAATTTTTCCCTTCTTTAATACTACGCAAAATAGAATGTGCTGTTCCTCCATATCCTCGATGCCAGTCCAGCGCATAATTATCTGCAAAAACTTTAGCTAATTCCTCTTGATCTATTTTCCCGTACTTTTCAAGGATTCGATAAATTCCTATCGCCATCACGGTATCATCCGTAAAAGACCACGATTGATTTAGAATCTCCCTATCTTTTATTCTTTGGCGAGCTATATCATCAGACACAAAAAAAGTCTGCCCAAAACAATCTCCTAATGCAGTGCCATCCAATGCACGTTTTGCGTATTCTATTCTGTTTTTAAGTTCCACTTTCCATACCCCCCTAACTACAATATATTATATCATTCCTATCACCTATTTTCCACCATAAATATAAGGCACAGCAAACGCCATGCCCTTATTCCTTATCTTTTTATTTTGTATTTTGACTACCTTCCCAAAACATGTCGCACATACGCATCTAATTCTCTACCATAAGTATACCACTCTGGCAATACCTCCGCCTGTTCCATTAACTCATGTCCAGTCTTATGATGCAAACTTGCTGCCTGTTGTGCGATTTTGTCTGTCTCAGCAGGCGTAAAATAGGCAAATGCCATCCGAAGCTGCGGCAACAATTCCATAAATTCCACCGCATTCACTTGACCAAGAAAAACATCAATCCTCTCAAGCATTTCACGTTCAATTAGAATTAAATCCCGCGCTGTAAAAAATAACCCGCGGAAAAAGACCGCAGTCTTTAAGAGCTGTTCTTTTGTACCAGTTAAATACCCCTGGCACACCGCACCGACCGCCCGCGCATCTTCTTGTCCTCCCCCGTAAAGAATACCGTGAATACATCCATTCAACCCTGCATGAATTTGTACATCTTCCTGCATCTGTTGTAACACCTCATAGAAATTCACACGTTCATTGGCATACTCCTGCCCTTTTCTTCCTGTAATCTGATACAACAGTTTTAGTGCATTCATACCCGCATCTAGCGCGTCATCGCTCATCCGTGTAATACTTGGAAGAAGTGTGACAAGCTTTCTAACACCTGTGTGCAAAAGTGTACCAAACTGTAACTGCGAATTGTAAAGCGTTCCCAGCTCCTCCATCATAGTTAGAGATTTCAATGCGTCTGCAATCGAATAAAAATCCATATCTTTCAATATTAATTCATGCACGCGCTCATAAACCATTTCCAATTGACTCGAAATTCCCATCTCAAACACTTGTGTTAATAAAACCGCTGCATCTTTTGCTTTCGTATCTTGCAAAAGTTGTTCCTGCACAATGCTGACAATGGCTTCCTCTATTGTCGCGCCATGCACAGAAACATCAATTAAAGCAGCAAATACCTGCGCGCCATACTTATATTTCCAAATTTCGCGAATTAAATTTCGATTTGTTCGTAGCTGTAAATTTGGTCCTTTTAACCGTTTTGCAAAATCTGCATCTAAAAAATTGAGCCGATGAAAAAACATACTCATCCGCCTATGCTTTTTGCTGGAAAAAATAGAAAGTGTCACTTCTTTTTCCAGTGTACTATCTGTTCGGATACCAAATCCCGCACACTGATTCTGAAAGTCCAAAATAATCGGTGGGACATCTGCCAGTGTACAGAGTGCACCTGAACCAGTTCCTGTCATCAAGCGCCGCAATACGCGAACTGGCATGTCTGACGAGAAATTATACTCGCCTTTAACATAAGATGTTAGCACTGCATCCTGCAACTCATATGCGCCGGGCTGTGGCTTTTCACGCAAACTACTAAGCCCTTGTGCCATCTGCCACGCACAAATTTCATCATAGGTGGAAAGCGCACCGTCTTCCTTGCCCACATTCTTTCCAGTCGCAACAAGGAAATCCAACACGGCTGCCTCATATGGATTGGAGGTCTGATCAGCAATCCTATCCCATATTTTCTGATAAAATCCCGTGTAGGGCATACCACTTGCATAACCGTTTAGTGCATCTGCTGATTCCATAGAATAAGGCATTAGGTACACACTTTCATCCTGTCCTGGAACGTAATGCGCAATATCTTTTGCATGGCGAACAGTCTCTTGCCACTGCGCATCTGATAGACGTTCACGAAGCCCTGATGTATGAAAGCCACCTGTAATTACAAGAATGCGCTGTATTTTTTGTCGATTCTTATTTTCCTTGGAATTATCAACACACTCTTGGCTCTGTGATGGTTCCCACCCACGCAGCACTTGTAAAACAATCCGCGCAGCCATATGTTGTTCCCGTGCAAGACATCCTTCACTCTGCAACACTTCCTTGGGCGTGTTCTCCCGCGCAAGTGCACAGTAAGTATTTAAGTGCGAAAACCAAAGATCACTGTCCTCATACATACCATTTATCTCAAAATACTTTTCCCAAAACTCATCAAAATTACGTAATCCTGTTTTTTCACACAATTTTTCTATGTATTCATTTCGCGCAAGCAGGTAATCGTCATTGTAATTGCGCGGCGCCTCTCCATCTGCCAATTTATCTGCTGACGCTGCCAAAATATCTCCGTAGGACAAATCAATAAATGACACAGGGGTCATAGTTTTATTCGCCTCACGCAGCGCAGTTAATTCCGGTGAATAATCCAAAAATGGATAATAACATTTGTAATGCTGTTGTTCTTCCGATATTTTTTTTGCTTTGTCGTGATAGGAATAATAGATGGCAAATGGTGCGCGCGTGTCCTCGTGCACCATAATCGGAAGCAACGAGTTGGCATTGTCTGGTCCTTCCACTAGAACCGCATCTGGTTTCCACTCCGCAAAAATCTTCTGAATGTGAAAAGAACATGCTGGACTGTGATGACGCACGGGAATCAGCATTATTTCAGCCATTTCCGCGCTTCGTAATATTCTTTCCATAATCCACCTTCTTTGTCGCTCTTTGCGCGCACTACTGTGTTGAAATATCCTTTCACTTTCTCTAAGTCATCTTTGTCCTCCTTGGAAATAGCACCGACAAGATTCTGGACAAGACACTCCACGTCAAGATGTCCCTCGCCATAATAATAACCTGTGAGCATTGTCTGATAGTAGACCGAAACCGCTTCTGCTGTACTCATCACTGCATTTGGCTTATCAATTCGGTGCCCATAAGAAGAAACACCTTCGCGCAGCTCATGATAAGTAGATGCGAGAAGCTCCGCCACATCCTCGTCAGCTTTCATATCCACATGATTTTCTTCCGCAAGCATACTGACTTCATTTAATATTATTTGTTTTTCTAGGACAACACTTTTCACGGGCATAACAGTCTCAAAATTAAAACGCCTTTTTAGCGCACTGCTCATTTCATTGACACCCTTATCTCTTGTGTTTGCTGTCCCAATCACATTAAATCCTGAACGTGCGAACAAAAAACCATCATCGCCTAACTCTGGCACATTCAATACCTTATCACTCAGCACACTAATAAGACTGTCCTGAATCTCTGCTGGTGTTCTTGTAATTTCCTCAAAACGAGTAAGGATTCCCTTCTCCATTCCTATGTAAAGTGGCGCTGGCACAAGTGCTTCTCTGCTTGGTCCCTTCGCAAGAAGCAACGCATAATTCCATGAATATTTTATCATGTCCTCTGTTGTTCCCGCCGTTCCTTGTATGGTGTTTTTGCTATTTCCGCTAATTGCGGCAGATAAAAGTTCTGAGAGCATTGTCTTTGCTGTCCCCGGCTCACCCACAAGCATTAGGCCACGATTGCCAGCAAGCGTGACAATGCAGCGCTCCACAAGCGCATCATTTCCAAAGTATTTTTTCTTAATTTCATAATTTTTTCGCTTATATTTGATAGGCTTTTCACTGCCCAAAATAAACGTTCTAACTGCCTTTGGTGACATCTGCCAATTATCAGGTTTCTTGTTTCCCTGCTCCTCATCTGCTTTCTTCAACGCCTCAAGTTCTTCCTGATAGCGTACCTCCACTGGAGGCTTTATCGATTCCTGCATTGTTATACCCTTTCTGAATTATTTTTGGATTCAAAAAATCTACACAGTATCTTTCTATCTACCAAACACTGTATGGACATCTCTAAATCATTTTTTATTAGTTCCTATCTACTATTATAAACGCTATCGATTCTAATAAGCAAGTAGAAATACATAATAAAGGCGTTATAATTCATGGGCAAAAATGCGTATAAATCGCGTATTTTTAGTCTTCCTCAATCCACCACTTTATTATTTCTGGTGCACCATCTTCTTTCCATGTAATCAAAAACTGTGCAGTTGCAACATTATGTACTGTTCCGCCTTCACCATTTAGATACTCTGAAGCCTGTAATACCATTTTTCCATTATATCCTACTGGACACAAATTATAAAATCCACGCACTTCGCCACCTACACTAATCGCAGTACTTGGCAAATCTTCCCCTATATTTTCCGCGTGGAATGAAATTGTCTCGTCAAAATATGGACAGTAGGCACTATATTGATTTTTTTCCGGCTCTTTAAACACCTCCACTTCAATCCCACAATCATAATTTTCCTCAAAATCAGAGGGTAATTGCATTCGCTCAATACCACATTTTTCAGAAGAGTCTGTCAATAAATTCCGATATTTAAATACTGCTTTATAAGAATCTCCTACTGCGCCGCAACCTGTTCCCTGCGCACTAAACACAATCTCCACATTCCCATCATTGTCAATATCCTCCCAAAAGATATCAAACCATCCATAATAAGAACACATTTCCTCTGAAAAATAGTAAGGTGTATCATTATTCATGTAAAACCACAGACCGCCGGAACCATAAAATGGAGTTTCTTTTGCATCAAGTACCATAACCAACATATCAATCTGACCATTTTTGTCAATATCATCTATTCGAAGCCCTGTAAGTGCCATTTTACCATCTTGAAAAACATTATCTTCCATTAAAATCTGAAAATATTCCTCTGCTGTCTGCCGGTCAATGCCTTGTTTTTCCGCCTCCTCATAAAACATTGTCTCATTTTGTTCTAAAGGTAATCGACATACAAGACTTTCATTTTCGCCCTCCTCATAAGATATTGTCTCATTTTGTTCCATTTGTATCTCTGAAACAGACGCTTCTTGAGTCGCCTCCTCCTGTAATGCTTCCTGTAAAGAACTTTCTTGTTCTTCCTCTTGATTTGAAATCTGCACTGTTTCTGACTCGTCTTCCAAAGGATTTGTCCCCTGATCAGATACACAGCCGAACGTAACGCCTATACATAACAATAGCATACATATATATTTGGTTTTTTCAACTCGTTTTTTCATGATTTGCACCAAGCCTCAAGCGAAAATGCTTGCATTTTATCCCTTTCTCTTTTTTTCTTTCGCCCTTTTTCCTCCTGTGTCCACTTATATATCTCAAAACATCTCTTGTTAATCGAATAGCTTCCCTACTCGCTGCGGACCTGTGCGCCACGTTAGTGGCATATTTCCTCTGCACAGGTCTGCGCATAATCAAAAAAAATTATATTTTACATCGCTTATAGAATTTTGAGCATAAGCAACAATATTATTTTACACAGGAATTGCATCATGATTGTATCGAAATTGCATCAAAGTTGCATCATAAAATAAAAACCCTAAAACTATTATAGGCATAACTTTCTCAAAATCCAGAAAAAGTATTACCATATTTCAAAATTTCCTTATTCATTTTTTCTAGTTGACATCTTTTTCTTATCTCTAATATTTTGTCTTTATTTTTAGCATAATTCATTGGAACTAATCCATCATCTGCTCTTCTCCACGATTCTTCTACCTTACCATAGTGATAACAATGATGCTGCCATTGATTATTTTCCTCTAATATCCGTATTTCCCGTTGTTCGCCTTCTTCTGTATAACTATAATAATCAATTATGTAATATTCATCAATTGCAGTTGTAATCACCATTATCTGACCACTTTTATAATACTCAATTGATAATCCATTATTTCGATTTTCGCTCACCTCTCGATAGAGCTCCAAACATCCATCAAAATCATAATATATTTTTTCAATCCCTTCCATAACTCCATTCACAATATCACATTCTCTTGATAATTTCCCCTCAAAATATTCCTCAAGGTGACCAGTAAACGGAATTGTACAACTTTTATCTACATAATATGTGGGATTTCCATTTACAAACTTTCCCTCAAATAAATCCATCTCGTTCATTTGTTCAACCTCCTTTTATAATTTGCGCCACTTTACTATATGGGGATAAATTCCTAAACACTATATGTTACTTCTGCAAGTGGAATTTTAGTTAGCAGTCAAACTTCCATTATAAATTTCAGTAGCCCATATTTGTTCAAATTCTTCTTTAGAAATAACTGTCGCATAAAAACCTTCTCCCCAAATCTTTGCGTTAAGTTCATCAACTGTTGGGATTGGACATGCTTCTATGACATCACAATACAGGTCATCATAAAACTCTATCGTTCGATCCACAAAAACTTCTATCCCTCTAAGTGCAAAACGTTCATCATTCAAATCAACTTCATAAAAATATACTATAGGCATATTATCAGATTCATATTCCATAAATACTTTTATATATTCCATATTGTTTTCTATAACAATCCCCTCCCTATCAAAATACTAACTTGCTTAATAATTATGCGGAGGTTAATCCCACTCTTCCAAGATAAACTTAAAGTCGTCAGTCTTGTTTATTTTTTTTAGAAGATGTCTCTTTATTCGTTCCTTGACAGTTTCCACTGCCAGATTAAACAGTATATTTTTAAAGTCACGGTCGGTACACAACAGCATTACGCCAAGCGGTTCATCATCGAGCTCTATCATGTTCTTCTCAAGAGGATACTCTCCACTGTTATCAACTATATCGCGTTTTCCGTGATTCTTGTCTATAATCGCCTTCATATCTTCTGGCGTGCCGGTTATAACGGCGATTTGAATTGCTGTCCCATCATAATATGTTCCAAAGAATAACCGCGCGAGTTTTTGTTTTCTGCCGATAACCTCGGCAGACATCTTATCCGCTTGATTTTTAACAAATTTCAAAACAGCTTTCTTGGATTCTTTAATATTTTTGAATCGAATATATATTAGTCTTGTGCGCTCTGCTTCTACAAGCTCAACTTTATCAAGTTCGCCGCTGCCACCATACACGGCGGTAAGCCCGTTCGGTATCTGGTCTATTGGAACCATATATATTGATACCTGATAAAGTTGTTTTTCATTTTTGTACATTGGCACATCATAGTCTAGTATCTGATATTCAGTATAATATTCGAGTTCCAGACCCTCATCTAATTCACTAATATTGAGTTCGCTGAATTTAAATTTCCCTGTTCTATATTTGAATGGAATTTTATAGATATTCATTTGTATAATCCTCCCTTATTTTTTAATTGTTACCCTCATTAAATACAGTAGAAAAGAAAATTCATCACATTCATTTTCCTTATTTAGAAAACTCCGATTTCATAAATTCCAAGTATTCTGTAAGGTCTAATCCCTTATTCATCTTTCTTGTGAGAGAGATATACTTTTGCGCGGGGGTATCTTCCTCAATATATGGAAAAACATAAAATTCTGTGCCATTATAAGTTCTTAAAACCTTTTTCTGTCTTAATTCTGCCATAGTTTCAGCAAGTATTTTCTCTATCTCTAATGACTGCCTTGCTATATTTTCATACATTTGTTCTCGTTCTTCAAAATCCTCCAAATCTTTACATTCTTCCAAATTTAAACAGTTGGTATATAAATATGTTTGCACAATCTGAAATTTATCAAGCCCATACAAAGAGTACTTATATTCATCTGGTAAATACTTATAGTAAAGCAGACTTTCTTTCTGGTAATCTTCTTCAAGTTGTTCTTCCATAAATCTTTGTACAGCTTCCTCATACCCTCTCTCTGTCTGCACTATAATTTCACACAAAAAACGAGATTCTATATCAATACTGTCATAATGCATCCAAAAACACATTGCATATAATCCTTCTTTATCATATTTCTCCAAACAAGTTTCTACCATCTGCCGAATCGCTGCATCTAGTTTTTTCTTTAATCCTCGCTTGCTTATCTTTCTAAGTTGAATTTCCTTTTTTTCATTTTCTGTTGATTCAGGCTCAAATACATCTATATTTACGTTCTTGGTTCTTTTTATATATGCTAAGTACTCTGTAAGATCTAATCCTTCATTTACTGCCTTTGCAAACAATATATCCTCTTTTGTACAATAATCATTTTCAAGATACGGAAATACATAAAATTCTTTACTATGATAATCACTTGTTAAAAATTGTTCCTTCCTCAGCCTTTTTATGCATTGAATCATTATTTTTTTAATCAACAAAATCTGATTATTAATGTCTTCCTGCATTTTTTCTCTTGCTTCTATGTCTTCCAATGCTTCACACGCTTCAAGACAAATACAATTTTCTGTTAAATACTCCTGAACCCGTTGAAATCCGCTCCATTCTTCCTTATATTTATATCCTTTTGGTGCGTATTTAAGTGTAAGTGTATCTTGTGTGTCAAAATTAGCATATTTTCCTTCTTCACAACCTGCTTTTGTCTGTATCATAATTGTACAAGAAAAACGTTTTTTAATATCTTTATTATTGTAATCCATATGAAAAGACATTGCAAAAATTTCTTCTGTTCCCCAGTGCGCTCCTCGCCATTCACTAACCACCTGTCGAAGTGCAAAATCAATTTTTTTCTTTAATTTTCGTTGGTCTAAATTTTTTTCTATTTTTTTATCTATATCAGGCAAAGAAATTCCCAACTTTATAAATTGATTTTCTATTAAGGAAACGATTTCAGAAGTCGACCATATCTTAGCAAACTTTAAAGCATCAACTTCTCCATAATTTAGAAGATACTTTATTGTGACGTCTATATCCCGCATTAAAAAATAACCGACAATCTCTGCATTTTTTTGTAAAATTGCGCTAAATAAAGGATTTTCCAATGCAGCATCTGTCTCGATATTCGCACCATTTTCCACTAACATTTTTATAATATCTAAACTTCCAGCCATCACTGCTTTATTTATAGGTGTGGGTTCATCCTTTCCGCCATAATTTACATCAGCTCCTAGCGAAATCAAATATTGAATAATTTCTTTTTGTTTATAAGCAATGGCAATATTTAGCCAAGTCCCTGTTGCAGTATCATAATTTAACAATTCTGGATTGTCTCTAAAAAACTTTTGAATATATGTAATATTGTTCTCCATAATTGCTTTCCTAATTGTCCTAATCATTTCTAAATCTAACACAGTCATTCTTCCAATACTCCTGTTTATATTACTCTAAATCCCCAATACCTCTCTAATCTTTTTCAGTCCAAATAGCAAATCAATTGTTTCAAAACTTATTTTCATGAGAGTTTCCTTTATAAGTCTTCTGGAAACCAGTCAAAAGTATTATCCATCAAGTCAAACATCAAGTAACGCTCTATGAATGTGTCTCTTTCTTCTATAGACAATAATGCATACCATTGTGCATTTGCAAAACTGCATTTTTTAAAAGACAATGTGGTCAGATATTGAATCACAGCCAAATACTCTTTTGGCAATAAATTATTATATATTTTTAGATAGTCCTTTAATATATCTTTCACTTGTTCTTCATAGAAAAATTTTGTTCCCATTTTTCCATCTTCTGTTATTGCAATACAAGTTGAAGATACAAATTCAATGATACTTCTAAAAATTGCGTCTTCCAAATTTTTAGCGCAGTACTCTCCTTCTGCCTCTCCGCCATAACATCGTCCAATATGAGGTTCATTTGTACTATTTTCTACAAAAACCCACTTGTCCCCTCCTCCTGTAAATGCAAAAGGTAATATATCTCGTGATTCTCCTTCCTCATATTTATAATTTATTACTTCCTTATAATCCATCCACTCCATATCATACATCCACACAAATTGCTTTGATGAGAGATTAATGTATGCTAATTCATTCATTTTTCTATATAGTTGGGGTATATTTTTTTTATGAAACATAATTTTTATATCTCCGTCTCAAATATGGATAAATCTTTTGGAAGCCTATCTATAAAACGATTGCAAAGTGCCAGTCTTTCTATTCTTTCTGCATTTTCTCCCATTTTCTTATAGTTTTCAAAACATCTATTTTGCAGCAAAGCAAATTCTTCTTGTAGCTCTTTATCATTCTTAAATGTGTCATAAATTAAAATATGTTCACGATATATAGTCAACTGACAAAATGGTCTTTTCTCTGAATCAATACAAGGAGACATTAATTCTTGAAGAACAAACTTGTACGAATTGCCTATATACTTTTCTATCACTTTTATTTTATTACCAGCAGCAATCATTACTTTATCTGTTACTTCTGTGTCATACATATCTAATATCTTTATATGAAGTCCTGAAAAAAAATTCATCACACTGTCATCAGGATTCATAAGACCTGTAAATTGTAATTGGACCGCTCAAACTTCTGTTATCACGACATCCAACATAAAACCCTAGCTTTTCTGAATGCCTCTTTATAATCGAGTAGGGAAGCAATCTTCCCCTACTCGCGCGCCGGGTGTCCGTCAGCTTGCTGACATATTTCATTTGGACACCCGTGTGCATAATACACCGCCCCTTTTCCTAGGGGTGGTGCAAGCTTATATCCATCTGTCTTTAAAGTTTTTCCAATCGTTCTCTTTATATCATTGTTAAACATATATTATTATAGCCCCACTTTTTTATAAACAAAAATGACAGCACTCGCAAAGTTCATTTTTGAAATGCTTTCCAAAGTCTTTCCTTGCCATAAGAGGGAAGCACTCCTTATAATTTTTATTATCGAACACTTTTCTTTCTCACCCCAAATAAAGTTTCAAAATCCTTATACAATGCACTTAACTTTTTCTTGTCTTCTCCTGTTATTCTTCCATACATAGCATCATCGCAATAAACCCAAAAATTAATGTTTTGTGCTCTTGCCATATACCATTTATTATCACTAATCCAAATCTTAATTAATCCATATTTTAGACATAACGCCTCTAATGTTGTATATACTTTATTTGATTGAATTTTTTCTTTGAGTCCCATAGCTGATACACCAAAATCCAATTGATTTGAAAACACTTCGTATGTCTTAAAAGCTTCTTGAAAAATCATTTTCTCAAAGCTTTCTGGCACCACTTTATAAGTTTCTTTCTGATTCACTACTAGAATAGTATCACCATGATTTCCACTTAGGTCAATAAAAACGTTACCTCCCCAATCATACCAAAAAATAATTTGATATGATGCCTTCAACTCCTCTGGTTCACTCTCAGATAAATTATTATATACCTGTATGATATCTTCTATATTAGCTGTCCCTTTATTAAAAAATTCCGATAACAATTCTCCATCGTTTCTAAATATATTTTATAAGCTTTTGGAAATTCAATACAATATCTTCCTAACTGTGAAACTTCTTTAAGCTTTTTCATTTGTTCCACCGATGCTGGTCTTATTTGTTCTCTCCAAGAGTTATCAAATAAACTGATATATTGAGACAATCGTACAAATATAGAATGGATCTTTCCTTGTTCTGGGAAAAAGATATTCCTATTTATCTTTGATTGCATATTTTCTTTCTTCCTTGTATTAATAGTTTAAAAGCTGCAGCAAAATGACTAGTACAGCGTTTTTTAATTCCTCATATACTAAGCTCTCACTATTTGCGCCATTGCCGCGTTGTCGTCAGTCAACAATGCCACCGAGAAAACGCTGTACTAGCACATCTTGGCTTATCTATTTCTTCGATTGCATATTGATTAGGAATTTTGATTCGTTTATACCAAACAGTGTACAGATTTTTTCTGGCATTCCATATATACTTCTCAGCTTCAAAAAATGCATTTGTTTATCCTCAAACCAAACTTTACTTTCTATATAGAAATGATCATAACAATCTGGATTATCACAATAATAAGCATTTTCACAAACTCTAAATGCTACTGTCCATCCATTTAATTCTCCCAATATATCAAAAGTTATAGCATACTGTTGTGTAAAAATATGGTTTGAATACTGCCCACACTTTGGACAGGGTGCACTATTTTTATAATTGAATACATGCACCAACAACCGTTTTCCTTCTACGACTTCATATTTATCATAGTCATATTCATAACTAATATATTTCACAAACTCCTCAATAGAATTAATTTCTATCTTTGTTTCTTCCAATAGTTTCTTTGGAATTTTTACAGTTGCCTGAATTATAATTCCCTGTAATTTTGCAGCTTCTTTGATATACCAATCCCAAAATTCCATCTCTCGTCTTTTTCGCTCATTATCCGAAACCGCCAAATTATTAAATGAATACATCATACATGTACAATAAGCTGTATCACGCTCATCATTTTCCAATTCACGATTTTTTACTGATGTATCATATAATTTATCTTGTGGTATACCTTCCACACCTTCTACAACGTCCATTAAGTATACAATAGACTGTTTTAAATACACTTCATAAAAACTTGTTCTTTTCTCTATGCATAGATCACATTCCTCATAAAATTCTGACACAACCTTCTCCAATAATTTATTATCAGAGTGAAATAACTGCACAATCCGCTGATAAAGTTCCTGTAGCTTAGTGCAAATTGGTGCTTCCTCTACCCAAGAATCAATTACTTTTTGTATACTATTCAATTCCAGTGTAATATACTTTCCTTCTGCAATCGAAGCATTTTCTTCCTCTTCAAGCATTTTCCATAGTAGTTGTCTGTTATAAGGCGATAACGCACCTTGTTCTTCGACTTGTTTTATTAACGCTATGTATAAATCTTCCACTTTATTTTCCTTCAATATTTATCAAGCTCTCAAAATCTCTACCACAAAAACGTTTATGGCAAATTTCTTATTAAAATGCCTAATCCTTAAACGTTCTAACAATGCTTAGCAATGAAAACTCCTTAACGATAAAAATTTAGTAGGGCTGTCACTATATGACCTATAAATTTTTTATCAGGAGTCCTTTGTTCTGGTACAAAAACCTTATATAATAATTGTATACTTATGAATTCATTTGTCAATTATTTTTATAATTTAATATTCATATTATAATGATAAATTATATTACAGATTCAAATTTTATTATATCAATGCATGCAATTGAGTAGGGAAGTCTCATCTTCCCTGCTCGCGCTGGGCGTCCGTCATCCTTGCTGACATATTTTATTGGAACGCCCATACATAATCGAATAAGGGAACTATTTTTCCCCTACTCACCGCACAATTTGTGCACCACATTAGTGGCATATTTCCTTTGCATGAGTCTGCACATAAAAAAGTACACAGACAATGAATGATTTCATTTTCCGTGTACTTTTTTAACAATTTATATCAGTAACCTATTCCGTTTAACTTTTTTATCTCTCGATTAAAACAAGATAGAATACTTACTATCCCTCCGCATATCCCAGTGCACAAAAACATTACCGCCATACCACTTCCAGCACCAACTCCTACTATCTTTCCCAGCTCTATAGCAAACATACTTTCTGAGCCCATAAAAGGTTCTAGCACATAATCTGCAAGATACCCTCCAAGAATAATGCCAAGTGGGATTGTATTATACTGGATAGCATTTCTGACCGCAAACACGCGCCCTTGCATAACTGATGGAATTTTTTGATATAGTATTGCATTCTGATTCGCCATAATAAAAGGTATTGGCAAGCTGGCAGCCAATGCCGCCACCGACCACCAAAAAGTATTCTTTCCTATCGCCATTATCAAATCTCCAAACAGAAATGATAATGCCGCCGAAAGATAGATTGCCGTTGCTTTATGCGTACTTTCTTTTTTGACAGAAACAATCACACCTCCAATAATTCCTCCTATGCCCATACAAGCATTCACCATTCCAAGAGCAATACTTTTTCCAGAACTTCTCGCCAAAATCATGGGTGACAAAATATTTTCATAAGTTAATCTGGAAAAAAAGTTAATTAATGCCATTGTTAGCATTATGTATAAGATTCCTCTTTCATTTCGCAAAAATATAAATCCATCAACGATTCCCGCAAACAGCTTACTGTGCTTTCTGTCTTGAAACTGTTCTGGAATCACAATAAAAAACAGCAGTACACAAAACGCAAATGCAAAGCTTGCCAAATCAATCAGCAAAATAAGCGAAAGCCCACCTGCTGAAAAGAGAAATGCCGCCAACATAGGACTAAATACCACAATTAAATTGCTGGAAAAAGAGTTCATGCCACTAACATTTGAAATCTTTTCCTTTGATACAAGCTGCCCTATTGCCACTGCGGAAGCTGGCTGTTGAAAAGCATTTGTAATACCAATCACTATGTTAATAAAATAAATATTCCAAACTGCAAGTTGTTCTGTAATCAGCGCTATCAATATTGCAAGAGAACCGATTGCAGCAATGCTATCGGACACCAGCATAATTGTCTTCTTTTTGTGTCTGTCAATAAAATCACCCACAAACAAACTAAAAATGATATAAGGCACATAATTACAAAATGACATTAATGAGACCGACATTGCCGATTGGCTCTGCCCATATGCCCATAAAACAAGTGCAAATCCAGTCATAGAACTGCCAAGACCTGATACACTTTGGCTAAACCACAAAAGAATATATTTCCGAAATAAATTTTTTTCCATTGAATTTTCTCCATTCTATTCTGAAACGTTTGTTACTGTTATAGAATAAATTGTACAAAATCCAATGTGGACAATCTTCTTTACCTCTGCACAAATATTGTCCTATCATTAGACTTTGTACAGAGTTTTTCGTTTAGAAGAATCACCATATAACAAAACATATGTCTCACCCCCTTCCAAATGCATACAAAATAAATGCCTACTCACCGCTGATCCTGCTGCCCAAAAAGCAAATATATGGAAGCTTCCCTAAAGCCAAATTGCGGATAATATTCCGGGCGCTCAAAAAACAAAATCGCCCCGTAGTTTAATAATTTTGCTTTTTCAATCATAGAAGAAATAAGCATTTTTCCAACACCCATTTGTTGATATTCAGGTAAAACACTAATCGGTCCAAAATTCAAAACAGAAATATTAATGTCATTTATCTTAATTACTGCATTACTACAAATAATGTGACCTACTATTAAATTTTTGTACTCTGCTACAAAACTTAATTCTGGTATACCATCTCGTTTTCGTAACTCATGCACCATCCAATGCTCAAATGGACAGCCGATTCCTCCTCTTTCTATCCGACTGGGATAGGAAAAAGCAAGCCAAGTAATTTCTTCCACACGTCTATAATCCTTTTCATTTTCAAGCCTACTTGAAATATTCATAAACATTCTTCCTTAGATAAAATTCCTGTTTGTTTAGCAGTTGTCCTCTGCCAATCTTTATAACAGTTCTTCAAATTCCGCAACAATCTCTGATGAAATTCCAGATAATTTCAATGTCTTACAAATATCTTTTGCCAACTGAATCTGTTCCTCAACCGTTACGGTATTCTCATAAGGATAAAAATACATATTACTTTGATAGTATAAAAAAGCATCTTTATTGTTTAAAGACAAGTTCTTATCATAGTCTTCATTTTGTTCTATCTCAATATTATTTCTACCAATGGTCATTCTTTTCCAACTACGCCCATAAGATTTTACACCAAAGTCTTTTCGTATTTTTACAATGTCTATAATACTCTTTTCATCCGCATTTACAGCAATAAAAAATGTTAACGAAAAATCTTCCATTGTCAATCCTCCAAAAACATGTTTCTATTCCCTTGAAAATACTAAATTTATAACAAATATGTTTGCTCTCATAGTTTCCCTTGTATTTTAAAACCTTACAAGAATAAAATAAAAAATGAAAATAACAGAACCTAATTTCTATATAAGTATAGCACAAAATAGCAATGGCGAAAAGTACTGTTATCGAACTGTAACAGTTCAGACAGGACTTTGCACTGCGCTGCAAAGTCCGTGGGAAAGCGCAGTAGTTGAGATGCATCAAGCCATCGCGAAGCGATTATGCACGGCTTGATGCTTGTAACAGGAAGCCAAAGGCTGAACTGTTACATCGAACTGTTATAATTTGTAACAAAATTAGCATAAATATTGACAAATACATACAATCCTGTTATTATATACAAAATAACATAGGAAAAGCGATGACGGAAAAAGTAGTTTATTAGAAACATTCAGAGAGAATAGCATTTTGGTGAAAGCTGTTTATGTGAAAGATTTACGAAAACCATTCCTGAGCTGTAATGCTGAAATAAAGTAAGTATTACCGTATGCCTGCGTTAAAGGATAGGATTTGATAGAATCTGAAGTGAAAAGTTAAGGTGGAACCGTGCTAATGCACCCTTAAGACTATTTGTTTGTGGTCTTATGGGTGCTTTTCTTATGTTGTTCAATACCAAAAAGGCAAAAAGCCAAAAAGAAGAAAGGAGCAACAGTATGAAGATTTTGCAAAAAAACGGAGACATTGTAGAAATGAGTTTTGAAGAACAGGAGGGGAAGAAAGCGTTCTGGCATACAAGCGCCCATGTCCTCGCACAAGCAATAAAGCGTTTGTATCCAGATACAAAATGTGCCATAGGCCCAGCAACCAAGAATGGTTTTTATTACGACTTTGCGTTTTCTTTTTCATTTACAAAAGAACATTTGGCGGCTGTGGAAAAAGAGATGCAAAAAATTGTAAAAGAATCCCATCCCCTCCATGTAAGCCAAAGGACACGAAAGGATGCCATTGCATATATGGAAAGCCGCGAAGAAGTGTATAAACTTGAACTAATCAGGGGACTTGATGAAGAGGAACCAATCAGTTTTTACAAGCAAGGAGATTATGAAGAATTTTGTTCAGGTCCACATTTATCCAACGTATGTCAGATTAAAGCGCTCAAACTGCTTTCTATTGCCGGAGCGTATTGGCGGGAAGATGAAAATAACAAAATGCTTACAAGAATTTATGGCATTTCCTTTCCAAAGGTTTCCGAATTGGAAAAATATCTGCATATGCTTGAGGAAGCAAAGGCAAGGGATCATCGTAAAATTGGAAGGGAACTACAGTTATTTATGCTGGCTGAGGAAGGACCTGGACTACCATTTTTTCTGCCTAAAGGAGTCATACTAAAAAATATATTAATTGATTATTGGCGAAAAATACACTCCAGAGAAGGATATCAGGAAATCTCAACGCCTATTATGTTAAACCGACAGTTATGGGAGACTTCGGGGCATTGGGAACACTACAGGAACAGCATGTATACCCTTACGGTAGATGGAGAAGATTACGCAATCAAACCCATGAGCTGTCCAGGCGGTATGTTAGTGTATAAAAGCGAACCCCATTCTTACAAAGAGTTCCCTATTCGCATGAGTGAATTAGGAATGATCCATCGGAATGAAAAGTCCGGAACCTTACATGGGCTTATGCGAGTCCGCTGCTGTACACAGGATGATGCCCATATTTTCATGCGGGAAGACCAAGTGACAGATGAAATTCAAAGGGTTATGAAATTGATCGATGAGTTTTACCAAAAATTTGGGTTTTCTTATGAAATAGAGCTATCTACAAGACCTGAAAATTCCATAGGCAGCGATAAAGAATGGAAACTTGCTACAAACGCATTGAAAGAAGCTGTTACGCAGATGCATAAATCCTATACAATCAATGAAGGAGAAGGTGCATTTTATGGTCCTAAACTTGATTTTCATTTGAAGGACTGCATTGGAAGAACTTGGCAGTGCGGAACGATTCAACTTGATTTTCAACTTCCACAGAGATTTCAACTGGAATATATTGGTTCAGACGCACAAAAGCATCGTCCCATTATGCTCCATCGTGTTGTATTTGGTTCTATTGAGCGATTTCTTGGAATATTGATTGAACATTATGCCGGCAAATTTCCGGTATGGTTATCCCCTGTACAAATTAAAATTCTGGCAGTGTCTGATAAATATATCGACTATGCCAAAACTGTTGCACAGGCGTTACGCCAGCAGGAATTTCGAGTAGCTATTGATGAACGGGATGAAAAGCTGGGATACAAAATCAGGGAAGCACGCATGGAGAAAATTCCGTATATCATAATCGTCGGAGAAAAAGAACAACGGAATAGAACAGTTTCCGTCAGACAACGTGATGCTACATTTGATAAGCAAGAACTGGGAGAAATGAAATTAAATGAGCTAATCTCATTCATAAGGTCTTGAATAAAGGGGCAATCTTATCTCTTGCCCCTCAGTCTTTTTATGCACATGGGCGTCCAAATGAAATATGCCAGCAAAGCTGACGGACGTCCAGCGCACAAGTAGGGAAGATAAAACTTCCCTACTCGATTCCTTATGGAAGAAAAAAATAATAAAATTTCCTATCGATATCGGAATGCTATGTAAAATGGTTCATCTCCTGTATATACCGCCAAAAAATTTTCACCTGTAATAATTGTTCCCTGCGGGTAAATATAACTGTTTATCCCTCGCACAATAGTTCCAATAGGATATCTCTTTTTCACTTTCTTCCATTGCTTCTCATATTTTTTTATAATAGATTGCCATAGATTTTCAAATTCTTCTTTTGTCAAGTCAACAAGCCATTCCTCTTCTTTCCAGTCCTCTATTTCTCTTTCACTAATCTCTCCTTCTGCCAGCCAGTCTTCTAAGCATGAAATATGAATTCATTAAATTCGTCCAAAGCTATCTGCCTATTGGCATAATTATCATCGTCCAATTCATACCAATTCTTTTCTGCATCCACTTTTAATAAAAATATTTCATTTTCCTCCCCTCATTTACAACGAATTGTCAGTACTTTGCGTGCCGCCATAAAATAGACGCCGATTTTTACTCATTTAAAAAATCAAAATAATCGCTTTCACTCCCATCATAATTCACTAAGCTTTTTCCAATTTCCATTTCATAATCTAACCATTGCGCCAAACTACCCCACCTTTTACTAACCTTTCCCGTTTCATGATCCTCAAAAATAATAACACCATCATATCGATTCGTATGTCTCAAGTCAAAACCGACGGCATCTCCAGTACATTCTTTTGCAATAATAAACAAATAATTTGACATTTGAGGCCATCGCTTATTTGGATCAAAATTATTTTCCAAATATGATCCAAATTCACTCTCCTCATTTCCCCGAACCCTTTTCAATACAGTTCCAGCCGGTGTGGCAAATAATTCTCCTCCGTTATTCAATTTTAACCATTCTCTATAATAGAAAGGCAAATAGATATTATATCTTATCTCAAAATCTGTTAATTCTTCCTCTGTTATCCCATTATTTAGCACATGAATCCCTTGTTCATATTTTTCTATTTCTGACACCACTTTACAACTTTTTGAGAAATAAAATAACGCACAGGACACTTTCTAATA
>CASJPF010000025.1 GCA_949383255.1 Lachnospiraceae bacterium | reverse complement strand
TACGAGGTTGATGAAGCAGGAAGCCCATTGGCTTTAGACAATGGGTAGTTCACATAAGTATTAATGGTAAGGAGAAAACAGAATGACAAAAGTATCTATTGTAGTACCAGTATACAATGAAGAGGGTAATGTGGTCGAATTGCACAAGGAAATAAAGGATGTCTGTGAGGAAAATCAGTATGAGTTTGAAATTATTTTTGTAAATGATGGTTCTTCTGACAGAACAGAGGAAATCTGTAAGACTTTACGTCCGTTGAAATATATTTGTTTGCGTAGAAACTTTGGGCAGACTGCTGCAATGGATGCTGGAATTAAGGAAGCGCAATATGATTATATTGTAACGATGGATGGGGACCGACAGAATGATCCTGCTGATATTCCAATGATGATAAAGTATCTTGAGGAAAATGATTTGGATGTAGTGTCTGGATGGCGTAAACATCGAAAGGACACTATAATGAAAAAATTTACATCAAGAGGAGCAAATCTTCTTCGCCATATTTTGGTGCATGATGGTATTCATGATAGTGGCTGTTCTTTGAAAGTGTATAAGAAGGAATGTTTTGATCATGTCAATTTGTATGGTGAGCAGCACAGATTTATTCCAGCGATTTTGAAAATAAAAGGTTTTAAGGTTGGAGAAGTTGTTGTGAACCATCGGCCAAGAACTGCTGGGAAGACAAAATATAATTGGAAACGAACAATAAAAGGTTTTGTAGATATGATATCAGTTTGGTTTTGGAATAAGTATTCTACTAGACCCTTGCATTTATTAGGTGGTATGGGATTTGTGTTTCTGCTTCTGGGCGGAGGATGTGGAATCTGGTCTATTGTGTTGTTCTGTGAGGGCAGAAAGATGTCCAACAATATATTTCCACCATTGCTGACAGTGTTTTTTATTATAATAGGTTTACTTCTATTTATATTTGGGCTTATGAGTGAAATTTTGGTAAAAACTTATTATGGTGTTCATGTGGATTCTTCTTATAGTGTGAAAGAAATCAGTGAATATAGAGAGGACTAAATTGTTATAAATTCTATTGGGAATAAAAAGGATTTTGCATACTTTCAAATTGTATATTGATATAATAGAGGATAAAGAAAGTGGCAATATAGAGTTAAGTGGTAGATTGTGAAAATTTTTCATCGGATATTTGTCTTTTATTCAAAAATTATAAATTTCCTCTTGTCGATTATATGGAATTACAAATGCAAGAGTTTTATATAAATAATGGTTATGAGGAAGTTATGAATTTGACATGGTTTTGTCATAGTCCTGTTAAAGGAAAACCTTGTGGCTTTTGCGGTCCTTGTGATGATACGATAAAAGAAGGAATGCAGGGGCGATTGTCCCCAGAAGCACTGAAACGCCATAAATATAGAAAAATATACAGATATTTTTATCTCATATGTAAACATTTGAAAATCTCAATAAATTAATTATTTTATTTTAATGCACGTCTGATGTCAGATTTAGACATCAGACAAATTTTACCAAGTATTTTTTCGTGTCATTATTCTCAAGACAAAGAATTTATTCAATGGGAAAGAGAGTAGTTTTGTTATGAAAGATATTTTTTACAGCATATATGCAGTAACTCATATATGGAAGTATGGATACTATTGTAGCAATGGCAGCCCCAACAGCGCCATATTTTGGAATTAGCAAGTAATTGAGTGTCAAATTAATAATAATAACCAATATATACCAAAGTGCCCGCATCTTTGCATATCCCATAAAATCTAAAAAGTTTGCATACAGTGATGACATACAAGACAGAAAGTAATATGGAATCAATAAATAGAGAATTTTGCTTGCGTCAATATAGTCCTCTCCATAAATAATTTTGATTGCAATTCCTCCAAGTAGAGCAAAACATAGACATATAAAAATGGAAACAGCATTATTGAGAAAACTTACTTTTTTGAATTTATGTTTTTTCTCATTGAAGTTTTCTTTTGTGATCATTGCCAATGAAGAAACAGTGCCTGTCCAGATTGCCATATTTACATTGGTAGCTTTAGAGACAAGTTGCTTCGCGATAGAGTAAATGGAAACTTGCTGCTTGGTACCAAATAACCCTAACATGAAAGTATCCATTTCCATAAGTACCAGACTTCCAATTGACGTAAGAACTAAAGGAATTGCATATTTAAGAATTTTGTTTACTAATTGCAAATCTTTTATACCTTGAAGTATTGCTTGACCGCTATAATTTTTGGAAGTAATTCGTATATTACAGATTAAAATTATTGTACCGGCAACACAATATCCAAATGCGATGCTTGTTGGATTATCATATATAAAAAGAAAACATATAGTAAATAAGCAATATGAAAAATACTCAATAAACGTAATAGTACATAGTTTTTTCAACTCCTGGATTCCAATATAAAAGTGCTTAAAAAATTCTGTAAGGGAATTAAAAAAAACCATTATACTCATTATATACAATAAAATTTTAAGGTTTGGGTATGGCTGGGGGAAACCAATTTTATTCACAAGAAAAGGTGCAGTTAAAATAATTGTCATCAATATAATAATACTCATAAATATTCTAGCTCCCAAAGCAGCACCAAAACAATGTTCCCTGTTATTGCTATTGGTTATATGCACTTTGGAGGAAATATTGATACCAAACCAGCCAATATGGAAAGCCATATTGGCTATTGAAAAGAAAAAGACCCATTCTGCATACGCATCAACACCTAAATATCTGGCATAAAAAACATCTGCAATAAAATAAAATACCATCGCAAATACTTTAGCTAGAAAGGACCATATTATGTTTGAAACTAGTTCATCTTTTAGCTTCATTTTCCACTTGTCGATCATGAAAAATCCTCCTGTATAGAATATGATAATTATCATTTTCCCAAATCAATATACGAACCCAAAATGGCATCATATTCGTCAGGTTCAAAACGTTCCATTCCACTTCCGGGAAAAAACGTCAGTTCACCAAAGTAGAGTTTTTTATTTATCTCATAAAAGTCAACTCTTACAAAGGGGAGGTCATGGGATAATAGCTCTGCCAGTTCAATCATTTTATTTAGATTCCTTGGACGTTCAAGTTGACAATCATTTGAAGTGTTTGGGCGCTTCAAGTCTAGCTTATTCCAGGACTCGTCATAAAATACTTTTTTAATTCCATCCATTGCTTCCCTGTCTGCACATGCCAAGATCAGACGAACCCTACCGTTAAAGCAGTGTATTTTATAATCTATAAGTCCATTCTCCTTGTGGTTATGCATCATTTTTTCGATGATAATCCTTGGCTTGACATTCTTATAAGGGTATTCTCGATTCGCATAATAATATTTCCTTTTTAGTGCTTTATTCAATTTTTTACGCACATCATCAGTTAGATCTCGTTTCGTATTACATAAAATAACACTGCCTGAATCATGGGTACATTTGATGACAAATTCATCTGGTAATTCGTCAGTGTTAATATGATTTGCGTTCTCATAGACGCCTAATAGTGGAATTAAATAATCAGTTCCTATTTTATTTGCGATATAATCTCGCACAAGATATTTGTCCACCATAATTGAATATCTGTCATCATGGTTGTGTATTTTTAGCCATTGCAATTTTTCGTTAAAAGTTTTTGGAGGTGTTAAATTTAATTTTTTACCTGTTCGGATTCTATAAAGAATTTTTAAATAAGGTTCGTCAGGGATAATACTACATATATTGGTCAAAAATATATAAAGATTTTTAATATAAGATATTTTAATCAGTTTTTTTATCATCTTAAAATCCCTTCTACAACGTCTTTTCGAGGACATTCAGATAGTTTTTGCCAATGCTTTCCCATTTAAATATTTTCTCAACATGAGCCAGACTGTTTTGTCCCATTGTTCTTCTCAAGTCATCATCTGCACATAATTTGGCAAGATTGTCGACAAAAGTGTCTATTGGGGCAATAATTCCATTATTAGTGACTAACTCATAGCTGCCTTCACAAGGCGTCATAATCACTGGCAGGCCACATGCCATAGCTTCTAGTACAACATTAGGCATACCTTCTTTTTTAGACGGAAGGATAAAAAGGTCAGCCATCTGATAATACTGGAGCAATTCAGTTTTGTCTTTCTGCCCTTCAAAACGTATCATGTCTGTACACGCACTTTCAATAGCTATTTTTTCTAATTGTTTTCTGTATGGACCATCACCAACAATAATTAAATGGATATTTTTATGGCATTTTTCTTGAATTTCTTGTAGTTTTGGAATAATAAATTGTAGTCCCTTTCGCTCAATAAGGCGAGAGACAAATAAAATCGAACAATCACTTGAATTGTTTTTTGTAATATTCGTAGGATAGAATTTTGTCGTATCGACGCCATTATAGATAATGTCAATCTGTCGTTTGTCATAGAAATCTTTTGCCAGTTTTTTTAGTCCTTTACTATTGGCAATCAATGCATCCGCATTATTCCAGATTATTTTTAAAAAAGGACCAAGTATTTTATAGAGAAAGGTAAATCGATCTTGAAATCCCGGAATATCTCCGCCACCAAAACGGATGATATAAGGAATATGATATTTTTTCTTCAGCAGATATCCGATAGGACCACTTGGAATACCAAAAAACACCTGACATACATCAAAGTGCCGTTCTTTTTCTAAGTGCTTTATTACTGGCCATACCTTGCAGAGATAATCTGCCATTTCTGTAAAGCCGCAATGTTCCTTATACTTTCTTTTTGCCTGAATACGAATGATTTGGACACCATTATCATTTTCTGTTTCTGGTAGTCCCTCATACCAGACAGAGATAACTGTGACATTATGCCCTGTTCTAGCATATTCTCTTGAAAGATACATACAAGCATTGGCTCCACCGCCTCCAATAGGCGGGTACTCATGTGATACAACTAATATTTTCATAGTAAAAATCCTTATTAAAAATTTTTCTAATTCTATATTGAATACACCAGTTTACAACTTTTTAATGATTTGATTATTTAAGACTCCCTGAATTAATACGCTGTAACGAGTCTTACTAATTTTTCGGGGGTGGAGGTTTAATCCCAAAGTGGCAAATAATATTTTAGTAACAAATTTTAACTATTTTGAGTATCAAATATTGTATTCTCTAGCAAAATTTGCACCCTATGAATCCAGAAAAAATAGCATTTTCAAGAATTTGGATAAAATATTATCTATTTATGAAAAAAGTTGTAAAGTGGTGTATTGAATAGACTTCGCAAAATATCAATTTTTTGAAGTGTTAAAGTAGTTGTGTAATTTTGTAAAGCTAGTAATTAAACGGTATGAACTGCACTCATACACATTTTTACATATCTGATATTATAATATGCAATTTTTGAAAAAGCAACAAGGACTACAAAAATATTTTAAGCAACATATTAAGACTTCGCTAAATTGATATTTTGCGAAGTCTATAAGAAGTACAAAAAAGAATTTGTAGAAATTTTATGAATCATTAGGAACAACATAGTTATTTTATTGTCTTTTAGATGATTAGTTTATAGAAGTCAGGAAATTAATGCATATGAAAATATTAATGATATCTCATGAATATCCTCCTATCGGGGGTGGTGGAGCAAATGCCTGTATGTATCTTGCAAGGGAGTATGCCAAGGTGCTCCATGATGTGACAATTGTATCAGTATGGTATGAGGGACAGCTTGAGACAGAAGACAGCTACGGAATTCACATTATTCGAGTGAAATCAAAACGAAGGTATAAGGAACATTGCAGCTTTTTGGAGATGACAGATTATCTATATAAGGCATGGCCGATAGTAAAACGACTAGAAAAGGAACATCATTTTGATATTTGTCAGGTTTTTTTCGGAATACCAAGTGGACCAATTGGGTATGCACTTAGAAAGAAATATGGGGTTCCCTATATAATCCGCTTTGGTGGCGGGGATATCCCGGGATTTCAGGATAGGTTCGCGGTTTTGTATAAAATGCTTGGACCGTTTTTGAAGGTGATATGGAGCAATGCTGACGCATTAATTGCGAATAGTGAGGGATTAAAAAAGCTGGCAGTTGATTTTTATGACAAAAAAACAATTGATGTTATTTATAACGGTGTCGATACTAATAAATTTTATCCTATTATAAAAAGTGAAAATGGATATAGTACTGATAATAAGATTATAAAGATTTTATTTGTTTCCCGTCTGATTGAACGCAAGGGGTTGCAGTTTATCATTCCAAAATTAAAAGAAATTGAGAAAAAATCTCAAAAAAAAATACAACTGGTTATTGTTGGCGATGGACCATACAGGGAAAAATTAGAAAAAATAGCCAATGAGAATAGATGTACTAGCATGATTTGTTTTGAAGGGCAGAAGGATAAAGCAGAATTACTTTCATATTATCAGCAGGCGGATATATTTATTCTTCCATCTAAAAAAGAGGGGATGCCTAATGTAGTGTTAGAGGCTATGGCCTGTGGACTTCCGATTGTAATGACTCCCTGTGAGGGTAGTAAAGAACTAGTAACGAATAATGGCATTATCTCTTCTATTGATACTTTTGCTGATAAACTCACAGAGCTATGCTCAAATGCAAAAATGAGACGGGAGATGGGACAAAATAGTTTGATCAATATTGAGAAAATTTTTCAGTGGAAAAGTGTAAGTAGAAAATATATGGATATATTTGAAGAAATAGATAAAAGGGAAGCAAACTGAAAATTGGAGTGAGATGTTATGAATGAAATATACAATAATTTCGTGTTCAATCTCGTCTGGAACGATTCTAAGCCATACAGAGGAACCAGAACTTGACATTAAACAGGCATTTAAAGGAAGTAAATCAAAAGTATTAATATATATTAGAATGATGTGGTTTAAATATAATTTTTCCATGAAAAAAATGGTTGAGTAAATCATTAAATGATTTGGGAGATATAAATATAGCTTTTGACTCCTGCGTAAATGAATTTATTCTCGTGTGGCTAAAGGAAACCTATTCGGACAGGCGGTTTGTATTTTACTATTGGAATTCTATAAATGCTTCATCATTTCCGGTTGAAAAGGTCAGGGCATTGGGATATGAGGTATGGGGATTTGACCCGACAGATGCTAATAAATATCAGTATCAGCTCAATCCACAGTTTTTTGTCAGAGCTGGTATAACTGTCTAAACGACGTAGATGTTCCCCAAAATGATATTAGGAACTGTAGAAAAATAACTGACGCATCTTGACTTGGATATTTCTTCGAGGATGCATCACTTATTTTCCTACAATTCCTTAGTTTTGTAAGAGTTGACTTTTATGAGATAAATGAAAAACTCTACTTTGGTGAACTGTCGTTTTTTTCCGGAAGTGGAATGGAACGTTTTGAACCTGACGAATATGATGTCATTTTGGGTTCGTATATTGATTTGGGAAAATGATAATTATCATATTCTATACAGGAGGATTTTTCATGATCGACAAATGGAAAATGAAGCTAAAAGATGAACTAGTCTCAAACATAATATGGTCCTTTCTAGCTAAAGTATTTGCCATGGTATTTTATTTTATTGCAGATGTTTTTTATGCTAGATATTTAGGTGTTGATGTGTATGCAGAATGGGTCTTTTTCTTTTCAATAGCCAATATGGCTTTCCACATTGGCTGGTTTGGAATCAATATTTCTTCTAAAGTATACATTGCAAAAATTGATGAACGAGAGAAATGCTTTGGTGCTGCTATTGTCGTCCGAGGACTTATCAGCAGTGTTATTTTGATAATTATTCTTTTATTGGCACCCCGGATTGTAGGAAAGATAGGTTATCCTAAACCATATGAAAATTTAAAAACGCTAATGACAATTATGGGTGGAATGGTTTTTTTTAATTCATTTACCGAGTTTTTTAAGCATTTTTATATTGGAATTCAGGAATACAAAAGATTATGTGCGGTGACATTTATGGAATATTTTTTGTATTGTTTTTTTTCTATGGTGTTTCTTCTGCTGAATCGTAATCCAATAAACATAGCACTTGGATACTGTGCGGCAGGAATAGTAATTATGATGTGTAATATTATGCTGGTATTGAAAAAATATAACAAAAGCTTGATAAAGGAAGGGATAAGGGATTTTCGGTTACAAGGAAAAATTGTGAAATATGCGATACCGCTTGTCCTAACGTCATTGGGCGGGCTGGTTCTTATGGAAATGGACACATTTATGCTTGGCTTGTTCTGCTCAAAAGAACAAGTCTCTGTATACTCTATAGCAAAACAGCTAGTATCAAAGGCAACAAATGTAAATATGGCAATATGGACGGGAACCGTTGCCTCATTAGCAATGATTACGAAAGAAAACTTTATAGATAAAAAGAATAAGTTCCAAAAGGTAAATAGGTTGAATAATTTGGTGGCAGCAGTGATATGTGTGTGTTTTCTTGTGTTTGGGAATATAGCAATTCATGCTGTGTATGGGGGTGAGTATGCAGCTGCGGGCAGCATATTAATTCTGCTAATACCATATTATTTTTTGTATTGCAGTTTTTCATTATATGCCAACTTTCTGGACTTTATGGGACATGCAAAAATTAGGGCGCTATGGTTTATTTCTGTTATTGTAATTAATTTTTCCTTAAATTATTTGCTTATTCCAAAATATGGAGCAACAGGTGCAGCAGTTGCGACAATTGCGTCAATTATACCATATACGATTTACTGCATATATGATGTGTGGAAGATATTTAAAAATAAGGCAGTTTGTTTTGACTATTTATAAAAAGGAGATTAATGATGAGTTTTATGACAGCGTTCGGACTGGCAAGTATTATGCTTTGTGTAGGAATTTTGTTGCGGGCAAAAATATCATTTCTGAGAAATATGCTCGTACCAGCAAGTGTAATAGGTGGAATTATCGGTATTATTTTTATGAATGTAGTTTCAGAAGTTGCAATAAATATTGGAACAGATGCAGATATGTTTACGAACATTGTAAATAATCTGTTTACGATTTCATTTATTTCTATCACCTTGAGTAATGAACATAAGGGAGAAGAAGATAACGCCAAAGGTATTATAAAAGGAGCAACAGCATTGGGGTTAGTATGGTGTGTTCTATATGCGGCAACACCGATTATTGCTACTGGAATTATTTATGTGATTGGCGGCAATACTAGTATGGATGCCATATATGGCATGCTTGTTCAGTTCGCATTTTGTCAGGGACCAGGGCAGTCTGCAGCATATGGTGCTATTTTTGAACAGTATGGATGGAGTAATGCCTCTACAGTAGCAATTGCGCTGTCAGCAATAGGTTTTGTCGCAGCATTTCTTGTCGGAATACCGGCCGCAAAGATAGGAATAAAAAGAGGAATATCAAAGAATTGCGGAAAAATAAATGATTCTATTCTGAAAGGATATCTCAAAAAAGAGGAGCAAAATGAGTATATGGTAAAAGATACTACCTGCAACAGTAATATTGAGACGCTGTCTTTTCATTTTGCGTTGATAGGTCTCTGCTATATGTTAGCAGTGGGGATTGCCAGAGTGCTTTCTCTAATACCAGGATTTCTAGGTACGTCAATGAGCAATATGATGTTCATGAATGGAATGTATGCTGCATACATAGTCAAATTTCTAATGAATAAGCTGCATCTCGATTTCTTGCAGGATAATACACTGCAAACTAAAATTACAGGATGGACGTCAGATTATCTTGTAGTTTGTGCCTTTATGGCAGTATCGTTTGTTGTGATTAAGGACTGGATATGGATTATTCTGATTGTGTCTGTAGTAATTACAATCATTACATTTGTGGTCTGTTTTTATTTTGGGCAAAGATTTGGCGGGGTAAATGATTTTGAGCGTACACTGGGGTTATATGGGACCTGTACAGGGACGGTTCCAAGTGGTGTCACGCTGGTTCGGATTGTTGATCCAGATTTCAAGACAACAACCAGTGTAGAGCTTGGAGCGTGTAATTTGGTCATGATTGCCAGTACACCAGTGTATATTATTATATTGGCGTTGGTATCCGGAAGCATGGAAATGCTGTCTGCAGTAGCAGCACTTATGGTGTGTGCCATCATATATTTGATATTATTAAAAGCAGTTGGATTATGGGGGAAAAAGACATATAGCTGGAGGAAGTAACGAATATGGACCAGATCTTTTATAATGGAAAAATTATTACAATGAATGCAACAGACGAGGTGCAGGAGCGTAGAACGGAACCACAGGCTATTTTGATAAGGGAGGGAAAAATCAAAATGGTGGGCCGTCTTTCTGATATCGAGGAGTGTGCTGAACCGTCAGTGCATAGAAGAAATCTTGAAGGAAAATGTCTGATGCCCGCGTTTATTGACGCGCACAGTCACTTTGTCATGAATGGTCAGATGTCGGTTATGGTGAATCTTTCGGATTGTGTGTCATTTGATGATGTGATAAGTGTTTTAAAGAAATATATAGAGAGGAACAAACTGACAAAAAAGGATGCTGTCGTTGGATTTGGATATGACCATAATTTCTTGAAAGAACATACACACCCTGACAAAAGGGTGCTAGATCAGGTAAGTTTGGAAATTCCCATTATTATTTTGCATGTTTCAGCACATCTCGCCTGTGTGAACTCAGCAACACTGCGTCTTGCTTGTATAGACGAAAATACAAAGAATCCTGATGGCGGTGTTTTTGGACGTTTTCAGGATAGCAGTGAACTGAGCGGATATGTTGAGGAGAAGGCAGTTGGTCTGCTGCAGGCAGCGGTTGTTCCACGGGTAAAATTTGATATTTCATCAGTAATGCAAAATATGCAGGCAGAATACATTAAAAATGGAATTACTACCGTTCAGGATGGTGCATCAACACAAAAAGATATTGAGATGCTTATTAAAATGAATGATGCAGGCTACCTGAAACTGGATGTCGTGTCATATCCTCTTATGACGGCTGATGGTGAACAAGTCATGAAACTGTTTGGAGATGATTATTGTAATTATAAAAATCATTTAAAGATTGGTGGTTATAAAGTAGTGCTGGATGGTTCACCGCAAGGCCGTTCTGCTTGGATGTCAGAGCCTTATCTGGGCGGGGAACTTGGTTATTGCGGATATCCATGGCTGAAGAATGACATACTATATCAATATATACAGAGAGCGATGAATAAGAATCAGCAGATTTTGGCGCATTGTAATGGGGATGCAGCAAGTGAACAATTTCTATCTGTATACGAGTCAGTATTAGAGAATACAGAAAAGAAAAAAGATTTAAGACCTGTTATGATTCATTGCCAGACAGTTAGAAATGACCAGTTGGACAGAATGGCAAAAATATCCATGATTGCATCTGTTTTTGTTGGGCATGTTTGGTATTGGGGGGATGTGCATATGAGCAATTTGGGTGCGAAGCGGGGGGGGCGTATCAGTCCAGTAAAAGATGCGCTAGATAGGGGAATCTGTGTGAATTTTCATCAGGATACGCCTGTTACGAAACCTGATATGCTTCATTCCATATGGTGTGCAGTTAACAGAGTGAGCAGAAGTGGATGCAAAATAGGAGAAGACCAGGCAATTGGAGTATATGATGCCCTGAAAGCAGTAACAGTGAATGCGGCTTATCAGTACTTTGAGGAGGACGCAAAGGGAAGTATTGTAGCAGGGAAAAGGGCAGATTTGGTTATTTTGGACAAGTCCCCGCTTAATGTGGATAAAATGGAAATAAGAGATATTAGAGTATTAGAGACAATTAAAGATGGAGAGACGATATATAGCGTCTGACAATGTGTGCAGGAGGAACAGAAATTGGAGAGAGATGGTAAAGAATGTGATATTGGGAAAATAGCAAGACTTCATAGACTGATAAAAATTAGAATGAAGCTCATCGCATGTTCCATACTTGGAAAGTTGGATTTTCAAACGATTTTGTGGATGAATCGGAAGAGGGAGCCAATTGATATTGACCATCCAAAAACATTTGACGATAAAATGTGGTATATGAAAAAACATTTTTACAGCTCCCTTGTGGAAAAATGTGCAGATAAAGTCACTGTCAGGGATTATGTAAAAGAATGCGGGTTAGAGGACATTTTGGTACCATTATATGGGATTTATGACAGTCTGGATGAAGTGGATTTTCAGTTACTTCCAGAGGAATGCTATATCAAATGCAATCACTCATCAGGCTATAATTATCTGTACCGCAAAAATAGGACAGATGAAAAGTGGTTAAAGCAATTATTTCACCTTTATCAAAAATACAACTATTATGCAGTGAAACGAGAATGGTCGTACAAAAATACTGTGCCTAGAATTGTATTGGAGAAAAAGCTCCAAAGTAAAAATGGGCAACCATTGCTAGATTATAGGCTGTTTTGTTTTCATGGTGTTTTAAGGCTTGTGATGGTCAATAAAGGGACTACAACGAGTGAGGGCGAACGCCAGCGGAGTGCAGCGGTCTTTCTACACATCCGACTTTGAGAGGATTCCTGATATTACTATCATGGGAGACAGCCCGTCACCACTAAAACTGGATAAGCCGCAGGGGTGGAATAGAATGGTTGATGTTGCACAGATTCTTTCAAAACCGTTTGCTTTTTGTAGGATCGATTTATATAACATAGATGGTAAGGTATATTTAAGTGAAATGACTTTCTTTCCAAATTCAGGTGTAAATCGTTTTCAGCCATATGAATGGGCATTAAGACTTGGGGAATGGATTGACCTGGCTAAATGTCAGACAAGTCCAGTGTATCATTTTATAGAGTAGTTGTGTAATAGATTTTCAGCAATAGTTTAGAACTTTGTATTTGTTGCAAAGTCTACGAAACACCATAGTGATAGGAGGTTTTGTATGATTTGATGTCTGTAACAGGAAGCTGAATAATAAGCCGTTAATATTTTCAAGTATAATCGTTTTTTGTTACTTGACAATAACAATGTAATAATGTATGGTAAAAAATGCAAAGAAATAATAGTGCGTAATTTTGGCAAAATGATTTTTGCTAGGCATTGAGGTATTAAGAGCTATATGTTGCTGCTTGGAAAGGAATAATTGTCAATGGTTTTTTCATCGTTGATTTTTATATGGATGTTTTTGCCAGTCGTTTTTATTGGATATATTATCTTGCCAGATCGATTTAAGAATATCACTTTGCTTTTTGTAAGTTTAATTTTTTATGCGTGGGGTGAGCCTAAGTATATTGTTTTAATG
This sequence comes from Lachnospiraceae bacterium, assembly GCA_949383255.1. Lineage (GTDB taxonomy): Bacteria > Bacillota > Clostridia > Lachnospirales > Lachnospiraceae > COE1. The sequence continues at coordinate 42,632 of CASJPF010000025.1, read as the reverse complement.
ATTTGTTCTATTTTTATAAATTATGTTATTGGATTATTGATGGAGAGATATGAAAACAAGAAAAAACAATTACTTATAATAGGTATTATTCTAAATATTGCAATTTTAGGCTATTTCAAATATTTTAATTTTTTGATAGATATTATAAATTTATTTATTAAACAGGATTTAACTTTATTAGATATTTCATTACCAATTGGAATATCTTTCTTTACATTCCAGATATTGTCCTATATAATTGATTTGTATCGCGGACAATATAAAGCACAGAAAAATATTGTTAATCTTGCGCTGTATATCTCTTTCTTTCCACAACTTATTGCAGGACCAATAGTAAGATATAAGGATATCAATCAACAATTAGATAGCAGAAGGCAAACTCTTGAACAGATAGCAGCAGGTATCAGAAGATTTATTTATGGATTGGGCAAAAAAATAATTATTGCTAATACAGTTGCGCAATGTGTCGATAAAATTTATGCAATTGATTATGCTGACATTAGTGGAGTAACAGCATGGATAGGGGCAATGTGCTATATGTTGCAGATATATTATGATTTTTCAGGATATTCTGACATGGCAATTGGTTTGGGGAAAATGTTTGGATTTGAATTTCTGGAGAATTTTAATTATCCTTATCTTTCTGCTTCAATACAGGAATTTTGGCAAAGATGGCACATATCTCTCGGAACATGGTTTAGAGAGTATTTATATATTCCAATGGGAGGAAATAGAAAAGGGGTTAGTAGAACCTATATTAATTTATTAATCGTTTTTATTGTTACTGGTCTTTGGCATGGGGCAAGTTTTAATTTTATCTTATGGGGATTGTATCATGGCTTACTTCAGATTATAGAGAGAGTGGGATTAAGTAATATTTTGAAGAAACATAAAGTTGTTGCACATTTATATGTTTTCATAACAGTAATATTTGGATGGGTATTATTTAGGGCAGAAGGTTTGACTCAGGCGATTGGAATTATAAAAAGAATGGTTTTACCTTGGAATTATAAGGAAGATGTCTTGATAATGGGCAGCATCTTTGGAAACAAGACGCTACTCATTATATTGATAGGAATATTTGGCTGTGGGCTGTTTCAGTATGCTGTTAAAAAAATTAGGTTTGCTGAAAAATGGAGAAATTCCTATTTAGAAATGGCATATTGTGGAATGGTTTTTGTATTATGCATTGTAATGCTTGCAGGAAATACGTATAATCCTTTTATATATTTTAGATTTTAGGGGGTATGTATGGGGAAACAGAAATCTGTTATATGGATTATAATTTTTTTGCTAATAACGATTTTCCCTTGGGGGTTATATGCATTAATGGGAGAACATCTGGAATCGGTGGAACATGAAAATCGCAAATTAGAGGAAAAACCAGTTATTTCCAAAGATAATTATGAGAAATTTCCCCAAATGTATGAGTCATATTTTAATGATAATATTCCTTTTAGAAATCAATTAGTAGAGATTAATGGTGCAATAGATTATTTTTTATTTCATCAGTCATCGACAGATAGGGTTTGTATTGGGCAAAATGGATGGTTGTTTTATTGTGATAATGAAGATTTTAATCCTATAGAACAGTCTTTGGGGTATTGGTATTTTACAGAAGATGAGCTTAAGCAGATAGCGGATAATTTAAAAGTTGCGGAACAAGTTTTAAGTAGTAAAGATATAGAGTTTGTTCTTTTTATTGTACCTAATAAAGAAACAATTTATAAAGAGGAATTACCAGAATATTATGTTTCAAAAAGCCAATACACAGTAGTAGATCAATTGATTGACTATTTAAACGAAAATACAAATATTAGAATTGTATATCCGAAAGAAGAAATGCTTTGTATAAAAGAAGAATATTCAGATATACCATTGTATTATAAACTTGATACACACTGGAATAATGCAGGTGCCTATGTTGGGGCTGTTAGTCTTGCAAAAGAACTTGGAATAGAATTACCTCCATTTAGTGAGTTAGATTTAAAGGCAAGAGGCGTCATTACTGGTGATTTGGCGAAAATGCTTAATATCTCTATACCAAATGGCGATATTGGATATGATATTTCATGGGGAGAAACTATAGAACTTGAGGAAAAGAAATGGGAATTTTCTAAGGAGTTTATCTACCATGTACCGTACTCTAATCATAAAACATTAGTAGTTCGTAGGGATTCATTTTCTACAGCATTAGCCCCGATTATAGCAACACAATTTGAAGATAGTATATGGATTCATATGTGGGAATTTAAACCACAACAGATATTTGATAATAACGCGGATGTTTTTGTTTTTGAAACAGCAGAGAGATATGTAGAAAAGTTATTAGATTTTCAAATAATAGAGGAAAAATGAAAACTAGTATAGCAAAAGGGAAAAGAAAAATAAAAACACAGATGGAGTAGAATTTATGGCAAAGAAAAGATATATAACAATAGCTATAATAGTTGTAGTATCAATATTTTTAGCATATCTGCAATTTGTACAATGTAGATGCAATACAGATGATGCTGGAACATATGCATATATGTATAACTATTTTGAATTAGGTAATAAAGAGTTAGGATTAAAAACGTTTTTAAATCCATGGTTCTTTTGTTCTGCTATCGCGTATTTGTTGAATATAGGAGGAAGTGGTACGTTTTCTTCTCTCGCATATATTTCCTTTTGGTATGGAATAGCAGTTTTTTTAACACTTTTACTGATAATGCATAATAAAGATTCCAGATGGTTACTTGCATTTGCTGCATTTATTCTTTTGCCCTATCGAACGACAAATAAGTATCATATGGTTGTGGCATTTGTTACTCTTTTTGCAATATGGGCATTGCAGCTTTATGAGGATAACAGGAAAAAGTGGATACTGTTTTTGGTTGGATTCGTATCTATATACACATTGTTGTTCACGGATGACAGACTGTTATTGGTGCTTTTTTTGTTTGTTCCATTAAGCGTATATCTTATAATTCTCTTATTTCAAGATTATGATAAACGCAAGTATCTTTATGTGGCTTTTTGGGGAGTTGCGTTAGTTGCGGGAATATTAAAAATTATTGATATGATCACAATTAAAATTTCGGGACAAGGATTAGGGATTATGGAGGCGATGGGAGGTTATGGTGGTGTCGACTATTATAATTGGATAGATGTTGAAAATTTTTTTAGTAAAGGAATCCCTTCGTTGTTTAGTTCTTTATTGATTCAATGGAATGTACCTATCGAAGGCGGAATGATACAATTTAAATCGTTTTATTGGATAATAAGAATTATAATTGCAGGATTAGCACTGGCGGCCTTAATTAGCAGGTGGATAGAGATATTAAAAAAGGGATTAAAAAGCATTGCGTTATTGGATTCATTATCTGTGATATGCACAACTGTTGTTTTGGCATTTAATATGTGTAATGGCATGATAAAATACTATAATATAAAAGGTGCACCGATGAACAGATATGCAAGTGTCTGTTGGTTTTTACTTGTAGTAATTTTGGCGCGGTGGCTGGACGAACGTTATGGCGCAACTATGATTTTTCATAATATATCCAATAACTCATTTCTTGGAGTGGTATTTATTTTATTGAGTATTGGTTATGTTAATCCTGTATTTGTTCCATCAGAGGACATTATAAATAGTGGTTTTGCGTTTGAGATTGATTTTTTGAAAGAACATGGTGACACATATAAATATGGTTTAGGAAGTCATTGGAAATCTGTTCCTGTAACAGCTGCTACAAATGCAGAGTATGTTGTTTGTAAAGCTCTGATTGAGGATGATAAATTTGTGTGCGGTAAAAGTGATGGTTTTTATAGAGATGGGGGAAATTATTTTAATTTTATAGTGTCAGATGGTAATAATGACATGACAATATCCCACGAAAATATTAATAAAATTAGAGGGAATTATATAGAAGCTTATTCTGATGAGGATACCATTTATGTGTATGATTATGATGTGCGTTTTGATACGACAGTTGTTATGGATACAGCAGGTATGGGATATGAACTTACAGATACAATTACTTATTATTTAGATCTTCCAGTTGGTTCTAGCAGAATAGAGCTTACAACAGCAGCAAAAGATAATTTGCTGTTAAATGTATTGGAAAATGATGAGATTGCAAATGTGAGGATTGATAATAAGGGAGATGACATTGCCACAATTGAGATTACCTGTCTGCAAAATACGCAAATAGGGTTATCTGTAGGGCGCAGAGAAGATATTCCTACAATATTGTATAAAATAGAGATAAAAAGAACTGCCGGAGCAGTTTTTGTGGATAAAGAACAGACAAAGTTGCCACTGAATGAGGGAAGATATATTGTTACATTTTCTGGTGAAGATTTGAAGGACATGAAGATAAACTGGAAAATTGATGGTGAGGTGACTCAGTTGACAAATGGAAGAATTAAAAGACGCTATTTGATTGATATTTCAAGAAAACAAGATATTGAATATGAAATTGTAACAAATGGTGCTTTGGTTGAAACCATTTATTATGAAAATGAAAACCTATTTGATGAGTAGAAGTGAAAGGGTTGCAGATTTGGAAAAACGGCAGAGTAATTTTGAATTGTTACGTATTGTATGTATGCTGCTAATAATGGGATTGCATATTACCAGACAGACAAAGATGGGTGATTACTTGATTGGTGATGGAGTAGATTATTATTATAGTATATTGTTAGGCTCTGCTGGACGGTTTGTGTGTAATACATTTGTTATGATAGGCGCGTGGTTTTTGGTAGATACTAAGTTTAGGGCTGAGAGAGTTGTTAATTTATGGATGGAAATATTTTTGTATGCTGTTAGTATAACAGTTATTTGCATTGTGATTGGATGTAAAGATGCTAATATAACTACGTTGATACAAGCATGTTTTCCAATTTTTGGAAGACCAGTATGGTTTGGATCGGAATATATTTGTTTATTACTGTTAACACCGTGGTTGAATGAAATGCTCATGGAAAAAAATCAGCAGAAAACGAAACAAATAATAAAATTATTTGGCATATTGATTATAGGATGTGCCACGCTGTTTCCAATAGAACATGTTACCCCTGCATTTAGTGAATTGATTTGGTTTTGCTTTTTGTATCTATTTATAGGGCTTTATAAGAGATATCAATTTTTTAAATATCAATGGTTTGAAAAATATAGTCTTTTGTGGTTTATAGTAGGGTATCTGTTTTTATGTGGAATAAGAGTATTAGCAAATTACTTAAATCATGAGGGATTGTATAGAATTTTTATTCATTATTATGCACATTATGAGGCACTTTTGGGTTTTATATGTTCTCTGGCTCTTTTCTTTATATTTAAGAATTGGAATATAAGACCGAATCGTTTTGTGAATTTAGTATCTCGTTCAACATTTGCAGTGTATATTATTCATCAAACACCAGCGTTTTATAATTATATGTGGAATGGAATATTTCGGATAGATCCTGCTGTAGAATCTGGAAACGGAATTGTTTATTCGCTGTTTGTAATTGCAGCAATATTTGTGGTGAGTGTTTGCGTGGATAATGTAAGGATTTTTGTAATGGATAGGTCAATTTATAAGTGTAAAGTGTATCGATTAGTGTGTAAGCGACTTGAAGAATTTTATCAATGAGCTATAAATTTCTAATGCTTCTTTAACACAATATAATAGAGTTATACAAAGACAAGTTGATTGGGAATTTTGTAGATTATAAATCGATTAAGGAAGACTCTTCCTCTCCTACTCGGTCGCTGGACACTCGTCTGTTTTGCTGGCATACTTTTTGGGTGCCGTGCATAAAAGGATTAAGATCCAACTGAGTGGATACTTAATCCTTAATTTTTTAATTGTAACATGATATATTCTGATATAGTAAAATAATGTATTTTAGATAAGATCAGAAATGCAATGCCTTGTATCGAAATGTAGATAATGGCATTCCGCAGATTCTAGCAGCTTCTGTGCCAGATATCTCGCCTTGCTTCCAGCGAAGACATGTTTTTTCAAAATTGTCGGGTAGTGGATGGGATGGTCTGCCAAATCGTACACCACGGGCTTTTGCAGCACAGATTCCTTCAGATTGCCGTTGTCGTATGTTTTCTCTTTCGTTTTGGGCGACAAAAGAGAGTATTTGTAATACAACATCACTTAAAAAAGTTCCAATAAGATCCTTTCCTTGACGTGTATCCAGAAGTGGCATATCTAGTACTGCAATATCAATCTGTTTCTCTTTTGTCAGCATACGCCATTGTTCTATGATTTCTTCGTAATTGCGTCCTAGCCGGTCAATGCTTTTTATGAAGAGTACATCATTTTTTTTCAGCTCTCGGACCATTTTCGTATAAGATGGACGCTGGAAATCTTTCCCAGATTGTTTGTCAATATAGATGTTTTGGGCAGAAATACCAATGCCGTGCAATGCAAGCAACTGCCTGTCCTCATTCTGTTCCCGAGTGCTGACTCGAACATATCCATAATTCATTGTTTACCCCTCCAAAATATATATGTAAATTTGTGTTTGGAGAAATTATACACTTTTGATATGAGGATTTGGTATTGATATTAAATATTTAGGTTTCCTTTCTTTATTAGTTGATTCCATTCCTTTCTATAAAATATTAAGGAAAATATGCTGGTTATAATGGCAGAAAAACAGAATACAATTATTGCGCTCTTAATCCACTCCAGATAATTCTGGATTTCCTGTACTTGAAGTGGAAGATAATAAAAACATAGTAGTATCGTACATACATTAATTAGTGTTACAATCCAGCGCTTTATAAATTTACATACTTTTCGTTTTATAATATGTTGTGATAAATATAGAATATAGTAGATAGTTCGGTAAATCATCGCTGTTACAGTTGCTAATGCAACGCCTATAATGCCGTTTTTATGCACAAGAATACAGGATAATATGATATTTAATCCAGCTTCTATAAAAGCAGCTTTTTTTGTAGATTTAAATTCTCCGGCGGCAATTGTCAATTGGTGATATGGTTGTCTTAGGCAATAAATGCCTTCGGCAAGCAAAAGTAATCCTGCTGCAATAGGTCTATAATATTCTGCATCTGTAAATGTATTTGTATATAATTGGATAAATGGCATAATCATAATTGCTCCCGTTGTAAATATAGTAATCACAACGAAATGAATCAAAAATTCTATAAAATCAAAGAATTGCATTAAACGTTTGGTTTCATGTTGTGCAAGCATGTTTCCAAATACTGCTTCTGAACCAGCAGTAAAGGAGCCAGTGAGTGTGACAAGACTTGTCATGATATAACTATATATAGAATAAACAGCAACTTCTAATGGGGTTACAAAAATTGTTAATACAAAAAAGTCAGTTTTAGAATGCAGGAAATATGCAATATGTTGTCCTAGGCAATCCCATTTTTGTTTTAAATAATTTGCTTGAGCAGGGATCTCTTTGATAGAGTAATGTTTTTTAACGTATTCATTAAGTATTAGAATTCTGATAATATGAAGGAAACAATAAGAAAATTTAACAGATAGAATATTACAATTATAATAAATAAGAATACAAGTTAATAAGATGTTAAATATTGTTGTCCCACTTTGAAGTAGTCTGATAATATACCCACGTTGATCTGCATGGAGTAATATCGAATTTGAAATTCCCATATAATACTCTGCAAGATTTGATAAAGAAATTACGAAAACAAGGCAAAAAGTGAATGTCCAACTAAGACTATAATTTGAAGCAATGTATTTAAAGGAACAAGCAAGTATTAATGTATAGCCAATGAAAATAAAGGCAATCTTTTTAAAAAATTGTCGTACAGAAGCTAATACGAGATTCAAGGTATTCGTATCGTGTTCAGAAAGCGGCTTATATAATGCCGCTCGTGCCACACCACCGATTCCCCCTTCAAGAAGAGAAATGTAACCTAGAAATTCTGCTATAGAAACAGTTGTACCATAAAGCTCAGAACCAAAACCAGATATCATTAATCTTGGAAGTAACATGCCACAAATGATACCAATGAGCTGACAGAAAAGTGATGCAATTGTATTATAAAGAAAATGTCTGTTGCGCATTTGTTCGATTCTTCCTTTCATCAGCATAAAATCATTTATTTTTTACATAATAATTTGAATCTGTTCCATTTGAATAAAGACTTTTGATATAATTTATTAGTGAGTTTAAGTTTAATTGTTCTCTGGAAAGCATTGGAACACCATGTTGAATGTATAGTTTTATAATAAATAAATACTTTTTAAATCCATAGTGATGGCGTACTGCTTCCGCTAATCTTATGCTACAGGCATATTGCATTTTTTTTAGCTCTCTTTTGGAATAGTGTTCTAATAGGAAATCACAAACGTTTATTTCTTCATAAAGCCTTATTAGAAAAGTATTCCAATCAGTGTGTGTTGTGAGAGAACCATGGTTTCTTGTCATACAATAGATAATATTTTTGTCTGCTGCTATTTTTTTACTGTAATAACCACTTTGGGCAGTGAACATGATATCATTAGAATATAGTATTTCTTTAAATTGTATATTGTGTTGTCTAATAAGGTCGTGTTTGATTAATCTCGAACACGGAGAACAAGTTGTTATTTTTAATCGCAAAAGGTTTTCCTTGGTTGGATTTTCAAGAAAATGATTGATACACTTTTTCAACTTTAAATGTCTATTGGCGATTTTTCCTGTATCAAGATAGATGCTTGTAGGGATAAAAAACACTTCATCATAATCTGTTTCAAAGTAAGTACAAACTTTCTCATACATTTCTGGCATAAAAAAATCATCTGCATCTGCAAACAGAATCCATTTGCCATCTGCATGTTGTAAACCGATATTTCTACAAGTTCCTGCACCCTTCCGCCTAGTATTATTAGTATAAAATTGGACAAGGTCACAATACTTTTTTTGTAATTCTGTTAATATTTGTAAATGATGATTACTGTTGTCATCAACCACAATGATTTGTACATCTGGAGACTGTGGAATGGAATCAATTAATTTATACAATAATTCCGGAGTATTATAATGTGGAATAATGATACTGAGATTCCTCATATACTTTTTTGCCATTTCGTGTTCCTCCGATTATGTTATAGGGTAATTAATGGTTGCAATTAACCAAAAACTGAAAAACATTTGGATATATCTCTTCAAGTTTCTGTATAAATAGATCATTTTCACATTGCGTCACATTTTTTATTGAAAGTGCATTTTTTTGAGCACCTTTTACTAATGGGGGTAATATCAAATGGTTTTTAACCCATATGACAGTAACCTCGTTTTTGAGTTCCATTACTTTGAGCCACAAATCGTCTGCGGTAAGACAATACTTTTTTATATTATCTATAATAAACGCTTCTTCGGGAAGCGCATGTGGTGGATATAGAGCGCCAGCACCGCCAGTAGCACATAGTAGATAGGAAGGTGTTAATATTCTTCTGTATTCATATTTCCAATCACTGTATTTTTGAAGTTTGCCGTTAGAATTAAATGTAATTAAATGGACTCTTCGTGCACATACGGATTGGGGATATTTTTCATGAGTTTTCATCAAAGATTCAATTAATTTAGGAGGATAAATGATATCATCATCAACTGTAATGATAATGTCGTTTGGAAATTCCTGCATTGCATAGAAATATTTACCATGAGGTTTCAAGCCAAGATTTCTATGCTTATATTCTATACCATACTGTTCAAAGCTTCTCATTTCTTCTGTTATTTTATTTTCTATGGTATCTTCATCCAGCCAGACAATAATATGATCCGGTTTTACAGTTTGAAGCAACAAGCTTTTTAAGGTGCTCCCAATGGTTTCATAGCGTTTATTGTAAGTTTTTAAGGATACTATGATTTTTTCTTTTCTGTTTTTCTCTGTATTTATACCAAACCTATAAGATGAATGTTCAATTTTTTGGCGAAGTAACATTCCGATGAGTATATCTGGAACATGTTCAATAGACTGTTGAAGTTTATATGGATTCATGATAATCGTTCCTTTCTATTTTGTTTAGGTATTAAAAAAGTGTACTTTTTTGTAAGTCTATAATTATGTTTTTTATTTAGTTTACATCAGTTCAAATGAGTTTGCAATAATAATTTTTCGCCTCTTTCGACATGTGATTTTACGATTCTCCAACTGTTCTATATTTACAAAAAAGTACACTTTTTTGTAAGGTCGTTTTTTAAAGGAAAAAGAATGAGAAAAGAATGGAAAAGAAACCTTAGCATAATTATTCCGCATTACAATACTCCTGATTTATTAGAGAAACTTATTCGTTCTATTCCAGTGGACAAAGATATACAAATTGTGGTTGTTGATGATAACAGTAGTATGGGATTGGAAAAACTTAATCGTGTGAGAGCGGAATATGGTCAGAACGTTGAATTTTATATAAATGATTCATATGTGAAGGGCGCCGGGGCATGCAGAAATATTGGGTTGAAGCATGCAGATGGAAAGTGGTTATTGTTTGCCGATGCGGATGATTTTTATGTGGATGGAATGTACGATATCGTGTCAGCATATTTTGAATCGGATTATGATGAAGTTTTTTTTACGCCAACCAGTATTTATCTGGATTCAGGAAAACCATGTAACAGGCACGAGGCATATGAAAAGCGGATAAACCAGTATATCGCAAAGCCTAGTAGGGAAAATATGCTACGCATTAAGCTTGCGACAAATGCGCCATGGGCAAGTATGATTCGTCATTCAGTAGTATATCAGCACAATATTCGCTTTGATGAGGTGTTATTTTTTAATGATATTATGTTTATGACCAAAGTTGGATATCATAGTAGCAAGGTTACAGTTTCACAGCAGACAATATATTGTGTTACGAAAAGCAAAGGGTCACTGACAACGCATATAGAGTGGGATGCCTATGAGATTCGGTTGCAGGAGTTTTTAAAAGTCTGTCGGTTCATCAAAAAAAAATATTCCAAAAAGGATTTCAAAAACCTGGACTGTACAGGTTTGGGGATGATATGTATGGCAGCGCGGCAGCACTATGGATTTAGAAAGTATCTATACATTATGAATCAGTTTTTCCAGAGCAGGATTCCACTTTTTTCATGGAAACAACTGAATTTTGATTTGTTAAAAAAATGGGCAGAAAACCGTAGCCACAGGAAATTGGATTCAAATTACTATGTAAAGCAAAATATGCAATGACAGACTGGCTGGAAGAAGATTTGAGTATATGGATAAAAAAATGCGAAATATTGATAGGACAACAGAGGACGGGCTTTGTACATCATGTGGGATATGTGCGGCAGTATGTCCTGTATCTTGTATATGTTTTGAGCGGCGGAATGAAACATATCTGCCAGTAATTAACCATGATAAATGTATTCAATGTGGAAAATGTCTAAGAACTTGTCCGGGATATGCATACACATATGATACTAAGATAGAAAAGGAACCACTCTGCTTTTCTGTACAGGCAAAGGATAAAAAAATTTTGAAGCATGCCTCCAGTGGTGGGGTGGTTACAGCTATGGTGCGAAAACTGCTACGTGATGGCCAGTACCACACAGCATTTCTCGTACTGGATTATGACTATGAAAATCAGTTAGAGACAAAGCCTATCTGTGAAGAGGAGATACTTCAAAGGACACAACAGTCAAGATATATTCCTGTGTCGCAGGAAAAAGCAGTCCGGTTTATCTTGGAAAATCCTGATAAAAGGGTTATTTTTGTTGGAACCGGCTGTGCAGTGCATGGACTGTGCAATGCACTGAAGGAGGCAGGGCGCAGCCGTGAACAGGTCCTGATACTAGGGTTATTTTGCGATCAAACAATGACCTATTCTATATATGAATACCTGAAGCGGTTAAAATCATGGAACAGCCCTGTGAAAGCGCTGCATTTTCGGGATAAGAGAGCAGGTGGCTGGCCAGGAAATATCCGAATGGAATTTCAGAATGGAACACATGTACATCTTCCGGCGAATGAGCGGATGATTGTGAAAGCGTTCTGTAAGCAGAAACGATGTCTGTACTGCATGGATAAATTAAATGTGGAAGCAGACCTGTCGGTTGGGGATAACTATACCAAAAAAGATGATTCCGCGGAAGGGTCTAGCAGTCTGATTGTCAGAACAGCGGCTGGACAGAAATCATGGGAGCACTGTCAGGATGAATTTTTTATGTTCCACGCCGAATACTCGGATATTAAAAGTTCACAGCATTTAGACAAAAAGTTTGAAAACCAGTGGATGAACAATCTGGTTTTCGCAGATGCGCATAATGGGCGTCAGGTGGAGTATGGGATTCCCTGTGATCTGAAGCCGTCTGGCGCAACAGATTGCAAAGTTGGCAGAAAGGACAGAGAGCGCCTGAAAAAACAATTGAGAAAGCAGAGACTGGGAGAGAGCCGCTCCTATGGATGCATCAGACGATATCGCGCAATAAAATTGGCCAGAATGGGGTTGGGCAAACTGCTTATTGGGTTGCATTTGTACAAAAAATCATGATGGAGAAATAGATGAGAGTTAAAAAGGCAATTATTAATATTGTGGTGGGGGGAGTAGGGACGCTTTTTTCTGGTGTGCTTCTATTTGTGAGCCGCATTATTTTTGTTCAGTTTCTCAGTGATGAATATCTAGGGGTTTCTAGTCTTCTCACCAATATATTGTCCATTCTTAGCATGGCGGAGCTGGGGATTGGGACGGCAATCGGGTTTAGCCTGTATGAGCCGCTTGCAGAGGGAGATACAGAAAAAATTAAGTCAATTATGCATTTCCTCAAACGCATCTATTTTCTGATTGGTTTTGTCATTATGGCCGTAGGTATAGTTCTACTTCCTTTTTTGCCGTGGCTGGTTAAGGGAACGACGGACTTGGTGGATTTGAACTTGGTTTATATGCTGTATGTGGTTCAGTCCGCATCATCTTACTGGTTTTGGGCATATAAGAGCATTTTGCTGCGTGCAGATCAAAAACTGTATCTGGTAAACTTTTACCAAGTTCTCATCAATTTTGTTGTGACAATAGTTCAACTTGTTACACTTGCAATGTTTCGGAATTTTTTGCTCTACTCTGTCATTGGACTTCTGTCAAATGTTCTGATTAATATATTGGTTTCAATTACAGTAGACAAGGTATATCTTTTTATAAAGGATTCTAGTTATAAGAGGCTTGAGACGGACGAGAAAAAGCATATTTTTAAGGATGTTTTTGGCATGGCATTGTTTAAAGTGAATACAACAATTGTCAATTCTACAGACAATATTTTGATATCTGCGTTTATTCATATAAAGGTTGTGGCATTATATGGAAATTATCAGACGATAATTTCTGGAATTTCTCAGATTGTCATGCAGCTGTTTGCAGGGGTAACGGCAACAATAGGAAATTTATTTGTAGAGGAGTCAGAGGAGAAAAGCGAATTTGTTTTTCGGTGTATACAGTTACTCTGTTACTGGTTTTACTCGTTTGTCGGCATTGGTATTTTAGTGTTAATAAATCCGGTGATTCTAATTTTTTTTGGCAAAGAGAGAACTTTTTCAGCAGATTTGGTATTTTTGCAGGTCTTATATTTTATAATAAACGGTTTTCAAAGAACTTCATTTATATATAGGGACGCATGTGGACTCTTTTGGAAAGGAAAAATGCGACCAGTTATGACGGCAATCTTAAATATTGTTATTTCGATTACGCTAGTTGTGCGGATTGGGCTTGCAGGGGTTATTTTGGGAACCATTTTGAGCTGGCTTTTCACGACCTGGTGGTATGATCCTGTTTTAATTTATCGAAATGTTTTTAAGAAGCCAGTCAGACAGTACTTTTATGCATATGGGAAAGCTGTTTTTGTAACACTGCTTACAGGGACTGCAACCGTATGGCTGGCAGTTGCGATTCCGTTTGGAGGTATGGGGGGATTTGCAGTACGATGTATTGCTGTGATGCTGATACCAAACAGTGGGTATTTTTTGTTTTATCATAAGACGGAGGAATTTGGCTATTTAAAAGAGATTCTGTTAAATGGATGCAAAAAAGTGGTCTGTAAATGCAGGGAAAAGACACATAGGGCGTAAGGATTCAATAGGAGGCATCTATATGAGATACATTTTAATTACAGGTATCAACTTTAATAACAAGGGTGCAGAGGCAATGATGTTCCACTTGTATTATTATCTGCAAAAAAAATGGCCAGATAAGAAAGTGGTTGCACTATGTAAAAATTCTGAACAGCAGTTGAAAAAATACAGGGAACAATATAAGCTGCGCACTTTATCTTTTTATCCAGCAGATTTTTTTGATGCGCAAGGAGGACTGTATAGTCTGGCAGGGCGTGCAAGGGGAATACAGAGCCAGAGAAACAGTGCAAATTTGCGCAAGGTTTTGTGCAATGCGGATTTGTGCGTTGACGCAAGTGGATTTGTTTTTTCAAGTAAGTTTGGATTTTTGGATAATTATATATGGCTGAAGAAAATAGAACTTATGAAAAAGTTTAAGATTCCTGTAATTGTTATGCCGCAGTCGTTTGGACCATTTGATTATCCGAAGTGGTTTGGATGGGTGTTGCTGCGAAAAGCAAAAAGGATTTTGCAATACCCAAAAAAGATTTATGCAAGAGAGCAGTCTGGTTTTAATTTGATGAAAAAATATTGTTTGGCAGAGAATCTTTTTTTGTCGTCTGATTTGGTTCTGCTGGGAGAGGCTCTGAATCCAAAGCAGTTTTACAGAAATCTCAGTCTTGTGAAGACATATAAAATGGAAGCGGGAAGTGTGGCAGTAATACCAAACCAGAAACTTAAAGTACATGCATCAAACGTGAGCGGGGGAAATATCTATCTGTCAGCAGTCTGTGCACTGCTCCGTGAGGGAAAACGTGTGTATATTATCAGGCACTGTGACAGTGACAGGGAGTTTTGTGCAGCTCTGGCAGACAAATTTGAAATGGAAGACAACGTAGTATACATTGATGAGGAAGTTGACTGTATTGCGTTTGCCAGGCTAGTTGGACAGATTGATTTTGCAGTTGCTTCGCGGTATCATGGTGTGGTGCATTCCTATAAGGCAGGCACGCCCTGTGTTGTGATTGGATGGGCGGATAAGTACCAAGAGCTGGCACGGAAAGTTGCACAGGAGAAGTATGTTATAGATTTATCAGGATATGATGAGCATGTACTCGATGGAATCATTCATGAGATGTGTAAGAATTTTCAGAAAGAAAGGCAGATAATCACTCAAAAATATAATAAAATAATAGAAAACAGCAATTTATATGAAACGGCTTTTGACTGGATGCGATAAAGAAATAGTTACTATAATTATTTATAAAATGTTCCGCAGATGAATTAAGATACCTGTATAGTCTTACTATGGGTTTTTAGATTCTGCGGTTTTCTTTTTTATAGTCTTTGTATACAAACGATGTGAAAATAGGTATTAAACAAATAAAAATTTGTTAAAAATAATATTGTGGATTTTTTTGGGTAAATAGGTTATAATTGATAAAGTTATTTGTGATAGTGTGTTGGCTATAGAAAGAGGAATTTTGTCAAATGAAAAAAGGTAAGGGAGTTATAATCTGGCTATTAAAATGTTTTGTGGCAGGTATTGTAGCGGTGGCAATACTATCAGTATTTAGTCTGTTTTATTATAATCATGGGATAAGGAAAACC
Source organism: Lachnospiraceae bacterium (assembly GCA_949383255.1). Taxonomy (GTDB): domain Bacteria; phylum Bacillota; class Clostridia; order Lachnospirales; family Lachnospiraceae; genus COE1. The sequence continues at coordinate 27,013 of CASJPF010000025.1, read as the reverse complement.
TCTGAAACAGGTGCAACGGACTATTCTTGGGAAAATCAATTTCATTCTGTTGGTTATGAAGGGTTTGCCTGGGGGATAAATGATGCAAATGGATATAATAATGCATATACACTGGACAAAGAAGATATTGACATTTTGCTGATGGGGTCATCACATATGAATGCATATAATGTTCCGCAAAAGTGTTCCGTATCATATCTGCTGAATTATCTAATGCAGACATCAGGTATGGGCTATGGGGTATACAACATAGGAATGGAAGGTCATACCTTTTTCATGTGTTCAGATAATCTAGAGGATGCACTGGAAGCATATTCTCCGCAGAAATATGTCATTATGGAAACGAGATCTGTAAAATTGTCTATAGAAAGTATGGAGGAAGTATTGACTGGAACCCGTAAGCGGACGCCCGCATTTGATTCTGGTTTGATTTATTATATGCAGAAGGTACCTTATTTTTGTCTGCTACACAGGCAGATTCGGGATATGTGTGATTTAAATGATGCTAGTCTAGCAGAGAATGATAATGATACAGCAACGAAGGCAGATAATAGTAATTCTGGTGATACTTTAGTAAATATAGATTCGGTATATAACACACAATTGAATAGGTATATGGAGAAGCTTGCAAAGGAAGCCAGTGGTTATAAGGTAAAATTACTTGTATTTTATATGCCAAATATTTGTATAAATGATGATGGGACAGTGGGAACAGTTGGAAATCCGCAAGACATAGCAGAATTTGCATCGGCATGTAGAAATTATGGAATAGAATTTCTGGACATGTCAGGTATATTTCTTGAAAATTACAGACAGAATTATGAACTGCCATTCGGTTTTTCAAACACAGAAGCAGGCAAGGGGCATCTAAATAGGAGAGGACATGAGTTAGTTGCAAATGCACTGTTTGATAAGATTATGGAAATTGAGGGGAAATAGATGACATTTGCAAGTTTAACGTTTATTGTATTTTTTATACTTGTTATTGCTCTAGAAGAAATAACAAATGTGAAGGCAGTAAAAGAAAAGTTCGGAAACTGTGTTTATTTTGTCCGACATATGATTTTGCTGATTGCTAGTTATATATTTTATGGCTGGTGGGATTGGCGATTTTGTTTTTTAATTTTATTTGTGACACTTATTGCATATTTTGCTGGATTATATCATCAAAACAAGGCTGTTTTGATTTCAGCAATCTGTATTGTTCTTGTTGTGCTTGGGATTTTTAAGTATTATAATTTTTTTGTAGAGTCATTTTGCAAAATGTTTTCTATCTCAAGAGTTGGAACATTAAATATTATTCTTCCTGTGGGAATTTCGTTTTATACATTTCAGGCAATTAGTTATATTGCTGATGTTCATTTAGGAAAGATAAAAGCGGAACAAAGTTTTGTTAATGTGGCGCTTTATATTGCCTTTTTCCCACAATTGGTAGCTGGTCCGATTGTAAAGGCTTCAGAATTTCTTCCTCAGTTGTCAGAGGATAGAAATGTGTCTATTAGAAATCTTGAAACAGGGTTGCAGATTTTTGTATTTGGGTTATTTAAGAAAGTTGTGTTGGCTGATAATTTATCTGTGTATGTTGACGAGGTGTTCCGGTATCCGACAGTATTCAGTGCAGAGACAATTGCTTTCGCAGCAGTATCTTATGCAATGCAGATTTATTTTGATTTTTCAGGATACTCTGATATGGCGATAGGAAGTGCAAAGTGTCTTGGGTATGATTTCACAAGAAATTTTAATATGCCCTATATCTCGAAAAATGTATCAGAATTTTGGAAGCGCTGGCATATTAGCCTTTCTACATGGTTAAAAGAATATCTCTATATTCCTTTAGGCGGCAATCGAAAAGGAAAGATAAGAACTTATCTCAATTTAATGCTTACTATGGCATTAGGTGGTTTATGGCATGGAGCGAATTGGACATTTATTGTATGGGGTTCGCTACATGGAATTGCACTGTGCGTGCACAAAAAACTTGCGAAAAAAGACAGCGAACAGGGTGTTATACAGAATATTTTATATATTATTGGAACAGATGTTTTTGTGTGTTTTTGTTGGATATTTTTTAGGGCAGATAATATAAGTATTGCATTTATCATTATAAAACGCATGATTTTTTTAAGCAAAGGTGTCAGTCATTTGTATTCGTGGACATTTTTCTCATTGCTTCTTATGATTGTGTGTCATATAAAAGCTTATCGAAAAAGTGAAACAAAAAATTTCTGCAATGGATATTATGGGATTATGGATTTAAGCAAGATATCTTCACTGATTATTTGGTTTGTGTTTCTTGGATTGACAATTGGTCTTGCTTATACAGGGGCAAGTCCATTTATTTATTTTCAGTTTTAATTTTTATGTATTAAAATAATAAGAAGAGTAAGAGAAATTAAATGGGGACGGAATTAATATGAATAACAGCAATTATGAATCTAATTATGTTATTGATATGAGTTAGTTGGATATAAAGGGAATGTGGATGACTTCTCGTGTGAATCATATTAGGAGGGGCATATTTATGAAGAAAATAACAATACTAGCGTTATCATGGAGAGATATCAGGTCGCCCAAGGCAGGTGGTGCAGAAGTTCATACACATGAGATGTTAAGTCGTGCCGATAAAAAGAAATATAAGATATACCACTTTTCGGCACGAAATGAGGGACAAGCAGAATATGAGGAGATTGATGGGATAACTTATATCAGACATGGAAATGTGTTTACGGTTATTCCAGCAGCAATGCGATTTTATAAAAGATATCGTAATTGTATTGATTTCGTAATAGAACAGTGTAATACACATCGATTTTTTACTCCTCTTTGGGTTGAACGTTATAAACGAATTTTTTATATTCATCAGCTTACCAAGGAAATATGGGATTATAGTGCAAAGTTTCCGCTTAGCAAAATAGGAAAGGCATTTGAGGAGAGCTTTCTTCGTTTAAATCGTTTTGATTCTGTCATTACAGTGTCAAAATCAACAAGAGATGAACTTATCGAGAGAGGATACGATAAAAATAAAATAAAAATTATCTATAATGGAGTATCCTTTAAACCATGGAAAATAGAAGATTGGTGTCAAAAAGAGACAAATCCGACCTTTATATATGTAGGCAGATACTCGCCATATAAAGGAATTGATGTGGCAGTAGAAGCGCTTGCTTGCTTGAAAAAGGAAAATCCTAGTGCAAGATTATGGATTGTGGGAAAAAAGGATCAAGAATATGTAAATAAAAATTTGATGCCAGTTTGTAACAAAAATCATCTGATATGGGAAGATGCATTAGGGGAAAATCCTACAGGCGATATTGTAAGTTGGGGATATGTTTCAGAGGAAAAAAAGTTGGAATTGCTAAGTCGTTCATGGGTGCTTTTGTTTCCTTCTATTAGAGAGGGATGGGGGATTCCGATCACAGAGGCAGGTTGTGTCGGTACACCATGCATTGCGTTTCATTCTCCAGGTATTTGCGAAGCGATTGATTATGGAAAGGCTGGTTATCTATGCAAGGAAAATACCGTCAATGGATTGTTATATCAAATGCGTGCAGTCCTATCTGACAAGATAGGTTATGAAAATATTAGGAAGAGTGCATACCAGTATTCTTCTCATTTTTTGTGGGATGATGCAGGTAGCGTATTTGGAGAGTTTATAGATACACTATATTTAAGGAATAGAAATGCTCTTTTGTAAATATTTATGATTATTTTTTCTAAAATAATGTATAGTAGCGAGTGAAAGGGCGGAGCTTTGGTGGAAAAACTCATCATGATATGCAGGAAATATTTTTCTGGCATTGGTTTTTTATTGGGAGTGATATCATTTGTGATGGTTTATGGAGTTCGGATTTTGAATCCTTGCTTTGTAGACTGGCTGTTTGGACATGGAGATTTGTCACAACATTATTTTGGCTGGGAATTTTATCGCAGGGCAGGTTGGCATTTTCCGATTGGGATGACAGACAATTTGGCATATCCGATACAAACATCTATTATATTTACGGATTCTATTCCTATTTTTGCAGTATTTTTCAAAATTTGGAACAGAATACTTCCAGAATATTTCCAATATTTTGGATTATGGGGATTGATTTGTTTTGGGCTTCAAGGGTATTTTTCGATTAAAATTTTTAATGATTTAAAGTTGAGTTTGACTAGTACATTGGCAGGTACAGTTGTGTTAATTTTCTCACCGATTATTATTCATAGAATGTTTATGCATTCTTCTTTAAGTGCACAATGGTTGATTTTGGCTTCAATTGATATGTTGATACAGCATAAAAAAAATTACAAAAGCTTCAAAAAGTCTATTATACAATGGGGAATTTTAGGATTTTTAGTTTCAGGTATACATTTTTATTTTTTTCCAATGTGTTTCCTTTTTGTTGCGGCATATGCTATTCAGAGTATCATTGAACAGAAGAAGATAAAATATTTTACTCCAATGGCAGCATATATCTTGGGAATATTGTTTAATTTTTGGTTGTTAGGTGGATTTACGTCAAGTGCTGCTACAAATGCTTTTGGTCTTGGAAATTTTAGTCTTAATTTAAATTCTTTTTTTAATCCTAGAGGTTATTCTAACATACTTCCAGAGTTAGGGGAATGTTTTTCAGGTATGCAACAGGAAGGTTTTGCCTATCTTGGAATGGGAGTTATTTGTTTACTGGTTATATGTATCATTATGTGGATTATTTTGGGAATTATTAAACGAAAAAGGTTTCGGATTTGTTATTCTAATATTGTTTTGTTTGGAATTGGTGTTGTTTCTATCATATGGGCATTATCTCCTATTGTAACTTTTGGAGATAGAAAGCTATTTGAATTGCCTTTGCCGCAAAAGATAGTTGACTTGTGGGCTGTTTTTCGTTCCACAGGTAGACTGGTTTGGCCAGCATATTATTTGATAATAATCTATTGTATAAAATTTGTTGCAAAATTAAGAAATCCTATTGGAATGATACTTATAGTGATATGTATGTGTATACAAATGTTTGACATACATGGTATTTTAAATACGAAACATCAGAGGTTTTCGAAGAATATCATATATGTGAACAATGATGAAAATTTCTGGGAATCTCTTACAGCATATAGGAATTTTAATCATTTAAATATTTCTTATCCAGAAGAACGAATTGATTATTATATCTCATTGGCAGCAATTGCATTAGAATACGATTTGACAATGAATGGATTTTATTTTGCGAGAGAAATTGATGGAATGAGAGATAACATGACCGAGCTGGAAAGAGGAGAAGCAAAAAGCGAGAATATTTATGTTTTTTTGCCCGAACAAATAGATTTGATGGAAGAGCATATGCATGAGTTGAAATATTACAATGTGAGTGATTTTGTAGTTGGGGTGACTTGGCTGGATAATGCTGGGAAAGTCAATGAATTTGATTATTAGAATATAAATGTCTATGTCATGACAGCAACTCGAGAGGAGTAGAAAATGGAAGACAGTAGATTAATTAGTATTGTGATTGGCTCTTATAATGGAGCTGATTTTCTAAATGAAACAGTGGATAGTATATTGGCACAGACATACAAAAATATAGAATTGATTCTTGTGGACGATGGCTCAAAAGATCAAACATTGGAAATTATGTATCATTATGAGCATATTGATGCAAGGGTTCATGTATTTCATCAAGAGAATAGTGGGGCATCTGCTGCAAGAGAGCGGGGGTATAGAGCGTCATCAGGAGATTATATTGTATTGTCTGATGATGATGATGTATGGAGTCCGTATTTGCTTGAGGATGTTATGAGAATTTCAGATTCTTATCCCGATGCGGAAGTAGTTACAACATTTAACAGAAGAGTGAATGATTTTGCAGAAATAAGCAATTATAACTGGGAAGAAAACTTATCAAAAGATATTCTTGGAAAACCGCAAATAATGTCCGGACATGATTTTGGATTAAGATATCGTTGTAATACAGATGTACGTCCTGGATTTTTCTGGGGAATGTTATTCAAGAAAGCCTTTATGGATCAGATGGTGGAAGCCTTTATGAAAGTAAAGGAAAAAATGCCTACACATTACTTTAATGATTCTTTCTGTGCAAGTCGTGTTTCTGGAATGGCAAAAAAAATTGTGGTTACAAATCAGATTCATATATTGTATCGAGTTTGTGCAATGTCACTAAGTCATAAAAGTACAGTGTCATTGCATGTCAAACATTATGTATATGCTTTGGAAGAAGAGCTGGACTATTATAGAACACTTGGATGGGAGGATGTATACAATGCAGTTTTGCCGGGAGGATATCTGGTAGTGCTACGGTCATGGTTTATGGTGTATGCGCATGAAAAAAATGAACGAGAAAGAGGCGATTATTTTGCTGAAATACACAGGCTATATGATAAGTATATCAGTGATTTGAAAAGAATTCCTAAAAAGGGATGCAAAGATTGGGGAATTTATTGGAGTATTTTATTTTGGAAAAAGTGTCCTAAAACATGGTTTCGATTAATTAGGATTCTTCGGGGTTGGTAAAGTATGGAGGTTTTGAATAGGGTGAAGAAGCAGAGAATAGAGAACGTATATAGTATTTCGATTATAATGCCTACTTTTAATTCGGAGAAAACGCTGGAGGATTCACTGAAAAGCATTCGAGAACAGGAATTTGATCAGACACAAATAGAAATATTACTTGTCGATGGGGGGTCTACAGATCGAACAGCAAAGATAGCACAGAAATATGATGCAGTAATGATACACAATGCGAGAAAATTGCCGGAATTTGCAAAACAGCAAGGGTTATTGGCTGCAAAGGGTAGGTATGGAATTTTTATTGATTCGGATGAGTCTTTTATTAATATGAATTCATTAAAAAACAGAGTTAGCATTATGGAAAGCTATCCCTTTGTTAAAAATATTGTGTCGACAGGTCAAGTGTGCAAACAGGGAGAAAATGGAGTAGTACGATATGCAAATTTTATAGGTGACCCATTTTCCAATTTTGTTTACCGATATAATGGATACAATCGTATAGAGGATTTAACAAGACAATATAAACATAAAGATGTTGGAAATGGAATATTGCTAAGCTTTCAGGGGTGTACAGTGCTTCCTTTGTTTGATGCTTTGGGAAATATGTTTGAGATTGAGACAGCACGTGCGATTTATTATAGAGATGGGAAAAATAAAAGTTTTGCCGCTAATATTTTTTCTAATATGGTTCAACAAACAATGTGTGCAGTAGTAATGAAAGAGGACTTTATATGTCATCGCGCTGGATTAGATAAAAAAACATATTTGAGTAAACTGAAGTGGCGTGTTAAAAATAATTTATTCCAAACAGAAGGCGTAGGATTTGCACAACGAAGCAAAAAAGAAAGTGGGCTTCGTAAAAGAAAATTGTTTTTTATACCATATTGTGGTTTGGTGGTACCTGTGGTTTTGGAGGCGGTAAAATTGACAATAAAAAACAGAGATTTATATTTTCTAAATCATTTTTGGTATACACAGTATACGTTTTTAATGATTGTATGGTATGTTGTGTTGAAAATATTCCATTATCCAGTTAAAATGGGAAAAACTTATGGGAAGGACAAGCCATAATTGGTATAGAAAAGCGACAGGAGTGAAGGAAACTAAGATTGAAGGAAAACGCATGAAAACAATAGAATTAATCGTACCATGTTATAATGAAGAGAAATGTATCAAATTATTTTATAATGCTGTTAAGGAAGTTTTTCAGGAACTTCCTGCTTTTCATTTTATCATCACATATGTTGATGATGGGAGTAAAGATAATACACTAGACGAAATTAAAAGGGTGGTAGAAACTGCAAATGAAGGGCTGGTACAGTATATTGCCCTCTCAAGAAATTTTGGAAAAGAATCGGCAATCTATGCAGGATTAAGCAAAAGCACTGGCGACTACGTTGCACTTATAGATGCAGATTTACAGCATCCACCCAAATTGTTAGTACAAATGATTGACGCAATTGAAAAAGAAGGATATGACAGAGCTACTGCAAGGCGGGTATCCAGAAAAGGAGAGCCTTTGATAAGAAGTGTTTTTTCAAAGGCGTTTTACTCGATTATTAATTATATTACTGTCTTAGATTTGATATCAGGAAGTACAGATTACTGTTTAATGAAGAGAACTGTTGTGGATTCCATTGTGTCAATGAGTGAACGAGAGCGTTTTACAAAAGGAATTTATTCTTGGGTGGGATTTAAAAACAAGTGGATAGAGTATGAAAATGTTGAGCGGGTTGCAGGGCACACCAAATGGAGTTTTTTTGGATTGTTGCGTTATGCTTACAATGGATTTATCGCTTTTGCGACAACGCCCTTGCGCGGAGTGATATATCTCGGTATAATCATTACAATTGCTTCTTTTCTGTATGCTGCTACAATTGGTATTGCCGCGCTCAAAAACCCACTTGTTCCTAGAACTGGTTACAACAGCATTATGATTGTCCTTCTGTTTCTGGGGGGGGTGATTATCACCACATTAGGGGTAATTGGGGAGTATCTTGCACGAATTTATATGGAGGTAAAGAATCGTCCTATCTATATTGAACGAGAAACAAATATTGAACGTGGTAGTAGAAGCGATCAGGAGAAAGCAGAAACAGACAACAATACATGTTCTGGGAAAGGATTATAACTTTATGCGAGAGGATCGATTGGCAAATGCTGTTCTAAATAATTTTCATAAGAAGCGGATTTTGGTGCTTGGAGATTTGATGGTAGACGAATATATTCTGGGAAAAGTAGGCAGAATATCACCGGAGGCTCCGGTTCCTATTTTAAATTACAAAGGAACACAGAGAAGTGCAGGGGGAGCTTCCAATGTGGCATTAAATATGCATGCTATGGGTGGAAAACTTGCTATGGCAGGCGTAGCGGGATTGGACGACAGTGGGATATGGCTCAGGGAGTTTTTGAGAAATGCCTCTATTGATACAGAGGGTATTTTTGCAGATGGAGATCGCCTGACTACTGTTAAGATACGTTTTGCGACGAAGGCGCAGCAGCTTTTGCGGGTGGATAAAGAAGATAACAGCCCAATACAGGAGAACGTTTGTACAAAAATTTTTGAATATATTGCATCTCACATATCTGAGTGGGATGCTGTAGTGCTTTCAGATTATTGTAAGGGTGTGTTGGACGACTCAAAGTTTGTGAGAAAGATAATTCATCTTTGCAATATAAATCATGTTATTGTTACAGTCGATTCCAAAAGCCGACATATTGATGCTTTTGAGAATGCGAGTTTTGTTAAGCCAAATAACCTGGAATTAGAAAACGCAGTCAATATTCAGATAGGGGATTTGGATTCATTAGATAGGGCAGGTAAAGCTTATTTGGAGCGATCCAAGGCGAAATGCATCATTGTGACAAGAGGCTCTGAGGGGATATCCATTTTTGAAAACGGCAGTAATAGAAGAGATTACGCTTCCAAGGCAGTTCAAGTGTTTGATGTTACAGGTGCCGGCGATACTGTAATTAGCGCAGTTACATTAGGGCTTGCGAGTGGACTTACAATTGATGAGGCGGTAATTTTAGCCAATATTGCGGCAGGAATTGTTATAGGGAAAAGAGGGACAGCAGTTGTCACAAGAGATGAGTTGATGGAGAAATTAAATGAGAAAAAAGATTATAACTTTGGATGAGCTTGAACAAGAAGTACAGAAAGCAAGACAACAGAAACAGATTGTTGTATCTACAAGTGGATGTTTTGATGTTCTGCATGCAGGACATGTTACCTATTTAGCGGAGGCAAAGGCAAAAGGGGATATTCTAGTAGTGCTGCTTAATTCGGACAGTTCTGTTCGGGCACTCAAAGGCAGTTTTAGACCAATTGTGCCAGAACAGGAACGGGCAGTTGTCATTGCAGGGCTTGAGAGTGTAGATTATGTATGCATTTTTTCGGATAGGACGCCATGTCGTATTATTGACCGAATACAGCCTGATATTGTTGTGAAAGGCGGTGATTATGCAGGGGTACAGATTCCAGAGATGGAGCACACCGCTGTCTATGGAGGCAGAGTTGATTATGTCAGTATGGTAGATGGATGCTCTACAACAAATATCATAGAAAAAATAAAAAGAGCAGTGGAGGGCAGAAGTGTATGCTGAACTATATTAGAGAAAATATCCAGGAGAGCATTATAGCAAAAGAAAAACTTTTGCGTGATGAGGCACTGATTGGAGCAATAGAACAAGTGGCGCGGGTCTGTATAGGTGCATACTTGAGAGGAAATAAGCTTTTGATATGCGGGAATGGCGGAAGTGCGTCAGACGCACTGCATATGGCAGGAGAGCTTGTGGGAAGATATCAGATGGAGCGCAGAGGAATCGCAGCAATTGTATTGAATGCAAATCAGACAGTGATGACAGCGATTGCAAATGATTATGAATATGAGAATATTTTCTCTAAACAGGTTGCAGCACTTGGAAGAGAGGGAGATGTATTAATTGGTATATCAACCAGTGGTAATTCTGCAAATGTAATCAATGCCTTACAGGAGGCAAAAAAGCAGAACATACACACGATTGGGCTGACTGGTCTTACAGGTGGAAAGATAAAGTTAATAGCGGATTACCTGCTGAATGTTCCTTCGGAGAATACGCCGAGGATTCAGGAAATGCATATTTTATTAATTCATACGCTTTGTGGATTGATAGAAAAAGGGCTGCAGGAACAGGGATTTTGGATGGAGGATTTTGAATGATATGGCATGGCGAAGTGTATGTGACAAAGCCTGCAGATGGATCAATATCTGGTTTACACAATTTCGGGTAGTAGGACTAAAAAATCAAAGACCTGCTGCCCGTGGTGCACAGGGGATAATTATCATAAAAATTGATGCGATTGGAGATTTTTTGATTTGGCTTGACAGCGCAGAACAGTATAAAAAGTTGTATAAAGGACAGAAGATTACTTTGGTATGCAATGCTTTTTGCACCGATATCGCAAAGAATACAGGATTTTTTGATGAAGTGATATCAATAGAGAGTAAGAAGTTTGAAGCAGATAATCAATATAAAAAAGAAATTTGGAGGCGTTTTCATAAAAGAATGTTTCATACATTGCTACAGACAGAATATTCTCGCACGATTGATATGGATCTTTTGGCTAGGAACATTCCAGCAAAAGAAAAAATTGCTTTTGTGGCGGATGAATCCAGAATGAATCTAAGCAGATTTATAGCGTTTCGGTATATTCGTAAAAAATTAGATGCTACTTATGATAGACTGATTCCGTCGGGAGGAAAGAACCTGATGGAGCTTGAGAGAAATGCTGCCTTTATCAGAGGGCTTGGATTTGATTTTTATGCGGGATACCCGTCTCTTCCACAAGCACATGTCCGTCAGGAAATCATACCGCCAAAGCCATATGCTGTTATTTTCCCGGGAGGAAGTTCTGGGAAAAAAATGTGGCCAATTGAGCGGTATGCGCAGGTTGGCGAATACATTGTCAAGGAAAAAGAAATGGATTTGTATTTGTGTGGAGGACAAAATGAAGCATATCTATTTCGGCAGTTTGTGGAGGCAATGAAACGGGAAGAACTTAAGGAAAGAGTACATGATTTGTTTGGAAGAACAACACTGTTTGAGCTTGCTGAAATCATTCGGAATGCCGAATTGTTAGTAGGTAATGATACCAGCGGCATTCATTTTGCGGCTGCAGTAAATACAAAGGGTGTTTGTATTTTTGGAGAGTTTGCATACGGCAGGTTTCTGCCATATCGTTGTGAACGTGACTGTAAGGGACATGAACCAATTATTGTATGCAGTGCAAAGAAGGACTGTGCGGGCTGTGCATATGAGAAAATTACTGCTGCGTGCAAGGAGCATCTGTTGAAAACAGGAAGGTATCAATGTGTAGATGAGGTAAGCGTGGAGCAAGTGATTCAAGCGTTGTCAGGATAGGCCATAGGAGATAAGATAAAATGGATAAGGCAGTTTTTCTGGATAGGGATGGGACTTTGAATGTTGAAGTAGATTATTTGCATGAGACAGACAAACTTGTGTTTATAGATGGAACATTTCAAGCATTAAGACTGCTAAAAGCGCATGCATACAAACTCATTGTGATATCGAATCAGTCAGGTATCGGCAGAGGATATTACAAAAAACAGGACGTTGAACAGCTTCACCATTATATGAATGCAATCTTAAGCAGGCATGATGCAGCGATTGATGCTTTTTATTATTGTCCTCATGTGGAACAGGATAAATGCCTGTGTAGAAAACCACATACTGGCTTGATAGACCGTGCAGTGGCAGAGTGGAAGATTGATTTGGGGCAGTCTTATATGGTTGGGGATAAAGAGTCAGACTTGATGACGGCATTCAACGCAGGATGTAAATATGCATTAGTTCTGAGTGGCCACCCTGTTTCAGAGATACTGCAAGATAAGTATAAAAAATGTTTATTTAAAAATTTGTGGGACTTTGCGCAACATATTTGTATATGTGAAGACTAGTGATCCAGTTAGATAGAATTTTGACCGGGTGGAGTACTTACTCCATCTGGTCAGAAATTAGATTCATGAACCGCCTGTTTCGCACCGTTGCGTCGTTAAAATTTCTAGACGATGCAACCGCATCGCCGTCGAAATTCTGCCTAGCACTGGCACGAACCATGCAATGCACAACTCTAATTTCTGTCTGGATGGAGCACTAGAATGTGTTTGAAAAAATTATTCCTGTTTTCAAACACATTCTATAGCACTCGTAGCATCAGAAAATCTTGACATAAGGCATTGTTCCTTATGTCTATTCTCGCTCTAGGGATCGAAATCCATCTTTGAGGGCCTTTCCTCTGAGTTCTGTGAGTTGAATCATATAATCATATGATGACGAAGGAAAATAGTCATAACCTGTAATCTGTCCCTCTTCTGGACAGTATATGACAATTCCATTCATATCATATTCTTTCATTGCGGAAGTGTCATAATCTTTTTGACAGATATAATAAGGCTGCTTTAAATTTTGTTTGATAAATACAATATCATCTACAAAGTAATGATCCCAATATGGCGTGAGCACAAAAAACATAAGAAACACAATACTGCCTGAAAATAATTTGTAAAAGCTGCTTGGTTCTGTTTTTTTCGGCCACATTCCCAGCCACATTCCAATAGAAAGCATAGGGACTGCAAGAAGGAATGCAAGACCATATCGGATAAATGGCGCCAAAAATAGCCAGGAAATCAGGCAGGCAAAAGTGCACAGATTGAGCAGTATTGTATTCCAACATAGTTTGGATTTGATTATTATTTTGTGCAGTAATATTGCGATATCTAAAACAAGGGCGAGTAGGTTGGTTAGAATGAGCATCTGAGCATAGCGCTCTTGCGCATTCCACCATATAGGCAGCCATTCTTGGAAAGGCATATTAATTAAGTTCGGATCATACAAACACCTTGCCCATACTTTTATGGTGGCAGAGTCAATCATCACATATCTTTTTGGCATCTTCCAGTCGAACTGAAATAAGTCAATTGCGGCAAATGGATATAAAAGCCAGCCAGATATAATGACATTCCGAATGAGAAAAGGTATCACTGTCAAGAGACCAAGAGAAAAATAAATTAAAATATCCTTGATGCGTTTGGCTTTGATAAGACATACCAGCGGAAAGATTACGAGCAAAATTAGCAATCCCGTGGATAGTTTGAGAGTCATTACATACACTGAAAAAACGCTTAAAAGTGCAAATGCATCAACGTTATGAGGGGATTGTTCTATTGTTTCACACCAACGGGCAATCAAATAGAGCGCCATATACATGGAGGCATAATCGGAGGCTGGAGAGATACATCCGGTCAGGTTGACAAGCGCATAGAAAAGGATACCAACACAACACATATCCGACAGATGACTTGTATGGGTGAGAAATCCGCGCAGGTGATGTATAGACCATAGTATTAAAATAATGGCAATAAAGCCTGTTGTACAGTGAAGTGATTGACCACACAAGAATTGCATACTAAATAGAGATGCAAATGCAAAATAGGAACTGTTGTATGCAAAATGCCATTGCAAGTTTCCAAGACCTTTTACAACACCATATTCCTCGTACCATCGAATTGCCTGTGCATGATACAAGCTTGTATCTGTGTGGATAGTACCGCGCGATGTATAAAAGGCAATAAAAAGAATCAGACCAATATATAACAATCCTTGCCAAGAAAAAAAGGTAAGTTTTATTTTTTGCAGCGTTTTTTTATAAAAAGAACGGGGATAAATAATTACTGTAACAATACAGAGTATAACGAGAAATAAATTCGCAAAAAAACCGATTTTGCAAAAAAGGCTTAGCATCTGGGCGTAAACAGTAGTGACTGCAATACCACATAATATCGAGGAAAAAAAAGTAATGGTAAATGGTCTTTTTAAAAGAATTGATAATAGCTTAAAAAATCCTAATCCAATCAGATATGTGATAATAAAAATATATCCCCAGTTTAATAATACTGTTATCATAGTGATCCTCCGTTTCTGTCATGTATAATATTTTTGCAAACCGATATATTTAGTCTGTGTCTGTATGCTTACAGATATTCATAGGCATATTATATCTTATCAGAAGTTGCCCTTTACCTCTGATAAAAGGCGCGTCCTTTGCACCGTAAATCGACTATAAGAAGCAGCTCTTGCTTCTTATAGTATAAAAGGAAAGAGGATAAAAGACAAGTAAGGTTAATAATTTCTTGCAATTTGTGATAAGAGTGGTTAGAATGGTACTAGATTATGAGAAATTATTACTTTTCACGGGACAGGAATGCGCTGAACTGCGCATTCCGTGAGAACATGATTCAGAAATGAGGGGCGATTTTTGCGAAAGCAAAATTCTGAATATCGTCCCGAATCGTTACTATGAGCGGCTTCTAGGCTGTGAATAGTAACGAAAAATTACTTGGAAAAGGAAAGAAAGTATGCGCAGAAAACGAAATAGTGATGGTATATTATATATATTATCTTCTATGATTGGCATTGTGGTGTTTATAGCATTATATGGAGTTGATGTATTAAATCCCTTCTATGATGACTGGCTGTTGGGGAAAGGAGATTTGACACAGCATTATTTAGGCTGGTGTTTTTATAGACGTGGTGACTGGACTTTTCCGATTGGTCTTACAGACAATTTGGCTTATCCTTCCTACACCTCTATTATTTTTACAGACTCGATACCTGTACTGGCCGTTTTTTTTAAAATGTTTTCTTTTATTCTGCCGGATACGTTTCAATATTTTGGATGGTGGGGAATCGCCTGTTTTGCATTACATGGATTTTTTGCTGTTAAAATATTACGGGAATTTTCTATTGGAGAAATACAGACACTGATTGGTAGCGTTTTTTTTGTGGTGTCGCCGATTGTAATTGAACGGATGTTTAAACATACTGCACTCAGCGGGCATTGGCTGATCCTCGCTGCTGTTTATTTATACATTAGAAATAGAAAAGATTATCAAAATACCAAAAAAACGATATTGTGCTGGGGCATTTTAGGGGCGCTTATAGCAGCCGTGCATATGTATTTTCTTCCAATGTGCGGTGCATTTTTGTGTGGATATATTTTATGTAGTATTTTGAGGGAAAAAAGATTTCAATGGAAGTATTTGCTTCCTGGGGTGTCGTTTGCCAGTATGCTCTTTATCAGCACCTATCTGCTGGGAGGATTTTCGACACGTGCAGTATCGAATGATAAGGGATTGGGGGAGTGCAGTTTTAATTTAAATGGTTTTTTTAATGAGAAAGGATATTCTCGTTTTTTTGATGCACTTCCGATGTACAACGAGTTGCAGTATGAGGGATTTGCATATCTTGGACTTGGAATTTTTGTGCTAATGTCGATTGCGGTTATTTTTGTGGTTTTAGAGTTGATAAAAAACAAGAGTAAGTGCATGAAAAAGAATTGGATAGAGATCTTAGTTGGAGTGATAGTGTCGGTGGGATTAATTGTGTTTGCGGCATCTCCTATAGTGACTTGGAATGATAAACTTTTGTTTGTGCTTACAGACAGTAGTACGCTGACGCATTATTGGAGCATTTTCCGCGCTACAGGAAGAATTATCTGGCCGGTAAATTATTTGATATATATTGTTGTGATTGTCTGTAATGCGAAGTTATGGGATAGCGTTTTGGAAAAAAGTAGGCTGCAATACAGAAAAACAGCAGTTACTGCTGGGACTGTCACAATAGCGGTTTGTTGTTTTCTTCAAGTATTTGACATTAGCGGCAGACTTGTGGATTTGAGAAAGCAATTTGCAAAAAAAGAAATATATGTTTCACCTTTCCAAGATCCAGTTTGGGAGGAACTTTCAGAGAGAGAAAGTCTGAAACATTTGGTTTGGGTGTCAAATAGCTTTGAAAATAAAGAGATATTAGAGATATCAAGGTGGGCAATGGACAATAGGCTCACAATGAATAACTTTTATTTTGCGCGGGGAATCGGTGTAGATGAGGATACACAAGAAGCGTTGCGCAATCCAGATGACACATATCTCTTTGTATTTCGGCAAGATGAAATACAAAAAAATATGGATTGTGATCTTAATTTTTATAAGGCAGATGCATATGTTGTGGGGACAACGTTTGCGTTGAGACAGGAAAGGTATCATTTCAATGAGTTTTGATTTGTTAGAGCAGTTAAATAAAAAGATTCCAAAACATACAAGAATATGTTTTTTATCAGGCATTATTGTGGGATGGCTTACGCATTTTTATATGCTTACACACAAGTTTCTCAATTGGGATGATGCGAACAGTATGGGAACTTATGGCAGTGGTGATTACTTAGGGAGATGGTTTTTAAAGTATATCCATCCGCTTGGGGGAAGATTTAGTGTGCCGGCTGTGCATGGCTTTTTATTAATATTGTGTATTGCGATATCGGCATGTTTGGTTTTGGAAATTTTGCAATTAAAAAGTACTACGAGTGCAGTTCTTACAGCGGTGGTGCTTGAGACGTTTCCAAGCGTGGTTAGTACAATGTCCTTTATGTTTATGGCGCATACTTCTGGAATCGGTATTTTGATGGTAACGCTGTCTGTATATTTATTGCGAAAGTATCGATATGGGTGGCTGCTTTCTATAGGCTTGCTAATTTGTGCACTTGGAACCTACCAAAGTTATGCGAGTTTGGCGATCACGTTGATGTTACTTGGTATGATTTCTGATATTTATCACAACAAAAAATTTCCTGAAATATTGAAAAAGGGAATCCTGTGTGTGATAGTACTTGGCATAAGTGTTTTTCTGTATATGAAACTTTCCCATATTATATATCCTAACATTGATAATGAGACATATGGCGGTGTGGGAAATATGGGACAGATTGCAATTCGTGAGATGCCAATTTTAATTGCGCGCTGTTATAAGCGTTTTTTGGAATACTTTCTTTGGAAACCATTTGCGTTTGTAAGTAGTACAGCACAGGTAGCAAATGTTATTACTTGTATTCTTGCGATTGTATTATTTGTATATCTTGCGATTGAGAGAAAACTATATAAAGACAAGCTTACGTTTTTCATGTTGATCGTTCTGTGCTTTTTGGTTCCGCTGGCCGCAGCCTTTATCTATTTTATGGCACCAGAAGTAAGCTACTCTATGCTGATGTTGTATGCTTATGCACTGATTTATATATTGGTATTGGCGCTTTTGGAGTACTGTATGGAGGACTGGCATGTAAAGCCAATACCCGTGAGATGGAGAAAGATAATGCGTTATTTGCTTGTAATTATTACAGTGTCTACGATATTTGTGAGTGGCTATACGGATTATCTTTTGGCGAATCGCGCATATTTGAGGACAAATTTTGCGACAGAGCGCGTGCAGCAATATTTTAATAGGGTGATTGCTATGGTTGAGACAACCCCAGGATTCGAGGAAGGGGACAGCATTGAGATATTGGGAGAATTTCATTATAAGGATAATCCAAGCAGCGTGGAAGTTGATGTACTCAATGCGGAGGACCTTAGAGAGCTTGATGGTGTTGCGTTTGAGAATGGTCTTATCACAATGAGTGTGAGAGATAATTTTATCAAAATGTTTGTTGGGTATGAGATGGCGGATCTGCGATTTGATAAGAAAGAGGAAATTATGCAGACAGAGATTTATCAGAATATGCCAGCGTATCCCCATAGTGGATGTGTACAAAAAATCAATGATATATGGGTTGTAAAGATGTGTGAATAATGGGTAAAAAGCGAAATGATGTGTCAGAAATAAAAAGCCGATGCATCATTTCTTATTTTTTGCAGAAAATGAAAAAGAGATTTATAAACAAAATATAAATTGCTTTAAAATTTTGTTAAAAAGAGTCTAAGTATGTTGTGATGTGATTCATTGCGATTTATACTTTAGAACAAGTTTGAGTGAATCGGTTAAAGGTGCGGCATAGATGGAAATTTGTTTTAGAAATTATAGAAGAGCAGTGATAATACTATTGCTATTTTTGCTGACAGCCACAATTGGAGTGCTAGATTTTACAGAGGGAAGTTCTGTGAGTACAGAGCAGACCACAGTTTCTGAGGGAGCGTTTGCGCTTTCTGTTGAGGTGAAGAAGAATGTTAACGTTAAGTGGTGGAAGGATGAGCAAAACAACAAATATTATTTGTTTCTGCCAGGAGCATTTCAGGGAAAAAAGTTGGACTTAGAAATTTTTGGCACAGAGGTTGTCTATATTGATGGGAAAAAAATAAAGAGTGGTGGAAAGTATCGTTTTTTACAGGGAGAGTATACAGTGTGTACAGACGATTCACCGGACAGTTTGAACTATGCACTGGAAGTGATGTATACTTCTGAGATTCCTGCACTTTTTCTGGAAACAGATTCAGGGATGTTAGACCAGCTCCATGCGGCAAAAGATTATTCGGAGTCTGGAGCAGCATTGTTTTTAGATGGAAAGGGACACAAATATTTTGAGGGTAATATTGAGGAGATACACTGCCGCGGCAATTCTTCCTTTGAAGACACCGATAAGAAATCGTACACCATAAAATTAGAAAAAAAAGCAGATCTGTTTGGTATGGGTTCAGCAAAAAAGTGGATTTTAATTGCAAATGCTTTTGACCATACGCTTCTTAGAAATGCGACAGCCTTTTCTATGGCGAAACTTTTAGATTTGGCATACACGCCAGACGCACAGTATGTTGATGTCTATGCAAACGGCAATTTTCTCGGAAACTATCTGCTTACGGAAAAGATTGAAGTGGGAAAAAATAGAGTTTCTGTGCGGGACTTGGAAGATGAAGTGAAAGCATTAAATGACAACGTGCCTCTTGATTCAATGGAGTTTTTTATGGAGCCTCAAGGAAGGCTTTTTAGCACCAAAGGATACCAAATACCAAAAGAGCCCGATAATATTTCTGGTGGGTATTTGTTAGAGCTTGATTCGAGTGACCGTTATGGGTTGGAGGCGAGTGGATTTCTTACGTCTCGAATGCAGCCAGTGGTATTTACAAGTCCTAAATATGCATCCTATGAGCAAGTTTCTTATATTGCCAATCGCTATCAAGATTTTGAAGATGCAATTTTTTCTAAAGATGGCCATAGTCCTTATACTGGCGCGGCATACAGTGATTATATTGATATGGATTCTTTTGCGCGGAAGTATTTGCTTGAGGAGTTTGTAAAAAACTTGGATGCTTCTTTTACAAGTCAGTATTTGTATAAATATGATGACAGCATCAGTGACAAATTTTTTGCGGGGCCTTGTTGGGATTATGATAAGTCCATTGCTGCGTCTGGTATCACCAATTCTGGAATTAATTTGCATGATCCTGTTGGATTATATGCTGCGTCGCAGGAGAAAGATTCTGATATTTGGTATGCTTTGTATCAGCATGAGGATTTTAGAAAAGAAGTGGCAAAGATATTTTTTCAAGAATTTGAACCGCAGCTTAGAAAATATGCAGAGAATATGCTTTATCAGAATAGGGAACTGATTGCGAAGTCAAATGATTGTAATATGATTCGCTGGAATATCTTTTCGGATGCAAAAGGACTCGCTCAAAAGCAGGAAGCATATATGGCAGACGTGCAAGAATTGTTGACATTTATCGAGCAGCGCCTTGATTATTTAAAGAGTGAGTGGGGGCAGATATCATATGAGTGAGTATAGGCATGAATATAAATATATCTGTTCTGGGCAGCAGTTGGCATTGATTGGAAATAAAATACAAGGACTGATGGAATATGATAAATATGCTGGTGATAATAAGAAATACAGAATAAGAAGTTTATATTTTGATGATTATGAGGAACGCTGTCTCTATGACAATATTAATGGAAATGACCCGCGCGAGAAATTTCGGCTGAGGATTTATAATGATGATAAAACATATATTCGATTAGAATTAAAGAAAAAAGAGCGTGGTAAAACGAGAAAACTTTCATGCAGGATTGATGAAGCACTGTGTAGGAAGATAATGCAAGGTTTGCCAGTAGATATGGACGCAGTGGAGGCAGATGTGTATCGTAAGTTTTGTTTGTGGCAGAATATACGACTTTTGAGACCAAAAGTGATTGTTGAATATGACAGAATTCCTTTTGTATATAGAGATGGCAATGTTAGAGTAACATTTGATACAAATATACGTTCTTGCAGCTTCATAGAAGGATTTCTGGATAACAATATTGTCTCAAGGCCAGTTATGCCTTTGGGAGAACATATTTTGGAAGTTAAGTTTGACGAACTGCTTCCAGATTTTATCTATTCGGCGGTTCAGACAGAAGGCTTGCGCCAGACGACGTACTCCAAATATTATATGTGCAGGAAATACAGCATTGCAGGAGGAAATATGCTATGAAGTTCAATGATATCTTAAAAAAGTCATTTGTCAATACATTTGCGGTGGCTGACTTATCTTTGTCGGAAACGATATTGATTTTTGCCATCACTTTGATTTTTGCATTGTATATTTATTTTATCTATCGAATTTTTGCAAGAAAAAATTTTTATAATAAAAGCTTTAATATTTCACTTGCGGCAACTGCAATGATCACGGCCGCGGTTATTATTACAATTCAGTCCAGCATTGTGGTTTCTCTTGGTATGGTGGGTGCATTGTCCATTGTCAGATTTCGGACGGCGGTAAAAGACCCTTTAGATTTGGTTTTTATGTTTTGGGCCTTAGCAATAGGAATTATTTGCGGTGTAGGATTATTTAATGTGGCTGGTATTTTATCGGTAATTGTGACAGCAATGATTTTTGTGTTGGATAAGTTTCCTGCTGCGCAGGCACCAATGATACTGATGGTGCAGACGATGTACTGCGATATGGAGGAGGATATCAGTAAGGTAGTGACAGAATACACGAAATATTTTAAGGTAAAATCGAGGAATATTGCGCCCGAACGAATGAGTATTGTGATGGAGCTGCGAGTAAAGGACGGCGGCGGTCTCGTGCAGAAACTAAGTGCTCTTGAAGGGGTGTCTTACGTATCGATAATTGACCATGACGGGGAAGTGACTTATTAAATCAATATGAGAGTTTTCTATAAAACCAGGCAAAGGATTGTTTTGTGCCTGGTTTTTTATGCACATGGGCACCCAAAGGAAGAATGTCAGCAAAGCTGACAGGTGCCCGGCGCGCGAGTAGGGGAAGATGGCTTTTCCCTGCTCGATTCGCATGGGCGAAAGAATTTTGGATGGTTAGAGGGGATACTATGCGTAATATAATAGAGTGGAAGGTTTCTGATAAAATGAGATTGCCAACAAGTATAGAATGATTTACAATCAAATATAAACGGGTATGATAAGCACATTGGGAGATAAGAAAAAGGGACAGATAAAATACAGTGACAAATTTATTGTTTTTGGACAGACAAAGAAGGGAAGGAATAGAGAAGAAATGAATAGTGATAGACAAAAAGGGATTCTTTATATTGTGGTTCCTTGTTACAATGAGGAGGAAGCTTTGGAAATTTCGGCTGCAAAATTATTGGACAAGCTTCATAAATTGACACAAAAAGAATTGATATCCAATAAAAGTCGGATTGTGTTTGTAGATGATGGTTCAAAGGATAGGACATGGGAGATTATTCAAGAATTGTATAAAAAGAATGAAGAAATAAAAGGGCTTCGCTTTGCACATAACAGGGGACATCAGAATGCTATTCTTGCAGGTATGATGTATTCCAGAAAATATTGTGATTATACAATTACAATTGATGCGGATTTGCAACAAGATATCAACGCAATGGAATGGTTTATCGAGGCGTATAATGATGGGAATGAGATTGTTTATGGCGTGCGTAATTCAAGAAATACAGATGGGATTTTTAAAAAATTTTCAGCAACTTTATTCTATAAGATTATGCAGCTAATGGGATGTGATATTTATGAAAATTCAGCAGATTACAGATTGATGAGCACTAAAGCACTGAATGCTTTGGCAGAATATGATGAGGTAAATCTATTTCTTCGCGGTATTATTCCTAATATTGGCTTACAATCTACGGTTGTGCATTTTGATGTATTTCCGCGAATGCAAGGAAAATCAAAATATTCTCTGTCAAAAATGTTTACATTGGCAGCAGACGGAATCACATCTTTTAGTATCAAGCCAATTCGGATGGTTTTTGCGATGGGTATTCTGGCTTTGTTGGTGGGAGTGGGCATGATTATACACATTATATACGAGCATTATTTTGGCTATACAGTTAGTGGATGGTCTTCTATATTAATGTCGATTTGGGTTCTTGGCGGAGCGATTCTATTGTCTCTTGGCATTATTGGAGAGTATGTGGGCAGAAATTATTTAGAGACAAAACATCGACCGAGATATTTTTTCTGGGAAATTTTGTCGAGAGATAAGTGATGTCAATAAAGAAATGATGAGGAGTATAATTATGAATTTGCCAGGAAAATTATGGAAAAAATATCAGGTTTATCTTGCCTGCTCAATATGTTATTGGGGCTATGCAGTTCCGAAGATTTATGATATGAGCAGTAATGGATATGCAGCGCTGGGAGGATGGGATGCGGTAACACAGATGTATCCCGTTATGTTGTATATTAGTAGGATGATACGTAATTTTATGTCAAATCTGACGGTTCCATTGTTTGAGTTGAGTTTAGGTATGGGAGATGACTTGATCACAGCGTTAAACTGGCATGGTTTTGGCGATCCCTTTTATTTGCTAAGTGCTTTGATACCAGAGGCCAGTTTACCCTTTTTTTATTCGTTTTTGTTTTATTTTAGGGTCTATTTAGGCGGAATTGCGTTTTTATGGTTTGTGAGAGAACATAATAATGAATTGAAAACAAGCGCATATGTAATAGGAACGTTTGTTTATACTTTTAGTGGTTTTACATTGCAAGCCAATATTCATATAATTTTTGTTCATGCGATGATGTATATTCCTATGATGTTGTTAGGTGGGGAGAGAGTTCTAAAAGAGAAGAGAAAAGGAATACTTTTTATGAGTACATTTTTATTTGCTCTTTGTGGATTTTATTATCTTTATATTGGCTCAATCGCTTTGGGGATATATGTAATATACCGATTGATTAAAATGCATGAGCAGTGGAAAAGCAGTTTTATAAAAATATTCGAGATGGTTATAGAGTATCTTTTAGGGCTTGCACTGGCAGCTTTTATATTTTTGCCATCTGTTCTAGGTTTTCTTAACAGCAATAGAGCATATGTGCAGACACAGTTTGATCTGATATATTCATGGAAAGAGATAAAAAATTTTTTGATAAATTTGTTTTTCCCACAGACTAATGGACAGGTGCTTTCTGTCGCGACAATTGGAGTAATCGCAGTATTATGTACTTTATTATCAACAAAAGGAAAACAAGAAAAGCTCAATATTAGTATGCTAATTTTGCTTACATGGATTCCAGCAGTTAGTTGTATTATGTCAGGATTTGGCGCTGTTTATGATAGATGGGAAATAGTCATTATACTTTATATTGCATATTTGGTGGTGATGCAGTGGGACTTTCTTCAGGAATTAAATATGGTTCAAAAAATAATATTGACGGGACTATTTTGCTTTTTGGGTTTATATGGAAAGATAAAGAATTGGTGGGATACAGAACAATTTCCAATTATTATGTTTTCTTATGGACTGATTGTAGCATTTTTATGTATTTTATTTCCGATTGCAAGAAAAATTAAAATGAGCGCATTGTGCAATTTGCTGTTTGCTTGTGTGATGATTATGACAATCTGTAAGGCATGGCAGTGCAATGCAAGAGATAGAGAAATCTTTTATGTTATGGAACGCAATGTAGTGGATGAGCTGATTGATGATACTACTATCTATCGCATCAGTAATGAGAGAACTTTTACAGAGCCAAGAAATGGACAGAATATTGCCTTGTTTCAACAATATTATGGGGTGTCAGAGTACTTTAGTATAGAAAATCCTTATTTTACCAATGCGTTATTGGAGTGGGATGTCAATCCAGATTCTTCGCTAAATCATATGAATGTTGGACTTGATCAGAGAACAATCCTAGAAACACTTTCCGCTGTAAAATATATGGTGAAACGAACAGATTCCAATGTTTTGATTCCATATGGATACGAAAAAGTGAGAGAAACGCAAGATGGAGAATGGAGTTTGTATGAAAACAGCAATGCACTTCCTCTTTTCTATTCTTATGATTCTGTGCTGGAAGAAGGACTATATGAGGGGAAAAATGGATTTGAGAAACAACAGATTATATTGAATACCGCGGTGATAGAAGCGTATGAAGGAAAGCTTCAGCGTGTGAATATACCTGAAACAAGACTAAAACAAATACCATATCAAATTAAGAATATTGAAAAGGGAAACGTTGAAAATGGTATGGTTATTTTAAAACCTGGTGCGGTTTTATCACTTCAAGTTCCATTGGAAAGAAAGGGAGAAAATTATTTATCCTTTGATCATATGGACTTAAATGGCGGTTTTACAGTAAAAATTCCGGCAGAGAATCGGATAAAAGAAGCAAATATTACACAGGACTTTTACAATGGGAATGCAGGGGTAAATCTGGGCGCTGCAACATCTGTAGAGGAGCAGGAAATTACGATTGCTTTTACCAAAGCAGAAAGTTTTCCTGCGGACAACTTAAAAATTTTTTCTTATGATTTTTCTGATTTTGAAGAATGTATCTTGCAGAGAAAAGGGGCGTCTGTCACAGATATTGCACTAACTACAAATCGAATAGAATGCAATGTAGATTCAGATCGAGATCGAATATTATGTATTGCAATTCCTTACAGTAAAGGATGGAATGCATGTGTGGATGAAGAAAAGGTCAAAGTATATCCAATGAATGATATGTTTATGGGAATTGAGCTTCCAGAAGGAAAACATCATGTTGTTTTGTCATATTGTACGTATGGGCTGAAAACAGGTATCGGCATTTCATTATCTGCGTTACTCATCATTTTGTTTGTTTTTGTTGGGAATGTGAATCTGCATCGGAAAAGATATTTAGACGTTACTATTTAGACATGTAACAATTCAGCCTTTGGCTTCCTGTTACAGGAATCAAGCCATGCATAATTGCTTCGCGATGGCTTGATGTTTCTCAACCACTATGTATTTTTACGGACTTTGCAGCGTAGTG
This sequence comes from Lachnospiraceae bacterium, assembly GCA_949383255.1. Taxonomy (GTDB): domain Bacteria; phylum Bacillota; class Clostridia; order Lachnospirales; family Lachnospiraceae; genus COE1. Next base: position 1,448 of record CASJPF010000025.1, on the reverse strand, counting down.
CAAAGTCCTAAGCTGAACTGTAACTTAGACATCAATAAATAGATAAAATGACATTGCCAAGAAACCTTTGATGGTTTACAATGAATATAATTAGACAAAATGAAATATTAAAACAAAGGCAGTTTTTGAGAGTATAGAAAAGTTATAGGAGGAACGAATATGGTAGCATTGGTAGGTTACACTGGGTTTGTAGGAAGCAATCTTTATTCGAGGGCAAGAAACCGCATTAAGGGAGTATACGATTCACAGAATATAGAGAAAGCGTATGGTCTTGAGCCGGAGGTTCTTATTTACGCGGGTGTGCAGGCGGAAAAGTATTTTGCAAACAATGCGCCAGAGCAGGATTTGGAACAGATTTTGGAAGCGGAAAAGAACATAAAAGCAATCAATCCACAGCGTCTTGTGCTGATTTCTACCATAGATGTATACAGCAATCCCGTGGGTGTGGATGAGAAAGATTCCCCGCTGTCTGATGGAAAAGGCGGAAAAGAAAACCGCTTTCAGCCATATGGACTAAATCGCTATTATTTAGAAAAGTGGGTGCAAAAAAACTATCCAAATGCATTGATTGTCAGATTGCCTGCGCTGTATGGATATAATATTAAGAAGAATTTTATCTATGATTATATGAATATAATTCCTCCTATGTTGAAAAAGGAAAAGTATCTTGAATTGAAAGTTTTGGAAAAAGCGGATGATGCGATTCGGTTGGAAGATTGTTATGAGGCGGCTGGAAATGGATTTTATCGCTGTGTAAAGCTTGACCGCGAGAAAAAAGGCCTTTTAAAGAAAAAGTTTAAAAAGTTGGGATTTACAGCACTGCACTTTACAGACAGTCGCAGCACGTTTCAGTTTTATTCGCTAGGGCGGTTGTGGGAGGACATTCAGACCGCACTGAATGAGAATATGACGTGCTTCAATGTTGCGACAGAACCAGTTTCCGCTGCGGAAGTATATAAGGCATTGACAGGCGAAGTCTTTAAAAATGAACTGAAAGGCACACCTGTAAAATATGATTTTAGGACTACATATGCAGCAAGGTTTGGCGGTAAGGACGGGTATCTCTGCAATAAAGAGGCAGTTTTGACAGATATTAAAATGTTTGTGAATTATATGATTAAAGAGGGTGAACAGCGGTAACGAATATAAGTTATAATTCACGCTCGCGCTAGATTTCGTGTTGATTTATGATGATTTGGTGTGAATTGCAATAATTGATGCACACAAAATGCCACAAAGCAGGCATTTTGGCGCTGGCTCCGCACCATGCAGCAAGTGCATGGTGCGGTATGAAAAGTAACGAATATAATCCAAAATCCTGACAAAAATAGGAGTACAGCTTTACAGTATCTTGTGGGACATGGTATAATGTCGTCAGACATTATACCTGCCCGAATGGGCATGAATATACTGTGACTGCGCAGCAATCATAGTATAATGTCGTCAGA
>CASJPF010000024.1 GCA_949383255.1 Lachnospiraceae bacterium | reverse complement strand
GTAAAAGTCGATAAAATCAAGTGTTTTAAACCTAATCAGCAGACACTAATTAAAAATGGAACTCATTCTCGCATGATAAAAATTCATCTGGCATGTATTATGATATGTTGCTTAACGCTTCTCCTAGATATTATAGGGTTTTATTCCGATGCATGGAATGCCAATACCTTCGGACGTTTCGGTTTCCTACTCTATATCACTGTTCTTGGTTTAGCCTCCACAAAAGAATCAGCCACGCTTATGAAAATGGGGTTGGAAGCAAATGCATATCAGAAACTTGCATACACCGACCAGATGACAGGAATGAACAATCGGACGTGCTTTAATATTGACTTTTCCCATCTGTCAAAAAATCCAGAGGATATTGCAATTATTGATTTTGACCTCAACAATCTGAAATATACCAATGATACTCTTGGTCATAGTGCAGGTGATTTATATATCAAAAACTGTGCTGCAATCATATATGAGATCTTTAATGGAATTGGAAAGTGTTATCGTGTTGGCGGTGATGAGTTTGTCGTATTGATTGAGAAAGCCTCCACAATTGACATGACTCACTATATGGCAATGTTGGAATCAAGTGTTGATGCATGCAATCGCGAAAACAAAAATTTAAAAATGCAAATTGCATATGGCTATGCCATCTTTACTGCAAATACTGACAAAAATCTGGAAGACACCTATAATCGGGCAGATAAAATGATGTACATAAACAAGAAAGATAAAAAAGAACAACAAAAATTTGAGCATATTTAAAGTTTTCTCAAAAAGACCGTTAGGATTTTTTCTAATCCCAACGGCCTTATTGCTTCACAGCGATTTAGAAATACCAACCACTATTGCTGCCATACTTCCCATAATTATAGTTATTGTAGTAACCACTGCTGCTATAACCATTAAAGTACGAATTGCTCGTTCCATACTTGTTGTAGGTAGAAGTCGCTCCATAAAGTTTACTGAAGGTTGTAAGACTATTTGACGCAGCGTTCTCAATTGTCTCCATCTTTCCACAAACCTTATCTGAAAAACCGCCCTCTTTTGCAAACACTTCTTTTATTTTCTCAAAATCTGTACCTTCCAAAGTCTTTTCATCAATCGAAAGTTCTCCCGATTTAGAAACTGTAATACCGATCCCTTCCAACGCTTTTTTGTTGGTTGAGACAACACTATCTAGTGTCTTCTTAAAAGCAAGATTTGCCGCACCACCAATATCGTACAGATTATTGTAAACTTCATTAAACTCTGTTACAAAATCTTTGATATTTTTTATCAAATTCTCTTTGTCATTCTCCTGTGCCTTCTTGCCTGTTTCATCGTCAGTGTATGTTGTTTTGCCAATTTTTAACATCTTCTCAACACTGTCCTGTACACTGCTCGCAGACTTTTCCATCTGCTCATACATTGCAAGCTGTTTTGTTGGTGTTTTAGACGCCAGCGGCGAAGTTGTTCTTTTAGTGGAGTTTGATTTGCTGTTTGTCCTAGAAGTCTTGCTGCTAATCACCTTCCCTGCACGGCTTCTTCTAGCACTCCTTAAATTTCTCGCTCTTAATAGGGAATTTCTCGAACTGTTTATATTCATTGTATATCCATATCCTTTCTAAAATATTATAGGTTAAAATCCATTACTGTTTACGTAATATATATCGGTAATCACAATAGAAATATTAACATTAAATTATGGATAAATTTTGCAAATTGCATATAATATTCTGAATATTTAACCATGTTAACTTACTGCCATAAATGTCACTGTTCACTCCGTTCCAATAACAGGTAAAAATCCATGCACCTTTTCTTATAGACTTAGCAGTAAATATTAAGTTCTGTATAAACAATAAACCATAAATTACTTATTATCTGTTCCTAAATCCTCCGGTTTCTGATGAACAGTTAGATTGACGCCTTCCAGCCCATTTACAGTAATATTTCTGTTCACTCTGGCATCATAAGATTCCGCATTAATAATATTTGCCAAATCAATTCCTGTTGTCTCCTTCATGGACTCAAACAACTTTGTCATAACCGCTGGAACGTTGTTCGCTACTTGATCTACTCCGTTGGCGCCATCACCGCCAATAATTGTAATCTTGTCAATTTGAGACAGTGGTTCTGCAATTTTTCCCGCAATGTCAGGCAACACCTTAATCATCATCTCAGCTACTGCTGCTTTATTATATTTTGCATATGCCTCCGCCTTTTTCTCCATAGCTTCCGCCTCTGCAATTCCCTTCGCCTGTATTGCCTCTGCCTCCGCAACACCTTTTGCCCGCACCGCTGCTGCCTCTGCCTCACCAAATGCCCGAATACCTTGTGCTTCCTGCTCTTTTGAGTAACGGTCTGCCTCCGCCTGTGCTTTTTTTGCCTCCGCAATCCTCTGTGCCTCAAACTGCTGCGCTTCCGCTTCCTTCTGTCGTTGATACAACGCTGCATCCGCCTTTTGCTGCGCTGCATACTTCTCTGCCTCCGCCTGTTTCTTTACCTCCGCCTCAAGCGCACGCTCCTTTACTGCAACTTCCTTCTGTTTTAACTCTATCTCACGCTCCTGTTTTGCAATGTCTGCATTTGCTGTTGTAATTTCAATCGTCTTACGTTGCTCTTCTTTTTGAATTTCATAAGCAGCATCTGCCATTGCCTTCTTGGTATCCGCCTCCATCTGAAGCTCGGACTTTTTAATAGCAAGCTCATTTTGTTTCTTTGCAATCTCAGTCTGCGCCGCCACTGCTGCATCATTGGAATCCTTATCTGCTGCTGCCTGTGCAACCTTAATATCACGTTCACTCTCAGCTCTTGCAATCGCTGCCGCTTTCTTAATCTTCACAATATTGTCTATACCAAGATTCTCAATCACATCATTTCCATCAACAAAGTTCTGCACATTAAAACTAATTATATCCAGTCCCATTGCTGCCAAATCTGGCTCCGCGTTCTCTTTCACAAGTTCTGCAAACTTCTGTCTATCGGAAACCATCTCCTCAAGACGCATACGCCCTACAATCTCACGCACATTACCCTCAAGAACCTCACGCGCGACACCCGCTATGTATTCCGTATTTTTATTTAAAAAATTTTCAGCCGCCAATCTTAACTTATCTGGCTGATTACTAATCTTCACGTTGACTGTTGCATCCACATTAATATTGATATAGTCTGCAGTTGGCACTGCGTTACTTGTCTTGACATCAATAGGAATCAATCTAAGATTCAGCTTGTCAAGACGCTCAAAAAAAGGTATTCTAATACTTGCCTTTCCAATTACCACCTTGGACTTTTTCTTGATACCTGAGATAATAAACGCCATATCAGGCGGCGCTTTCACATATCCCATACACAATAGCACAATCAAAACAATGACCACAATTACTGCAATAATAGCTCCTGTCATTTTTTGTCCTCCTTTGAATTATATAAAAATGTATGTAACCACCCGAATTTTCATTCTAGATGGTTACATACAATATATCATAATTTTATACTCCTGTCACTTTTTATAACTGTTAAATTGTGGAATCAAACCCTCGCCCTACTTGCCTTCCATAATTTGATGAATTGTTTCTTTCAAGAAGATAATCTGCACCTTCAATCTGATCAATCAAGTCCTCAATAGAGTCCGCAGTAAATGTGATTTCATCCTCATTGTCACTCTCAAAATATTCCTCCCGAATCACTCTGCGTTCTTCCCTATTTGCTTCTAATTTCTCTTGTTGTTTTTTCTGCTCTGCCTTCTTTGCAGCTTTCTTCTCCTCCGCCTTTTTGGCAGCTTTCTTTTTTGCCAAACGCTGTTGGGCAGTCTTATTCTGCGCTTTAAACGATTTATCCATCGTCGCAAAAAACGATGTCGCTCCATTGTCATACACATTCATGCCGCAGCTTTTCACACCCAATCCCATATTGGCAAGTTTATTTTTTAACTGTGTCAAGCCACTTGCACCCTTTGCAATGATACCTTCATACTGTTTACGAAAATCTTCGTCCTCCGCCATACGTTCAATTTTTTCCTCGTCAATAAGCACAACCATTTTATGTGGATTAGAGTATTTTGACGCAGTCGCTTTTGCAAATTCTTTCTGGTCTTTGCTCACAAGGATAAAATCCAAATTACCATACTTCTTTTTTAGTTCCTCATAATACTTTGCAGCTTTTTCTGTCAGTTCTGGATTTCCAATGGTTCTGCCATTAGCTTTTTTCTTTTTGACTGTCTCCGCAGCTTCCTCCTTCTTAGTGATAGCGATATCTTCCTTTTTCTCCTCTGTTTTCTTACTGGTTTTTGATGTGTTGTAATACGCAGAAATACCCTCTGCAATGACGGGCGTACCCGCAGAAATGGTACTCATAGTTCATCCCTCCTTGATTTAATTGGCTAAAAACCATTTCAGCCTACATCAATGTCAATCTATCTTCCTACGCCTTTGCCTTAAAGCCGGCGCTCTCCGCCTCAGATGTCCAAAAGATACTGTTATAATTTATCTGCTCCTCAATCTCGCTGACATTTGTCGTTCTTATCACAGATCGGAACGTTTGTTTTTCACACAACTGCCCTATTTCACTGAGTCTGTCTGACGCAAAGATTTCAGTGCTGATATTATTGTAATTATTCATATGACAAATGCATCTGATAAGATACCCACCAGTAACAGCAATCACACTGCTCAAGCTCTCCATACAGTACGGCAACTGACTGAGATTGTCCTCTAGCCACTGCTCAATCTTCTTATCCTTTGTTGCCCTGTAATACAATCGTTCGCTAATTACAATGCGGTAGGCATCCTCTTTCATACAATCGTATGTTCTGTTAATATATTTTGCATATTCTGTCGGATTCTTGTATCTGACTTCTGATTCCTTTTTATCATCTTTCAGCATGTATCAAGCTCTTGCCCCTTTTATGCCTTAATATCAAATGGAACGTATTGTCTATCAAGAAACAGCTCCGTCAATTTTTCCTGCTCCACGATTTCTGGCAGCTCCTCATCCAGTTCTTCTTGAATGATTTCTTTGTCTGTCAACATTTCATTCAAAGAATCTTCCAACTCGTCCGTTGGCAGATCGTCTAGCATCTCATCAAGAATTCCTTCCTCTTCAATGCCAAGAGCCTCCTTCGCAAGTTCCTCACGCCGCTCCTCTGCAGTCTTTGGCTCTAGTTCTTCTGCCGCCTTTGCAATCTTCTCGCCAAGTTCCTTCGCCTCGTCTGTGCAATGCATCATCTGCTCATAATTAAATTGCTTTTTCACTGCATCAATCTGATCGTTGTAATTGTTAAACAGCGCAAGCTTTTTTGCAATCTCATCTAGCGTATTGCATTGCATATTCTTAAGATCAGCTTTCTTCCCCTCAAAAAAATCAATCTGAGACTGCTTCTTCTGTATGCGTTCCATTTTCTCCTCTGTACTCTTCAGTCGATACCCAGAATTTTGTGTAAAAATAGAAGGCATATTATTATTTAATGAAAAATTCATACCCCACCTCTGTTTCTTTTACAAAAAAATTGTTCTAGCTACTTGTTATATCGGTCTTTATCGCAAAAAATCAAGCTATGGTGTCTATTTTTTTCAGAAAAAATAATTCTGTATTCTTAGTTTTTTCTCAGCTATGGTAATTCATTAAAAATTACTCTAAATATCATTTCGAATTGTTACTATGAGTGATCCTCTAGCCAATAAATAGCAACAAAATATAGTATTTTATAAAATATTTTGTTATGATATGACTTAAATAGATGCTATCTGTTCAATTCGATTTGAAAACACATTTATGACAGAAAATCTACATATTGAACATATTAATTGGAAACGATTCAGATAACAGATATCATTATATTAATTAGAATTTAGTAAAAATAATTAAAAACACGCCCTAGATCAAAAGCAAACTACTAGCAAATAAAAGAGATAAACATCTTACAAATCGAAAGGAGTGATTTCATGCCAAATATATTAATTGTAGAAGATGAAAAGAATATGCAGGATATTATTATTGAATATATGAAAAGAGGCGGGCATACTTGTTTTACTGCTGATGATGGTATAGATGCTTTAATGATATTGAAAAACAATCCTATGGATTTAATGATATTGGATATTATGATGCCACATCTTGATGGTTTTTCTGTATGCAAAATGGCAAGAGAAATAAGTAATCTGCCAATTATTATGCTAACCGCGAAAAGTGATGAAGAAGATAAATTAAAAGGTTATAAATATGGCGCTGATGACTATATGACAAAGCCTTTCAGTCCTAAAATACTGCTTGCAAAGACAAATGCTTTGTTACGTCGCTTTTCTGCAAATCCGGCAGATACACTTAGCGCAGGAAAAATAACAATATTTCCCATAGCACATACAGTATTTTTGGACGGTCAGGAAATTACTTTAACACATAAGGAATATGAGTTATTGTTTTTCTTTATGACTAATCCAGAACAGATTTTTTCTCGTGAGCAATTATTAAATCGAATTTGGGGATATGATTTTGAGGGAAACACTCGAACAGTAGATACACATATCAAAACCCTGCGGCAAAAGTTAGGCAGCGAGGGAAAACACATTGTAACGCTTATCCGTTCAGGATATAAATTTGAGGTAGCAAAATGAAAGAACAATTATCACTCCATACTGTACGAAAAAAAATAGTCATAATTTCAAAAATCGCAGGTTTCGCTTTGATTATTTCTTATGTTGTTTCTACCCGATTACCCTTTGGACAGAATATTTCTTTTTTAATTTGGATAGGATTTGTTGCTTTGCTAATATTTATTGTAGATTATCTGTTAGGACGGTTTATTTCAGATCCAATTTCTAAAATTTGTGAGATGGCACACAGAATAGCACAACTGGACTTTTCCGCCCCTTGCAAAATAACATCCGAGGACGAATTTGGTGACCTTGCAAAAAATCTTAATAAAATGTCCGAGAATTTACAGCTCACACTTGAAAAATTGAAAAAAGCAAATATCCAGCTTGAAAAGGATGTGCATCAAGAACGGCAGCTATTAAAGGAGCGAAAAGAATTAGCAGACCGTCTATCCCACGAAATGAAAACACCTTTAGGAATTATCTGTGCCTATGCAGAAGGGATACAGGACGAAACGGATGAAGAAAAAAAGCAAAAATACTGTGAAATTATTGTATCGGAGGCAGAACGAATGAGTACACTTATCACAACACTGCTAGATTTATCTGCTCTGGAAAATGGAGCTGTTTTACTTCTGCCTGAACGATTTGACTTCGTAGAATTTTTAGAAACGATAGCAGGACGGCTATTGATAGATATGCCGGAAACAGATTTTGAATTACAGTATGAACTTCCTGAACATAAAATCTATGTTTATACGGATAAATCACGCATGGAACAGGTTTTAAACAATCTGATCATCAATGCAAAAAGGAATGTGGCATCAAAAGGAATTTTAAAACTGTCATTAGTCGAACAAGATGGAAAATTATATTTTTCCATTTTTAATCAAGGTACTCCAATACCACAGGAAAAGCTAGCTAAAATTTGGGAAAAGTTTTATCGTGATAAAGATGCAAAATATAGTGGTTCAGGACTAGGTCTTGCTATTGTTGCACAAATATTGTCCATGCAGAATTTAGAGTATGGTGTAAAAAATATATCAGATGGTGTTGCGTTTTTCTTTTCTATACCCACAATAAAATAAGTCTTTTTTGTAGACGGCTTCTCTTTCAAAAATGAATGGGAAGTCGTTTCTTACAGCGTAAATCATTTAGACAAAAAGCGAAGCTTTTTGCAAATCGAGTGTACCAATACTCGATTTTTTCACACCAATTTCACAGTGACCACACCTCAATTTCACTCCTTTTTTTTATTTTTATGGCAAGACACAATAGAAAACACGCTTTGCAGATTTTCTATTATCACAAATAAAAGGAGGTGTTATATATGTTTTTAGGAATTGAATGGTATTGGTGGGTTGTTATTATTGTAGTAATAGTTTCTATTCCATTCAAAGTAAAGTTTATGAATTGGTGGAGCAAACGCCAGCAGGAAGAGAAACGTAATCAGCATGGGAAATGGGGTGATGATGAATGATTGAAGCAAAAAATTTGACTTTTTCCTACGGAAAAGGCAAACAGGTATTACATGGACTAAACTTTACCGTGGAAGATGGGGAAATCTTTGGATTTTTAGGACCAAATGGCTCCGGAAAGTCAACGACACAAAAAATTCTCACTGGAATTTTAAAAGGGCATGGTGGCAGGGTATCACTGTTTGGACAGGATATTTCTATGGCACACATGCAGGATTTTTTCCAAAAAATAGGTGTTTTGTTTGAGTTCCCATATCTGTATGCAAATTTAAGTGCTGTTGATAATCTCAAATATTTTTCTTCCTTCTATCCGACAGAACAGTTACGAGACATTGGAGAAGTGTTAGAAAAATTAGAGTTTAAGCCGGACTTCCTTAAAAAACCTGTTTCCTCTTACTCAAAAGGTATGCGGCAGCGTGTAAGTATGGCACGGGCACTAATCAGCAATCCAAAATTGTTATTTCTGGACGAGCCGACAAGCGGACTTGACCCGACTGGCGCTGTTCTGTTCCGTAAGATTATTGAAGAAGAACGCAAAAAAGGAACAACCATATTTTTAACCACACACAATATGTTGGATGCAGATTTGCTATGTGACAGAGTAGCTTTTATTACAAATGGAGGTATCGTTGCATTAGACACTCCAAAAAGGCTAAAAGAGAAAAACAATAACCATCGTATCAGAATTAATTATCTGTATCAAGGCAAACGGGAAGAAAAAACAATCGAAACTCCAGAACTTAAAAGAGGTATTCCTTTCCTGCATGATGAAATTATCAGCATCCATTCGGAAGAACCAACTTTAGAGGATATGTTTATCCAGTATACGGGAAGGGGGCTGTCCTAATGTGGAAAAATAACGAGGAAAGCAACGATTACGCTTGCATGAATCGCTGTTTGACGAGAAATACCAGTGAAACGCAGTCGAGCTGGAAAAACTTTTGCTCATTATTAAAAAAAGATTGCCAAGTGATGATAGCCGGAAAATTTTTTCTTGTTGCTTTCGGTTCACTACTTCTTTATACGATGTTTATTAACTTTGGTTATATCAACTTTATGAATGACAAACTATATAATGTGTATCTGTATGATCCGCAAGATACACAGACAGAATCATCTGAATTGCTTTACTCCGTTGATTCATTAGAAGAATTAAATAACATTCTTGCCACTGACACAAGTGGTGTAGGTATAGATGCCAGTTCCGACACTCCTAATATCATTTTATATTTTGGAAGTGAAAAAGCTGATAATCACAGAGCAGATTATGCTTTATCACTTCTCCACTCCGATATTAGATACGCTGCCAAAACGGTAGGTACAAATACGATGGAACTAAAACAACGAAAAGAAATATCCTGCGAACTTTTGTTTATTGAAATTGTTGCTGTTGGTTTTTTGGGGGTTGCTTCAGTATTGTTTAAAGAAAAGCAGATGGGAGTTATCCGTGTTCATGCAGTCCTGCCCTTTAAAAGAAGTTTATTTATCCTGTCGAAAATAGTTGTTTTCCTATTATCAGATTTGATTTTTGCAACATTGATGACAGTATTCAATGTAGGATTTCCCGATACAATCTACATTTTGCCTGCTATATTAGTGCAAACCACAATTCTGTCACTTATTATGGCATTGATGGGATTTGGGTGCACCATGTTGTTAAATGATTTTAAACAGTTTTCCCTTGCCTATTTGATAATTGCTATTTTTGTAACTACACCCGTATTTTTGTCAGCAAATACCTCTATAAAAATAGCATGGATTGATTGGAATCCATTTTATCAGGTTTATATGGGGTTAAAAAATGCCTATTTTGGAATATCTACCACCAATCCGATTTACTATGTTTTCTCCGTTTGTGGAATTGCTGTTTTATTCATGATTGTTGAAATTATATTTCATAAAGAAATGGGAAAGGAAGACTAATTATGTGGGGATTGATTTACCAACTCAAAAGTGTATGGAAAGACAAATTCTGTATCATGTCTTTTCTTCTGCCAATCATAGTTGCTTTCGCTTTGGATTTTATTGGAACGATTGATCTTTCTTCAGTGGGAGAATTTCATTTTGGAGTATTAGAAGGTGATTTATCTACTCAAACAACCTCGTGGTTAGAGCGATATGGCTCTGTAACCACATATAAATGGCGGGAAGAATTAATTGCTGCTATCAATGAACCTTCTACAAATTTAATTGGTGTGGAAGCCGATGGAAATGATATTAAAACGATGATTTCCGGTGATGAACTGGATATTTTCCGTCAAACTGCTGATACACTCCCCACATTGTACAAAGAATGGAAAAGTGCAAAACAGATAAAAGTCACAATTTTAGAACATCCCGATGTGATGGCAGGATTTCAAAACATATTTATTGCTATGACATTAATTGTCGCTATGTTTATGGGTTGTACCTTTAATGCTATGAATATTATCTCTGAAAAGGAAAATGGCGTTGAGCTTGTCAATCAGATATTGCCCATGACACAAAGTCAATATGTTATTCAAAAAGCATTCGTTGGTTTTATCTGTGGATGTCTATCTGCTATTTTTACAGCTTCCATATGTTTCCGACTGCCGCCTAAAAATACACTTCCCCTGTTGATATTAATTATCTTGTCAGCATTTGTAGCTGCATTCATCGGTTTATTTATTGGCAGATTTTCTGAAAGTCTTATGGTAGGTGTTGTCTATATTAAAATTATCATGATTGTATTTATTGCAGTTCCATTATTAACCTATCTGTCAGGAGCAAACAGTTTTATTTCAATACTTTGTTATTTTATTCCATCCACAGCAACCTTTGAAGGAGTTATGAACTTGGCAAACAGTACCGCGTCAACGATAAAAAAAGACATACTCATTCTTATAGCACACTGTATTGTTTGGTTTGTGCTGTATCTGTCAATTTCCAAATGGCACAAAGAGAGTTCTTAAAGATAGCCCTTATGCAAGCCAGTTTTTGCAAAGTTTCCACAGGAAAAGATCTGTGAAAATTCTGCCTATGGACATCTACAAGCAATGCTTGCTATTATTCTAAAAAATTTTTGTAAATAGAAATTGCCGGTTTGTTTTGTGAATTGGCAATAAGCGGTCCAAATTCTTACAGTTTTTGTAAATCGTGTGATGTAAAATTGGCTTTGATATGGTATAATGAAAATGCGACAAACAACAGCTCGAAACGATGTCTCTTGCTGTCATTGCACACACATAAAAATACAATGCCGACAAAACCGCCAAAAAACCCACAATATCAATGTTTAAAGGCTTATGAAGGGATATAAAAGATATGATAAAAATATTATTCGTCTGCCACGGCAGGTCAGTTTTATTATAATTTATACCTTTGTAAACTTGGGCATAGTAGGGCAAAATATGGCGAGAAGACTTGATGTTACTACGTTTTCGACTACTAAGGCTTGGCTATGAATGAGAAACGAAAAAGGAGCTTGTTGTAAGCAAGCCCTTTTCCATGATTTAGCATATGTGGAGATTTTAAAGTCGTTCTTTTGCTGTTCCTATTGCTAGACATTTACCTAAAAACATTTCTTTGCAGTCAGAAAAGCCAAGTAAATAGGCAAGCATCCCATACCGGGAGCCAAGCGCATTCTGTTCGCTGACATAACGATCAATCAACAATCGGACTTCCTTTGGAAGTTCCAACTTTTCCAATTCATCGGAATATTCGTCCGACTTTCGTATGATTTGCTGGTATTCACCGTCATTGCTCGTTATGCCGTTCATGATGCCATTCATGCGTATGTCCATGAGTTGGTACAGTGCAGATTCGTTTTCCATCTAATCCCTCCTTTCGTGGTGTCTGATGTTACCTCTGAATCGGAGAGTTAGCAAGTTAAAAGTCGGGATTATGAAAAAATTTCTGATTCAAAATTTTCTGCTGCATCTTTTTTAAATTTTTTTGCTTTTTCATAATAAATATTTGCGCCATTTTTGGTATTATTATATTTACTAATCATTTCCTGCTGTATGGGAATAGAAGGAACTGGAATACGGATAGCGCCTATTTCATCACTATTTAAATTGTATTGACCACCGCCCTGTCTTCTCATAACGGCAATTTGCTCACGAACAAGAGGAGTCATAAACAAAATATTTACATATTCTGGCAAAACTTTAGTTGTATCGAAACGGTATCGAATTAAATATGAAGCATATGTATAAATGTCTTCGCTACTAAATACAGCGGCTTTTCCAACCAAATCTTTACTTCCGTTAGTTCTTGTAACTAAAAAATCTCCCGGCTGTAAAATCCATTTATTTGGTTCTCTTTCAGTGACAGCACATTGTTTCGGTAAATATTTAAGTTCCGAAAAATCTATCTCACCATTTACCACATTTGACATTCTTAAGACTGGAATCATGCCTTTTTTCATTTCTGTAGATGCTTTTACTGATAAGCCAAATAATGATTCTTTCTGCAAATCTCCAATGCAGTAATTATCGAATTTGAAACTACTGAATATATTTTCTAAACGTCCTTCCTTTAAAATATATTCGACTTCCCAACGTGTTGTAGAAGTAAAAGGTGTAACATGCATAATAGTATTATTCTTTGACTTTTTAAATGTTTCTTGTTTTAAATCCGAAACTTTTGATTGAATATCGTAAAGTAAATTAGCACTAAAATCATTACCATATTGTATGTTCTTTTCAGCCTCATTTAAAATATCATGGTAAGATTTTAGTATATTTCTTTGTTCATCAACAGATGGTATTGGAGCATCAATATTTGCTAATTTTTCAAAGTGCAATGTTTGGCGAACAGAACCTGTTGTGGAATCGTTAATAAGGGTGTTGAAAAAATTGCTTTTCATCATTAACCAAAGATATTCTGGTATAAGAGTATCTTTGCAACTAAATACTACATATGCAGGGCTAATATATTCACCTTTTAATTCAGGTGTCTTTATTCCTATAGATCCTACGTTTATTCTGTATGGATTATATGCAATCCAATCATTTTTTACAATATGGTATTTTTGCTTAATTCTATTTCCTTTTTCTGCACTTGCATCAAACATTCCAATTTTATTGGACACTCCTAATATAATAAATGTATCATTAGGCGAATCGGATAATTGAACTTTGGTTGTTTGATGAATAAGATGCTTTCCCAATTTTTCAATTCGATATTTTGAGTTGGTTTTTATGGAAAAAAACTGTTTAACATCCCATTGCTGAATATTTGAAAAGGGTATAGTCGAAAGCAAAACGGCATTATTGTCCACTTAATACGACCTCCTTGCTGCCTGTTTTTCTATAATACAAATTATCCTTACCGAGAATATATGAAATATCTTCGGAAGAAATATTCCATAGATGCTTAGCTTTATTATATTTTCTGTATTCATTTACAAGGGCAGGGAGCTGGTTGCCATCAGAGGCAGTTCCTGTAGTAGTAATGCCAGCATCCTCAATCTTTGCAATGGGAATATCATAATCAAAATATTTTTTGATTACTGGTTTGATTTCTTCGGCAATATGTTTCTGAAGTTCTGCTAATTCTTTCTCTGCAATCTTCTTATTGTCTTTATTGTTTTTCTGTTTCTGCCGTATCTCAGTAATCTCGGTTTCAATGGCAGAAGTATCTTGCTTGGCTTTTTTTGCTTTCTTAAGTTGATTTTTTGCATCCATCAAATCATCTTTTAAAGAATTGACAAGGCTTTCACACATTTCAATAGTGCTGTTTAGTGCATCAAGTTCTGTTTGATGCACTGCAGTCACTTTGTCAATAGCTTTTTGTTTACACTCCGCATATGTTTTTTCTTCGGCTTCAGTGAACTTTCTCATAAACACGAGGCTTGGTTTGACGGTAGCGCCAGCTGCAATAAATACATCCTGTGGAATAGAACATATGAGAATAAGTTTAGCTTTGCCTTCAAAATATTCACGCACAGCTTGAAGATTTTTATTATTAAGGACACCCTCTGGAAGAACCATTCCCATACGGCCACCTTTTTTGAGTAATTTTAGGCAACGCTCCATAAAAAGAACTTCTGTAAGGGTAGACGCAGATCCTAAATCATAAAGCGACAGTAAAGACTTTCCTAAGTGGTCATCCACTTGTCTAAGAGCTTCATCATATGCTTTGCCATATAGCGTTCTATACTTTTTCTTCATATCTTCATCGGTAAATTTATCTGCTGCAGATATAATTTGATTTCTGTCAACATTTTGGCCAAATGGTGGATTTGTCAGAATAACATCGAAGCGCTCTTCAAAAATACCATTTACATTTAATAAACCGTCATGATGATGTACTCCACCGTGTCCGTCACCATGCATAATCATATTCATTTTAGATGTACGCGCCATACGAGGATTTGCGTCTGTTCCATAAATACAATTCCGAGAAAGCTGATACATACGGCTGCCCCTTACGCTTGTATCAAGTTCTGTGTTGAGGGCTATCTGCATTTCATCAATGGATTGACTTATTTTTATCTGCTCTTCCTCCGATTTGCTTTCGTAATCTACGCTTTCCATATCGGCCCTTAATTGATCTTTATGTTTACGAATATCAGCCTCGATTTTCTCTCTGACATACTCGAATGCTTTGATAAGGAAACCGCCAGAACCACATGTTGGATCGCAAATGATCTCGCCCTCCTGTGGGTCTAAAATTTCTGTCATAAAATCAACAATAGTTCTTGGTGTGAAGAACTGACCTAGTTCACCCCTGAATGTAGTTCCGAGGAATTGCTCAAAAGCAATGCCCTTTACATCATCCTGTGTATCAGAAAGATTAAAGTTTTCTAGTTTTGTAAGAATTTGTACAAAACTATTTTCTCTGATTTTTATTTCATCATTTTCTTCAAAAAGATGGTCATCCTTAAATTCTTCCTTAGTTGTACTAAACAAACGTTGCATATAGGACTGATTGTACAATGCTGTTCCTTTAAGACCGGGACGTATATTTTCCTCATAATTTTTGGCTTCAGATTCATACTGTTCTTTTGTAAATACCTTTGTCCCTTTCTGTTGCCGTTCATATCTTATCTTCATAAAGAGAAGTTTGCTAATTTCATCAAACGCTGCCTCAGGAGAAAGTTTATCATTATTACGGATAATATTATGGCAAGCCTGAAGCGTTTTTGTAAATTCTTCACGGGTAAAGGTTTTTGTTTGATTCTTGATTTGTTCGATTTTCTTCGCGTTGTCAACATCTTTTGCGGTGGGAATAGTTACGACTTCTTCTAATTTTTGTGGAAGGTATGTTGGGTCTACATTAAAGAATTTTGTTTCCTTTTCATTTGTGGTGATAAAGAATTCAGCGTGAGCCCATGATGCATAGTTGAATCCCTGGTAATAGTCTTCAACACGAACCTTAACATTTTCGGACTTACATTCTACTACAATAAATGCAGCCTTTTTTGCATCTTTGTCAGCTCTACTTTTCCATATCACAATGTCAGCCCTTGCTTTTCCCTGTCCTCTGGATGAATTATTAACTTTTAATTCTTGTTCCATTTGATCAAGATTATATCCATATTCATTTACAAGAGTTACAATATATTTTTGTCTTACCTTTTCTTCGGGCTTTGCTATTAACCATTTATCTTTGAGGGGGCAATATATCTTTCCATCTTTTTCCTGAACCTCTAATTTTGCCATTTCAAAATCCTCCTGTCTGTATTTTCATCCCAATGGGGAGTATTATCTCTGTAGCTTTTCATCTGGAAGACCGATGCCCCCTTACACGCAAATTTCCGCGAATTGCAATAGGGGGGATGCTTGCACTGTCCATGACAGTTAAGCCACGCATAATCCGGTCAAACACGGCGCAATCAGATGAAATGCAATGGTGTGCATTTTATAAGAGTTTCGCCCAAAAGTTATGTTTTTGCCGTGTTTTTCTTCTGATTTTGAGCGTTTTTAATGCGTTTTCTGCGTCTGAATTCACGCTGGTTTTTGGCATTCCGTGCTTTCTGGCAGTCGGGTTTATCACAATATTCCTGTCTGCCATTCCTTCTGATAAGGAAGGCACCGCAGTGTCTGCAGCATATCATAATGTCTTCCGCGCGGTCCTCGGACTTCCCTTTATTTTCCGGTGCAGGGTCTTCCGAGATCATTCTCGCCAGCGTGAACCATGCTATATCAAACACTGAGTTTACATCTGCTGAGAACTCGATACGGTTGGTTTTCGGGTTTATCTTCAGGCGCATATTGAAATCGGGGATGCGTTCGATCAGTTTATTGAGCAGATTCCCGTAATCATCATAAGGCTCTGTTACAAATTGTCCATCCGGCGGCTGTTCTTCCGGGTGGCTTTTTCTATATTCAGCATAAATCTGCATTTCCTTTACAAGGCTTCCGCCAGCCTGACTCACATCAACATCCGGCATACTGTGAATGCCTTTGAAACTTTCAAAGAAAGGGAGTCCCTCAAAATATTTCCCTTCCCGGTACAGATCATAGGCGGCGTCCTCGTTAGCCACGCATATACCTTCCAATGCTTCATAAAAAAGGGCAGTGGTATACAAAGCGCCTAAATCTTTCATAAAGTCATTGATTGCAAATATGCTGTCACGGGCGGCCAGTTCTGCATCATATCCCGTAATGTCAAAACTATCTTCTGTAAGTTCTCCATACACGAAATCAATATTGTAAGGATGCATATTTTCTTTGCACCACTGGATGATTAACTGATCGTATGGAATCTTGTTGTCCCAATCATCTATCTGTCTGGCAAGATTACACAGGCTGACGAGAAGCCCCTTGCCGGATACGGAATCATTGGCAGGGAAGTCTGGCTCATATCCAGGTCTGCATACCGGGAAAGCGCAGTATTCTTCCCTGTCATTAGTAAGTATATAATCTCTATATCGGAAAGGGTGGTAGATAAGCTGTCCCACACCGCCGATTTCTTTCTGTCCTAAAATATCTGTGGATTTATCCGCTTTTGACGGGATAAAATCCCCATTCCAATTATATGGCATATCCGTCTCTCCAAATCGTTACATGGTAACCGTAAGCGTAATCGTCAGGAATTAGATTTCGGTTACATTATATCGTAAAATACCCTTGAAAACAATAGAGGACAGATAAATTATTTAAAATCTGTTCTGCACCTTGACAACTTCATTCCACCCTGAAAATGATGCTTCCGCATATGGCAGGGACGGGTGCCTGTCAGAACGGTAACGGCAGCAGATTTTGAGGAGGTGGGGGTATCACATTATGACGGAAATGGAGGAATTTGTTATGGAAAAGGTAACGATGAGTGTGCAGGAATTATCTGCACAGATGGGGATCAGTCTCCCGAAAGCATATGAATTGGTTAAGACACCCGGTTTTTCAACTATCAGGGTCGACACAAGGATTCTGGTTCCGGTTGAGGCTTACAGGGAATGGTTACTGAAAAATGCAGTTAATGATTAGCGGCATGAACAGATACAGCGGAAGGAGGTGATGGCGTGGGTGAGGTCACCATAGAGGAATTAAAACAGAAAAAGATATGGCTTGTGTGGAATTATGTGCCGGGCAAAAACGGAAAGGTTACCAAAGTGCCATTTTCAGCCTATGGCGGGGCAACAGGCACGGATGATAAGTACAGTGACACATGGGCTACTTATGAGGAGGCGTATGCCGCCATGCAGAAGTATGGCGCATCGGGTATTGGTTTCCGATTGCCGGAAGATATGTACTTTCTGGATATTGACCATAGGGAACTGTCAGACCCGTTATCACAGAAATTCCTTAAAAGGCATGATTCCTATGCGGAGTTTTCCCCAAGCAGTCATGGCATCCACATTCTTGGCCTCTGCGATGTAAGGAAACTCCCTGTTGTTTATGACGGAAAGAAACAGCGGAATGTTCTGAGCAGTGAATTTTATCAAAAAAATTCTGCGGTGGGCGTGGAATTGTATATCGGCAGTGTCACAAACCGCTTTGCTACTTTTACAGGAAATGTGATCAATGATGCTCCTCTTTCGGAGGGGACGGAAGCGATTCTGGCTACCCTTGACAGGGATATGCGCAGGACAAATGGGAAAAAAGAGCATCCGGCAGACGATGAAGAAAAAATGCTGTTTGATGTGGTGGCCGGGCTGCGCAGGCAGAAGAATTCCAAGAAATTTATCAAACTTTATGACAACGGGGATATCAGTGACTATGGATCACAGTCTGAGGCCGATGCGGCACTCTGCGCCATGATAGCATTCCGTGTGGGCGGGGATGCGGGAGCAGTAGATAAAGTGTTCCGTAAATCCAGACTTTACAGGGATAAGTGGGAGCGCGGCGATTACCGCGAAGCGACAATAGCATTGGGGATTAAGGCATGCCACGGAGTATTCCACAAGTCTGCAATGGGGCATCCCGGATTCGTAAAATTCGATGAAAAGACGTCAAAGCCCTATATCAGTGTTCCGCTTTTGGCAAAGCATGTCAGGGAACATATGCAGTATGTTCTCGTAAGGGACAACGGCAGGCAGGCTCTCCTGAAATATGTTTATGAAGACGGCTGTTACAAGCTTTATGCCGACAGCATGATGATGGGGCGCATCAAGCAGTATATTGCCGATTACGACGAGGAACTTGTAAAGATGAGCAAAGTAAATGAAACACTGCTGCATATCAACACGGATCTGAATTATGTCGGGCAGGATGAACTGAATGCGGATGAAAGCATCATTAACTTCCAGAATGGGCTGCTCAGGGTGACGGCCGCGGAGGCTGTTTTGGAACCCCATACGCCTTCTGTGCTTTCAACCATACAGATACCGTGCGGATGGAATGATGCACCGCCATTGACGCCTGTGTTTGATGCATATATGGATACGCTTACCGATGGTGATGGGGCGGTCCGGCAGCTCCTGCTGGAATTTATGGGAGTGTGTATTTCCAATGTAAAGGGATGGCGGATGAAAAAGGCGCTGTTCCTTGTGGGAGACGGAGATACCGGGAAATCACAGTTAAAGGGTCTTGTGGAGCGTCTGCTTGGCAGGCGGAATTTCATAGGCATTGACCTTAAGGAAATAGAATCCCGGTTTGGGACGGGAGCCGTCTACGGCACAAGGCTCACCGGAAGTTCGGATATGAGTTTTCTGTCAGTGGAAGAACTGAAGACTTTTAAGAAAATGACGGGCGGCGACAGTCTCTTTGCGGAATTTAAGGGACAGCAGGCATTTGAATTCACATATAATGGACTGCTCTGGTTCTGCATGAACAGGCTGCCGAAATTCGGCGGTGATGACGGTAAGTGGGTATATGACCGCATCATGGTGGTAGAGTGCCCGAATGCCATTCCGGCGGAAAAACAGGATAAAGAGCTGCTCGACAGGATGTATGCTGAACGGGAAGGGATTGTTTATAAATCCGTGAAAGCATTACAGACGGTGATTGCAAACGGCTACAGGTTTTCCGAACCGAAGAGCGTATCGGCGGCAAGGGATAAGTACCAGACAGAAAATAACACGGTCATCAGCTTTTATAAAGACTGTATGTGCAGTCGTGAGGATGGGAGGATTACCGATACCTGCACTACTGGAAAAATCTATAAAGTTTATAAGGAATGGTGCCGGGATAACAACAACGGATTTGCCAAGACCTATAAGGAATTCCGCACAAAACTTGCAGAGCATCTGGGCACTGCCTTTGAGGATATGGTTGTGAATAAGGGGAGTGCTGAGACCCGCTTTCCAGATGGCGGTTGATGATGATGTTATTGTCAAGAATCCGTTTGGATTCCAGCTTGCCGGAGTTGTCGTGAATGACTCTGTTACAAGGGAGGCAATCTCAAAAGACCAAATGCGGAGATTCCTAAAGTTTGTGCATGACGATGTGGTGTACTGTAAATATTACGAAGTGGTCTATATCCTTTTCCACACGGGAATGCGTATTTCGGAATTCTGCGGCCTGACACTTAAGGATATAGACCTTGAGAACAGGATCGTAAATATCGACCATCAGCTACAGAGGACTTCCGATATGAGATATATCATAGAAACCACAAAGACCAATGCAGGAACGAGGAAGATACCGATAACGGAGGATGTGGCGCAGATGTTTCGGGCCATCATTGAGGACAGGGAGACTCCGAAAAGACTTTACAGTATCTTATGGGGCATTCGGATATCAGCGTTACGATGAATGTGTACACACATATCGGATTAGATGATGCAGAGGAAGAACTGAGGAGGATGGAGGAATTTCAAAAGGCGCAGGCGGAGATCGAGAAGAAAAATGATGCAAAGGCGGTATCGCAGAAAATGTTTAAGGTGGTTTGATATAGAGGGTTGATGACGCTCTGGTTTAGGCTAGGGCGTTTTTGTTATGGAAAAAAGGGAAGAATGACGATATAATTAATTGAGATAATTACAGCATGAAGAGTTGTAATACAGAAAGATAGAAATTACCCAATTGATTGTTATTTGTATAGAGGAGAATGTTTGTTATGAGTAAATTAGACTCTTTATTATGGGAACAGATTATTTTTGATAATTTTATTATTAGTGGTTCGACAGAAATTAGTCAAGAAAATTTGGATGATGTATTATTTGACTGCATTGACGAGTTGAGTGTCTCACGTGATGATGATTATAATATAAAACTTACATGTATAAGACATATTAATCAGTTCAGTGCTCCAGTTCCAATGAAGAAACTTACCAAAAAGGATAATTTATCTGGGGATTGGATTCCGGAAGGCAAGATAAACATTAAGTTGTTTGGGGATTTTCAAATTGTTATGAATCCTTGCTACTATAATGGATACGAAAGTAAAATAGATAAAACGCAGTATAAATTATCGTGTTATCATTTGGAAGGAAAAAGTCTGTCTAAAAAAACGGTAGCTATAAAAGAGTGGCTGATTAATGGAAACTCAAAAGGGCTGTGTTTCTGTGTAAATAAAAAGTTTAAGTATACGATTGAAGAAACAACTTTTGGATCATGTGGAGACATAGAATTTCCATCTAAGCAATTAATAAAAGGACAAGAATATTTTGGAAACATTGTTCATGCAAAATATAAGGATACAGCATTTGATATTCATTATGTAGGTGATACATATGGTCCCAAATGGAGCGTTAATATAAGTATTTCATATTACGAAAATTATGGAAGAATTCCAAACGACGAGGAAAGAGATATAATTCGAGAATATATAAGTTTTATTGCAGGAAAGAGATTAATCTATACAGGTGAAAGTCGCTATGATGAAAATGGAAATGTAATAGGTTTTGTGATGGAGTCTCCTTATTCATATGGTATGGAGATAAAAAGAATGTGCGCAAATGTGGGACTGTCACCTATTAGAGATGATTATAGAGCTAAAGAGAGTTATTTTGAAACTTTTACAAATTATATAGAACCATTTGAGAAGCTTTATAAAAAATTGGATTTTCGATCACTATTTTTATCATTTTGGTATGCACATGAAATAGCTAAACCTTTGGATTTACCTATTTTGTCTGCGGCATTAGAACGTTTGATGAAAAAATGGTACTCAGAGATAGAATCAAATCCTGAAACTGTTTTAATGAATAAAAAAGATTTTGCCAAGCGAATTGAACCGATTAAGAAAATGGTTGAGCAACAATTTATAGCAACTGAATATGCCGAAAGGATGAAACGATCTATTTTAAATATAAATAGAATGTCTGTTAATGAACAATTTACTAATTTTTTTATAGGAATCAATTTAACCGTAGGCGAAGAGGAAAAGAAAGCATTGAGAGCAAGGAATTTTTCAGCCCATGGTTCGTTTACAGACGGAGATGAAAACTATCGTGAGCAGTTTTTATTAAGCAGAGTTTATGAATGTTTAATTGCTAGAGTTGTATTAAAATTACTTAATTATAAAGGTAATTATGTGGATTATAGAACAAACGGCTATCCAGAAAAGAATATTAATTGTCCGATTGGTTGTGATGAATTATATAGATTTCCTATATCTATGGAGTATATGCAATATTACGAAGTTTTTTGTGAGGTGTTTAATCTTGTAGAAATACAAGAAAAAAGGGAAGTGATTAAAGATGGTTTGACAATTGAAATTTACAATAAAGAAAATTGTCATGACACACCGCATATACATGCATATTATCATGGAAAGAGTATTGATATTTCGTTGGTGGATGGAAAAATAGTTGCAGGGAATATTCCACAAAAAAATAAGAAAATTGCGCAAGAATGGGTTTTGGAGAATTTAGAAATGCTAAGAAGTAGATGGAAGAATGCATATGTATTTATTATTTTTCCAGATATGAACGTAGAGAAGTTTGGTGACTGAAAGAATCAAATATATTTACCTGGTAGTAATATTTTTGTTTTACTACTAACTTTACTACTAATAGGCAGTCACAACTTGCAAAAATATGCTATAATTTGCGTGGTTGGCATGTAAATGTGAAACATTATATTAACCTGAAATGTCTTGCAAAACAGGGCATTTTACGACATATTAAGGAGTTTGAAAACTATGATAAAAATATTATTCGTCTGCCACGGCAATATTTGTCGTAGCACAATGGCTGAGAGCGTTATGACCAATCTTATAAAACAAAGGAAACTAGAAAATTTATTTTATATCAACTCTGCTGCCACAAGCTGTGAGGAGATTGGAAATCCTCCTCACTATGGCACTGTAAACAAACTTAGAGCGGTTAAAATACCACTAATCCCACACCGTGCAGTCCAGATGACAGCACAGGATTATATTGCATATGACTATCTGATTGGAATGGATACTGCCAACATTCGCAATATGACACGTATTGCAGGCGGTGATCCAGACAGCAAAATCTATAAGCTCCTTACTTTTGCCAACTCTGGCAGAGACGTAGCCGATCCTTGGTACACCGGAGATTTTGACACTACTTATACAGATATAACCGAAGGGTGCACAGCCCTTCTCAAGTATCTTCTGGAACGTATGTAAACATTTAGGCGTTTCATATCGCATAGTGCATATTCTTTTCCCGCACTTTTTTGACTTCCAGATGGTCTATAACTAACCTTTTAATCTTTTGCACTTTCTCTTCGCTGTAATCTTCATCGTAAGTAATCCGCAGGTTCTCTGCTTTGATTACAGCGCAATTTTTCTCTATATCATAAATACTGTCGTCCATATAGAATCCTACTGTCAAAATCTCATTATAATCATCTTCTGCAAAACAGATATTAATTTGTTCTCCGCTAAAAAAATCAATATTTTTGTTTTTGGCAAACATTGGTGAACCATTTTTAAAACAGATACTGATATCATAATATTCTTGCGCCAAATTAATAATATTCAAGTCCTTAATCGCACTGCAAAAACTCTCACCACTATTCACTTCAAACACAATTGCTCTAAGACAGTCATAATTCAAATCGACTTTTCTGGAAAAAGAAACTATCGGCTCAATCTCATGGTAATATTCTTTTCCCAATTTGTCATAAAGATATGTCCTAATATCATCTGCCGATGGATATTCAAATCGAAAATGATAGTGAAACCGCCCTGGACGATTGACAATGAAATCGTTAAGCTTTCTGATATCATTACAAGTAATGACAAACAGCTTCTTTCCCTGTGATATTCCATCAAACAAGCCCAGCAATGCCGCCTGTGGTTCTACCTCCCCATCTGACGCTTTTATATCGGCGAAAGTCTTATCAAATTCATCAAAAAGCACCATAACACGTTGGTCAATCGCTTCAATATATGCAGCGATTCCCGGAATGTATTGGTCTACCAAAATAATTGGAATGCCTCTTTTTACTGCCTCCACAGACAAAATTTTTGCAAACATAGATTTTCCTATACCTTTACAACCACTCAAAATCACCCCAAGATTTCTGTCAAACTTCTCATATGTCCGCAAAACTTTTTGCACTTTCTTTGTATGCTCACCATATATTTTGTTCTCTTTTAGACAAACATCTGCATACTCATCCAAATAAAAACCTGACATTTTCTCAAATCTTACAATGTACACCCTAGAAGGTAACTCATTGTATGTCATTACAGAGTCATTGTAAATCTCAACCTTTGTTCCAATCTTTATCGCTTTCATTGTACTCCTCCTCGTATTTTGTTTTTTATCCAAAAAATATCCTTTAGATAACACAAATTTGTATCAACTAAAGGATATCGAATTTTTTATAACTTGTCATTGTATGGATAGTCCACACATTTTTCTTAAGAGGAGCTAGTAATTTCTAGACGATGCCACTACATCGCCGTCGAAATTTTGCCTAACACGAACATGAACTATACAGCTCACAACTCTAATTTCTATCTGGAGGAAGTACTAGAGCACATTAAAAAATATTCTAGTATAACTTTTTACGGAGCAACAATTTTCCCCTCTATCGCACATACCGCAGCGGTTTTGGGTGAGGCCAGATAAATATTGACTTTTGAAGTGCCCATACGCCCGAGAAAGTTGCGGTTGTTTGTTGCTATAACAGTTTCTCCATCTGTCAAGATACCGCCAGTTCTGCCGCAGCAGAGACCACAACTTGGGTGTGTGATAATAGCGCCTGCCTCCGCCAGCACTGCCAATGTGCCATTTTTTGTTGCCTCTTGATATATTTTGCGACTTGCAGGGGTGACTATCAGCTTTACAAAGGGTGCCACTTGCTTTCCCTTTAATATCTCTGCCGCTGCCATCAAATCCTCAAGTCTTCCATTTGTGCAAGAGCCAATAAATACTTGATCAATATTTTTACCCACAAGTTCTGTAACAGGTTTTACATTGTCCACATTCGACGGACATGCCATCACTGGAACAAATTCCTCTGCTTTGTATTCTATTACCCTACAATATTGGGCATCTGCATCTCCAACTAAATCTTGTTCTTTTTCTGTCAGCGTTATTCCACAATATTCTGCTGTTTTCTCGTCCGGTGAAAAAAGTGCACACTTCGCGCCAGCTTCAATTGCCATATTAGACATACACATTCTCGATGCCACAGTCATGTTTTCAACAGTATCACCTGTAAATTCTAATGCTTTATAAGTCGCACCATCTGCCCCCAAATCCCCTATCAATTTTAGAATAATGTCCTTTGCCATAACATTTTCGGGCAATTTTCCAGTGATGTTAACCTTAATTGTCTCCGGCACGCGAATCCAAAGTGTTCCAGTGCCAAGAATACTTGCCATCTCTGTATACCCGATACCTGATGAAAATGCACCAACACAACCATAAGTTGTCGTGTGACTGTCTGTGCCAAACACAATATTCCCCGGCTTAACATATCCTGCTTCTGTCATCAACTGATGACAGATTCCATCAGAACGGTGAATATTTTTCATGTCATACTTTTCTACAAATTCATTGCCAATACGAAAATGTCTGGTATCATCTACTTGACTTGCAGGCACCAAATGATCATAAATGAGCACTGCTTTGTCTGGATCCCATATTTTTGTAAAACCCATCTCTTCAAATTTTGACGCCACAAACGGAATAAAAATATCATGAATCATTACACGGTCCACATTCACTGTCACAATCTCGCCCGGGCGAACCTCTTTGCCAATGTTATTTCGCACAATTTTTTCTATAATCGTTAAACCCATTTTGCCCTCCTTAGATGGTACAATCTTTTGCACTGTTTAATTTCTGCATTGCTTTTACAAGCCCACCTGCATTGAGAATATCCACTAAATTCTGTGGAAGCGACGTAATCGGATACTGATTTTCATGATATTCTATCGCCTTGTTAAGTATAACAGTTATCTCTTCGCCTTCCTTAACAGCATCTTGAAGTTGGTCATTCTCAATCAATAACAATCCATTATTAATGGCATTACGGAAAAAAATACGTGCAAACGATTTTGCAATTACGCACTGAATACCAAGCGCCTTAATAATCTCTGGCGCCTGCTCTCTTGAGGAACCGCAGCCAAAATTTTTGCCCGCAACAATGATATCACCTTCCTTTATCTGCCCTGCAAGCTCTGGGCGCAGCGGCGAAAACGCATATGGCGCCATATCCTGCACGGTTTTTAACGCCAAGTACTCTGTTGGAATAATAATATCTGTGTCTATATCATCGCCCAAAATCCATATTTTTCCAGTGAACTGATTCATTTCTCTTTTAACTCCTTTTTCTCAAATGAACTCTTGGAACCTTTTTTAAGATTTCAAGAGTCTATTAAATTCATAACATGTCCGCTGTTGCAATTACACCCTTTATTGCGGAAGCTGTTACAGTCGCCGCTGACGCAAGATACACAAAAGAATCTTTGTGTCCTGCGCGCCCTTTAAAGTTGCGCGTTCCGGTACTAACCAACACTTCTCCCTCACCAATAACACCTTGACAACTTCCCCAGCACACGCTACAGTTCGGATTCATAACAATTGCACCTGCTTCCATAAAAGTATCAATAATTCCCTCTTCTAATGCCTGTCGATACACGGCTGCACTTGCTGGAACCACCAAAAATCGAACAAGCGGATGCACTTTCTTACCTTGAATTAATTTTGCGCCGACTCGCAAGTCTTCTATCCGCCCGTTATTGCAAGAACCTAGAAAAGCTTGATCAATCTTTGTGCCCACGCACTCTTTCGCATCGACAACGCTGTCCACAAAGTGTGGTTTTGCTACAATTGGCTTAATTGTTGCCAAATCAATCTCATATACCTTTGCAAAGTGCGCATCTGCATCGCTCTGAAAAACATGCTTTGGCTCTCTGCCATGTTCTTTTAGGTAATCTAACGCAATTTCATCTACTTCCATCAATGCAGTCTTTGCTCCTGCCTCCACACATAGATTACAGATACAAATTCTATCACTCATACGCAGTGTTTTTAATCCTTCTCCGCTAAATTCCATCGCCATATAATTTGCGCCATTTGCCCCTATCATGCCAATAATGGACAAAATTAAATCTCTCGCATACACGCCTTCTTTTAGCTTCCCTGTCAGATGAAATTTCAATGTCTCTGGCACCAATAGCCATGATTTGCCTGTCACCATCGCATAGAGATAATCTGTACAACCTACGCCAGTTCCAAATGCGCCTACTGCACCATAAGCACAAGTATGACTATCTGCACCAAATATCAGTTCGCCACTCGTGACATGATTCTCCATCATCACCTGATGGCACACTCCTGCACCCTCGTAAAATTGAATGTTATGTTCTTTTGCAAAATCGCGCATTTTCTTGTGTGACGCTGCTGTCTTAACACTGTCACATGGCACATTATGGTCCACAATCCACACTAATTTATTGACATCTGCTATCCTTGGATTTTTCAGTTTATTATACATGTCTATTGTAAGGTGTGTTGTTCCGTCATTGCTCATCAATCGGTCAAGTTCGACCGTATGAATATCTCCCGGTTTTACGACTTCTACGCCTGCCGCAGCCGCGATAATTTTTTCTGCGATTGTCATTCCCATTTTATGAAACCTCCTAATTTTTCTCCTAAAAAAGCACTCTAATCCCTGTCAAGTGATGCAATCAACCCACCTTGGTCAAGAATCCCCTGCATATATTCTGGAAGTTTTGTGCACGCATATTCTTTCTCATTGACGCGCACCACACCTTCCTGCATAAAAAGTTCCATCTCATCTCCTGCATTAACATTGTCATACAACTCTTTGCAAACAATAACTGGAAGTCCAATATTAATTGCATTTCTATAAAAAATACGCGCAAACGACTTGGCGATAACCGCCTTGACACCCAATGCCTTTAACACAGTTGGCGCCTGCTCTCTCGAGGAACCGCAGCCAAAATTCTCTGATGCTACAACATAATCTCCCGGTTGCACCTTCGACGCAAAATCTGTATCGAGAGATTCAAAAGTATGTACTTTCATCTCATCAATTGTAGGATATATAATATACTGTGACGCGATAATTTGGTCTGTATCTACATCCTGCCCAAACTTAAATATTTTTCCCATTATATAAACCTTCCTTCCTAATATAAATATTGCCACCAAAACTTTATCTTTGCGCTTTTTATAGTGTAACAAATTTAATCAAAAAAAACTAGGATAAATTTTATTGTACCATACTGTTTTTTTGCGCCTAATGTGGTATAGTGTTACTATAGGTAAAATAGAAAACATTGCATTGATGGGAATGAGAGATGAAAAAAACAAGAAGAAAACAACACGCAATCTACGTTGCATTTTGTATTTTGTTTGTCTTGTCAGCCTGTTCGACAGCTTCGGAAAATACAGCACTCGATACCTGCGCACCAGAATCTGAATTAACAATTACTTCCTCCAAATCACAAGTTTTAGAAGCTGAATCAAAAAACAAAGACTATATATCATCATATAATACAGATACCTGTTACAATATCACGCCTGACTTTATAGCAAATAATTCTGCGTTTTCGATTTTTAAATATGAAAATTCTTGTGCCTCCTTTTTGATGTATGACAATAAACTTTATCTTCTTAGCAATTATATAGGAGGATATGGGATTACAAGTATGGCACTTGCAGACCTCAATAAAGACAAACAATATGAACTATACTTTACCTTTTCTTGGGGATCTGGTATACACCGTTCGCAAATAGGATATTTTAATCCAAGTACAAAAAAAGTAACGATATTTGACGACTCTATTTTTGTTTCAGATACAATATTGACTACAGATACAGATGGAAATTTATATGTAAACAGTGTTACTTCTGATTTTTATGAACAAGATTCCAATGTTGATTTTTCCGTTAAAGCACAAGACAGAATTGGCTCGATTGTCTTCAAACAAAACAAAATAACGGCAGAAATTGACCCAGAAATTTTAAAACAGAAACCAAATATGCCCCAACCTTCAAAACTGGAACGGCTAAAATATTTCTTAGAAAAAATATTTTGATAGTTTTATATAGTGCCTTCTATAACCAAAAAAACGCTATAACAATACAATATTCATACAATAGAAAAACAAACTGTATTAAAATAATAATAAAGGAGCAAAATTTTATGGAAAAACAAATTTTTACAAATGAAATTATCCTAAGCTGGCTGCAATATTATTCGCAGACAACCCCAATTGATTTGGAGCATGTCAAGATTATTGACATTACTAAGAAAAACAAAAATGTTATTCCCACTGTCGAGGCACACAAAACAACACTTGTATTTACCAATGCAGGAATTGACGATATTTTCTATCGCTTGTGGAATGCTGGATTGGGCGAGTGCGAAGTATGGTACAATGAGGGCTCTGATCCCAGCGGAGAAATCCTACATAACCAAATTAAAGATATGATTAACCGTGGTATTAACGCTTCGGCTGGAATGCTCATTATCAATCCAAACGCCAGAAATTCCACGCGTATTGGACTGAGCAACGAGAAACTTCAGCGCGGTTCTATCCACTATGTAGGAAGCGAAATCCGTTCCATTATTCTCAGCAAAATGATGGTTGACCCACAAGACGATATTTGTGTGATTGGAGGTGAAAGCATTGCGATTGAAGCGGCGCTAATCGCAGCAGAAGGCTCTGTCCTTGCGGTAGAGTACAGCAAAGCTGACCGTTCTACCCTAGAAGATAATGTCGCGCACTTTGACCTCCATAATATTAAAATTATCGACCATGTTGATGAAGAAACTATGGCGGACTGTCCTGTGCCCTCACTGGTATTTTTAGTTGCTTCCGCAAGCACGGAACAGGAACTTGAATGTCTTCTAAGTATCAATCCCAACATGAATGTTGTCATCTATACACTTGACTTTAGAACTGCGGCTGCATTGCCAGATACTTTGCACGAACTAGGGCTTGCCGATGTGGAAACCATACAAGTATCTGTGACAAAGTTGCGCAGCAATAATACTTTTAAATCCGACCCAGCACCGTGGATTATCACTGCAAGGAGTCGGGAAGATTAACAAAACTGCTACCAACATGGGCTGCCGATAAACGAAAATCCTTATCGACAGCCCACAATATATTACAATCTTCTATTAGATCGTCCTAACAAAAATGTGTTTGTATTTTATCCCTTTCTCTTTTTTCTTTCACCCTTCTTCCCTGTATTATCAGTACAGATTTTTTACTTTAAACTCGCGCTCTGTCTCACGTCTTGCGTCTTTCTTTGCAATATCTGCCCGCTTGTCATACAATTTTTTACCGCGCGCAAGCCCAATTTCCACCTTTGCCTTTCCATTTGAAAAATATACTTGCAACGGCACTAAGGTATATCCTTTCTCCTTAATTTTTCCCAGAAGTTTATTAATCTCTTGTCTGTGCAATAAAAGCTTTTTTGTACGCAGTGGGTCTTTATTAAAAATATTCCCTTTTTCATAGGGAGATATATGCATACCATACACAAATACTTCTGCGTTCTCAATACGGATAAACGCCTCTTTAATACTACATTTGCCCATGCGCAGAGATTTCACCTCTGTTCCATGAAGCGCAATACCGCACTCATATTTCTCCTCTATAAAGTAATCATGATATGCCTTCTTATTATTGGCAACCAATTTCATTGTCTCATTCTTTGCCATTGTCCTCTCCCTGCTACTCAAAATGTGGTAAAATGTACTCACATCGAGATGATTTGCCCAAACCTCACGGTTTTAGGTTACTGTTTCTTCGTGTCCAATTTCGGGCTTCCAAAGATTATCCTACTTTTGTTTCTATAACACTCCACAGTCGTATATTCCCGACTAAGCCATCGGTACTTATCTATAATTGCTTCTTTATGCTATCTTATAGATTGATGCATCTCTCAAATTTAGACTTGCATTCAAGTCCCTATCTTCCATAGAACCACAGTCACATTTATAAATTCTATCTGAAAGTTTTAAGTTCTTCTTTATTTGACCACAACTATGACAGATTTTTGAAGATGCAAACCATCTATCTACTATACGAAGTTCTATTCCATTTTCCTTACATTTTTCTATAAGGATTCTTCTAAAATCATATAACTTTTGTTGTTGTATCGCTTTTGATAGATGGTGGTTTTTCATCATTCCTTTTACATTTAAGTCCTCGATTGTAATAAAAGATGGCTTGGTTTTCACAATCTCGCTTACAGTCGTTTTTACATAATTGTCACGAATATTTGCTAATTGATGATGAATTTTTTGTACTTTCTCTCGTTGTTTTTGTATATTTTTTCCTTGAGTAGCTCCTCCTTTCTTTTTGTTTTCATATTTATAAGACAATCTTCTCTGTTCTCTTTTCAGCTTCTTTTCAAGTTTTTTTACTTTCTCTGTCTTGTTAATGTTCTTGTATTTCTTACCATTAGAAATGATTGCAAACTCTTTCACTCCTAGATCTATACCAATTCCATCGTTTCCATTGTTGTGATTTTGTATTTCTGGCACTTCAACCACCACAGAAATATAATACTTTCCTGCAATACAGTCTATTGTACCACTACTGATTGTATAGCCATCTTTTGTTGTTGGTATATAGCCTTTTTCTTTCAATTGTACCCACCCTAAAGAGGGTACTTTTATCTTGTGTCGTTCACAAAGACAGTCCTTTTTGTTATTTTTAACAAAATACATTTTTGGCTCATCTACGATTCGTTTCTTATATTTTGGAAAAGCGGATTGTCCCTTAAAAAATCGCATAAATGCTGTATTTGCATCCTCTATTGATTGTTTTACTGCCTTGGAATACACATCTTTTATCCAATATTTATCAGGATTATTTGGTATATATTCGTTATTTAACCAAACAGAAAACGATTTTGCAGACATATAAGGCGCTCCATTTTTATATCGTTCCTGATTATATGCTATAAACATATTATAAACATAACGGCAAACACCTCTTGTCTGAAAAAATTTCGTTTTCTGACTTTGTGTTAACAGTATTTCAGTGCGAAATCTTTTCTTCAATTTTTTCTCCTCTTGTATTTGCTTTTTATCTTT
The DNA here is from genome assembly GCA_949383255.1 of Lachnospiraceae bacterium. GTDB lineage: Bacteria > Bacillota > Clostridia > Lachnospirales > Lachnospiraceae > COE1. The sequence continues at coordinate 24,290 of CASJPF010000024.1, read as the reverse complement.
GCGAAGTTCATACAGTCTACAACTAAAACATGAACTATAAAAACAATATCTTGTACAAATTCTTCTTTTGGTGAAAATCTCACATTGTTTGCAATTACTATATTTGTGTTATATTTTATACAAAACTTCTCAAACCAATTATCATTAGAAATTCAACTTAGTTTATTAAATCATCTTTCTGATTTCTTATAAATCCCTTTGTATATATTACAATCTGGCGGTTCTCTGTCTTTATATTTGTACCTTTAAACTGATTGAGATTCTTTTGCTACCCCATCTTTGTAATATTTTTATGGAAACACTAATCATTCAGCAAGATCTTTTGGCTTAATTCGTGATATTTGATGTGTTTATATTTCCCTTCTTTGAGTATTCAAACACATTTAATCCTTTTTATCAACAAATATAATTACTTAATATTCCTCCTGTGAAATGACAAAATCAATTGTTCGTAAAATCTTATCCGTCGCATTGACTTTTACTTTCAAAGTCTGCCCTAACTTATAGCGAATATTGGTCGCCTGACCAACCATCTCATAAGTTTCCTCATCATAATAAAAATAATCATATGGCAGCATAGACACATGAATCATGCCCTCAATTGTATTGGGAAGCTCCACATATATCCCCCATGTTGTGATGGAAGATATAACCCCTTCAAAAGTTTCTCCAATATGCGCCTCCATAAACTCAACCTTTTTGAGTTTGTTCGTCTCTCGCTCCGCCTCGTCAGCACGTCGTTCCATCTCAGAAGAATGCTTTGCCACTTCCGGTAAAATTTCATTGTAGTGTTCTATTCGTTTTTCATTCAGGCGCCCACGAATTTGTTCTTTAATAATGCGATGAATCTGCAAATCTGGATACCTTCTAATCGGAGACGTAAAATGACAGTAATAAGAGCACGCCAGCCCAAAATGCCCAGTGCAGTTTATTGTGTACTTTGCCTGTTTCATGCTTCTCAATGCCAATCTACTAATAAGTGCCTCTTCCGGTGTGTCTTCTATTTTTGCCAAGAGCTTTTGTAATTCTTTTGGGTGGATTTCCTCCTGTTTACTCTTGATGGAATACCCAAAATTTCGGATAAAAGTACTTAATTTACTAATTTTTTCTGGGTCAGGATTGTCATGTGTCCTGTACACAAAAGGTAACTCCATCCAATGAAAATGCTCTGCTACTGTCTCATTTGCAATCAACATAAAATCCTCTATAATTTTTGTCGCCACATTTCTCTCATAAGGCTTTACCTCTATTGGATGCCCTTGTTTGTCCAGTACAATCTTACTCTCTGGAAAATCAAAATCAATAGAACCTCTCTTTTTGCGCTTTTCACGCAATATTCCTGCAAGTTCCCGCATCAACTCAAACATTGGGACAAGGTCTTTATATGTTTTTATTTCTGTCTCGTCCTTATCCTCAAGAATTTTTTTGACACTTGTATAAGACATGCGCCTGTCAACGTTTATGACAGACTCAATAATCTCATGACTTACCACTTCACCTTTTACATCTATTGTCATTAAACAACTGAGCGCAAGTCTGTTTTCTCCAGCATTCAATGAACAGATACCATTCGATAATTTATGCGGCAGCATAGGAATCACTCTATCCACCAAATACACACTTGTTCCACGCGCTCGCGCCTCCCAATCCAGCGCAGAATTTTCCTGCACATAATTAGTCACATCTGCAATGTGTACTCCTAATTGATAGTGCTCTCCATCTTTTGTAAGACTGACTGCATCATCTAAATCTTTTGCGTCCTCTCCGTCAATTGTCACCATCTGCAAGTCACGCAAATCACGTCGCCCCGCCATATCTGCCTCAGACACTTCATTTGCCACGCGCTCTACCTGATGCATTATTTTCTCCGAAAATTCCGTTGGAAGCTCATAGCCTTTTACAATCGACATAATATCAACACCGGGATCATTCACATGCCCTAAAATTTCTATAATTTTCCCTTCTGGCTTGCGATTATTTTTGCCATAGTCTGTTATTTCACAAACCACTTTATGCCCGGAAACTGCGCCTTTAGAACGCTCCACTGGCACAAAAATATCATCGTTAATCTTTGTATTATCTGGAATAACAAAACCAAAATTTTTATTGGCTTTGTCATAAATACCTACAATTTGGTGCATACCTCTAGCCAAAATCTCGACAACCTGCGCTTCTTGCCTTCTACCATTCTGCTCTGACAAAAGTACCACCTTGACAGTATCCTTGTGAAATGCCCCATTCACAAAATTCTCGGGAATATATAAATCTTCCTCCCTACCATCAATTTCAACAAAGCCAAAACCCTTTGGATGACTGATAAAAGTTCCTATCAATTCCTTGTCTGCATGTTTTGCCTTGATAAACTTTCCCTTCTTGGTAAGGGAAAGTTTACCTTCTGCCAACAACTCATTTAAAAGACGATTCAGCTCACCTCTGTCCTCTTTCGACACCTGCAACATTACTGCAAGTTCTTTTTCCTTCATTGGCACATAAAATTCTGCTGCCACCAAATCCATAATTACTTTTTTCCTCTTATCAGACATTCAAATCCCCCTTTCACAAATCAAATAAGAACTATTACATTCCTACTTGCACAACCCTAATGGCATACTTCCTCTGCACGGGGCTGCGCATATCAAAAAACACTCTTTTACAAGAGTGTCTCAAGGTTTTATCTTAAATATATCTAAAAATTAATATTTAAAACAACTGCCAGCAACATAAATACAATGCCCAAAATCTTGGTAAGCTTAACAAGCGCCCCTTCCATAGACCGTCCTTTATTCCTGCCCCAATAAGTCTCAGCAGCCCCGCTAATTGCACCAAGTCCCGCAGATTTACCTTCCTGCATTAAAACAATCACTGTAAACGCAATAGAAACCACTATTAAGATAATAGTAAGAATATTTCTTAATACTGTCATCTTCACACACCTCCTTATCAACAGCCTATGGGTCTTTTATCCAATAAGCCTGCAACAAAAATTAGTTTACCATATATTCTTGTGCATTTCAACTATTTTTTATTAAACAGCCTGCTATTGCATATTTTTTTCTTAAATCTAAAAAAATGCTTGCTTGTGACGCAACGTAATAAGGTATACTATATTTTCGAGGAGGTGTGATATGGATAAACACAAAGCGACACTACAACGTTATATGACCGTTGGTGAAGTTGCAAAAAAAATGGATGTGACAGTACGGACATTACAATATTATGACAGAGAGGGCTTGCTTTCCCCATCTGCCATGAGTGAAGGAGGGCGCAGGTTATATACAGACAAAGACATCATAAAGCTGCATCAGATTTTATCTCTCAAACATTTAGGCTTTTCTCTGGACGATATAAGAAATCGTCTCATTCTGCTTAATACACCGGCTGAAATTGCCGATGCCCTAATGGAGCAGGCAGCTGCTGTCAGACAAAAAATAGAAAGCCTGTCTGAATCGTTGCAGGAATTGGAAATGCTGCGTGAGGAAGTCCTGCAAATGCAGTCTGTTGATTTCAACAAATATGCTGACATTATTATTAATCTGCAGATGAAAAATAATCTTTATTGGCTGATTAAATATTTTGATGACCAGACGCTTGACTATGTCCACAGCCATTTTGATAAAGACAGCGGAATGGCGTTTATGAACACTTTTATGCGGCTCCAAGATGAAGCAATAAGACTTCAAAATGCAGGGGTTCCTGTGGATAGTAATGAGGGACAGAATTTTGCAAAAGCTTATTGGAATATGATAACAGACTTCACTGGTGGAGATATGAGTATGCTTCCCAGACTTATGAAGTTAGAGCAATTTCAAAATACGGACTATAAATGGAAAGAAATTCAAGATATTGCAAACAGGTATATTGAACAGGCATTAGGCGTTTATTTTTCCCATTTAGGCGTTGATCCATTGCAATCCAGCTAAGAAATGGATTCAAACAATTAAAAACAGTCTTAGAACAAAAGCTCCCTTACAAGGGGCTAGAGCAGAAAGACAGAACTGGAACTAGGAGGAAACAGAATGAATGAAGCTATAAAAATCAATAACTTAACAAAAAGTTACGGAAACCACGTTGTACTAAAAGGCTTAGATTTTTGCGTACAACAAGGAGAAATTTTTGCTCTGCTTGGTATAAATGGCGCAGGTAAAACCACATCTCTTGAATGTATTGAGGGTTTAAGAAAATACGACAGCGGAAGTATTACTATCAATGGAATAATGGGTATTCAATTGCAGTCGGCTTCTTTGCCAAAGTATATTAAAGCACTAGAAGCTGTAAAGCTATTTGCTAAGTGGAATAAGACACCTCTTGATAAAGCAACACTTGACGCTCTCGGTATTTATGAACTTGCAAAAAAGCAGTATTATCAATTATCAACCGGACAAAAGAGACGGCTTCATTTAGCGCTTGCTTTGACACGAAATCCAGATATTCTGTTTCTTGATGAACCAACTGCGGGGCTTGATGTTGAAGGACAGATATCTTTACATGAACAAATCCGCCAGTTAAAAGCAATCGGAAAGACAATTATATTAGCAAGCCATGATATGACAGAGGTTGAAAATTTATGTGACCGAATTGCTATTCTTTCCAGCGGTAAAATTGCCTATATCGGGACTGTTAAGCAGCTAGGCAAAACAATCGGAAAGCATTATAATATCACAATCCAAACCGAAAATGGAACTGAAAAATATGAATCTGAAAATATCGGGGCTTCTTTACTTTCGCTGCTTATGCAGTACAAAGAAAAAGGAGAGGCAATCACAGATATTCAGATAGACCGCGGTTCACTGGAACAGCACTTTATAAAAATTGCAAAGGGGGAGTAACAATGGGAGCTTTTTTATATGGGGTTTCTCTACAATGGAAATTAGATATAAGGAGTAAGACATTACTTATAACTTGCTATATTGTGCCGCTTTTGTTTTTTGTCATTATGGGTGGTATCTTTACATCTGTCATGCCGGAAGCGAGATATACGCTTATTCAGTCAATGACTGTATTTGGTGTAACAATGGGAGCGTTGATTGGTCTGCCCCCATCTCTTGTTGAAATTTATAGCAGCGATATTAAAAAGGTCTACAAAGCAAACGGTGTTCCATTATATCTTGGTCTTGTTTTAACTAATATTTCAGCATATATTCATCTGTTCCTTATGAGCATTATTTTATATATTGCCGCACCACTTGTTTTTGATGCTGAAATACCACAAAATCCGGGGAAGTATTTTATCAGTCTTGCTATTTTTATTGCAGTATCACTTAGTATTGCTAGTATCATTGGGCTGGCAGTAAAAGACCAAGCAAAAACTTCCATGTTTTCTATTATTGTTTTTATACCTTCTACTATGCTATCTGGAATTATGTTCCCTATGGAACTTCTCCCAAAAGCATTTCAAACAATAGGAAAACTATTTCCAGCTTCATGGGGATATCAATTAATGACAGAAAATGCCTTTCAGTTGGAAAACCTCTTGCTGTTTCTTCTGATTTTTGTCTTTGCGATTGTTGTGTGTGCAATTCTATTGCGAAGAATTGATACATAATGACTCTCGTGCTCCCTATCAGCGGCTTCCTGTCAGCCGCTGACAACCACATTCCCTTGCATGTTGGTCATTCCAAAAAAGACTCTTGCCCTACGCATTGATACGGAAACCTCCCCAGCTATAAATGCATGGCACTCTTGAATATTACAGTCTTATACGGAATCACTTTGTATCCACACGCTCATTTCCCCTTCGCCGCGGTTACACCATGCATAATAAGGAATCCATCGCAGTATCACTTGCTTGTAGCGCGTAGGCGTATACGCTCTATATAAAGCCTTTTTTGATGGTGCAACCAAACGCCGTTTTCCCGGAATTTTTAACGTTGCCATCAAATGCCCTAAGTCCTCTGTCATCTCCACAGCAATATTCTGGCAATCTGTTCCAATGCGGTCTGTATCTGCTTTGTACAGATGCAAATTTTTGCCATTGTCTGCCTCCTCCATGCAGTATACAATTGGTCCTCTTACAAACGCCACTTTTCCAATATCCTCGCGCACGCGCTCGTCAGCAACCACCATATGCACGCCCATTGAAAAATCTAGTGAAATACAATCCTCTGCCTGCCAATCTCCACACAAATACAAATAGCCGTCCTGCACAAAAACTTCCCGCAAACTGTTTTGTAATACTTGCAGATTTTCACCTTTTTTTTGCCATAAAATATCTGTGGAGATTCCACCACAGACCACTTTTGCACTTCCGCTGTCACTCCAACTAGGGATTCGCATTGCCAAAGTACATGGTACAATTTCCTGCGCCTGAATACACACAGATATATGACCATTCCAAGGCATTTCTGTTTCCACTTTCAAATTTAACTCCTGTGCGCCTATCTTTTTTGTCAGTACGCTTCCCATATACAAATGAAACCATAAAGTGTCTTCATTCTCTGTATAGGCATAAGATGCCACAGAACTGACAATGCGCGCAATATTTGGCGGGCAGCAAGCACAGCCAAACCATTTCTGGCGAACAGGTTTTACATGGCTTTTTCTGCTGTCCTTATAACATGCCTCAGGCAGTACTTCTAACGGATTAACATAAAAAAAGCTTTTTCCATCCAGCGCCATGCCACTTAAAACGGTATTATATAATGCTAGTTCGCAAACATCAGCATAACAGCTTTCTGGCTTAATTTCTAACATTCGCCTTGCAAAGAATGCCAGCCCAATTGCCGCACAAGTCTCTGAATAAATTGTATCATTGGGCAAATCAAACGGAAAAGAAAATGCCTCCCCGTGGCTTGTACCACCAATTCCACCAGTAATATAAAGTTTCTCCTGCACAATGCTCTCCCAAAGATGCTGGCAAGCCGCATATATAGCATCATCTGCAGTCAAACGCGCCACATCTGCCATACCTGAATACAAATAGACTGCTCTGACTGCATGTCCTAACGCCTCATTCTGCTCGCGAACAGGCTTATGCGCCTGATAATATGCATAGCGTTCCTCATTTTCATCAAATTTTGGCAGTTCTCCTCTGCCCTCAAGCATAGCACGTCTTTGTTCTTCCTTATCAAAATAGTAAGGTTTTGTTCCGCGTTGGTTTAGAAAAAATTGGCTAAGCTTTAGATAGTTGTCCTCACCTGTCACTTCATAGAGACGCACTAGTGCCATCTCAGCAATTTCATGCCCCGGATAGCCTTTGCATCTGCCCTCTTGCGGACCAAAATACGCTGCCACATAATCCGCAAACCGGCGCGCTGCATTGAGTAGTTTATCCTTTCCCGTCGCCTGATAATATGCTACAGCCCCCTCTATCAAATGTCCCAGACAATACAGCTCATGATGGTCTTTCAAATTTGTAAATGCTCTGTCCATACCATTAATAATATAATAGGTATCCAGATAACCATTTTCTAACTGTGCTGCACACACAAGATCAATCGCCTCATCCGCAGTCTGCTCTAACTGTGCATCTGGACACTGCGCCAGAGAATATCCCACAGCTTCAATCCACTTGCTAAAATCACTATCTTGAAATACAAAACCAAAAAACTTGTCAGGGTCCGGATTTGCTGGGTCTTCTGGAAGTGCTTCAAATCCCCGAAATGTATATGTAGGAGCCACATATGTTTCACCCATTTGCTGTTTCTTTTGCATCATACGCCCTGCCGCACGAAAATTATGCATACAGTAACTAGGTGCTGCATCTGCAACTCGGTCATTCAATGCCTCCCATTGATATGGAATAACCTCTTTGCGCACAAGTTCCTGCTCCCTATGCCAAAAGGCATCAGTAATCATCACTTGTTTCAAATCTAAAGGTCTATTGAATGTTTTTGTATCCATTTTGTTCTCCTTTTTTATACAATTTCAATATTTGATAATTCCTTTGTATATTTACTCAATTTATCAATTATCTCCACTAGAGCGTATTTGAAAAATGCTTTCTATCAGACATGCGTCACAGTTTGTGAGAGATTTGTGCCAAATAAAGAAGGCATAGCGGGCTACATCGACTGAATTTAATATAAATATCACGCAAAGTGGGCGTATAGATGGCTGGAATAATTTCTCAAACATACTCTAGGGCATCTTTCAAAAACACTCTAAGTCATCTAGTTCTTACCATCTTAGATTATTTTATAAACATCGCATCCCCAAAAGAAAAGAATCTGTAGCGTTCCCTTACTGCCTCCTTGTATGCATCAAGCACCTTTTCCCGCCCAGCAAGTGCTGATACAAGCATAATTAATGTGGATTCTGGCAGATGAAAATTTGTAATTAGGTTGTCAATCACCTGAAACTTATAACCCGGATAGATAAAAATCTCTGTATCACCACTTCCTGCCTTGACTTCTCCCTCTTCGTTGGCAACACTCTCTATTGTGCGGCAGCTTGTTGTTCCCACGCAAATTACTCTGCCACCCGCTTGCTTTGTACTGTTAATGATGTTCGCAGCCTCTTGAGTCACTACATAAAACTCTGAGTGCATATGATGATTGAGAAGATTTTCTTCCTTGACAGGGCGAAAAGTGCCCAACCCAACATGAAGCGTCACATATGCTATTTTTACTCCTTTTTCCTGAACTTTTCTCAGCAAATCCCCCGTAAAATGCAATCCTGCTGTCGGTGCTGCAGCTGAACCCTCATATTTTGCATAGACTGTCTGATATCGGTTTTTATCTTCAAGTTTATGCGTAATATAAGGTGGTAATGGCATCTCTCCCAACTTGTCAAGTACTTCCTCAAAAATTCCTTCATATTGAAATTGAATCAGCCGATTTCCTTCATCAACCACGTCCAAAACTGTTCCAGTAAGCAAGCCATCACCAAAGCCTATAACAGTCCCTGGTTTTGCTTTTTTGCCCGGTTTCACAAGTGTTTCCCACAGATCTTTTTCTCGGCGTTTGAGTAGGAGCACCTCAATTGATGCTCCTGTTTCTTTCTTTACGCCCATCAGTCTTGCTGGGATAACTTTTGTGTTGTTTAGTACTAGACAATCCCCCTCACAGAGATACTCTATAATATCTGTAAATGTTCTGTGCTCTATCACTCCAGTCTTTTTATCAAGCACCAAAAGTCTGGAACTGGATCTGTCCTCTAGTGGATCTTGTGCAATTAACTCTGGCGGCAAGTCAAAATAAAAATCTTTTTTTAACAATTCCTTCATACTGATACCTTCAAACACACTATGCTCTATGCTCTAAGCTCAATGCCAAGTCCTTCCAGACCATTTAAGATTTTCTTCATCGCGCTTGATACATCACTCTCCTCAAGGGTTCTATCCTTTGCGCGGAATGTGATTGAGTAGGCAACTGATTTATAGCCTGATTTAATTTGACTTCCCTCATAGATATCAAACAGTTGATAATCCTCAAGGATTTTTCCACCACGCTGTTCAATAATATTTTCAATATCTCCCACCAAAATATTCTTTGGCACCACCATGCTAATATCACGCGACACAGCAGGATACTTTGCAATACCTTCGTATTTCCTATCAAAAGAGGCAAACGGAAGAATTTCTGGCATATCAAGCACTGCCACATACACCTTTGTGTCAATATCATAATTATCTGTAACTTCTGGATGTACTTCACCCAGATATCCAATTACAGTTTCCTTATACTGAATCAAGGCTTGACGTCCCGGATGAAGAAATGTCTTTCCTGCATTTGGATTATACGTAATCTTTTTGGTCATACCAACACTTTCAAAGAACTCCTCCACAACACCTTTCATTGTAAAGAAGTCACCCTCTCCATACATGCCAAGTGTAAACTGCATCCGTTCATCTGGATAGTCTGTCACAGGCAGACTCTTTGGAATATAAATATTTCCAAGCTCATAAAGACGCACATTCTTATTTCTGCGATTAAAGTTCAACGCCAATGAAGTCAAAATTCCATTGAGGGAAATCGTTCGCATAATTGAAAAATCCTCTCCTAAAGGATTCGCAATTGTCACTGTCTGACGCAATGGACTGTCTGCCGGAATTAAAAGTCTGTCAAACACTTTTGGACTCTCAAAAGAATAGCACATTCCCTGTGAAAATCCGCAGTATTCCGCAATATCTCGCGCTTTCTCCTCCACTCTCAACTTAAAGGACATTTTTCCTGTCGTAGCTTCTCCTGTTGGAAGCGTTGTTGGAATCTTATCATATCCATAAAATCTTGCAACCTCCTCTGCAATATCTGCAAAACACGCAATATCCTGCCGAAAAGATGGCGCCGTAATCATGCCTGTGATCTCATCATATGCAAGTTCTAATCGACGAAATATATCAAGCATCTCCTCTTTTGAAATATTAGTTCCAAGGAATCTATTAATTCTCTCAGGTTCAAACCGAATCTGCTTAAGCTCCGAAAAAGGCTCTTTCACATCTACAATTCCGCCGACAACCTCGCCGCATCCAAGCTCCTCAATCAACTGACATGCTCTGTTGATTGCCGCCTCTGCATTTCTTGGATCAAGCCCCTTCTCAAAAATACTAGAGGCTTCTGTTCGCAGTCCTACTCTTTTGGATGATTTTCTAATATTCGCACCATTAAAAGTGGCAGCCTCAAACAGTACAGTCTGTACGTCATCTGTAATCTTTGAATTTTCACCGCCCATAATGCCTGCAAGACCGATTTCCTTCTCCGCATCGCAAATCATTAGCATCTCAGAATCCAGTTTCCTTATCTGTCCATCCAGTGTCTGAAATTCGTCACCTTCCTTTGCACGTCTCACAATAATCTTATTTCCAGCCACATTCTTTAAATCATAAGCGTGCATTGGCTGTCCATACTCCATCATAACATAGTTTGTAATGTCAACTAAATTATTGATTGGACGGATACCACAGGCAGCAAGCCTTCTCTGCATCCATTCGGGTGATGGCGCAATCCGAATATTTTTACATACTCTTGCGCAGAAGCGCGTACAGAGATCTCTATCCTTTATCTCCACAGAAATATATTGATTGACATCTTCCTCATTTCCCCTCGCTTCCACAATGGGAGGCACAAACGGCTTTCTAAACGTAGCTGCTGCCTCCCGTGCAATGCCTAAGATACTATAACAGTCCACACGATTTGAAGTCACTTCATATTCTACTACAGTATCATGAAGTCCAAGCGCTTCAATCGCATCTTCTCCCGGCGTCACTGGTTTCCGGAATACATAGACACCATCTTCCGGTGCTTCTGGATACATCTCATGACTAGAACCAAGTTCCTCAATCGCACACATCATGCCAGCTGATTCAACGCCGCGCAACTTTCCTGCTTTGATTTTAATACCATTCTCTGGCAATGGACCACCGTCATGCCCACCTGCTACCCTTCCACCGTCAAGCACCGTTGGAACATAATCCCCTTCCTTTAAATTCTGTGCGCCTGTCACAATCTGCACAATCTCTGTACCCACATTAACCTGGCAGATAATCAGCTTATCTGCATCTGGATGGCGCTCTATTTTCTCAATATGTCCCACTACAATTTTTTCTAAGTTTTTATCAAACCGCACAGATCCTTCTACCTTTGTCCCTGATAGTGTCATGGCATCACAATATTCCTTGTCTTCACAAGAAAGCTCAGGCACATATGCCTTAATCCACGATAATGGTGTGTTCATTTTATCCTCCAATCTATGACACTTGTGTCACATTTTCAATTATTTTGCAGCTCTTAAAACTGCTTTAAGAATCGAATATCATTCTCATATAAAAGTCGCATATCATCTATTTCATACTTCAAAAGTGCAATTCGCTCCAGACCGACACCAAATGCAAAACCAGTATATTCCTCCGGGTCAATATTACACATGTTTAATACTTTAGGATGAACCATGCCGCAACCTAGAATCTCTATCCAGCCCTCACCTTTACAAAAACGACATCCACTCCCGCCACATTTAAAACACGATACATCCATCTCTGCGGACGGCTCCGTAAACGGGAAATGATGTGGTCTGAATTTCACTTTTGTATCATCGCCAAACAGCTCCTTTGCAAACTCTGCAAGTGTCCCTTTCAAATCAGCAAACGTGATATTCTTGTCAATCACAAGACCTTCAATCTGATGAAAAGATGGGGAGTGTGTCGCGTCTACCTCGTCCGCGCGAAATACGCGTCCCGGCGCAATCATTCGGATTGGCAGTTTTCCTCTCTCCATCTCATGTACTTGTACCCCAGAAGTCTGTGTCCGCAACAAAATATCACTATTGATATAAAAGGTATCTTGCTCATCTTTTGCCGGGTGATCTGCTGGAATATTTAGTGCCTCAAAATTATAATAATCTTTTTCTACCTCAGGTCCTTCCACAACCTCATAACCCATTCCAATAAAGATACGTTCTACCTCCTCTAGCGCTATTGTATTTGGATGACGATGCCCTACACTGTTCTTCTGCGCAGGCAGTGTCACATCAATCACTTCAGCTTTCATCCGCGCCTCGCGAATCTTTCGCTCCATATTAGTCTTTGCCTCATCAAGAACCCGTTCAATTTCTGCTCTTGCTTCGTTTACTAATTGCCCGATCTTTGGTCTATCCTCTGGCGCCACATCTTTCATGCCCTTCAACACAGCAGTAAGCTCACCTTTCTTGCCCAAAAAACTGACTCGGACATCATTCAATCTGTCAAGCGCTTCACTCTCATTAATCTGGCGAATTGCCTCCTCCTTGATTTGCTCTAATCTTTCTTTCATGGTCATCCTCCCTTACTATTATTAAAAACTAAAATAACTCGAGTAGGGAAGTCACATCTTCCCTACTCGCCGCACGACCCGTGCGCCACTATAGCGGTTTATTTCCTCTATACAGGTCTGCGCATACAAAAATCCCTTGTAGAATATTCTACAAGGGACGAATTAACCGCGGTACCACCCAAGTTTCTAAAACAAGCAGGCATACACCTGCTCACTGTGTTCGTTGTCACACTCACACATAATATAGACACTCAAAAGACATAACGCGTCACTCCGTCTTTTCCTACCATTTTGTCCGCCTACAGACACACAAACGACAAAACTTCAAAAAAGCTGCTCCAGTGGGAAATTCGACATCATATCTGAACTGGGGAGGTTTTCAGCCGATGACCTCCATTCTCTGACAGAAAATATGACACTACCTAACACCTTCATTGCATTTTTCTAATTTTATAAAAATATCTGAAATCTATCATAGGTTATACCACTAAAAATGTCAAGCAAAATTTTTTATTTAGATAACAATAAATTACAGTTCAGCCATACCCATTCATAAGTTGTCGATTTATAAATTTTTACAATCTACTTTGGTTATTTCCAACAACTTATTTCATATTTGGCGTCTGCCCTATAAAATTAAATATACAAAATGCCTTATGTGAGCAAGCTCCCAACAGCATTTTATACATTCAATTTTGCATGGCTAAACTGCTACAAAATTATATCCTATTTCAGTCTGCTATAGAGAATCTCCATCTTTCCATAATCGGTTGTAATCTCAAGGATAACACTGTTTATAATATTATAATCTGTTTCATTGTACTCATGGACGTACAAATCACTCTTGAATTGAACACCATTTCTATGACTCTCTTCAATTGCTCCCATAGCATAAGTTGTAATAATATTCCCAATTTCCATCAGTGCAGATTTCTCAATCTCATCTAGGAAATCCAAATGTGGCAGCGACATACCGCTAATCTTATTATACAAAATTTCAGCAAGTTTATCAGACATTCCATATAAAAACAGATGTTTGTTTTTTCCTTCTGCAACTGTCCGAACAATAACTGCTCCGTCCACATTTCCTTTGTAAATACAACTTTTTACACCACGTATCGGAATATTATACATTTCAGTGAGAAGCTTGTGTGCTACGTTTTCAATAAAGCTTTCTGTATCCGCAAAAGATTCCATGCTTTGAAGCGGAATATTCTTTAAAATCTTTCGGTCACAGACACAGACATGATTCACTAGCCACGCAAGCATTGTTCCAATAAAACTTTTTAAAGTCTTTGCAGAAAAATCTGTACTTAACAACTCTTTATATGCCTGAACGGTGTTCTTAAAATCCGTATGTATTTTGATGTGTTGTGCATAGCTTATATACTTCCTATCCCGCTGAAGCGCCTCTTCTGTGTCAAAATGAAAAACAGTATAGTCCACTAAGAAATCAATAATTTCCATACACTTTTTCTGATTACTATTTCGGTTGCCACTCTTTGCAATCTCTAAAAGCTGTTCCATCTTATCAAACAACTGACGATGCTGTTCATCAATTTTATCAATGCCGACCTTGTATTCCTCTTTCCATAAAGTTGCCATATCTTTACCCTCTTTTCTTGTATCTGTACTCTGGTGTTTTATTCTGATATTATAACATTTTATGGAAAACTTATCAAGCAGATAGATGTTTCCTGTAAACTCTAGAAAACGTTCCACGCCTATCGTTCATTGTCTGATAAAACGCAAAACCATACTTTTCATATAACCCAGTATGGTCTGTTGAGATATAAATATTTTGTACCTTTTCTAATCTGGCAATCTTCTCAATTTCTAAGAACAATTTTCCAGCATAGCGATGTCCTCTGTACTCTGGAAAAGTATACACAAATCCAATCCAAGGAGTTAGCTCTGTCGGCTGAATATCATCCTTTTTAGTGTATGTACAAAACGAAATAAGATCCTCTCCCTCTGTGAGCATCAGCAATTTTGCGTTTTCACCCACAACATCCTGAAGTTTGTTTTCATTCAGCAATTGATACAGATATTGACCAGCTATCCAGTCACTTTTCTTTATTTGATTCAGCCAGTGCTCTTGTTGGTCACAATGAAAATATTCAATAATTCGCATCTGCCCTCCTCCTATCATTTTCCAAAATTATTTATGTTAATTTATCCTTTTAATATTGCGTTCTGATTTTAATAATGCATAATAACAAGCATCACAAACTCCTTGATTGTTCCAATCAGAGCTGCGCAGTGTACCTTCATATTGCATTCCACACTTTTTCATAACACCACCTGAATTTGGATTTCTTGGATCATGCCTTGCCTCAATCCGATTTACATCAACTATGTCAAAAAGAAAATCCATTACCGCTTTTAGTGCTTCTGACATAACACCTTGATGCCACCACTTTCTGCCAATACAATAGCCAACATGTGCCATAGAAACATTTTCTTTCCTATCGACTACAGAAATACTTCCAATTGGCTCCTCCCCATTTTCTTTTAGTACAATAGCCCACTGATAAAACGTTTCATCAATATAAGAGTCTATCCACTCCTTTATTACGTATTGGGTTCCTTCCAAATTGGCATGCGCTGGCCAAGTTAGGAATTTTGTAACTTCCGCATCAGATGCCCAATTCCGGTACATCGCCGCAGCGTCTTCTATCACAAACCTTCTTAAAATCAATCTGTCCGTTTCTAATTGTTGTGTTCCACAGTGTTTCACAAAAAATCCCTCCATTTTATTTCTGATAGCCTCTTGACCTATCCAATCAAAAATTCTTTCCCATTAAATATAGTGCCATATTTTTTAATGCACCCTGGCACTTCCTGATTCATCACCCTATATTTTATGATCCTTTTCTTTTTGATACAACTCTCCAAAATAATTGTTTGTTACCAGCAGCTCCTTAGAAATGCCGCTCCCAACAGCACTTCCTTGTTTAAACACAAAAATCTTGTCAAAACTACGAACGGAAGGCAAACGATGAACAATCGCAATCACAGTGGCATTTTTCACCTGTGCCAAAACATTTTTCATAACAATACTTTCTGTTATATTATCTAGCGCATTCCCCCATTTTGAAGCTGAATATTCGTCCAAATAATTCATTCCATAATGAAAAATAAGAACTCTTCCATACAACAAAATTTCATAAATAGTGATTGTTTTGTCTGTCAATCCATCTACAATCTTTTGAAAATAATCTGCCTTATAGTTAGCCCTAAATGCATTGAATAATCCAATTGTTAAGTATACAATAACCTAAAATTAGTTCTTTTTTAACTTCTTTTATATAACACATAACTGTACTCCTTTCCAATCTCAATTATTCCATTGAAACAGTACAGTTGTGACTTGTTCAGCATAGCACTGACCCCCTTGCTGATGCTGTGACTGTTCAATCAGTTCAAATCGTTTTTTCCAGTAATCGGCTATTTTTTATTCGCCATAAATCCACCTATTTCATTACCACTTTTGGCAATACGGGTGAATCCGAATCCTTTTGCCGTATCCTCTAAATTAACAGAAATGCTATTATCATCATTCAAGATTGTTCGTATCTGCAAATTCAATTCAGGGTTGTTGAAAACCTGTAAGTTATTATTCATTTTCAACACCTACACCTCCCATCAAACCCTTCACAAAAAAAGTAAATGAGTTTTCTTTCATCTGCCTTTTTCATCATTTCAATAATCATCTTCTGCATAATAAAAATCTCCTTTCAAAAATCTGTTCTTGAAAGAAGTTTCACTATCTGATATGATAAGATTTATCAGATAGTCAACTTCTGATTATGAGAGTTGTTATCGTTACCAGCGGGGCAACTCTTATTTCTTTTTATCGATTTCAGCCTTTACTAATTTCACACCTCTGTTTATCACGTCCGTCTTGCTTACATTCAAAATTTTTGAACACTCTTCCATTAATTTTAACTCATTAGGTGCAAGCCGAATCTCTAAACGTTCTGTTTTTTATTTGTTGTAGTTCTGCCTATTCTTGGGGACATTTTCATCACCTTACTTTTTGCGCGTACATAAAGAATAGTATTTGCTTGTGCAAAAGTCAAGCATTATTAAAAAATCTCCACTTGATTCTACAAGCGGAGATTTTTTTCTTATCTGATTTTAAATGTTACTGATTCGTTTCCCGAAGAAAACCTTACAAACAATTCATTCTCAGAGTCTGCTACACTATTTGGAATTTCAAATGCAATCTCTCCATCTTTGGAGGATAATGGGTTTATTGTTGAATCATGCATTTCATTGGTATACCCCAGCAGATTTGTAGCAGAAAATTCATAACCTTCCCCATATAACACTTTTGCAGTTACATCATCACCCAAACCAAATGTGGGAAGAAAATTATCAGCTTGCTTTCCATTATTGGTAACAGTTACAAATAAATGTGCATACTTACTGTCAGTTGAGTCCGGTGAAAAAGTTCCATAATTTGCTGCGATAGATTCGACTATCTTTGCATCTGTTACACTAATTCCCCAATCCCCGAGTACCGCATTTTCTCCCAAAGCATACACCGTTTCCATATCCTGCATTTCAGTTGATGTATCAGGCTCTGCCGCTTGTTCACTTGCTGTATCCTTTGCTTGTTCACTCTCTGTATCTTGTTCTTGCGCCACCTCAGCGGCAACATTCTGTACACTGTTGTTCTTCGGTGTATTTACTGCGGATTCTGTGCTACAAGCATTCAACATCAAACATACCAATACTCCAGTTAGTAACACTGTTTTCTTTTTCACTATTTAATTCCTCCTTTATATAACGATATCCTCATTATACTATAACTATAGTAAATTTTCATCTTTTTTTTAATTAAATTTCGTTTTTAGAAAATCCAATTTCTGCATTACGTCATTGTATGCATCATCTGCAACAAGCTCAAACACATCTTCATACATTCCTTTCAATTTCTCCTGATACCTGTCTATCCGATTCAGTTTCCCACTTTCAGTTTTCAACTTATTAATCTCGCTTAGCTCTCTTTGAAACGAACAATGCAATACTGTAGCCAATGATTCACTTTTCATATTAACCAAAAAATCATAAAAATCATCTGACATTGCAATTGGCACTCCTGCCTTTTTCGCCTGTAGGAGTGTCATTGTACATTTTATAGCAGTGTCATATCTGGATAAAAATGTATCAATATCAGATGTCTTTTTCATAATATCCAATGAATCAACTATAATTCTCATTTCATTACGTGCCTGTTGACCTGTATATGATGAAGGAAAGGGCATCTTGGAACGCTACCAGTCATTGAATAATAAAGGAAAATCGGAATTTTTAAAACTACTTGATGAGATTTCATCACAGGAAAAATATAAAAAATAAAAGTAGTGGTTGAAATCCTTGATTATAAGGCGGTAACTGTTGGTAGCGGTTAAATGTGATGTTCTTATTATAAATTATTTTTTAGCTATCTAAAAAATAAATCCATAAATAAAAAAGTAAAAATATAGAATCTAGGGATTTTAATCGCTACCTGCTACCCTGAATGACACAGGGCGCATAAAATAATGGATTCTTCGGGTAACAGTTAGTAAAAATAAACTGTTACTGAACCGTTACCAAATATTTTTTAAAGCTTACATAAAAATTGAACCCCGTGCTGTTCGCACTGGTACAGGATCCTACATCAAGGACTGAATTTTATAATCCAGTGATTGAAAACACAATCACATTATAGCATTTCAGTCCTGGAAATTCAAGCATTGTTCAAAACATTATGGTTTGAAATATCGGTCAATCCGGGCATATCAGATGCAAGACTGCATTGACAACTGTGGGTATTCCCAGGGGCAATAAAAAAACTGTGGGGACATCTTGACCGCTTTACTTATGAACTGGACATCATTGAAAAAATGTATTCCACTATTACAACCGCTCCGCCGATTCCTGACACCCCCCGGCAGCCTTTCATATCTGAACAGGTTACTGCTCTTTGGCAGATTGAGTCTGATGAATGAGTCAATACTGTCCTGATTTATCTATATACAGGATTCCGATTGACCGAACTGCTGAACATGAAAACTGAACAGGTGAACACCCAAGACTGGTATTTCCAAGGTGGTATCAAGTCAGCATCCGGGAAGGGAAGAATTGTCCCTATACACCCCGCATCAGACCACTGATGCAAATATTGGTTGACAAAGGCAGAAAGTACCTTTTCAGTTATCAAGATAGGAAAATATTACAAACCTAATATTACACATTTTGGAAAGAAGTCATGAGCAAAATTAATGCAGACAAGACCCAACATAAAGCAAGGCACACATTTGAAACAATACTTGATAATGTCGGGGGCAACAGAAAGTGTATTGATATGCTGATGTGGCATAAGTCAAAGGATGTCAGCAACTGGGTCTATAACCACAAAACCATTGAACAGTTGCGGGACACGATTGAACTATTAATAAAAGAAAGGGGTAAAATAACATGCTAATAATTGAAATAACTGAACTTAAACAATACGGACATATTGTTTTCTTAAACGCAAATAAAGAATGGGAAATTAAAGAACTTGGAATTACTTTTAAAACAAACCAAGAAGCAGAAAGATACTTAAATGAAAAATATGAAAAAATAATAATTTCAGCACTGAACAAGTAACAAATTAGTAACAAAAAAGGTAGGAAATGCCCTAAAACCAAGCACTTCCCACCTTTTCAATGAATATTATATCATGCAAACTACCTTTTTTCTATAAAAAATAACTTTCAGATCGTATTTAACACTTATTTTTTAAGCAAAGTTTCTTGTAGAGTTCCTCTACCTGCGCTGCTAAAATTTCTCTCAAATATACTGGTTCCATAACTTCAACCTGTGTCCCAAAAGAAAGCAAGTAGCCAACCAGCCAATCATTGACTGGCATCTTGGCAGAGACAATCATATCACCATTTTGTTTATGATTAATTTGTGTCTCATCAAACTCATCATAAACACGATATGCCATTTCCTTAGAAAATAAAAGAACAATCGACGAATCAGTCTGTTGTGGGTTGTCTTCCTGTTGTGGATATGGCATTGGCACAAAAGTCTGCTCGGACAATTCTAACTGCATAATACGATTTAGCTTAAAAAGTCGAAAATCTTGTCTCTCTAAGCAGAATGCCTTCAAATACCATTCTTTTGATTTATAAGATAATTTTAACGGTTGAACAGTACGTTTTGTTCTCTTACCACTCGTATTTTCATAAATTATTGTTATTTCTCTATGTTGTATTACCGCAATTTTTAGTGTTTCAAATTTTGTGTTATCACCAGTAGATTTTCCCCACCGTGAAAAATCAATCTCAATCCAATCTCCCATATTTATATGGAAAAAGGCAGATAGCTTTTTCAATGTCTCTTCTCCCGAATGATATCCGGTGGCAGACATACTCTGTATCGCGGTCAGCACCTCTCTTCTTTCCTGTTCCGACAGCAACGCCTTATTCAAAGTATAACCGGGTAGTAAATAGATGCCCCCCTTTCTTCCCTGTTCTGTGTAGATGGGAATTCCAGAACCACTTAATACCTCTACATCACGGTAAATGGTTCTGGTGGAAACCTCAAATTTCTTTGCAAGTTCTAGTGCTGTGGCGCCTCCTTTATCTAACAAATAATATAAAATTCTAAATAAACGACTGTCTGACATAGCTTTCTTCCCCTATTTTTCTTAGCTTCTGTTTCCAACCCAATAAAATATTATAAACATGATATTTCGTTGTTACATACAATGTTAATAGGCAGATACTTGGATATATATTTTAGCACCTTTTGCAGAGGCATAAGTAACAATAAAATAATTATATCATAGCGCAAATAACTTCACAATTGGGTGATAACAAATAAAAATCTGTAAAAAACTTATTATTCATTGTACTAGGACGTGTCTGAAAACTCGTTCCTCCTATACTATTTAGACAAAATAAAAACTGCTGCAACATAAACAAATGCCAGAAAAAATACTCCCCTTTGTAGACCGCTTCCCAACGGACACGGAACTTTACCGCATAATGACGACCCGCCAGGAGGAACTTGCCAATAGATAGAAAAACCGCCCTTACCGTACAGATGATTGACCCGGAAACGGCGATTACATTTATCCGCACCTGCCACTATTCAAAAGTGCTGCCCCGGCTTAACAGGCATTACTTAGGCTTTTATGAGAGCGGGCGACTTTCCGGCGTTGTCCTGCTTAGTTGGGGGACACAGCCCTTACAGACAATAAAAAAGATTTTCCAGGCGCATGACCTTACAACAGTGTCCTATGTGGAAATCGGAAAAATGTGCTTTCTCCCGGAAAAAAACATACCGGGTATTTCGGCAGCCTTGCGCTCTTTGCACTCATACGTTGGATACGGTACAACACGGGCTGCCTTTTCCTTTACACACTGGCAGACGGCATTATGGGGAAATGCGAGTATGTGTACCAAGCGGCAAATTTCTGCTACTTAGGGCATTTCACAACGAGCGTTTACCGGGACGGCGCAACCGGGGAAAAGATACACCCCCGGAGTGCGGGCGGCTTTTAGCGGAAAACGCAGCGTTGGAGGGTGTTGCAAAAAAGAGCTGGCTGACCCATGAATTTTGCGCCGCAAAGGGCATTGAGAAGATAAATGGGCGCATGTTCCGCTATATCTACCCACTGACCGGGGAAGCAAAAGAAATCTTGAACAGCTACCCGCAATACATGAATTTACCCTACCCCAAAGACAGGGATTTATACTTTGCCGTCCGTACCGGGAAAAAACAGTACACGCAGATACCGCAGCCGTGCTTCAACCGGGATATATGCCGCTACAACCCGCAGAAATACGGGCAGGCAGAAAGGAGGTAACAGGGCTTGCAGGAATGAATTTAAGGCAAAGGCAAAGACCACGCAGAAAATGACCCGTGACGGCGTTGTGGAAACCAACAAGGCAACCGGGGAGCAGACCCGCACAAGTAACCGGGAAACAGACGATTTTTCCGGCGACACAGCGGAGAGCATGACCGGGAAAGCCTTAAACCGTACCGCCACCGAAAGGCAGCGTCACAAGGCGAAGACACGCCGCAGAAAGGCAAAAAAGGAAGCAAAGCAGGCGGCAAAGGCGGCAGGACAGCCGCAGGCTTCCCGCCTACAATTTACTGACGCAGAACGCACCGACCCCGAACTTGCAACGACGCCGATGTTGGCGGCATCATACATAAATTCTTCCAGATCGGATTCGTCCTCGGTTATGTCAGACATATTTTCCACAACAACCGTATCATACTGCCCGGTAATCAACTGGGTAATCAGCATATTTACCGCATCACGGTCAATATCCCTGTTCGGTCCCTTGTTGACGATAGTTTCATTCATCAACGCTATCCCTGCCACGCTGCACTTCATACAGTTCTCCTTAATAATCCTGCGGAGATTGCTTTCTAACTTGTTGAAGTTCATAAACATGACTGCCGGATGCACGAGCAAGCCGACCTCAAAACTTTTCACATTACTACACATGATAATCACCTGTTCTTAACTGTTCAGTACCTTCACAGTTACCACAGCCCATTTAAAATCACCTTCGGTGAGGGGGATGCTTTTATCATGCTAAAGGTATTCTCACGCCCCACGCAGTAAATGTGTGGGGCTGTCCTGAACAGTTATGCCCTTTCTCATATTCTCATTGACTGAAACAAAAGAGAAGTTTTTGCCGGCATTATCCTCTCATACAGGAAAGCCTTGTCTGCTGTTACCTGATAACTGCAAGGCTTGCCTGTATCAGAGGATAACGTGGCGTTTCCGCCACATTACCCCTCTGTCCAATCTGAAAATATCAGATATTGCTCTCGCTGGTCCCCGAACCGGGTAACATACACTGGGACGGCTTATATCCCACGCTGCGCCTCCATCATGCCCAACCAGACGGAATCCACAGGCAGCCACTCCCGGAAAATGCTTTTCGCTGAAATTCCGGCGCTGTTTTATCTCATTATCTCTGACTGCCATGCCAGTAGGCACAATCCTCTGCTCTTAAAAACTTACGTTTTTTACCTTCACGGGCAACAATGTTATCCATTGCAGGTACATCTTCGCACGAAATGGAATTCTGCCACCCCTTTACCGTCACGCAAGCGTAAACGGATAGAAAGGCGAAAATAAAATCAGGTGTATGCGTGTCCTATTGAATTGTTTTGAGCTTTTTCAAGCCTGCAATTATCATAGCTGAAAGAGAGTATTTTTCAGAGTGCCAGATTGCACTATTTATAGCTGATATATGCCACCTTTTAGCACATAAAAAATCAGCCTCCGAACCGTTATAGGTCAAAGACTGATTTCATTTAATGTTATCCAAACAAATGTGTTTATAGGGAATATGTATTCTATTATTCACCAGTTTACAACTTTTTAATAATTTGCTTGTTCAGGATTCCCTGAATTTAGGCGCCTTAATAGGGCTTGCTAATTTTTCTGGGTTTCGAGATTTAATCCCAAAGTGATAAATAATATTTGGGACTCAAATTTTAACTTTTTTTGGGTATCAAATATTGTATCCTATAGCAAAATTTGCACCCTTCGAAACAGAAAAAGCTATATTTTCAAGTATTTGGGCAACATTTTTCATTTATTAAAAAAGTTGTAAAGTGGTGTTCTATTATTCTAAAATGGTTGATTATCTCAAAAAAGCCTTGATTTACGGGCATACACGCAGAACTTCAAGCTGAATTTACTACCAATTTACTACTTTTGAGCGAAAGAGCCTTGATATGCGCCTACCCCCTGCGAGTACAGAAAGCCCAAAGACCACAGCACACCAGCATTGAAAAAATAAATGAAAACTGAATACGACGCAGACGCGGCGTTTCTCTATCCCATAACAGGGAGAACAGGAACGCCGCTTTTTTTATGCCCTCATGTTACGCATTAGGGGCAGAAAGAGCCTTGCTACAAGCGGCTTTGCGGGCGCATTTTTGCCGGGGACAGGGATTTATACCTAAACCCGGCAAATCGCCGTTCTATTGCGTAACAAATCCACAACCAAAGGAGTGATGAAGCTATGGCAGTTTTCCGAGTGGAACGCAACAGGGGCTATACCGTTATGAGCAACCACCACTTACGCAACAAGGAGCTGTCCTTAAAGGCAAAGGGGCTTTTATCGCAAATGCTGTCGCTTCCCGAAGATTGGGATTATACCCTTGTGGGGCTGTCACAGATCAACCGGGAAAGTATCGACGCGATCCGTACCGCCGTAAGGGAGCTTGAAAAAGCCGGATATATCAAGCGGCGGCAGGGGCGCGACGAGAAAGGCAAAATGACCGCTATTGAATACACCATTTACGAGCAGCCCCAGCCGCCGGAGGACACCCCGCCGGGATTGGATAAACCGATATTGGAAAATCTAACACCGGGCAATCCGATATTGGAAAATCCGACATCGGGTTATCCGACGACGGAAAATCCAATGCAATTAAATAAAGATATACAAAAGACTGACTTACCAAAAAAAGAAAAAATAATTACTGATTCACAAAGTACCGATTCCATTCCTATCCTTTCCCCTAACAATGTCGTCAACTTAAGCCGAAAATCTGGTAACTATAAATTTATGCGTATGC
>CASJPF010000023.1 GCA_949383255.1 Lachnospiraceae bacterium | reverse complement strand
GAGTAAAGGTGCCGCTCAATCATCTAAAACGATGATTTTGCGACACCCCCTTTTGAAGTATATTTCAAAATATAATATTATATCAGAGTCAAGAATATTGAACTTAATGATATCTTGTGTTATACTACATCAAAAAGAATATGGGAAAAGGAGCATACAACATGAGTAAAGGATATTCTATTGAAACGAAATGTATTCAGTCAGGATGGCATCCCAAAAATGGAGAGCCAAGAGTTTTACCAATTTATCAGTCAACGACCTATAAATATGAAACTTCTGATGAGATGGGAAAATTGTTTGATTTAGAGAAAGAAGGATATTTTTATACAAGATTGCAGAATCCTACTAACGATATGGTTGCACAAAAAATTTGCGAGTTGGAAGGTGGTGTGGCAGCAATGTTGACTTCATCAGGCCAAGCAGCAAATTATTATGCAGTATTTAATATCTGTGAAGCAGGAGATCATGTTGTTTTATCTTCAACAGTTTATGGTGGAACATTTAATCTTTTGACAGTTACTATGAAAAAGATGGGAATTGAGTGTACGATTGTGGATCCTGATTCTGATGAAGAAACGTTAAATAAAGCATTTCAAGAGAATACAAAGTGTGTTTTGGCAGAATCAATTGCTAATCCAGCATTGG
This sequence comes from Lachnospiraceae bacterium, assembly GCA_949383255.1. Classification (GTDB taxonomy): domain Bacteria; phylum Bacillota; class Clostridia; order Lachnospirales; family Lachnospiraceae; genus COE1. Next base: position 59,704 of record CASJPF010000023.1, on the reverse strand, counting down.
TTGTGCTAGATTTTGAGAAGTTTGCAAAAGTTGCACATACACATGGAGTTCCTTTGATTGTAGATAATACCTTTGCAACGCCAATCAACTGTCGTCCATTTGAATTTGGCGTAGATATTGTCACGCACTCTACGACAAAATATATGGATGGACATGCTATGTGTGTGGGTGGCGCTATTGTTGATTCAGGCAATTTTGACTGGATGAAATATGGTGATAAATTTCAAGGTTTAACAACACCAGATGAATCTTATCATGGTGTGACATATACAGAAAAATTTGGAAAGAAGGCTTATATTACAAAGGCAACTGTACAACTTATGAGAGATTTAGGTTCTATTCCTTCTCCAATGAATTCATTTTTACTTAATATTGGTCTTGAGACATTGCATTTAAGGGTTCCAAGACATTGTGAGAATGCATTAAGGGTAGCAGAATGGCTTGAAGAAAATGAAAAAGTTGCGTGGGTAAATTATCCTGGATTGAAAGGAAATAAATATTATGAGCTGGCACAGAAATATATGCCAAGTGGTACTTGTGGGGTAATTTCCTTTGGACTTAAGGGAGGAAGAGATGTCAGTGTATCTTTTATGGATCACTTACAGTTAGCTACAATTGCAACGCATGTTGCGGACGCAAGAACTTGTGTATTGCATCCAGCAAGCCATACACACAGACAAATGAATGACGAACAATTGATAGAAGCAGGTGTTCAGCCGGATTTGATTCGGTTTTCAGTAGGAATAGAAAACGCAGATGATATTATTGCCGATATAGAACAGGCATTTATGCATATTTAATTATGAAAAAATACAGTTGGTTATCAGGTTTGTTTTTGCTGATTTTGTCAGGTATTGCAATTAGTGTAAGAATATATTATATTAATAATTTAATGACAGAGATAAATATCAACGAAGAAATCTATCTTGCTGCTAAGGTGCGTGCTGAAAATATAAGTTTGTCAATAATATTTTCAGATGGATTTGACATAAAATCGTTATATATATCTAATTTATATTTGATGTTTTTGATTTTTGGAAACTTTACAGTGGCAGGAGTATACTTAAATATTTTATATCAGGTGGTAACAGTTATTTTGGTATATTCTATGGTAAAAATTGTGGCAAACAAGTATATTAGTTTTGCAGTAGGTTTAATAGCCGCTGTATTGCCAGGATATATTCATCATTTGTCAAAGGTCAATATTATTGATATGGAAATTTTTCTCTTAGTACTAATATTAAATTTAATTGTTTTTATCATTCATTTATTATATAGTAAGTTTTATGTTAAAAAATTGAGTTCATCAACAGTAGAGAGAAGTAAAACAGAGAACAAACAGACATTAGTTACAGAAATAGAGGAAAGTACAGGAGTTTTAATGGATCGCTCTATGAAAGAAATACATTATGATGATTTGGAGGAACATAAAGTGCAATATATTGAGAATCCACTTCCTGTTCCAAAACGAAAACAACATAAAGAAATGGATTTTGCGTTTGAGCCGACTGACAGTAATGATGATTATGATTTAAAGGATATGACAAATAAAGATTTTTATGATATTGAGTAATAAAAATAAATTTGTGCACATAATAAAAAGGACCCTAAATTGGAGGGTTCTTTTTTTATGCACAGACTTGTGCAGAGGAAATATGCTACTAACGTGGCGCACAGGTCGCGCGGCGAGTAGGGGAAGTAATTCTTCCGTACTCGATTACACACGGGCACTCAAAGGAAATTGGAAAGCCGTAGAAAGGAATGTGCTATGAGTAACGAAAATGAAACAAAAAAACAAAATGATGGTGAACTTGAAGCAAAAAAATATAAAGATGAAAAAATTGAAAAAGAAAGTCAAGTTACTTTAGATGAAAATAGTAGTAACCACAGAATTCATCTGATTACAATTATCGGTGAGATAGAAGGGCATGAAAATGCAGGAAATCAGTCTAAAGTGACAAAATATGAATTGCTTTTACCACAGCTTGCTTCTATAGAGGATAGCAATGAGGTTGATGGAGTATTATTGCTTTTAAATACAATGGGAGGAGATGTAGAGGCTGGGCTTGCAATAGCAGAGATGATTGCATCACTTAGCAAACCTACTGTTTCATTGGTCCTAGGAGGAAGTCACAGTATTGGAGTTCCAATTGCAGTGAGTACAAATTATTCTTTTATTGTTCCAACAGGTACTATGGTTGTGCATCCAGTTAGGATGAATGGTATGGTAATAGGAGTGCCACAGACGTTTAATTATTTTAGAGAAGTACAGAATCGAATTACAAGTTTTGTATGTTCTCATTGTAATATAGAAAAGGAACGATATGAGGAATTGATGATGGAGACAGAAGTTCTCACCAAAGATGTAGGTAGTGTATTAGAAGGCAAGGAGGCAGTCAAAGAAGGGATCATCTGTGAAATCGGTGGTATATCTCAGGCGATTGCAAAATTGCATGAGTTGATTAACAAAAAGAAAAATAAAAAATAATACCAATTCACATAGAAAAGGACTACGCTATTGACATTGTGTAGTCCTTTGATAAAATAGGAATAACAAGCGAAATTTACAGGACAGATAAAAAGGAGAGAAAAATGAATATAACAATTACAGGAAATCTTGGAAGTGGTAAGTCAAGTGTGGCAAAAATACTTAAAGAAAGAGGATATGAATATTCCTCGACAGGAAACATATTTCGACAACTTGCTATGGAAAATGGACTTTCTGTTGAAGAATTTAATAAAAAGGTTAATGAAGCTGCGAGTCGTGGAGACCATTCTGTCGATAAGATGATAGATGACACAACAACGAAAATTGGTGAAGAGCGGGACAATGTTGTTTTTGACTCCCGTCTTGCATGGTATTTTGCACCAAAGAGTTTTAAAGTGTTTATTATCACAGATATTGACGAGGCAAGCCGTAGAGTATTTCATGATAGTTTGCGTACAAATTCAGAGTCTTATGAATCACAAGAAGCTTGTAAAAAAGCATTAATTAACAGGCAGAAATTAGAGACTGTTCGTTATCAAGAAATATATCATATTGATTACTATGATATGAATAATTATAATTTGGTCATTGACAGTACATATGCAGCGCCTGTTGAAATTGCACAAGAAATTTTGGATAAGATGGCTGCATATCAGAATGGTGATTTTGAGAAAATGATGGAGTTGAATCCAAAATCTATAAAATTCACAGAGGGAGCAGATTTGAATTTGTTAGACAGTGATATGGTAGAGGTTTTAGAGAAAGATGGGAATTTTATCCTCAGTGCTGGGAGAAGCAAGCTTGAAGCGATCTTGGCAAACAATGGAAGATTTGTAACTGTTAGAGTTTCTCGTTCAGAATTCGGTGGAGAAGATAGCTTTATGAATTTTACTAATATGGTTAAATAGTAAGAGAATAGATTAAGAAACTGTTTGCAAATAACTGATACATTTTACAAAGTTAATTTGCGAACAGTTTTTAGTATCAATTTTGCCATAAGATGTTCTATAGTGGCACCGTTTTTGTATTTATTTCTGATATCACGATTGTGTTCTGACAGAAATTGATGATATTCTAATGTTTCACCTCATGATTTTCGCTTACTTCTGGCTGGTATATAGATAATTTCACCTGAAACATAGCGCTGAATTTGTTTTAATAGGTTTTCGGGAAATATATCTTTTGCGTTTTTATATTTCATCTTTCGCACCTCGCAATAGGATTTTATCATGTGTTTATACAAAAAAATATACACAAATTAGTTATAGGTATTTTTTACCCACACATAAAAATATTAATTCATCAGGTAAATCATAAAATTCAAATAGCCAGCGAAAGTTACCCATAATAGATAGGGAATCTGAAGATACGCGGCAAGCGTGTCTAGGTAACTAAATTTAAAAATCATTTTGATAATGGCAGTCCACAATACAATAAGCCATATAAATGCAAATAAAAACGTAAGCATATTAAAAAAAATAATGGGCCAGAAGAAGTTTAAAATTAGTTGTAACGCATAGCTAAGCAATGCATCTAGTACTTCATAAGAGGATTCCGCTTTCTGCAAATAGATACGAGCGCTTCCAATTCCCATCAATATATATAAGAACGTCCAAACAATTGGAAATACAATTGCAGGAGGAGCAAGCGGAGGTTTATTTAGCATAGCATAAATTTTCATGTTGTTGTGTGTGAGAATGGCTGAGAGACTGCCAACGCCGAGTGCAATAAAGACAGAAATGAAATAGGGTTTTAATTTAGCCCACATAGGAAACCTCATCACAGCGATAAATTCTATATAGTATTCTATGCGATAATGAAATTTCCTATGAGATAAAATAGACAGTTATTCTTTATTTTCTTTGATGGGTGGAATAATGTAGGCTTTTAAGCAAGATAATAGCTTCTTCTAAGGAATTTTGTTCATAAAATTCTATACGCAGTACGCCTTCTTCAAAGTCCCGGTTATGTACAATTCCAATATTTTTGATAGAGATGTCTGCTTTGGCGAGTAGAGTGGCGAGGGAAGCAATTGCGCCTGCTTCATCAGGAATATCTACATAACACGCAAACACTTTGTTGATTGGTCCTCTTGGCAGGTCAGAAAAAGAATCTCGATATTCTTTAGAAGCTGTGAATAAGTCATAGGTAAATCCAGTTTGTTTTGTGCGTATAGCATTGCTGATTGACTGTAGCGAGCGAATGTAATCGTCTAACAAATTGGCAATATTTTCTGTGTTTGACATGCAGATAGATTCCCACATGTCTGGGGAGGAGGAGGCAATGCGCGTAATGTCTTTGAATCCGCCCGCAGCAATCATCTTCATAGTGCCTTCTGTGGAATCATGGTCATGTACTAGATTTGCGAGTGCAGCAGCGACAAGATGTGGAACATGACTGATGGCAGCAGTTACATAGTCGTGTTCTTGACTGTCTAAAATCATTGGAATAGCTCCCATTTTTTTTACAAGGGAATAATATTTAGCGACAGCTTCGCTGGAAACCGTCTCTGTGGGGGTAAGAATATAGTATGCGTTTTCCAAAAGGAGGGGATTGGCATTTGAAAATCCTGTTTTTTCGCTGCCTGCCATTGGATGTCCGCCAATAAACTGATGTTCCAATCCAAGTTGTGAAACTGTTTTATGGATAGAACCTTTGACACTTCCAACATCAGTGATAATTGTATTTTTGGATAGAAAAGGTTTGAGTTGCTTTAAAAATTGATTATTTACAGAGACAGGACCGCATAGGAATATCATATCACAGCAAGAAAAGAGTTCGTTTATTTCAGTAGTGCCAATATCAATTGCACTAGCGGCAATTGCTTCCTCTAAAGTGGATTGTCTGCGTGCATACGCTATAATCTGAACATTAGAATAAATTTGTTTGATTGCAAGCGCAATAGAGCCGCCAATTAATCCAAGGCTGAGAAAACCAAATTTGTTGTTTTTATTACTATCTATCATACAATTCATAATACAAAAATAATCCCTTTCAAAAATTGTTGTAAAGATTTTTTAATGTTTGCGAATCTATTTTATCATTGTATTGAAAGTCTGTAAAGCATATCAAAATTAATTTTGTAGCAATATGTATTAATACAAAATTTTTATACGTTTTTTATACATGTCAAGCGTAAAGTTTGGTCAATTCATATAAAATTTTTAAAAGTATTTTATGCAAATTGCTGTATACAAATTGCACAAAAATGATTGAATTGTCTAAAAATATATAGTAAAATGTAATAGTTAAGCCATGCACAATTGATTGTAGAATCAATTCTATAAAATCTGTGTTTGACGACAGAACAAATTGTTATAGGCAGCTTGAAACCGAATAAAATTGCTTTCGGTGACAGATTATAAATTGGCATGGATAATTATCATTAAATAAGAGTATTCTCAGGAGAATTGGGAAGGCTCTCTAAAATAGGAGGTAGCTGCAATGAATGTTTACACAACTGATAAGATCCGAAACATAGTATTGTTAGGTCATGGCGGGGCTGGAAAGACAAGTCTCGTGGAATCAATGGCGTATCTGTCAGGTATCACGTCGCGTATGGGACGTGTGGAGGACGGAAATACAGTCAGTGATTTTGGCAAAGAGGAACAGAAAAGAAAGATTTCAATTAGCACATCAGTCGTGCCAATTGAGTGGGACGGCGTAAAGATTAATATTCTTGATACACCGGGGTATTTTGATTTTATTGGTGAGGTCGAAGAGGCGATTAGTGCGGCGGATGCGGCAGTCATTGTGGTATCAGGCAAGTCTGGTGTTGAAGCGGGTACAGAGAAGGCATGGGAGTTGTGTGAGAAATACAAGCTGCCAAGAATGATTTATGTGACTGGAATGGACGCGGACAATGCGTCGTTTAAGAATGTTGTGGAAAAACTTACAGAGATGTATGGCAAGAAGATTGCACCATTCCATTTTCCTATTAGAGAGAATGAGAAGTTTGTGGGTTATGTGAACGTTGTGAGTGAGACAGGAAACCGCTGGAAGGGCAAGGACGTTGAGCCGTGTGCGATACCAGATTATAGTATGGATAATTTGAATCTGTACAGAGATACGTTAATGGAAGCAGTTGCTGAGACGAGTGAGGAGTTTATGGATCGTTATTTTGGCGGTGAAACATTCTCCGAAAATGAGATTCGTGCAGCACTCCGTACAAACGTTATTGACAGTTCTATTGTTCCAATCAGTATGGGTTCAAGTCTGTTATGTCAGGGTACATATACATTGTTGGATGATATTGTAAAATATATGCCAAGTCCTGAGAACAGACAGATTGCAGGCTTTAATATGAAGACAAATGAGGTTTTTGAGGCGAACTATGATTTCTCAAAAGCAAAATCAGCTTATGTATTTAAGACAATTGTCGATCCATTTATTGGAAAATATTCTTTGATTAAAGTATGTTCTGGTGTGTTTAAGGCAGATGACACAATTTATAATAAGGATAAGGATGTTGAGGAAAAAGTTAATAAGCTTTATATATTACAGGGTAGCAAGCCAATTGAAATCAGTGAGCTTCATGCAGGTGATATTGGAGCAATTGCGAAACTTACCGCCGCGAGAACAGGAAATACCCTTTCCACAAAGGCGACTATAATTGAGTATGGTAAATTTGAAATTTCAAAGCCTTACACAGCAAAGCGCTATAAAGTACCCAACAAGGGTGACATTGATAAAGTATCACAGGCATTGCAGAAGATGTCACATGAGGACCAAACTTTAAAGGTGGTCAATGATGTGGAAAACAGGCAAACTTTGCTCTATGGAATTGGTGATCAGCAACTTGAGATTATTCAGAGTCGTCTGGCAAATGAATATAAGTGCGAGATTGAATTGAGTGATCCAAAGATTGCGTTTCGTGAGACAATTAAGAAGAAATCTGATGTGGAATATAAATATAAAAAACAATCTGGCGGACATGGACAGTATGGTCATGTTAAGATGCGTTTTGAGCCGTCTGGTGATTTAGAGAAAGCGTATGTGTTTGAGCAGGAGGTTGTCGGTGGTGCAGTTCCAAAGAATTATTTCCCTGCTGTCGAGAAGGGAATGCAAGAGTCAGTTTTGAAGGGACCTTTGGCAGCGTATCCAGTTGTTGGGGTGAAGGGTATTTTGTACGATGGTTCTTATCATGCTGTGGATTCTTCGGAGATGGCGTTTAAGACTGCTGCCATTCAGGCGTTTAAGAAAGGGTTTATGGAAGCAGGACCTGTACTTCTTGAGCCAATTGCGTCCCTTAAGGTAACAGCACCAGAGCGTTATACTGGTGATATTATGGGAGATTTAAACAAGCGGCGCGGCAGAGTGCTTGGCATGAATCCAGCTGGAAACGGCAAGCAGGTTATCGAAGCAGATATTCCAATGATGGAACTGACAGGGTACTGTACAGTACTGCGTTCTATGACTGGTGGACGCGGAAACTTTGAGTATGAAATAACGAGGTATGAGCAGACTCCAAGTGATATTCAAGAGGCACAAGTGAAAGCAAGAGCAAACAAGGTGGCGGATTCTGCTGAGGCATAAAATAGTGCAAGCTGAGCTTTATCCCAGCCAGAGAAGATGCCCGTTTTTATAAATGGCGGGTAAATAAGTATTTAAAAGAGTGCATCAAGCTATAATTTTGGCGGATGCGCTCTTTTTTGCGATTTTAAATGAATTATGGGATTGTTTATATATAATGAAAAATTTTTTATATATTAGATTTGGATGTAAATTGGTTGCGAAGTGTTATCACAAAAGTTGTACCACCACCCAGCGTATCAGTTACTTTAATATTTCCGTGGTGGGCAGTAATAATATCACAAGCAATGGATAATCCAAGCCCAAAGTGGTTTTTGTCGCTACGGGCCTTTTCACTGCGGTAAAAACGGTCAAATATTTTTGATTTTTCCTCATCGCTGATTCCCATACCTGTATCAGAAATTGTTATTTCAAAGTGCCTGTTTACATAGGCGACGGATAGACGGATAATACCACCTTTAGGGGTATAACTAATGGCATTGTGGAGGAAAATTGTGAGTACTTGTATCATACGGTCGCTGTCACATATACAGTCTGGAAGTGGGTTTTCAGGGAGCGAGGCAATAATTTTAATGTGCTTTACTGCCGCCATATATTCAAAAGTTTCACAGGCATTTAGCACTAAGGTGTCAAGTTGGGTGTGTACTGGTCTAATGTCGAGGTGTCCAGTATCGCAACTTAATAGAGTGAGCATATCGTTTAAAAGCTTTGATGTACGAAGTGCTTCGTTTTTAATAGTGGTTAGTTCAGAACATATATTATTATTAAGTCCTACTTCGGCACAAGAAAGTATGACTGCAAGTGGTGTGCGAAGTTCGTGCGAAGCAGAAGCGATAAATTGATTCTGTCGGAGCCGGCTTGCTTCTATAGGGTTTAGTAATTTTCCTGTAAAAATCCATGCAAATATCCAGATAACAATAAGAGCAAGCGCAACAATACCAAAAAATAAAAAACGCTGCCTTACTACTTGGTTTTGGAGGTTCTCGAGTGGCGCAACCAACAAAATTTTTAGACTTGATGTATTTTTCTGCATATGAATTACAAAGCAGCAATATTTGGAGGAAGTTATTTTTGTGTTATTTTTGTATTCCAAAATAAAAGAGACATAATTACTTTTATAAGAAAGTGTATGTGGAGTTTTGGAGAAATTTTCATTTTGGTAATAGTGCCAAGCTTGTTCAAGCACTTGTTTTCTTTCTTGATTTTCATATAATTTATTGATATCATACAAAAACTCTGTGTTATTGTCCATTAGGGATACATAATATTTTTTGCCAGATTCTAGTTGTGACAACCATGTATTGCTGATGATGTCTTGTTGCTCAATATAGGAAACAATAGTGTAAATATCGCTTTGATAGGAATACATTTTGTTTTTCATCATACTGCTCTCAGATATAAACAAATAACCAAGAGTCATAATAACTAGAATCAGTGTGGTGATACCACCATTTAATAGTGTCAGTTGAAAGTGGGCTTTTTTTATGGTGTTCATAATAAAAAGTTTTCCTCCGAAATAAGCATTTTACTCTTCTAACAGACAATAACCAATGCTGCGAATGGTTCTTAATTTTAAACGACTACCAACTGCCTTAAGTCGTCTGCGGACAAAGTAAATATAATTGTCAAGATTTCCTTCTTCAACATCACTGTCAGGTCCCCAGATTTTTAATAGAAGAGTGTTTCTAGAGAGTGTTTGCCCGCCATTTTTAATAAAAATTTCAAGCATTGTACCTTCACGTTTAGAACAAGTGCAACTACCATTTGGCCCTGTAAGTGTATTTGAAGTGTTGTCAAAGTAGATATCGCAGTAGGTGGGCAAAATTGTTTGATTGATGATAGGGGAACGCCTAGTGACGCATTGAATACGTGCTAATAATTCTTCAAATGCAAATGGTTTGACCAAATAATCGTCGGCGCCAAGGTTAAGCCCAGTTACCTTGTCATTTAAAGTTCCAAGGGCAGTAATTAGAATAATTGGAATATTGATCCCTTCTCTACGAAGTTTGGTTAGTACCATAGTGCCCTCCATATTGGGTAACATTCTATCAAGTAGTATAATGTCATGAATATTTTGTGTAGCGTAGTATAGCGCTTCTTCTCCGTCGTAGCAAGAGTCTACGCTAAATCCCTTTGAAATTAGTTGAGTTGTGAGTAATTCGTTCAATTTCTTATCATCTTCGGCAAGTAAGATACGCATAGTTGCTCCTCCATTTGGTATATTTAATATAAATAGTTTTTTGTATTAGTTTAAAGTCTAAAGATCGTTTCTAATGTAAGTTATATTTTACTTTATTTTTCTCTAAATTATCTCTAAATTTATCTTTAAGTTAAATTACTCTCTTGGAGATTTTTGCGCAATTAGTAGTCTGTGTTTATTATAGGAAAACCATTGTGTATTATCAATAAGAATATTTTAACATTGATTTATAATCTATGTTGCAGATTAAGGTAGTATTGAGACTTTGGAACAATGGATTGTAGAGCTTGATATACTATATTTGAATAATATTGTATTAGAAAATGGGGTTTATATTCAGAGCATAGAATATATTGAGAGAAGGCAAAGCATTGATGAGACAGTGATGACGATTTTGAAAAGTGTAGAAATATATCTGTACGAGTAAATTATTGCAACTTTAATGGAAACATGATATGCTGAAAACACACCTAAAGGAAAAGAGATTGTTGATAGCTATAAACAGGTAAATAAATATGGGACGAAAAGCAAAAGATAAAAATACATTGGAATATATTTGTCCAAAGTGTAAAACAAAAATAGCTGTGGAAAAAGGGAAACGAGTGCCATCGTTATATTGTAAGAACTGTATGAAGTCGAAACAGTTGACTATGTTAAGGTTAATATATCAGAAAGTAGATTAATTGACCGAAATAGTAAATAAAAATGTTTCATAGAGGGATAAGCGATTAGGGAAGAGAAATTTCCCTAATCGCTTTGTTCCATTTTCTTTTCCAAAAGATTTAGAAGACCATAAATGCCCATTGCAATAATGCAGAGAATAACAATACTTAAAATAACCATATCCAGTTTAAAAACTTGACTTCCATAGATAATTAGATATCCTAAGCCTCTTCTTCCTGCAAGAAACTCTCCAATAATTACCCCTACTAATGCGAGACCGATATTGACTTTTGATAGAGAAATAAAGGTAGGAATATTTCCCGGAAATACAACCTTGGTAAAAGCTTGCAGTTTTGTGCCACCCAATGTCTCAATGAGTTTTAATCGTTCTGGATCGGTTTGTGCGAATGATTGATATAAGTTTAAAATACAACCAAATATACCGACTGATATTCCACATAAGATAATTGTGCGGGGACCTGTGCCTAGCCATACAATAATTAGTGGTGCCAGCGCAGATTTTGGAAGACTATTTAGCACAATTAAAAATGGTTCAAACAGTTTTCCAAGTGAAGGATAGAACCAGAAAAAGGTAGCCATCAGCATGGAGAGAATGATAATTAGCAAAAAACTTATTCCTGATTCTAAAAGAGTAATGCCAATATGATTTAATAAAGACATATCTTTTATGTCATACCAGAATAATTGTGCAATTGCAATAGGGGAGCTAAAGTAAAAACGGTCAATCCAGCCTAAATCAGAGGATACCTGCCAAAGCATTATAAAAACAACAAACAGCAAGATTCGGCTCCAAAAAATATATAGTTTCTGTAATTTCTGACGACGGAGAAAGTTTTTTTGCCCAGTTGTCAGTGTAGCCGCTTTGTTTTTGTCTTTAAATTTACGACTATAATCCGGTATTTTCATTTTGCATTTCCCTCCATATTTTATCAAAATATTCTTGAAAAAGACTTGATTTTCTTATGTTGTCTCTCTCAATTCCATTTGCTTCAAATTCGATTGGAATGATATCTTTTACAGTGCAAGGCGATTTTGTAAGTACAAAAATGATATCTGCCATAGATATTGCCTCGGAGATATCATGTGTTACAAGAATGGCTGTTTTCTGTTCAGATTTAATAATATCATGTACATCTTTCGACACATTGAGTCTAGTTTGATAGTCTAGTGCACTGAATGGCTCATCAAGAAGGAGAAGGTCGGGACGGATAGCGAGCGTTCGAATTAGAGCAATTCTTTGGCGCATACCGCCAGACAACGCAGATGGTTTTTGATTTTTTACATTGGATAGGTGATATTTTTCTAACAAACTGTCCACTAATTCTAAATTTTCTGTTGTTTTTCTTTTTTGTATCTCAAGACCAAGTGTAATATTCTGGTATACTGTGCGCCACTCTAACAAGTGGTCATGCTGTAACATATATCCCACACGTGGAGCATTAAAATCTTCAGAGTAAAATGTAATAAAGCCGCTTACGGGTTTAAGTAGATTCGCAATTAAAGAGAGAACTGTAGATTTGCCGCAACCGCTTGGACCGACTAGGGCTGCAAAAACACCTTTCTCAATTAAAAAATTTATGTCATTAAGAACCTTTACTTCACCGAGATTGCTGTAATAGGAAAAATTTACGTGATCTAGACGGAGAAAAGGTTTTTTATGAAGATTTTGGGACATATTGTAACCGCCGCCTTTCTGTGCTGCATTTCTGTATAGGATAATATATGAAAAAATATCATAAAAGTGATATGCATCTGAAAATGTAAAAAACAATAAACACAGAACATTAGTTTGATAACACATAAAAATAAATATAGAAAATTATTATGATGGACATCTTTTGTCTATGCTCTTTGATATACTTTTATTCATAGTAATGGAAATGAAAGTGTTTAGATTTTTGGATAATTTTATGATTATGAAGGAGGACAAGAGATGTTTTGTGCAAACTGTGGAAGGGAAATGAAAGAAAGTATTAAATTTTGCCCGGAGTGTGGTGCTCCTGTGGATATGACTCCGAATTTGAATACAAATATGGACACAAATTTCAACATGGCAGCAGAAAATATTTTTTCTGAGCGAAAACTTTACGGTACTGGGAATTATGAAACACTTAGACAGATGACAGGAAAGGCAGAAAAGGTTAGAAAGATTTTTAATGTCATTATGACAATATTGTTGATTATGTATGCGTATTTAATGATACGAGGACTTTCGGGAATGCTGGCTTCTGTACTAGAAGGTCAAGATACAATCTTACATTTTGCATTTAATGTGTTTGCAGTAATTCTTTTTACATGTGCTCTGTTGCATATCGGACTAGACATTGTTCTTCCAATTTTACAGAAAAGAAAAATGATTCATGCAGAAGAATATTTAAAATGTATTGTAGCTAATGATAGGAGAGCACTGATGCATGCGTTAGGACAGATGAAATGTTCCGTTGTGAAAAGTGTCTATATGGACGAGCATGGAGAGGTATGTGCTGCGGGAAAGAAAAGCAAACATATATTTACAATTGAGAATGAAACATTAATGATGACTTCTCAAAAGGATAATTACAAGGCAATGCTAGAACGAGAAACCATTGCGGCATGTTTGTTAAAATTTTTGGTTCCAGAAGCACCAATTAATGCGCTTGCAAATGAAAAGAACAATCTTCGGCTATCGAGAATGAAATTGCTGCTTTCGATTGTTGCTTTCGTATGTGGAATTATAGCGGTCGTGATTGCCATTATTTATGGAACTGGAAACAATTATATTAATATGGTTAAAAATGGTTCGCCAGAAGCATATTCCAATATTACATATGGTGATGCATTTGATGCTTTTTTCGATAATTGTGAATGGCAATATTTTGAGTCGGACGATAAAAGAAATGTAGTGGAATTTCATGGAGATTGTATGTATGGTGACAATAAGGTTAAAGTATTGATACAATTTGTTGTAAATAAAGAACAGGGAACTTTTCATGTTTGGACTGCTGCGATTGATGGTGAGGAACAGCCGGAATTGATTTATTCTTTGATGTTATTGAGCATATTTGAAAATTATGGAGAGGACAGCCAAAAGGGATATTTGCAGTTAGATGATAATTTGTCAACTGAAAAAGAAATACAATCTTACAAGGGCGAAGCTTATTTGCAATTAGATAGCGATTTATCAGATGAAAAAGATACGCAATTGTATGAAGATGAGGTTTATAATGGCGAAGAGTCTGTCTATAACAATGATTTTGATGATGATTGGAGTGTAGAAGAATTTGTTGAGAATAATGTTATCGCGTGGGAAGATGTTAAAGGATTGGCTGGGCGATGGAGTGATGGAACTATCGAAATTTCCATTAGTATATATACAGATGCAGATACGTATTATGTCTATAGTGAAGTGGGAACTTTTTTCTATGGTGAGATTTTGGGGACCTTATATTTTTTAGAAGGTGATGAAAATAGTTGGTATCTAATAGGAGAGTTAGCACAGGGAGACGAGTTTACTTTGCAGTATTGGGGTGGTGATGAATTTAAGATTATTGAGGCTTCTGAGGGATTGCGTTCTGTTATTGGCACTACATTATATTGTCAAGAACGTTATGAGTCTTAGAGTATGTTTGAAAAATGCAACTTAAAAAGGTGTTCACTGCATTACTACAGTGAACACCTTACAAAAAGTATTAGTTGATTAGTTATTGTATTATGTTATATGATGAAATTAGCTTATCATTTATAGCGTAATATGTTAAAAATCTACGCAAAAATAAAATTCCCTTCCCACCAAAAAAAACAAACCTTAAAAAAATCCCATTATAAAAGCAAAAAACCTCTAAAAAAGAAAGGAATACTTTATTGAACAAAATCTATTAATCATGTTATACTATTTCTATATTACACCTGTAGAAAGGAGTGAATTTAATGGATTGTCCAATTAACACTAAAATTAATGATTCTTATTTTACAAAATTATTAGCGGAGTATAAAACGACCCCTCAAGGGAAGAAGAATACAATTTCCGCGTTACGAAAACTGGTAAATAGAAGCGGAAAAGAAATCTTTTATATCACACAAAACGATGCAAAAATTTTCTATGATTCTTGTATGAATGATATTCTTAATGGCACTTACAAACCTTTGTATATTAAAACATTAATACACTCTTTAAAAGCTTTTTATAAATATATAAATGAACTCTCTGCAAAAAACGAATTGGAGGGATCATCTTTTCCCTGCTGCTGTAATGGAAACCCATTTGAAAGCATTATTATAGCTATTCCTGATAAATTGGAATATCATGAAGCTGATTTTCCTTCTATGGAGAACGTTGATACTTTATTGTCGTTATGTTCCACACCAAGTTTAAAAGCGGCGGTGTGTCTTGCATTTAGAATGTGTTTAACAATTAGTGATATTTCTAAATTAAAAAAGAAACAAATTGTTATAGATAATGATAAGATGTATATTAAAATTGTATGTAAAAATGACTTAGGCGAATATCCGCGTTATCTAGCGGTTCCAGATGATTTATATACGATGCTCCAACAACTCTGCAACAATACAGAACCTACGTATGAATATCTGCTAATATCTAAACGTCACACCCCCTGCGCTGTTCGTACTTTGGAACACGCGTTAAATAAAATTGTTACAGAAAATAATCTTGGGAATAACTTAACGTTTTCTTCTCTTAGAAATATGGGAATACGAATTTTACTTAATAATGGTGCACTTCCACGAGAAGTTGCGGATTATCTAGGAATACAAGGCAAATGGCTTAGCCGATATGAAAATGTTCCTCGATACCTAATAAAAGATGTCAATAAATTTTCTAATATTGAAATTAAACAGACTTTATTTGAACAATAACGCTTTTTACAAACGCACTGAAACAGATTTTTATTAAAAAATATTCTTTTGTAACAGTCTTCGGCTTTTTGTTGCAAGCATCAAACCGTGTAAAACCATAATTTGCAGTAAACGCAGAGTTCTAGATTAAATTGTAACAGTCTTTTTCATGCACTTGATTTTTTTATTGCATCGATTCCAAAATTATGCTATTATTACTAATATTTATCAAGTACTAGAAATTCTGAAGGGAGCAGGGGGCGAGACTTAAGATGGCACAACTTTGGGGTGGCAGATTTACTAAGGAAACAGATAAGCTTGTCTATAATTTTAATGCGTCTATTTCATTTGACCAAAAGTTTTTTCGTCAGGATATAGAAGGTAGTATTGCGCATGTAAAAATGTTAGCAAAACAAAAGATATTATCAGAGATTGAAAAAAATCAGATTTTATCAGGATTGGAAAGTATTTTAACAGACGTTGAAAATGGCAAACTTACAATAACAGAGGAATATGAAGATATTCATAGTTTTGTGGAAGCAAATCTAATTAATAGAATCGGTGATGCAGGTAAAAAATTGCACACTGGCAGAAGTCGAAATGATCAGGTAGCACTTGATATGAAGCTTTACACAAGACATGAAGTGATAGAGATTAATGCGTTGCTAAAATGTCTCCTTGAAAATATCCTAATGATAATGGAACAAAATACAGAGACGTATATGCCTGGATTTACCCATTTGCAAAAAGCGCAGCCAATTACGCTTGCACATCATATGGGAGCATATTTTGAGATGTTTAAGCGCGACAGGCAACGACTTGATGATATTTATAATAGAATGAATTATTGTCCATTAGGCTCTGGTGCTTTGGCAGGAACTACGTATCCATTAGATAGGAATTATACGGCACAATTGCTTGATTTTGATGGTCCAACATTAAATAGTATGGATTCTGTGGCAGATAGAGATTATATTATTGAATTGTTATCTGCATTATCTACAATTATGATGCATCTCAGTCGTTTTAGTGAGGAAATTATTCTATGGAATTCCAATGAATATCATTTTGTTGAAATTGATGATGCATATTCAACTGGAAGTAGTATTATGCCACAAAAAAAGAATCCAGATATTGCAGAGCTTGTGCGTGGCAAAACCGGGCGTGTATATGGTGCATTAATGTCAATTCTCACAACAATGAAAGGAATCCCCCTTGCCTACAACAAGGATATGCAAGAGGATAAAGAATTGACTTTTGATGCGATTGACACAGTAAAGGGTTGTGTAGCATTATTTACAGGTATGTTAAAGACTCTTAAATTTAATAAAGATATTATGAAGACAAGTGCAATGAAAGGCTTTACAAATGCTACTGATGCAGCAGATTATCTTGTAAATCATGGTGTGCCATTTCGCGATGCACATCGTATTATTGGAAGCCTAGTATTGTATTGTATAGAGAAAGATAAGGCAATTGATGCGTTATCTCTTGATGAATTAAAAGCAATTAGTCCGGTATTTGAGCAAGATATTTACGAAGCAGTAAGTCTTGAAACTTGTGTAAATAAACGTATGACTATTGGCGCGCCGGGACCAGATGCTATGAAAGAGGTTATTCAAATTTATAAGAAGTATGTTGCTATTAATTAAAATATAGAATAAATATAGAAATTCATAAAACAGATACTGATATTTATATTAGTAGAATGGAGGATAAAAATGAGTGAAAAATTAAAAGTGGGTATTCTTGGTGGTACAGGAATGGTGGGGCAGAGATTTATTTCTCTTTTGGAGAATCATCCGTGGTTTGAGGTTACAACAATTGCCGCAAGTCCTCGTTCTGCCGGAAAGACATATATGGAAGCAGTTGGCGATAGATGGAAAATGACAACACCAATACCACAATCTGTAAAGAATATTGTTGTTATGAATGTGAATGAAGTAGAAAAAGTGGCTTCCGAAGTTGATTTTGTATTTTCTGCGGTTGATATGACAAAAGAGGAAATTAAGAAAATTGAAGAAGATTACGCCAAAACAGAGACGCCAGTAGTTAGCAATAATTCTGCCCATAGATGGACACCAGATGTGCCAATGGTTGTGCCCGAGATTAATCCTGAACATATGAAAGTGATTGATTTTCAGAAAAAACGTCTTGGCACTACAAGAGGATTTGTTGCTGTAAAGCCAAATTGTTCTATTCAGAGCTATGCTCCTGTTTTAACAGCGTGGAAAGAATTTGAGCCTTATGAAGTTGTGGCAACTACTTATCAGGCTATTTCTGGTGCAGGAAAGACCTTTAAGGATTGGCCAGAAATGGAAGGTAATATTATTCCATATATTGGCGGTGAAGAAGAAAAAAGTGAGAGAGAACCACTTAGAATCTGGGGCGAGATTAAAGATGGCGTAATTGTTCCGGCAACTACTCCTGTTATAACATGTCAATGTATTCGTGTACCAGTGTTAAACGGTCATACTGCTGCCGTATTTGTTAAATTCAGGAAACAGCCTACCAAGGAACAGTTAATAGAGAAACTAGTAAATTTTAAAGGGGTTCCGCAGGAATTACAGCTTCCTAGTGCGCCAAAACAGTTTATTCAGTATCTTGAAGAAGATAACAGACCTCAGGTGAATCTTGATGTTGATTATGAAAATGGTATGGGGATTTCTGTAGGGCGTATTCGTGAAGATAGTGTATATGACTGGAAATTTATAGGGCTTTCACACAACACAGTGCGTGGCGCGGCTGGTGGTGCTGTACTCTGTGCAGAACTTCTCAAAGCGCAAGGCTATATCACTAAGAAATAAAATAATGACATAAATGAAAAAGAGCGGTATATTGCTGCTCTTTTTGACGTATCTATCATTTATTGTTATTGAAACAACCAAAGAAGAATGGAAGAAATTAATGTGAGAGAGCTTATTGAAGATAATATTTATACAATTTTAGCAAATGAATATAATGAGCTTTTGCTTGATTACGTTTTGCTTTCCTTTAATGATGAGTATTGCGGACAAGAATCTCATAAAAAAGTTGTGATTGAGGCAATATTAATTTTTAATACAAGAAAGCGTGTTGGAAATTCTCTTGAACACCCTTATTTTTATGTAGACGAAAATAAAATGTGTTGTGTGAAATATAGCATAGAAGATTTTTTCTGTGATAGTGAACATTGGGGAGATATTACATCTTCTTTTTCGGAATCTTATATGACATATTGGAGAGCATTTTCAGACCAACCGTACCCCACAACATATTCAAAAGAAGATTTTTATAGAATCAATGATTTGCTCTTTCCGATTCAATTTAGAAATGAACTTGAAATTTATATTTGGAATGATGAATTTTCTAATTATTTTGATGATGGAAAAGACTGGTGGGGTACTGCACTTTGGAGTGTTTATGATAAACAGATGAATCGTTTTGTTATAATAGGAGCTTCGTTAAGTGATTAGATTGGAATACCTTGAAACAAAAAGGAGGAGAAAAAAATTTGGGAAAGAAACTGATTATAACTGAAAAGCCTTCTGTTGCACAGGAATATGCGAAAGTTTTTCAGGTATCAGGAAAACATAATGGATATATTGAAAATAATACTTATGTTATAACATGGTGTGTTGGGCATTTGGTGGAGATGGTTTATCCCGAGGAATATGATGATCGGTACAAAAAATGGGTATTACAAGATTTGCCATTTTTACCAGAAAAATATAAATATGGTGTCATTAAAAATGTGAAACAACAATATGATATTGTTCATACATTGCTACAACGCGAGGATATTGATGCAGTGTACTGGGCGGGGGACTCTGGAAAAGAAGGACAAACAATCGAGGAAAATATTCGCAATTTTGGTGGTGTTCGTCAAGGAATGCAAGAATTTCGTGTATGGATTGACTCGCAGACAGAAACAGAGATTAAACGAGGAATGGCACAGGCAAAGCCAATGTCTGCCTATGAAAATTTAGGAAAATCTGGTATTATGCGTTCCATAGAAGACTATGCTATGGGAATTAATTTTTCACGTGTTATGTCTGTTAAATATGGAAAACTTTTAAATGATGCTGCAGCGACAAAAAATTATACTGCAATTGCAATTGGAAGGGTAATGACTTGTGTTCTTGGTATGGTTGTTCATAGAGAACGCGAAATACGTAATTTTCAGGAAACTTTTTTTTATAGAGTGGTTGGAGATTTCACTGATGTTAATATTGAAGCAGAATGGAAAGCAGTAGAAGGTTCTATGTATTTTGAATCTACAAAACTTTATAAAGAAAATGGTTTTAAAGAAAAAGAAGACGCAGAAGCTCTAATTTCTTCACTTGATGGAAAAGAAGCTATTGTCAAGACTTTAGAGAAAGGTATTTCTAAGAAAAAAGCCCCTTTATTATTTAATTTGGCAGAATTGCAGGCAGAGTGCACCAAACGTTTTAAAATTAGTCCCGATCAAACATTACAGATTGCACAAGATTTGTATGAAAAAAAATTAACTACATATCCTCGAACAGATGCAAGAGTATTGACTACTGCAGTTGCAAATGAAATTGATAAAAATTTAAGTCAATTAAAAGGTTATACGCCAACACAACAATTTACTGACCATATTTTGTCTCATAAACTTTATGCAAAGATTGCAAAGACGCAATATACAGATGATAATAAAGTTACTGACCATTATGCTATTATTCCAACAGGGCAATTAACAGAATTAGGAACATTGACACCGCTTCAAAGTAAAGTTTTTGAGCTAATTGTGCGGCGTTTTCTAAGTATTTTTTATCCCCCAGCGGAATATCAAACATTAAAGCTTGTTATAGGCATAGAAAAAGAATCTTTGTTTGCTTCTGCAAAGGTACTTAAAGTTCTTGGATTTCTTGAAGTTATGGGAAAAACGCTTGAAGATGCCGATGAAGACGAAAATACTGATAGTTCCAATAAGGCAGCTCAAACTAAACCAGATGAAACTGTAGAAGATACGAATAAGGAAAAGAAAAATTATTCTAAAAAATTACTTGCGTTGGCAGATACACTAAAACAAGGTGATATCCTAAGTGTCAATGCTTTTGAAGTGAGAGATAGCAAAACTTCTCCACCAAAAAGATATACATCTGGGTCTATGATTCTTGCGATGGAAAATGCAGGGCAACTTATTGAAGATGAAGAGCTTCGCGCTCAGATAAAAGGCTCTGGTATTGGTACAAGTGCGACGCGTGCGGAGATTATTAAGAAACTTATTCGTATTGGCTATCTAAATCTTAATCAAAAAACACAGATTATTACACCACAAAATTTTGGCGAAATGGTATATGAGGTTGTCGCAATAACGGTTCCTGCGCTTTTAAATCCGCAGATGACTGCTTCTTGGGAAAAAGGATTAGATGGCATTACAAATGGAACAGTAGATATCAATGATTATCGTGCGAAATTAGAAGATTTTATTAGAAAAGAAACAATACGGATACGCGATAAAGATTTAACAAATCAAATTGCTGCCCAAATTAGCCAGTTTACTGGAAAAGGCGCAAAAGGATTAGGAGCGCGACGAAAATTAGATGTTCAATGTCCGTTATGCGGTGGAGATATTGTGACAACTTCGTTTGGATATGGTTGTTCTAATTATCAGAAAGATGGAAACGGCTGTAATTTTGCAATTGGAACAATTGCTGGAAAAGATTTATCCGACGAGGAATGTATTGCATTGATTAAAGAAGGACATACAGCGGTATTAAGTGGCTTTGTATCAAAACAAAAGAAAAAGTTTGATGCAGCGTTAGTTTTGCATAAAAATGAAGATGGAAAAACTGAAATTAACTTTGATTTTTCTCAAATAGAACCGCAAATATTAGAAGATGTGGTTTGTCCAGATTGTGGTGGACAGATTATGATAAAGGGTTTTGGCTATGGTTGTGCAAATTATGATTCACAAGTACCAGATAGCTGTAAATTTGCGATTGGGAAAATTGCAGAGAAAGAACTCACACCAGCGCAGGTGAAAGACCTTATAAATAATGGTATTACTGAGACAATACGAGGTTTTAAAGGAAAATCGGGCAAAAAATTTGATGCAGTTTTAGTTTTAGAAAAAGATGATACTGGAAAACATACTGTTAATTTTAATTTTGAAAAGGTAGAAGTTAAAAAAATCAAAGATGTAGTTTGCCCTTTGTGTGGTGGAGAGATTGTTCAGACATCTTTTGGCTATGGCTGTGCAAATTATAATAAATTAGAGGAAAACAGTTGTAAATTTTCTATTGGTAAAATGGCAGGAAAAGATATTTCTGAGACACAAATTAAGGAACTGTTAACAAATGGAAAAACTTCAACAATACGAGGATTTAAATCTAAATCAGGGAAAAAGTTTGATGCACGCATTATTTTCAATCATGATAAAACGGGCAAGATTACAGGCTTGAAATTTGATTTTGATGATATTGAACAGCAAAAGTTAAAAGATGTGGTTTGTCCGTTATGTGGTGGGGAAGTTGTTAAGACTCCATTTGGTTATGGTTGTTCTAACTATAATAAAAATGATGTAGAGCATAGCTGTCGTTTTTTTATTAATAATAAGATTGCTGGTGTTAAAATTTCAGATACGATTGTTAAACAATTGCTGAATCAGAAAAGAACTGATATAATAGAAGGTTTTCTATCAAAGAGTGGTAGTAAATTTAATGCTGTACTTAAACTTGTTGAGAATGGACAAGTAATATTTGATTTTCCAGATAGACCAGAACCAATCGATACAAATCTTGCATGTCCAAGATGTAATGCGCATAGACTAAAAAAGAGTCAATGGTATTATGAATGTGTGTGTGGATTTAGAATTGGGCATACGATTGCACAACTTCCGCTTACAGAAGAAATTATGCAGGAGTTATTTACAGACGGAAAAACGAAGGATAAATTAACGGGCTTTCTATCAAAAACAGGCAATCCATTTGATGCTTATTTAAAATATATTGATGAAAAAATACAATTTGACTTTGATAATCTAAATTCATCAACAGCAGAAAGTACATTGTCTATATCACAGTCATGGCTTGATGATGAGCCTGTGTCAGACGAATATTGGGCATCTTTGATGGCTGGGGCAGTAGAAGAACCAACAGAATCCTAATTTATGGTTTCTGAAAAACAAGACTTTAAATTATATGTATATAAAGGAGAATCAAAATAATGGAACAATTGCAAATCAAAAATCTTTACAATTTAGAGGAAACATTAGCGGCATCGCTTTTTCAAGGAGCTGTTTATCCGTGGGAACTATTGCCTAAAATTGGAGCATATATTGTAGCGTTGGGAGAAACACTTTCTGCTGACAAATATGAAAAACGTGGCGAGAATATTTGGATTGCAAGATCTGCAATAGTTGCACCAACTGCGTATATTAATGGACCATGTATTATTGACGAAGAAGCGGAAATTCGCCATTGCGCATTTATTAGAGGCAATGCTATTGTTGGAAAAGGTGCTGTTGTTGGAAATTCTACAGAGTTAAAGAATGTAATTTTGTTTAATAAGGTTCAAGTACCACATTATAATTATGTAGGGGATAGCATTCTTGGTTATAAATCGCATATGGGTGCTGGTTCTATTACTTCTAATGTAAAAAGTGACAAGACGCTGGTTGTTGTAAAATCTCCTTATGGAAATATAGAAACTGGATTAAAAAAGATGGGTGCAATGCTTGGCGATAATGTGGAAGTTGGCTGTAACAGTGTACTGAATCCAGGAACGGTAATTGGACGCAATTCTAACATTTATCCAACTTCTATGGTTAGAGGATATATTGAGGCAAATAGTATTTATAAAAATCAGGGAGAAATTGTAGCAAAAAAATAAAATAATGTGTTTTTGTTTTTTCTTATTGCCACTTTTGACAATTTTTTGACAAAATTACGAATTTTTAATTGCTATTTTTCTAAAAATGTGCGAAAATATCAATATGTAGGTAATATTTCAAAGCAGCTTTTACAAAATGCAAAAAAATGTTTGTTAAGATTCCTATACAGTTTTTGTGTCAGAAATGTGAGACTTATGTCACACATTCAAAATAAAAGTTAAGTAATCGAAAGGAGTTTTCACATGATTTATTCAAAAGAAATTGAAGAAATGTGTGTAGTAGCACGCGACGGTAATCATGGTTGTGCACCAATTCCAGAAGAGGCGAAATGGGTAAAGGCTAAGGAAGTAAAAGACATCTCTGGTTTTACACATGGCGTAGGCTGGTGTGCGCCACAGCAAGGTGCTTGTAAGTTGTCCCTGAATGTAAAAGAAGGCATTATTCAAGAAGCATTAGTTGAGACAATTGGATGCTCAGGTATGACACATTCTGCAGCGATGGCAGCAGAGCTACTTCCGGGCAGAACCGTTATGGAGGCATTAAATACAGACCTTGTGTGCGATGCGATCAATACGGCTATGAGAGAACTGTTTTTGCAAATTGTATACGGACGTTCTCAGTCTGCTTTCTCGGAAGAAGGACTTCCTGTAGGTGCAGGACTTGAAGATTTAGGTAAAGGTTTAAGAAGTCAGGTTGGTACAATGTATGGTACTTTGAAGAAAGGTCCTCGTTATCTTGAGATGGCAGAAGGTTATGTTACAGGTATCGCTCTTGACGCTGATGATAAGATTATTGGTTACAAGTTTGTAAGTCTTGGCAAAATGACTGATTTTATTAAGAAGGGTGATGACCCAAATACAGCATGGGAGAAGGCTTCAGGTCAGTATGGGCGTGTTGCAGATGCTGTTAAGATTATTGATCCTAGAACAGATAAGGAGGTAAAATAATTATGGCATTATTCGAGTCCTATGAAAGAAGAATAGATAAGATTACCGAAGTTTTAAAGAGCTATGGTATTAATTCCATTGAAGAGGCTGAAAAGATTACAAAAGACGCAGGTCTTGATGTGTATGATCAAGTTAAGAAAATTCAGCCAATTTGTTTTGAAAATGCTTGCTGGGCTTATACAGTAGGTGCAGCAATCGCAATTAAAAAAGGTTGCAGAAAGGCAGCAGATGCGGCAGCAGCAATTGGAGAAGGACTTCAAGCATTCTGTATTCCTGGATCTGTAGCAGACAACCGTAAAGTAGGCCTTGGACATGGAAATTTAGGAAAAATGCTTTTGGAAGAAGAAACAGATTGTTTTTGTTTCCTAGCTGGACATGAGTCCTTTGCGGCTGCTGAAGGCGCTATTGGAATTGCTGAAAAGGCAAACAAAGTTCGTCAAAAACCGCTTCGCGTCATTTTAAATGGTCTTGGAAAAGATGCAGCGGAAATTATTGCACGTATTAATGGATTTACTTTTGTAGAGACAGAATATGATCCTTATACAAATACAGTAAAAGAAGTATTTAGAAAATCTTACTCTGATCCAGAGGGACCTCGTGGTAAAGTAAACTGCTATGGTGCAAATGATGTTTGTGAAGGCGTTGCAATTATGTGGAAAGAGAACGTTGATGTATCCATTACAGGAAATTCAACTAATCCTACAAGATTCCAGCACCCAGTTGCAGGTACATACAAAAAAGAAAGAGTAGAAGCTGGCAAGAAGTATTTCTCAGTGGCTTCTGGCGGTGGTACAGGCCGTACACTTCACCCAGATAATATGGCAGCAGGTCCGGCTTCTTATGGTATGACAGATACATTGGGTCGTATGCATTCTGATGCACAGTTTGCAGGTTCTTCATCTGTTCCAGCGCATGTCGAAATGATGGGACTTATCGGTATGGGTAATAATCCTATGGTTGGCGCTACAGTTGCAGTTGCAGTTTCGATAGAGGAAGCAGCGAAGGCAGGGAAGTTCTAAGAGATGCAGTAAAATCAAGGGCTATCGTTGATGTGAATTGTCAGCGGTAGCCTTAAATTTTGCCACGTAGCACACAGGTAGCACACAAAAATAGAATGATAAAAACATGATAATTCTATGACAAAAACATGACATTGTTTTTGGTACTGTTAGGTGCAATAATATAGCCAAAATATGAAAAAGGAGGAAACTATAATGGAAAGACCAGAAGGCTTAGCGATGGAGATGTTAAGGCATGAAAGAAAGGGTAAGAAAATTCTAGCTATAGGATTGCTTGTTTCATTGACAGCGAATATTACTATGGCAGTAGTAGCTTTTTTGAAAAGGCGTTGACTAAGAGGCCGTTACCCGAAGTAGGAGGGTAGCGGTTTTTCTCTCTTAGAATGAGTAAAGGGCATCTGCATATTACAGACACCCTCTGATACGGTTTTATGTAACAGTTATACTATTTTTAGAATATTATGCCAGATAGTAAGGAATAGTCCTTTAAATGTTCTAAAATAATATTCTGGACATATTCAAGAATGGCAAAAGTATCATAAGAGAAGTTATTTTCGTCCAATACATCATTATTCAATAAATCTTCGGCTATTGCTCTTGCTATGTCAGTTCTATTCATCAGCAATATCCTCCTTATCATCAGCAAATACCTTGATAAAGGAGTAAATCTTTATTAGCCAGTCTACATTTTCAATATCATGTATCATTTTTGTGATGTTGCAGCGATATTCTCCGGCTTGTTTTTCCTCTGCGGTCTGTTCTGGCTCTTGCTTTGCTTTTCTTTCCTCACGTTCTGCCCGGATTGCAAGCATTGGTTTTGTTATTCTGTTCGGCATAAGATAAAAGCAATCTTCAGGCAATAGATAGGATATCATGCAATAGAAATATTCTGCTCTGTACCCAAAAGGCAGATAATAGATAAGTTCCAAAAGGCGGCGGTGCATATCGTCCTTTACACGCTTATCAATCTTTGTTTTCAAATCGGCTTCTGATTGCTTATATCCTGCCATAAAACCATAGTTGAACAAATCATAAAGCAAAGAAACAAAGGCTTCTTTATCCGCTTTATTAAAAAGTTCCTCATACTGCCCTATCTGCAATCCACTCATGTCAAAATCATCATTGCGTGGATGCTTTGCTTCAAATTTCAAATATACTGCCTTTGCTTCTTCAATATTCATGTTTTTAATTTTCTTCATTGTAAATCTTCCTTTCTTTTGGTGGGGAAGTATGCTACAATGAACATACTCCCTCTAATTGTTTTGGATAGCGGTTACAGGGTGTCGGCTCTATGGTATTTGCGGTACTGTAGAGCCTTTTTGATTGCTACAATCAATCTGCATCAACTCCTTTCTATTTTGTGATTTTCTCCATTTCGGATTTTAATTGTTCCATTGTTCTATGGGTATATACCTTTTCGGTAATATCCTCAATGGCATGTCCGACAATCAGTTTTAAGATGTATTCATCAACGCCACATGATTTTGCCTTTGTAATAAATGTGTGCCGTGTTTCGTGTGGGCGATGTTCCATTTTTAGTCTGTCCATTACTTTTTGAAATCTCTTGCGATATTTGTCATAGGTCATATATGTACCCTGCTGCCCGTTTAAATCGTTAAAAAGATATTCAGATTGCAGAGTAGTAGCTTCCTTTATGCGGTTTTTAATTAACGGTTTTATTATTGGATGAATAGGAACAATTCTATTTTTTCCTGCATCTGTTTTTAAACCGCCTTTCATAGTTTCTGCTTCAAGGTCGATATCCGCAATTTGCAGTATAGATAATTCTTGTGGCCGCCATCCACTGTATATTCCTATCAGTACCATATCAGCAAAAGGAATCAAGTCTTTGCTATCCCATAATTGCAGGATTTCTTCATCTGTAAAAGGTATAACTTCCTTTGTGCGTTCTCTTTTGATTGGATTGCCATTTGCGAACATTACGGAAGCATAATCTTTATCTACAATATCATGGGCTATAGCATATTTGTACATCATATTGAACAGGCTTTTGATTCTGCCTTTTGTGCTGTCTCCGACATCTGCATTTAATATAGTGCCTTCCAAATGCGATACTCTTATATCTTTCATCCTCATATCATAAAGACCGTTACAATAAGCGTATGCCGCCGTAATTGTTCTGATACTGGACGGATTGGAGAGAGTGGGAAAATATCCCTCATTCCATTTTTCATATACTTCTGAAAATGTGATGCTATCCGCTTTAATGTCATACGGATTTTCGTTGTAATCCGCAAGGGCAATCATAGCTTCTTCACGAGTGGCATAGTAGCCAATAGTGAAGCGTATCTGTTTGCTTTTGCCTGTATCGGCATCCAGTACCCATTTATCAGTTTTGACAGCCCTAAAAGGTTTTGAACGCTTTCCGGGTAGTTTGTATATTGTTCCGTACCCATTGGGCAGCTTTGTGGGCTTTCCATTTCTGATACGTGGCTTTGTACTGGTAGGGCTGTTTATAGGATAGCCACAATGAGGACAGGCGGAAGCCTTGTCTGACACATCATGTTTACACTCTGGACATTTCAACAATGCCATTAGATCACTTCCTTTCTGTAAACAGTGCTAAAGCCATTAGGTAGTTTCATTGTCATCACTTCCTTTGCTTTTAAAGTCACCCAATCTAGGTAGCTGGTCTGCTCGTAATATTCCTTGTATTTTGGAATGTTTATCTAATTCTCCAAAATATTTTTGCAATTCTTCATCTTCCATCGTATTTTTAACAATTTGTTCAATTCTTTTGTTTACAGCTTCGTTAAAAAAAACAGAAACAGCATTATCACTAACAGCATTGTTTAAAAACTGGTCAATATCTGCACCGTCAAGCCATTTACACTTTTCATCAAATTTTAGAGTTAAATGAGGCTTCAAGTAATTATATCCTAATAAGTTTCTAATTTCTGACAGGATAAGCAATAAACAGTACCTTGAAATCATTTTATCTAAAATCATTTTATAATCGGTTTTTAGTTTCATTATTTCTTCTATAGTTACATCAGATAAACCTAAATAATCAGCAATAGATTTAATGGTTTCGGTATCTGATTTTGGAGATACATTATTAAGTATATAATCAGTTGAAACATTAAAGACTTTAGAATATGCCACTAATTGCGTTAAAGTTGGTTCCTGCCCGGCTTCAATTCTGTTTATGACATTTCTATCTAGTTTCTTTCCGTCAATCTCTTTATTTAATTTCTTTACAAGTTCTGCAATGGTCATTTCTTTTTCCATTTCATTATTATTTTTGCGCTGGCTACGTCTTAATTTTTCATAAATATTCATATCGCACTCCTTGCTCGAAAAATGAACACAAATTATATATCAGTCGAAAAGTGAGCAATAAATAAACTTTTTTCAACAACATCAACATATTATGCTATTGTATGCTTATAAAACGAGCATACAAAATGAAATGTTCGATTTATGAATATCATACCACTTGCAAGGGTAGAAGTCAACAACAACAATCTATAAAACAGGAGGTATTTTATGTGTAATAAAGATATAAGAGAATATGCAAACAAAAGAAATGTGCGTTTATGTCAGATAGCAATAAAACTTGGTATCAATGATGGAAATTTTAGCAGGAAATTGAGAGTTGAATTATCAGAGGAAAAGAAAGCTGAAATCAGAGCAATCATTGACAGCTTGGCAGCAGAATAGGCGGTGACAGATATGAATGAACCTATTTTTGAATGTGCAAATATCCCTGTTGCTATCGCTTCTAAAGCCTTAAAGGTAGATTGTCAAACGGTAAGGCTGTTGCTTCAAAGCGGTGCGGTAAACTGGGGAATTGCATACCGTAGGACACCAAAGAGTCGCCAATATTCTTATCTGATTTACCCTAAGAAATTTTATGAGGAAACGGGATTCATTTATAAAGGGGGGAAGACAGAATGAATATTTTGAAAAGATACCGACTGAAAAAACAACAGAAAGCGTTAATGCAAGAACGTGAGATTTATGAACGCTTGCAGACAGAGCATAGCGACAATGAGTGTTGTTACAAGTATATACAACGAAAAATGGATGCCCTTGACGAACAAGCCGAACATATAAGGGGAATTTTAGAGGGGCGGTGGAATAAATGACCGCTAATGAGATATACGAAAACAATTTACGATACTTTAAGATAAAAAAGCGATATGGGGATAAATCACAATGTCAATGTCCGGCACATGACGATAAACACGCTTCATTGACAATTACAAAAGGCAGGAAGTGTACGTTGTTCTACTGTCATGCAGGGTGTAGCGTTGATGAAATTTTAGGAGCGGTTAGACTTGAAAAGAAAGATACCTTTTATGATGTAGAGCCGAGAAGCCCAAACTGGCAAGCCTATGTTGAGGGCAGAGAGAAACGCAAAATTGAAGCGGTTTACAACTACGTCTCTATTAACGGTACTTATGCCTTTACAAAAATAAGGTGCGAGGGAAAGAAAATCATCTATGGCAAATTGCTGAATGACCGTTTTACATACGGTTTAGGGCATGATGTAGGCAGAAAGAGTTATAAGGCTATTTATGGAAGCCTACAAGCCATAAATAAGGCGATTGCAGAGAGCAGACCTATTTTTATACCAGAGGGCGAAAAAGATGTTGATACGTTGATAAAACGAGGTTACACAGCTTTTACCTATGGCGGCGTGAATGATTGGCAGTCAGACTTTGCTATATTAGTGCAAGGTGCAGATGTTTTCATGTTGGCAGATAATGACGAGCCGGGAAAGCGTGTTGCTGAAACTATCCAGAATGACATTAAAGCAGTTGCCAAGAGTAGCAAAATTATTGTACCCATGCCGGACACACCCAAAGCAGATATAACAGACTATTTTAATGTAGGACATAGCAAGCAGGAGTTTGAACAGTTGCTACAACAGGAACAGAATACCGTTAAAGAAACCGTAAGGGAGGGTGTAGCGAAACACGACACCCCTATAAAGGCACAGGGGCAGCAGGACGGAACTTTAGAGCAAGTTTTAAGGAGTTTACACGCTGAACGGTACGAAACATCAGATAAAGGGTTTGGGCGGTTGTTTGCAGATGTTTTTAAGGACAAGCACCGATATAATCCGTCACGAAAGGATTATATGCGATATGACGGTAAAAGGTGGATTGATGATATTGAGGGTTTGAGTGCGCGATCATCAGCAAAAACCTTATCAGATGCACTTGTCAGATATGCGGTAAATGTTGATACGGAGGGCAAATATTTAAAGGCAGTAGCGGCATTATGCAATATCAGAAACAGAAATAATATGTTGCAAGACAGCAAAGATGTGTACTTTTTTGATAATGAGCAATTAGATACAAATGATTATTTTCTGAATGTGCAGAACGGTACACTTGACTTAACGGAGGATAAGCCTAAGTTTGTAGAACATAGCCCGGATATGCTTCTTTCAAAGATATGCAATGCTGAATACAATCCTGCTGCCGATTGCAAAGAATGGAAGAAATTTCTATTGGAAATCATGCAGGACGATAAGGAGAAGATATTATATCTCCAAAAGATAGCAGGGCTTTCATTGACCGGGAACACAGAGCAGGAAACTTGTTTTATTCTCTATGGAAGTACGACACGAAACGGAAAAAGTACGTTTTGCGAAACTTTGATATATCTGTTAGGCGATTATGCGTTGACAATGAAGCCGGAAAGCCTTGCAGTAAAGCAAAATCTTGACAGCAGACAAGCAAGCGGAGATATAGCAAGGTTAGCAGGGTGTCGGTTCTGTAATGCAAGTGAGCCACCAAAGAGAATGTTATTTGACACAGCATTATTAAAATCATTGTTAGGCAGAGATAGCATTACAGCAAGACATTTACACCAGAGGGAATTTAGCTTTATCCCTAAATTTAAACTTGTGATTAACACAAATTATCTGCCAACGATTACAGATGATACGGTTTTCAGTTCTGGCAGAATAAATGTTATCAATTTTGACCGACATTTTGAGCCGCAGGAACAGGACAAAGACCTAAAGAACCGATTGAGAGATAAACAGGAACTATCCGGCATTTTGAATTGGTGCATTGAGGGATTGCGGTTATACAGGCAGCAGGGATTAGAGCCGCCACAGGCAGTACAGACAGCTACTAATTCTTATAGGACGGACAGCGACAAGATAGGTAATTTTATTAATGAATGTCTGACTAAGACAGGCAGGAACAGCAAAGCAAAATATATTTATGAAGCCTATACGAAGTGGTGTGAGGATAACGGCTACGGTTGTGAAAACAAAGGAAATTTCTTTGCAGAACTTAAAACAAAGGGCTTGTTTATGAACAGCGGAACGGTTGAGGGCAAGACTGTAAGGAATATCGTCAAAGGCTATACGGTGGAAACGGATTTTATCAAATATGAGGGGCAAGAACCGCTGCCTTTTGACTAAGAAAAATGGAAATGTGTAAATTTGTGCAAAGTAAATGTAAATTTCCTATAAGGGTTTAACTTTAGAATGTCACATTTGAAATACACATTTTTACACAATCCAGTAAAATCAACGGTTTCAAGCACTTTAATAAAATGAAGTGTGCAAAATGAATGTAAGAAAATTTACGGTTTTTGTAACGGAATTTCAGAGAGTGAGGTATCAATATGACTAACAAAGACATTGATATGATACAAGAAAATATTTGCAGAGATTCATTTAAAAATGAGTATTGGGGATTGTATCAAGATGTTTGGAATTTCCACAAGAAATATTCAAATGTACAGACAGATGATGCGTATTGGGAAGCGGTAGTTGATGAAAGCGGACAGATAGCAAAGAAGTATGATAACCATAAATTGGCGATTGCTTTATTACTGGCAGTCATTGATGAACTGGAACGGATTTATAAGGAGATGATGAAAAATGCAGACACAGCAGTATAAAGATTATATGCGTAGTGATGAATGGGAAGCTAAGAAGCAGGAACGCATAGCCATAGATGGCGGTTGCGTGATGTGCGGCAGACCGATAAATAGGATTAGGAGCGTACAAGTACATCATATCACTTATGCCAGATTAGGTAATGAGAATGTGCTTACAGACCTTTGTACTCTTTGCGGTTCGTGCCATAAGAAGATACACGCCTATTACAATCGCAAGAGGGCATAAATAATCAAGCTGTATGAGAATACACAATTTATAAAAAGGAGCAGATTATATGAAAAATGAAGAAAAAACAGACAACAGAGGACAATACATGGTTTGTGCATGGGAAGAAGCAAAGAAAGCAGGAGGGCTTTCATATTCCCCGGAACAGATACAAGTTATTTTAGAGGAGCGTGATGATATAGTGCTGACAAGAGAGGAAGTGAAAAATAGAATATCTGCATATTTTCAAAGTTGTCTGACCTTATCGCAAGACGAGGACACGCAAGAAGTAAATTATGTGTGGAAACGCAACCCAACAAAAAGCGGTTTAGCGTTGGCACTTGGAGTATCTCCGCAGACAGTGGTTGATTATGTAAAAGGTTCTGACCGCAGGGGAAATGTTTATAAGATTGAGGGCGAAAACAAGGGCAGACAAAAGATTGCTACAGCAGATTTTGACCTTATCAGAAAAGCGTACATTCTTATTGAAGATTTTTACGAACAGAAATTAGGCGATAATCGCAATAATGCCGGAACTATATTTTGGTTGAATAACAAAGAAAATACACGTTGGAGCAATGAGCAGGAATTTAAGTTTGGAATGGTAGAGCAAAAGGAACGACCAGTATTAACAGCCAACCAATTACCACGCCTTGACGGTTCGGGAGGAATAATTGGACTTGTAGAGGATAAGAGAGAAAATATGTTACCACGATTAGGAGATATACCAGAGGATAGCATAAGCACTTTACCACAGCTTGGAGGGGAGGAAGATTGATTTGACATTTAAAAATCATGTAGAGGAAGTTTTGAAAACAGAAATTGATAATGCAATTAGGCAGCAGGGCTATATTCTGGAAACTGAATTTTGCAATAAGGTATGTGAAAAATATAGTTTTGCCCTATATACGGTTCGTCCTGTACTTAGGAGAATTTATCCCGAAATGTCGTTAATGAAAAGGCATATGTCAGATGAATTAAAAGCGTTTTACAGATTAGAAGTTAAAGGTTGTCCGATTGTGTATATGCCAACAACATAAAGCATTAAGAAATGAGGTAGAAAATAATGGACTATGTAAAAATGGAACAAATTTATAACAGAGTTTACAGCACACCGCCAAATAGTCCGGAACGTGCGGCAAGATTGGCAGAGTTGAGCGAGGAAGATAACGCCGCTTTGTGGGATTACTACAGCGGATTGTGTAGCGGCAGAATCAAGCGACCAGAAATTAAGAATAAAGAAAGCAAAGAACTAGGAGGATTGACTATGAATTATCAACAATGGAAAGCATTAAGCAAAAGCAGTGCTGTAAAAAATCAGATAGTAGTATCGAAATTTGAACGCCAAAATCCAATGACGGCAAGGGAGTATAAAAAGCGGCTGGAAGATGAAAAGAAAAAGCGTTCTGAAATTATGGCGATTGAGGACACAAGAAAGCGGCATGAGGAAATAGCTAAAAATATGCAATTATTTGAAAGGAGCATTATATTATGACTTATCAAGAATGGAAATCATTAAAAATGGTTAGGGGCGAGGACACAAAGAAAATTGTTAGGGATTTTGAGCGAAGCAATCCCGGACTTGCGGCACTTTTCGAGAAAGAAAAAGAAAAAGAAGAACAGCAGATGAGGGTGGTATTGACGATTGATGACCGCATGGAACGATGGAAACGGATAGCAGAGATAAACCAAGACCCGACTTTTGCGGAACGTAGGCGGCGAGAAGAAATGTAGAAAACGAGGTAGCATAATGGATAAAAAAACAATCATAAACAACCTGCTTGCGAATTATGGAAAATATGGCATTACCAGAGCAGAGTTAGAACATAGCATAGATAGCGGAATGAATGACTATGATTTATCATTAGAAGCAATCTACAGCGGTTTGAGAATGAGCCTTGCATCTGCATTTAATGAGCATGAGTATTTTTCTTTAGATGATGTAATGGCGATAACTGGGGAGAGCCGGGAAGAACTTTTACAGCGGATAGAACAGTATCGGCAGGAACTGACAGAAGCAGGAGAGAACCCGGACGATTATTTCAAGCCTGTAGAGCCACAGAGGGCAGTAGTCTATTACTTCCCTAACGGTTTGCATTAACGGTAAATATTTGAGTGGATATATGTATAAGGCAGGGCATTAAAACCCCGCCTTATATGTGTATTTATTAAAGTGCCAATTTGTATAATGCTAACTGATTAAGGCTTACGCCCTCTTTTTCTGCTTCAATGGCTAATCTTTGATGTAGGGATTTTGGAAGCCTTACAACAAATTTACCGCTGTAATTGTTTGATGTTTCTGGAATAGGGATAGAGAGATTATTTTCTATTTTTATTTCAATATATCCCTCCATTGCTTCATTGAGGCTTTCATATAGCCCTTCAAGCGTATCACTGGTACTTTGGCATCCGTCAAGTTCTAAAATCCTGCCGTAAAAATAATGCCCGCTTTCATCATTCATTTCCTGTACTAATCGTGTATAAGGCAATTTCATATAATCTTTTACTTCCATGCTTTCATGCTCCTTTCTGCATCATTCCAGGATTAAGGGGATTATTCCCCTATCCTATTCAGAACATCTACGACATAAGCTTTTTTTAATGGGTTTTCTTGTTTTATTGTTATCAAATCGCCCGTTTCTTTATTCAGATAATGCTTATGACTTCCTTTTTGTCTTGCCGGAACATAACCGTATGCCGCTAAAACCTTGTCTATTTCTTCCGGTCGCATTCCGCTTGGCTGTTGCTTCATTTTTTCAATTAGTTTTTTTACATTTGGCACTGTGAGTATCTCCTTTCTTTTATATATAGTATCATATATAGTACTATTTGTCAATGATGTTATGGGAGCGAATTATCAAGGTAAGTATCAAAAGTAATATTGTTTAAAATTGTATCAAAAGTTATTGACAACAACAATAATAAGATGTAAAATGATAGTATCAAAACAGATGAACGATAGAAATGATACTAGCGGAAGGGGTATTGCTTATGTGTATGTATGGATATTGCAGGATAAGTACAAAGCAACAGAGTATTGATAGACAGATACGAAACATTAAGAGCAGTTATGATAAAGCTGTGATAATACAGGAAGTATATACAGGAACAAAGCAGGACAGACCAGAATGGAATAAGCTGTATAAGAAAGCAAAAACAGGAGATACCATTATTTTTGATAGTGTATCACGAATGAGCAGGAACGCAGACGAGGGCTTTTGTCTGTATGAAGAATTATATAATAAGGGTATAGAGCTTGTATTTCTGAAAGAGCCACATATCAATACAAGCACATATAAGAAAGCGTTAGAGAGCAATATATCAATGACTGGAACAAACGTAGACTTTATTTTAGAGGGTGTGAATAAATATCTTATGTCACTTGCAAAAGAGCAGATAAGGCTTGCATTTGAGCAATCAGAGAAAGAAGTACAGGACTTGCACCAGAGAACAAAAGAGGGCATAGAAACAGCAAGATTGAACGGTAAGCAGATAGGACAGAAACAGGGGATAAAACTGACAACAAAGAAATCTATTGAAGCAAAGAAACAGATACAGAAGCATAACAAAGATTTTAATGGTACTTTATCAGATGCGGATTGCATGAAACTAATAGGGCTTGCAAGGAATACATTCTATAAGTATAAGAGAGAATTGAAAACAGAATAAAGATTGTTTAGGCGGTATTCTTATGGACTACTGCCTTTTCTTTTGGCTATAGGCGGTAGGTGGGGGTTTTATATAAAATCACGCATACCCTCTACTAAGTGGGCTTTTCTGCCGGGCATTTTCAAAAAGGCTTAGTCCTGCTGCCAGTCTGAAAAATTTTTTGAAATATACAAAAAGGCGGTTTTGTGATAAAATAAAAGAGAAGTCGTTACCTGAATGTTTAGCCGACTTCCCTTAATATTCTGCATCTACTCAAATTATAGCAAAGGGGTAGGTGCATTGCAATGACGAATGAGCAAATTGTGTCTGAAATTAGGAACGGTTATTCTGTAACGGATAATATGCAATTACTGTATGAAAGCAATCTGCCATTGATTAAGAAATTTATAAAGCCATTTGCCGCCTATGAGCCTATGGAGGACTTGTTGCAAGAAAGTTATTTTGGGCTATGGAAAGCAGTACAGCATTATGAAACATCTGCAAATGTGCGCTTTATGTCCTATGCTGAATACTGGATAAGACAATCAGTACAACGCTATCTTGAAAAATGCGGTTCTGTTGTACGCATACCGAGCCACACAAGGCAGAAAATAGCACGTTACAAGAAAACCGTACAGGAGTTAGAGCAGGAACTAAGCAGAATACCAACGGACAAAGAAATAGCTGATAGAATGGGCGTATCTGTAGGGCTGCTGCCGAAATTGGAAATACAGATGCAGGAGGTAGCCAGTTTAGACACTCCTTTAAGTGATGATGACAGCTTGACGCTTGCTGATACTATACAAGACGATTATAGGCTTGAAGATGATATAATAGATAAAATATATACAGAACACTCTAAAAGTGAGCTATGGGGCGTTGTAGAGCGTTACACAGGGGAACGAGAAAACCATGTTATCAAAAAACTATTTATAAACAATCAGACTATGGCGACAATAGCAAGAGCCGAGGGCATATCAATACACCGTATAAGGCAGATTAAGGAAAAGGGAATACGGCGGTTGCGGTATGACAAGGCAAAGCGTGAACTGCTGGAAAAGTTTGATATTGTGGAAGCAGGGGCATACAGAAACAGTGTAAGCAAATTTAATGAGCATGGTTTTACTTCTACGGTGGAATATATTGCTTTACGCAGGGCAGAGATACAAGCGGAGTATGAGGAACGAAAGAAACAAATAGAAACTCTGTTTAAGCATAGGAAAAGAAAGTGTTTATAAGTGTTCAAAAATAGATAAAAATATAGGTGCGTAACACACCGATAGCACACAAATAACCCTTAAAACCCTATAAAATCAATGGTGGCAGTCTCGATAGAGGAAGCAGCGAAAGAAAATCGTTTCTAAATTATCAGAAATTTAAAAGTTCGAGTAGAAAAGGCTATCGTAACAATGCAGTTAACGATAGCCTTTTTAATATAAATCACATTGGTGTCTGAAATAAATAATATATAGAAAGGTACAAAGAAATGAATAATGAAATACGAGCATTGTATACCAATAATACAATAAGAGTGTATCAGGCGTATAATACAATGATTGCAAAAGAAGCAATTAAAAAAGGTACTTTTGGAAATAATTTTAAAATGGACCGAATGACTTGGATTAAACCGTCATTTTTATGGATGATGTATCGATGTGGTTGGGGAACAAAAGAAAATCAGGAATGTGTGCTTGCGATTGATATAAAACGAGAAGCATTTGATTATATTGTTGAAAATGCAGTTCTTTCTACATATAAAGAAAGTTTAGGAATTAGTTTTTTAGAATGGAAAACATTAATAAAACATTCAACAATAAGATGTCAATGGGACCCAGAACGGGACATTTATGGTAATCCATTAGAATATCGTTCAATACAGCTTGGACTTCGAGGAGCAGCAGTACATAAATTTGTAAATGAATGGATTGTACAAATAACAGATATTTCAAAATTTGTAGAAGATTTGCGCGAACAAAAAAATGCAAGAAAAGATATTCAGCATTTACTTCCACAAGAAAAAATTTATAAAGTGTGTGATTCTTAAAAAGTTAATTTTTTAAAGCTACCTAAGTGAAATTAGATATAAAATAATAAGGCATTGATGAATAAAAAAATAGATTTCTAATCCAAAAATAGATTTTTTTGTGAATAGAAGTGATATTCAACTATTCGCAAAAGCATACTTTAACGAATAGTTATGTTTTTTTGTTTTGCTTTTTGATTATTATATTAAATTTTATGCCTAAATTACAACTATACAATTTTATATTAAGTATCCTTTCATTATAAAGCTAGAATAAGCTAAATATTTGTGACTCTGAAAAATTTTTAAATTCCTGAAATCTCTCGCGAAAATCTTTCTCCAGCATAACCTTTATTGCCAAGAATTGCAAGATTGGGCTGTGCTTCAACAACATCACACAGACATTCTCTTTCATCGGTGGAAACCAGCGTTATTTCAAAAATGATAATGAATGAACGACAATACTGTGCTCTTCCGAATTTTTGTTGAAGTTTTTTTAATTTAATTTTATTTAGCATAATAGGTTGATTTATATAATTTTTTATTTACAATTATACTATTTGATAACGCATGATATTTAATTTAAATTTTTTAAAGTTTATTTTTGTTATAAATTTTGGTGTTATTTATGGTATTTTTTGAATTTTTGTGTAGGTGGTGGGAAGCGTGTTTTTTATTTCGTACTTCTAAACATATTACGTTATTTCTTTATATAAATTAAATCTCACATCTAATAAAAATATTATATAACTCTAATGAAAAAACATAACTAAATTATTCAAATAAAAATATCTATCACTTTTCTAATACTTATTACCAAAATTTCATAATACCATTATAATATCATGTGTTTTTACAGATGATATTATAATGGTATTAATTACTACTATCCTATCTATCGTTAAGACTATAATTTCTTATAAAAAGCAATGTTTCAATCAATCATATTGTATACTTTACCACATTCATATTACATGATGTAATTGACTATTACTTATTAAAACTTTACGGCAAACGCATGTCTATGTTTTATTTAAAGTGCCAAAATCACATATCAAGGATATCTGTTTATAAAATCTTTACAAAACTTGTGCTTACCATAATTAAAACTTCATCAATTATTGATTTTATTTTTAAACTATTCTAAAATAATGCTTATAGAACTCATTTTTCAATGATACCTTTTTGCCCTTAACATTACAATATTAAGATTTTAATAGGAGTTGAAATAAAATGGAAAAAATTTTAGATATCATGTTAAATCAAGTACGTCTTGATGCGATCACTAAATTAAGAAATGCAGGACAAACAATGCAATCAGAAAATCAAATAATTCGCGCAGCAAAAGATATTATGGCTCTTGCCGATCTTGCGCGCAGAGAAGGACTTCTTGCACTGGAAGATAAAGTTCAAAATATATCATCAGATTTCTTGCAACATCTTATCATACTAGTTGTAGATGGCAATTGCCCAGAAATCATTGCCGAAATTGCAACAAATATCTATTGGACCAAGGCTCCAAATGGAGCAGATGCTATGACAGATTATATGTTTATGAGAGGCATTCTTGGTATTCAAGACGGAATAAATCCTAGAACTCTCGAAGATATCCTTCTAAGCCTAATGCCTATTGAACAACAGCAAAAATATCAAATACAAATGGAAATATTACATCAAAATAAAGATATAGAAAAATTATTTCACATTCATGCTAATTTTCAAAATGAAGGAATTTGGAAATCTATTCATTATTTAGAAAAAACAATTAGCGAATTACCAAACCGATGCATACAACGATTATTGCGTGAATTAGAAAATCGAGATTTAACCATCTGCATCTATGTATTCCAACAAGAGATTCGAAAAAAAATATTAGATAACCTCAGTACGGGACTGGCACAGGCTATTATGGAAGATGTTTCACTCTGTGCATCAATCAGCGAGCAAAATGTATCAGCAAGTATTTTGAAAACACTTGATACTATTGGTTTCCTACAAAATTCAGGAGAAATTTATGTGCCACATAATATATAACCACTACCCCCTACAAACTGTATTTTTTGTAGGGGGTAGTGGTTTATTTCTTTTGTGATTTTTCTTCATTTTTATTAATAAATTTTTTTTCATGCCCTTTTACCAGTATTTTGGTAATCTCGGGAAAAGGCTTTTTCGCATTTATAGGAAATTCAACATATTCCTTAGACCCTGTGTCAATATACAATAATCTTAAATATTTTCCTGTTTCTGGAGACAAATTTCTGGCGGAAAGACGTGTCTCAATTAGAGACTTTGTAAAAGCAAACAAAATTGCAAATATTGGAACCCCAACTATCATACCTAAGATTCCCCAAATTCCTCCAAAAAAAGTAATAGAAAAAATAACCCAGAAACTTGATAAGCCAGTTGAGCTTCCAAGAATCTTTGGTCCAATAATATTTCCATCTACCTGTTGAAGAATGATAACGAAGATTGCAAAATAAACAGCCTTCAATGGATCAACAAAAAGAATTAATAATATGGATGGAATAGCCCCCAAAAACGGTCCAAAAAAAGGAATAATATTTGTCACACCTATAATTACACTAATTAATACACAAAACGGCATACCTAGTATGCTCGTAATTACAAAGCAAATAATTCCAATAATAATAGAATCTAATATTTTTCCCACAAAAAATCCGCCAAAAGTTTTATGCGCAAATCGAACATTACTGATAAAACGATTTGCACTTTCTACAGAACAAACAGCATAAATAATTTTTTTCGCTTGCGCAGCAAATAATTCCTTACTTGCCAACAAATAAATCGATATAATAAAACCAATCAGCAAATTCCAAATAGCCTTAAAAATAGAGTAAACACTCATTGACACAGATGTTATTACATTAATAACATTACCTAACTGTGACAACATTTTTGTAACATTATTGACACTATTGAGCTGCGGAAGCACTGTTGTATTGATGAAAGTTGTCAAATCCATAGACGATTGATTGATAAATTCAATAACACTCTTTTCAAATTCTGGATTATCACCTAGAACTTTTGATATCCACAATATAATCGTATTAATATAATTTGGAAACTGTTCTAATATAGTGCGAATACTATTATAAATCTGAGGAATTACAATTGAGAAGAAAGCGTATATCGCCCACAATACAAACACTTCTGTTATTATAATAGATAGAAAACGCTTCGGACCTTTTTTATGACTGATATTAAAAAATTCAAATATTGGAGTTGTTAGATTGCGTTCCGTTGCATTTACAAGTGGTGCAATTAAATATGCAAGTATAAATCCGTCAATAACCGGCATTAAAACCACAAACAATTTTTTTAATGTCAATGACAAACTGTCCAAATGGAAAATGACATAATAACTTGCAAATCCTCCTAAAACCACAAAAAAGGCTGTCAATCCCCACTTCATATAGTCTTTATTGTTTTTCATTTCTGCACTACTCTCCTATCCTTCTAGATAAAAAATTAATTTATTCTTTTGTTGGAAAATATTGAAAAGTGTTATAAAATGATTATAGCATAATCTATAAGATAATTATACTAAAGTTTTGTAAAATAAGCAGAAAATAAAAGCAAACAGTTGTAATAAAAGGAGTTATAATAAATTGGATAGAACAAACAAATCGACCCCCACCTACCATGATGAAGTAAATAAAAAAAATATTATGCATCTACGAGAACTGCTAAATACGCTTCCTTCCTTTTGTAGCCAATATTTCAGAGGAATACAGGAATATACATCAAGCAGAACAAGAGTTGCTTACGCTTATGATATTCGTATTTTCTTTGAATACCTTCATGACAGTAACCCTGTTTTAAAAAAAATACCAATTAAGGAATACCACCTTGAAATTCTTGATCAGATTACAAGAATAGATATTGAAGAATATTTAGAACACTGCGCCTATTATACAAAAGACGGCAAAGAATATATGAATGACGAACGAGGTAAAGCAAGAAAACTTGCTTCATTACGAAGCTTTTATAATTATTTTTCTAAAAATGAAATGATTGAAAAAAATCCAGCAGCGCTCGTTCAAATGCCTAAGCTTCACGAAAAAGAAATTATTCGTCTTGACCCAGACGAAGTTGCAATTCTACTTGAGACAGTTGAAACAGGAGAAAAATTAACTAAAAAACAATTACAATATCATGAAAAAAACAAACTGCGTGATATAGCGCTCCTCACATTGATGTTAGGAACAGGTATACGCGTCTCTGAATGTGTTGGTATTGATATTCCAGATGTAGACTTCAAAAATAACGGTGTAAAAATACGACGCAAAGGAGGATATGAAGCTGTAATCTACTTTGGTGAGGAGGTAGAGCTGGCTCTGCTTGATTATCTGGAACAACGCTCCACCATAACACCTGTAAAAGGATACGAAAATGCATTCTTTTTATCAATGCAAAACAAGCGAATCACCGTGCGTGCTGTAGAAAATCTAGTGAAAAAATATGCTTCCGTGGTTACAACACTAAAAAAAATAACTCCACACAAGTTAAGAAGTACTTATGGCACTACGCTATATCGAGAAACTGGAGACATTTACCTTGTAGCAGACGTATTAGGGCATAAAGACGTCAATACCACTCGAAAGCACTATGCCGCACTTGA
Organism: Lachnospiraceae bacterium; assembly: GCA_949383255.1. Classification (GTDB taxonomy): domain Bacteria; phylum Bacillota; class Clostridia; order Lachnospirales; family Lachnospiraceae; genus COE1. Next base: position 16,743 of record CASJPF010000023.1, on the reverse strand, counting down.
GGAAGACAGACGTCGCCAAGCCGCAAAAGCTGTTACATTAAGAGAAAAACGAGAATGAATATTGGTTCCTATTTAATAATCTAAATACAATAATCAAAAAATTCCAAACAATTTTTCGGAATATACGTTTGAATTTTTTTGTATTATGTGTTATGATGATATAGAACAAATTAATCCATATTGTAGTTACAAAAAAAGGAGGCAAACTTTATGGCATATGGAAAAATAACAGTAAAGCAAAAAGAAATTTTAGAATTTATCAAGGCAGAAATTCTTAGAAAAGGTTATCCACCATCAGTTCGAGAAATTTGCGAGGCTGTCAATCTCAAGTCTACTTCTTCTGTCCATTCACATCTGGAAACTCTTGAGAAAAACGGTTATATTAGAAGAGACCCAACGAAACCTCGCGCAATTGAAATTATGGATGACAGTTTCCAGATGGTAAGGCATGAAATGACAAGTGTTCCTATTATTGGAACTGTTGCTGCTGGTGTTCCCATTCTTGCAGAACAAAATATCGAGGGGTACTTCCCTATTCCTGCGGATATGGTTCCTGCAGGAGACTCTTTCGTATTGAAAGTAAAGGGAGATAGCATGATTAAAGCAGGCATTTTTAATGGAGACAGTATTTTTATACATGCGTGCAATACAGCTGAAAATGGTGACACTGTTGTCGCTTTAGTTGATGATTCTGCAACAGTAAAAACTTATTACAAAGAAGATGGGCATTACAGGCTTCAGCCGGAAAATGATTCTATGGAACCAATTATTTTAGATGATGTAGAAATATTAGGCAAAGTTTTCGGTATTTTTCGTTTATATCATTAAAATCTACAAACAATTAAATACCCTGGTCTATAAACAAAACAATGCATTAGTATTTCATACTAATGCATTGTTTTGAATGAAATATCACTATAATGAATGTACATCAATCACTTTTCCATCGCGCCAAATTCGCTCTAAATCATAGAATCCCCTGCTTTCTCGATCAAAAATATGCACGAGGAAATCATTGTAATCCATTAATATCCAATTTGCAGTATTATATCCTTCAATACTTCTTGGACGGATTCCATCAACAGCAAGTTTATCCTCCACATTATCCGATAATGCCTGAATCTGGCTTATATTGATTCCATTTGCAATCACAAAATAATCAGCAACTGTAGACACCTCACTGATATCAATTAACTGAATATTTTCTGCTTTTTTATCTTCAAGAGCATTGACTATTTTTTTCAAAGTACTATTTATTGTATTCAAGCAAAGTCCCTCCTTTTTACACGTTGTACTTAAAATCTGTAGAAAAATAACTGACATATTTTGACTTGTCTATTTCTTCAAGAGTGTATGTCAAAGAAATATCCTACACAATTTGTATCACTTATTTTCCTATAACTTCTTAATGCTTTATTGTAAAAAATACTAACGATTCAAAGCTGTTGTTTTATATGGTATTGTCACAGCAGGTCCCACATAACTATCATAGGTAATCTGTGTCATCTTATCAATAGGATTTCCTTTTGATTCCAGAAATTTTAATGTGTTCGACAATATCTTCTCCATAGCCTTATCAACATCAATAAATGCAAGTTGCCGAATAAAATCAAGTTCTGGTATTGGATTGCGAGCAGGTTCAATATAATCTGCTATAAAAATAATTTTTTCAAGAAGTGACATATTTGGTCGCCCTGTTGTATGCCATGTAATAGCCTGAAGAATCTCTTCATCATCAATATCAAATTTTGTTTTGGCAATATAAGCACCTACTTTGCCATGTAATAAATATGGATGACTTATTTCAAAACTACTACAGGGAAGTTTATTTTTTTCACAGATACGAAGTTTTTTATCATTATCCATACATTTCGCGCAATCGTGTAAGAGTCCTGCGATTTCAGCTCTCTTTATAAAATCAGAATTACTTGGATTAGGATTGTACCGCATAGCCATTGCGACAGCGGTATATGCTACGTTGAGCGTATGATGATAGCGGTCCTTTGTCAGATGTTTCTTTAAATACTTCTTAATCTTCTTCATAATATAAATGCTCCTGTTCTATATAATGTGCGACCTCTAGCGGAACTAACCCATGAATTGATATCCCGCTCCTAACTTTTGCCCTTATATCTGTAGATGAAATATCCCATTTAGGGGTATTAAGATAAATAATGTCTGCCCCAAACTCTGCCAAAATATCTCCTTTTTCGCGTATAGCGTCAAAATCATAATCATCTCTAATTGCACAAATTAATATCGCGAATTGAAAGATTTGCTCTGGACTCTTCCACTGCTCTATTTGAAATAAGGAATCTGCTCCAATAATAAAATAATATTGCGTGTTTGGATTTATTCTTGTCAAATACTGCAATGTTTCACAAGTATAGGTATTACCCGTTTTCTGTGCTTCAATCAGTGATAATTCAAACCGAGAATACTGTTTAATCGCCAATGCCGTCATCTCAACTCTTTTTTTGGTATCCAGAACATTTTTTTTCATATAAGAATTTCCACTTGGCATAAAAAGAACTTTATCAAGCGATATCTGTTTTTGTGCTTCTTGTGCTAAATGTAAATGTCCATAATGAATTGGGTTGAAAGTCCCTCCCATAATGCCAACGCGCCTTTTATTTTCCATAGAAATCCTCCAACTTTATTTTGGCAATATAATTTTGGGATTTTCTTTAAAAGGTTTATAGAGAACAAACTTTTTCCCGATAACCTGAACAACTTGAGAACGTGTACGCTCCGCAACAACTGTTGCAATTTCTTTGGGATTATCAATACAGTTTTTTAATACAGCAATCTTCACAAGTTCATGTGTATTAAAAACCTCTGAAATCGCCTCAACATTCTCCGGTGTGACAGACGATTTCCCAATCTGAAATAAAGGCTCTAAGTTCATTGCCAATCCTTTTAAATAAGCTCTTTGTTTACTTGTCATATTTTATATCATTTAGCAGTTATTTTTTATAGAGAACTGTAAAGAAATAACTATGCTTTCCTTTCCTAAATTTATTCTTTGTAGTAACTAAATGCAAAGCCATACATTCGCACAGTATCGCCTTCCTGAACACCAAGAGACTCCAATTCTTCTAATATTCCATTATCTTTAATAAACTGTTGAAAGAACTTAAATCCACGCTCAGACTCTAAATTTGTATAACCAAGCATCTTTTCAATACGAGGTCCCTCAACAATATATACCTGATTTTTCTTGTCATATTCAACCGTAAACGGTTCATTTCCTACAACAATATCTGTATCTGGATTAAATTCAGGCGCAAATATAATGGGGGGTTCCTCAATTTGAGAAAGCATATCTGCTACATAATATAAAAGTTCTTTTATTCCTTGTCCAGATACCGCCGATATTGGAAACACCCGAATCCCTTTTGATTCAAACTCTTTTTTGATCCTATCAATTGGATTTTCTTCTTCTGCAACATAGATTGCATCTATTTTATTGGCGGCAATCACCTGCGGTTTCTTAGCAATATCTGCATTGTACGCTTCCAGCTCTTTATTGATTGCATAAATATCTGCAATAGGATCTCTTCCTTCTGTAGAAGCCGCATCCACAAGATGAATAAGAACTTTCGTTCGTTCAATATGTCTTAAAAACTCATGTCCAAGTCCAACGCCCTCAGAAGCACCTTCAATTAACCCTGGAATATCCGCAATCACAAATCCCTTTCCACTTTCAAGGTCTACGACACCAAGGTTGGGATTCAATGTTGTAAAATGATAGTTCGCAATCTTTGGTTGTGCATTTGTAACCCGAGATAACAGTGTAGACTTTCCAACATTGGGGAACCCAACTAATCCTACATCTGCTATAACTTTTAATTCCAGAAAAAGATTTAATTCCTTTGACGGTTGTCCTGGTTGAGCATATTTGGGTGCCTGCATTGTTGCAGTGGCGTAATGTTGATTTCCATTACCACCTTTCCCACCGCTCAAAATTGTTCGTCTGCAATTTTCACCGGACATATCAGCGATAATCTTGCCAGACTCCAACTCTCTTATAACAGTCCCCTCTGGTACTTTTACAATGATATCCGAACCATTTTTTCCACGACAATTTCTTTTCCCGCCCTGCTCGCCATCCTGCGCACAGTATTTTCTAATATGCCGAAAATCAGTCAATGTATTTAGGCCTTTGTCAACCTCAAAAATCACACTTCCACCATCGCCGCCATCACCGCCATCTGGTCCACCATTTGGTACGTATTTTTCCCGCCGAAAGGATACATGTCCATCTCCGCCTTTTCCACTTCTAATGTATATTTTGGCTCTATCTGCAAACATTTATTTCAACCTTTCTTTTTTGATAATCTTATTGACGATTATATGCAAAAGGCTTCAGGTGAAACCTGAAGCCTTAGTAAATCCGTAAATATTACACTATTTCTTCTCTACAGGATAAACGGAAGCCTGTTTTCTATCTCTTCCTTTTCTCTCGAATCTGAGTACACCATCTACTAATGCAAACAATGTATCATCTCCTCCGATCCCAACATTTACACCCGGATGAATCTTTGTTCCGCGCTGTCTAAACAAAATGTTGCCTGCTTTTACGAACTGACCATCTGCTCTCTTTGCACCTAATCTCTTAGATTCAGAGTCTCTACCATTCTTTGTAGAACCAACTCCCTTTTTATGCGCAAAAAACTGAAGATTTAACTTCATCATGGTATTACACCTCCTTGATTATGAGCTCGAAATAACGCTTTTCTTTAAAAAAAAGCCGTTTTCTTTTGCCGTAATTCTGTTCGATTTCTTTTAAACCCATCACCAAAGAATCCATTAGCAGCTTTGTTTTATCATTAATTTCATCAGGAAACTGACATTCGATATATCCTTCTTTCTCATCACTCTCTGTAATCATATGCTCATTTGCCAACACTTCAATTGCATTGAGTGTATTAATTACTAAAATAGAAATAGAAGCACATACAATATCTTTTCCAGACCGTCCAAAGCCCGCATGTCCCATACAGGTAAATCCTTTATAACCATCGTTGGATTTAAAAATTACAATCGTAGTCATATTATTTCACTAACAACATCTATTAAGCGTTGATCTTATCAATCTTAACCTGTGTGTATGCTTGTCTATGACCGTTTTTCTTGTGATAGCCTGTCTTTCTCTTATATTTGTAGACGATAACCTTTTTGCCTCTGCCCTGCTCCATAACGGTAGCAGAAACAGTTGCGTTTGCTACATCAGCGCCCACTTTAAGAGACTCATTGCTAACAGCGATAACATTGTCAAAAGTCACAGTGTTTCCTGTCTCTGCATCAAGCTTTTCTACCTTGATGACATCTCCCTCGGAAACCTTGTACTGCTTTCCACCTGTTGCAATAATTGCGTACATATTGCACCTCCTAAATAATTACTCGCTAACTTTGGTAGTATCTTTTTATACATTTAAACCTAGTTATGCGGCATACTCATATATATTAACATTGCTGTAAGTTCTTGTCAATGTTTTTTGCATCTTAATTTCATATCTGAAACGAAAGAGGTTACAGTTCAGTCTAGGACTTTGCACTGCGCTGCAAATTATGGCTTATATAAGCCACGTAAGAAAACGTAGTGGTTGAGATGCATCAAGCCATCGCGAAGCGATTTTGCATGGCTTGATGCGTTACAGTTCAGCAAGGCTGAACTGTAACGCAAGAGAAAATGCCGTTCCTTTTTCACAGACAATCTTTATTTTATTTCGACCTTTCTTTAAATCCAGCCTACACTTCTGTTCCATTGTAGCGCTATCTATTTGTTGATTATCTATTGAATTGCTTTCTTGTTCTGTCAACGTAACAATCGTATTATCTGGCTGTACTAATACTAATTTTGCCTTTCCACTTGTCACATGTAAAGAATACTGCATCTGTAACGTTATATTTTCCAATACATTATTTTTCCAGATGGTCTCCATACCTGTCATTTTTTCACAAGTAATTGTTGTTATTCCATTTTGTTTCTCTTTTTTATAGTTCTTTTTATTGGCAGTATTCAATTCTTTAGAAAGAAGCTGTTTATTATTATATACCTGAGAAGGTAAAATCAATGTCCCTAACAAAATCACTGTAAATACTGCTACATAAAAGGCTGCAATACCGCCAAAAATAAGAATTTTCTTTTTCATTTTTAAGATTCTCCAAGAACTGTCTCTTTTCTTTCAATGATAGTTGTTAAAATATTCTCCAGTTCTGGATACATTTCTTTCCAAAGTCTTTCTGCTTCCAAATAATCTTCCTCGTCTACATATCTTTCCTTATAATCATATTGGTCACGAAGCACGAAAAGTCTATCTAGTCCAGCTCGAAAGGAATCATTCAAAATTATTCCATCTAAAAAACTACTTTTGCGACTTTCACGATTAAAATAGCTAATAAGTGCATGATGTGAATGATACTCTTTGCCAGTATCAATTATAGATATTCCTTTCACTAAATGATAAATACTATAATAAAAATTCTTAATTAACTGATTCTCATCTGATTCTAACTGTCGAGATTGATATATTTGATGTGTAATGTCACTGGCCATACCCAACTCAATCTTTGCCGCAGAAATTCTATCCGAAATATTTTTATATACAATATTCTGATCCTTTATAATTGTCATTTTCTATCCCCTTTCTTGAAATAAGAAATGCTGCCACCGAATATACAAATTATCCTAAGGAACTGTAAAGTAATTATTTTACAGTTCCTTAGTGCGCAAGCTCCTACGTACAATTTGCACAATCAATTCTGCATGGCCGAACTGTAACAACCAAACTGCTCCGCCAATGATTTCGTTGTCTTCTTGCGTGTAATTTCCACAAGTCCAAGTGGAGTCATATCAACAATCGTGGTCTGAATATGGTCCTTTTTTGCCAAAACTCTTAATTCTTGTAAAAGTGCCTCTATTTTTTCATTCTCTTCCATATTAATAAAATCAACTAATATCATTCCTGTAAGATTTCTTAAACGAATCTGCCGCATAATTTCATTTGCTGCCTCAATATTAATCTCATAAATATATGCAGCAGATTCTTTTTTCACAATATTTTTTCCAGAATTAACGTCTATCACATACATTGCCTCTGTTTTCTCTATAATAAGATAGGCACCCGATTTTAGCCATACCTTTCTCGAAAGCAATTCCGAAATCTGCGTCTCCACACGGTAAAGCTTCTGTAACGGATAAGAATCATCTTGATACATAGAAATATTGGCAATCTGTTCTGGCATATAAAGTGCTGCAAAATCCTTTAATTCCTGATATAGTTTACTGTTGTCTGTAAGAATTTGCTGATAAACAATACCTTCATCTCGCATTGCCGTCAGATAACTTGGCACCGACTGCCATATACGACTATAACATGTTCTATGAATCCCTTCTTGAATCAACAAAGACATTCGCTGATTTAGATAATGAATCTCATCTGTCACAGGCTTTAACATATCAGGAGATTGCTTCTTGTCTAACTTTGATAAAAGTGACGCGGCATTGGTACGCACCACAACACCAAAATCAATCTCTTGTGGAATTGCAACGCGAAGTTGTTCTCTCTCTAATTTGGTACATTTCTTTGAAACACCTTTATAGGTATTTGCATAAGAAACCACACTGTATTTACCTGCCAAAGACAAATTCATAGTAAATACAGGCTCTTTTGTTCGCACTGCCTCTTTTTCAAGCTGAACAATCATTTCATCTCCGGCTAAAATTCTACCATCATATTTACGATTTATAATAATTGGTGTGTACTCCGCATGAATTGGCAAATATCCTTTTTTATTCGGAGCATACAAAATAAATGCTGCGTTCATTTGCTTTACAACATTTGTTACTTTTGCTACAAAAATATCACCAAGCGCTGCAATATTATCCTTTTGCATAAAAGGTGTAAAATTTACAGATGCCATTGTTCCCGTCTTCCTGTCTAAAGAAAACGCAAGAACCCCTTTTGTATCACGAAACGAATACTCTGTAAGAATATAACGCGTGTTATTCATCAATATTCACTCCCAACTGCCCCAAGAGGTTTTAGTTGTACTGCATCTGCTGTGCCAACATTGGTATAGGTCTCTTCCCTTGTGATGAAAAGTCCAAAATCATCAAATTCTTGATTGTTTGCTTCGTACAGAGCCCGAATCACAAGTGACGGTTTTAAATTATTTGCGCTGCTTGCATCGACAGTCATTGTGATAGAGCAATTTTCTTCCTGAAATAAACATTCAAAAATATAAGGTTTCATATCAAAAGTTGACTCACTTTTCTTTGTTTTTTTTGTCACAATAATCTGCTCTTGACTCATAAAATTATCAACAACTGACGAGTTCAAAAAAAATGGGTAATACTCTTTGCGAAATGCAACAGTGTAGCGCGCTGCTGCCACACTTGCCATTGCATTTCCAGCATTGTCTGGAAGAAGTTTGACTTCCAAAACTTTAATCCCATCTGCCATCTGCGCATTGAGTGCATCAACAAATTCTTGCGCACTTGTTAGCGAACGAACTTCAATATCCATATATTCTCCATTGCTCTCAAGTCCCACCCCAAGCGGCGCTGCAAAAGACATTATCTGGTGTGGGCTAAATCCTGTTGAATAGGCAATATCAATTCCTGCGCGACGTATTGCTTTCTGAAAATATCGCATCACATCAAGATGCCCTATAAATCGAAGCACACCATGTTTTGAAAATTTTACCCGCAATTTCACAGAGAACCTCCTTCCTTTTTGGCACTACATATCCCACATTGAAATCTAGCCGCACCGCAAGCATTACACTGCTGCTGACAATTTGGAGTTACTTGTTCTTCTAACGCGCGCTGCCATTCTTTTTTTAAAAATGTTTTGGAGACACCACAGTCAATAAAATCCCAGGGAAAAACTTCGTCAAGACTGCGCTCGCGCGTTGTATAAAAAGCAATATCAATTCCACATTCCGCAAAGGTTTCCATCCATATATCATGTTTGTAATACTCTCCCCATGCATCAAAGATACATCCCTTTTGATATGCTTTTAATATCGGTTTGCTCAAGCGCCTGTCACCACGCGCAAAAATTCCCTCCATCACACTTGCATCTGCCTCATGCCAATTATACTTAATACTCTTTTGATTCAGTTGTTCCAAAATCGCTCTGCGCGTTTTATACGCTTTCTCTAAAAACTGCTCTTTTGTGCACTGTGGTGCCCACTGAAACGGCGTAAATGGCTTTGGAATAAAAAATGATGTACTGGCGACAATTTGTACCTTACCAGTTCTTTTTTCTTTTGGCACTGTATTATAAAAAGCAACTGCAATCTTGTTAGAAAGCTCCGCAATTCCGTGAATATCCTCCTCTGTCTCCGTTGGCAATCCCAACATAAAATAGAGTTTCACTCGATTCCATCCACCCTCAAATGCCAAAGTGGCACCTTTTATAATATCTTCTTCCGTCAACCCTTTGTTAATAACATTTCTCAGACGTTGGCTTCCTGCCTCTGGTGCAAATGTCAAACTACTTTTTCGGACATCTTGCACTTTTTCCATCACATCAAGAGAAAAGGCATCAATGCGAAGAGATGGCAAGGATATATTAACCTTCTTTTCTTTACATTTGTCAATTAAAAAGTTTATAAGTTCTTCCAGATGTGTATAATCACTAGAACTTAAAGAACTGAGCGAGATTTCATCATAGCCAGTATTATCTAGCATTTTTATTGCATAGCTCTTAAGCATCTCCACGTCGCGTTCTCGCACAGGTCGATACAATTGTCCTGCTTGACAAAAACGACATCCGCGGATACACCCTCTTTGAATTTCAAGAACAACTCTGTCCTGCGTGCATTTGATAAAAGGCACCACTGGCTTTTCAGGATAATAAGTATTCGACACATCTGTCACAATTTCTTTCAAAATCGTTCTAGGAATATCTGCACGCGTGGGTTCAAAAGATTTTATTGTGCCATCTTCATAGTATGTCACTTCATAAAACCGTGGTACATACATTCCGGGAAGTTTCGCAGCCTCCACAAGAAACGCTTCTCTGGACTCCCCACTTTCTCGACATTTTTTATACAAATCTAAAAGTGCACGATACTGCGTCTCACCCTCTCCAATATAAAAAATATCAAAAAACTCTGCAATTGGTTCTGGATTATAACTACAAGGACCACCACCAATCACAATTGGACTCTCCCATGTCCGGTCTGTAGCAATCAAAGGAATCTGTGATAAATCCAATATCTGCAAAATATTGGTATAACACATTTCATATTGAATTGTAATCCCTAAAAAATCAAACTCCTTAATTGGATCTTGTGATTCCAATGCAAACAAAGGGATTTTCTTCTCTCGCATAATCGCATCCAAATCTGGCCACGGAGAGTAGACACGCTCACACCAAGTATCGTCAAAACGATTCAACATATCATAGAGAATTTGAATCCCAAGATGGGACATACCAATTTCATAGACGTCTGGAAAACACATTGCAAACCTGACAGAAATGTCAGGTTTGCTTTTCATTACACTATTTACTTCATTTCCAATATAACGAGCAGGTTTTTCAACCTTCATTAAAATATCGTCGCTCAATGCTAAATTTCTCATATTATACCTATCCTATTGTGGAAGTTGTTGTTTGTAACAGTTCAGACAAGCTGATCTGTTACTGCAAAAATCCATTGAAAATCGCCTTTGGCGATGGGATTTTTGCTCTCAGGCTTTATGTTTTTGTACGGTCTTCGCAGGTCTTGCGAAGACCTGTCTGGACTGTTATTGCTGTTGCTGCTGTTGCAGTAAAATCTGTTGCAGTAACTCTTGTGGCAGCATCTTTCCATCCACATCAAACAGATAAGGCACGCCATCAATCTCAACAATTCCTGTCTGCATATTTCCATTTATATCAAAATAATATACATCTTCACCAATTGTTGTTAGACCAACTGCCATATGTCCATCTGTCTCATAGTATTTCGCAGAAACACCATCATTAAACCAACCTGTAATCATAGATCCGTCGGCTGCAAACAGATAAGAAAGACCATTTAGTGTTACCACACCAGTCATCATGCGACCAGATTCATCAAAAAGATATGTTTTTCCATCTATTATCTGCCAACCGTTGACTCTGTGCCCATCTTCCATAGATAAATAATAACGATCTGTGCCATCATTAAACCAACCGCGCACCATTGGTCCATCCATTGCAAAAAGAAATGTCTGATCGCCAATTGTCTGCCAACCTGTCTGTAAATATCCCTCTGCATCAAAATAATAGAAATTATCATTGATTGTATTCAATCCAACCAACATATGCCCATCTGTTGTGAAAAACCGCTTTCCATCTGGAAAATCAAGGAATCCAGTGTACATTACACCATCTTCCGCAAAATAGTAAAAGAGACCATCTAAATTCTGAAATCCAGTCAACATTTTTCCATCAATGCCAAAACAATACATTCCTAAACCAATTGGCGTAAATCCAACTGCCATAACACCATCTGGCTGTAAATAATACAGTCCATCCTCCAATGAAAGCCAGCCAGTTACCATTCGACCAGCCGGATCAAGATAATATTTTGCAGTGCCTAAATCAAGCCATCCGCGCTGCATTTTATAATTGATATAGTAATACAAAAATCCTTTTCGCGGAACCCACCCAGTATTTACAATACTTGTAGAAAAATCCTTAAGAGCATAGTCCAAGTCAACATCGCCTTTAATTCCAGGAATCCTACCCTTGCAAGAATACTGCCATATAGCAGCATCTGGAATCTCACATACCTCTGCCCACTGTGCAACCCATTTGTCATAAAACACTGGACCAATCCGGTCACGATACCAATTGGTACTAGAATAAACCATTGGATAGTATCCTTCCGCCTCCAATGTTGCACAAAATGTATTCGCCATCAAGGACAATGTTTCTGGAGAAAGAGACTTATGAACATTATCCTCAACATCCCATACCACAGGATAAGACACTTGTACATTCTGTATCGCATCCAGTACAAACTGTGCCTCTATTGCAGCCTCTTGTACATTGGTAGCATAGGAATAAATATACACACCTGTTTTAATGCCAGCCTGCTGTGCAGCAAGCATATTATAATAAAAATATTCGTCAATTCCTTTCTTTGTCGAACCTACTCGAATAAAAGCAAATGTAACACCGCTCTGTGCCACTTCTTGCCAGTTAATCGCTCCCTGCCATTTTGAGACGTCAATTCCGGTCTCCACAACTGCTGCCTTTGCTGATACAGCAGGCACACTACTCAAAATGCAGATGGCAATCAATGTACAAAAGATTCGCCTCACTTTATTCATTAATTTCTGTCCTCTCATGTATTATAAACTCCCTTTCGTTGAAAGCACATCTTTAATGCGTTCGTCTATAGAGACCGCCTCATCAAGTGCTTTTGCAAATGCCTTAAACACAGCTTCAATCATATGGTGACTGTTCTCGCCGCTAAGCATCTTAATATGTATATTCATAGCTGCACTATAGGAAACTGCATAGAAAAATTCTTTCACAAGTGCAGTGTCAAAAGCTCCAACCATATTTTGAGGAAAACTACAATCAAACTGCAAATATGGTCGGCCGCACAAGTCAACAGCGCACAACGCTAGAGCATCATCCATTGGCAAAATAAAATAGCCATATCGTTTAATTCCTTTTTTATCGCCAATTGCCTCCCGAATCGCATTCCCAAGTACAATGCCTGCATCCTCAACAGTATGATGCCCGTCAACTTGCAAATCTCCAACAATATTGACTTCTAAATCAAAAAAGCCATGTTTAGAAAATCCTTCAAGCATATGGTCAAAAAATCCGATTCCTGTATTGACAGCCGATTTTCCTTCCCCGTCCAGATTTAATTTTATATCAATATCCGTTTCTTTCGTCTTTCTTTTTATTTCTGCAATTCTTTTCATGGTGATATTCCTTCCAAGCTATTCCCCAAAACGCACACGAATTGAATTGGCATGTGCAGTCAACCCTTCTTTCTCTGCAAAAAGTTCAATGTCTTTATGAACTTTTTCAAGCGCCTCTTTTGAATAACAAATTATACTTGACTTCTTTATATAATCGTCTACATTTAATGGCGAGAAAAACTTTGCAGTGCCATTTGTTGGCAAGACATGATTTGGACCTGCATAATAATCCCCCAACGGTTCTGAAGAATATTCTCCAAGAAAAATTGCGCCCGCATTTCGGATTTTTGTCATTGTGTCAAATGGATTTTTGGTCAAAATCTCAAGATGCTCTGAAGCAATCTCATTTGCTGCATCAATGGCAGTATCCATATCAGGTGCCACAAGAATATATCCATAATTATCAAGCGATTTCTGAATAATTTCCCTGCGCTCAAGAACCGCAACAAAACGATCAATCTCATCGGAAACCTTTTGCGCCAACGCTTCACTTGTCGTAATTAAAATCGCAGAAGCCAACTCATCATGCTCCGCTTGAGACAAAAGGTCTGCTGCCACATATCTTGGTGTAGCACTCTCATCAGCAAGCACAAGAATTTCTGAGGGTCCTGCAATAGAGTCAATGCTGACATGACCGTACACTGCACGTTTTGCCAATGCCACAAAAATATTTCCTGGCCCTACAATCTTATCAACTTTTGGTATCATTTCTGTACCATATGCAAGCGCTGCAATCGCCTGTGCGCCACCTACCTTGTAAATAACATCTACCCCCGCAATATCCGCTGCAACAAGCGTTGCCGGATTCACTTTTCCATCTGCACTGGCAGGTGTTGTCATAATAATATTCGGAACACCCGCAACCTTTGCCGGAATCACATTCATCAATGTCGTTGATGGATAAGCCGCCTTTCCACCCGGAACATAGACGCCAACCTTCTGCATAGGGGTAATCTTCTGTCCTAGTATCGTTCCATCTTCTTTGGCATCAAACCAACTATTTCTTTTTTGCTTTTCATGATAAGCACGAATATTCGCCGCAGAATCTTTCATTACCTGTATAAAATGTGCATCTAACGCTTGATACGCTGACGCAATCTCTTCTTTCGTAACTTTAAAATTCTCTTTTGTTATCATACAATTATCAAATTTTAAGGAATACTCAAATATAGCTTCCTCTTTTCTTTCCTTTACATTTGAAATAATATCAGCTACCACATTCTCATACTCACCGTAATCATTTGTACTTCGCTTTAACAAATTTTCAAGTAAATTCGCTCTAGTATCCTTTGTCAATTTTACAATTCGCACTTTTTTAACGCCTCCTTTAACGCCTGTAAAATTTTCTTAATGCGCTCCGCTTCCATCTTCATACTGACCTGATTAACAATCATTCGCGCAGAGAGCGGACAAATTTCTTCCAAAACTTCCAACCCATTTTCCTTTAATGTAGAACCTGTCTCAACAATATCCACAATCACATCGCTCAGTCCCACAATTGGTCCAAGTTCAACAGAACCATTTAACTTGATAATATCGACTGTTTGATGTTTCTGATTATAAAAATAATCCTTTGCAATCTTTGGATATTTACTAGCCACACGTATCATCTCATGATGCTGCAAAAGCTCTTTTGCGGAAGCCGGACCGCAAACACACATTCGACATTTTCCAAATCCCAAATCCAAAACTTCATACACTCTTCGATTCTCTTCCAAAATGGTATCACTTCCCACCACGCCAATATCCGCGCCACCGTATTCTACATAAGTAGGCACATCGGGACCTTTTGACAAAAAAAACTTCAATTTTAACTCCTCATTGACAAAAATTAGTTTCCGCGAAGATTTATCCTTCATTTCCTCACAGGTAATCCCTATCTGTTCCAGAAGTTCCAGCGTTTTCGCAGCCAGTCTCCCCTTAGCGAGTGCAAACGTAAGATACTCCATATCAATCCCTTTCCTTTCCAGCAGAGCTATCCACATATACAATCTCAGAAAAGTGATTGTCCGCTGCAAATTTTTTATAATGTTCTTCCGAATGTTCCTTTTTCATCAACACTGCAGCATATCCTTGTTCTCGATACGCTTTTGCACATTCCAACGCCTCACAAAACGCACTATTATATAAAAGCAAAATATTTTTTGTCGTAGAGACAGGACAACGTTTTTGTCTTGTAAGCGCCGTTACAAGCTCATCAATCATTACAACAAAACCAGTTGCCGGTGCATATTTACCAAATTTCTCCAAAAGGTTGTCATATCTGCCCCCCTTTGCAATGGCACTTCCCGCTTGATATGTATATGCACTAAAAATAACACCTGTATAATAATTATATTTGCTAACCATTGCAAGATCAAAAGAAATATATTGCTCCACGCCATATATTTTTAGTAATTTATAAACTTCCTGCAATCGTTCAAGCGCCTTACGAGAACGCGTGTTATTTACAGATTCCAATGCTTTGTCTAAGACTTCACAAGACCCAAACAAACTATTGACATTTAAAAGCATGTCTATCGTCTTAGTAGGTATATTCTTATCCAACAAAAGTTCCTGCGCACCAAATTCATTTCTGTTGGAAATATATTCGCGCAGTGCAAACTCCGTGTCCTCATCCAATTCTGCTTCGGCACACAGTCCCTTAAAATACTCAATCTGACCGACAGAAATCTGGAAATCTTTTAATCCAGAATTACAAAGGGCTTCGACAAGCAAGGCAATCATCTCTGCATCCGCCTCTGGAGAAGCATCTCCAATCAACTCGGCTCCCATCTGCGTTGTCTCTTTTAACTTTCCCTGCAAATCATTTGTATTGATAAAATTATTGCCAGAATAGCAAAAGCGAAGCGGAATTGTCTCATCCATAAAATACTTGGCTGCACATCGCGCTATTGATGGCGTAAAATCTGGCCTTAACACCAGTGTATTTCCTTCCTTATCAAAAAACTTATAAAGTTCTTTTGATGGTGTTGTACCAATTTCACGGCTAAAAACATCAAAAAATTCAAAAGTAGGTGTCTGAATATTCTGATAACCATAACTGTATAATTTATCACCCAAAAGCTTCTGAACCATCTGCTTGCTTGCATACTCCCTGCCATAAATATCTCGCACGCCCTCCGGCGTGTGCAGAAGTCTTTTTCCACTAACCCCCATTGTAAATCCCCTCTCTAAACCGCGGTTTTTATCACTTTAACGTGCTAATCTATCACCGAATTAATGCAGTATATTATCGAAGTATACACACTTTTTGTTATAATGTCAACTCATCTTGAGCCCTATCATTTAAGTCCATCTGAATCATATCCAAATACGGCACCATCTGCCCGCCCTTATGCTTCATAAAATACTTATCCTTTAACTCCTCATATCGAAAGCTTTTTCTACCGCCTTGTTTCATTCTATCCCAAAAAACATTTAACTCATGTATACGCATATAATACATAATGTCACGCGCTGTAAAATAAATTAGGAAAAAAGCAATGCCACCTTGTTTGTCAAAATCCTGCATAAACTGAACTTGATGTGGGTGTATTTTCTGAAGCGTAAACAAATCAACTGCGCACTCTTTCGCATCAAAGCAAACAGGAATCCCCTGCACTGCACCTATGTAATCTACTGTGCTTTTCTGATCAAAATAAGCAAGTGTAATATGTCTTGTTTTCTTGTCAATTGTAATTGGCGTGATTGGCGTCGGAACCTTTTGAATCAGTGCCAACCCACTTTCTCGATATTTTTCATTTGTCATATTAATCATTTCTTCCAAAAGCGAACCGCGCAGTCCACGAGATTTCCATGTGGGCATAACT
>CASJPF010000022.1 GCA_949383255.1 Lachnospiraceae bacterium | reverse complement strand
CTTTTCTGTCGTATCAACAATTTCAATTTCACAGTCCTATAATTCAGCGATATACTCAATCAATTCAAATCCAAATCCTGTCAGTCGGTCTTTATAAAGAACGACAACTTTGGAAATGCTTCTGTTTGCCATTCCTCTTATCAGTTCCTGTAACCCTTTTCTTCTGTAATTGATTCCTGAAGCAATATCTGTGACAATTTCACTATTTCTATGATAACATAACAATTATAGTCAAAACAAGTGTTATTTGCGGTAAATTAAGGAAAGGGAAATCGCTCAAGGTTTTGGTGAGAAGTTATACTTTTTCTAAAATTTCCGGGAGTTGCTCCAATATTTTTGTGAAATTGCCGGCAGAAGTGTTCAACATTTTTATAACCGCACTGTTCGGCAATTTCAGCGATGCTCTGCTCTGTGTAGACAAGCAAATCCTTTGCTTTGCGGAGACGAAAGTCAATGACATCATTCATACAGGAAACACCAAACTGTTGTTTGTATAGTAATTGCAGATGCCCAGAACTAATATGTAATTGTTCTGCCATATTTTGTATGGTCCATGAATACTGCGGATTATTGGAAATCTGCCTGCGCAGCATTAGAAGCGCATGGTTATGTGGAGAGATTGCATGGTGTAGTACGTCGTCACGCAGTTTTAAAAACAGGATGCGCAGTAACTGGGCGGTGACTGAATTACTGTTTTCGTTTGACTCATTTGTGCAGCCATCTGTCTTTGCGTGGTGGAAAGAGCGCGAAGTGCCTGTCCACAGGGAGGTTTCCCATGTGAGTAGCTGTATAAGGTTATGACAGTAATCCGGATCTGAGATGGGAAATGGACGATTGGTTTGCGGAAAGCTCTGTACAAATGTTTCGTCGGATGAGAAGCGTATCCAGTCATCGCTGTAGTTGTCTGTGGTGCCACTATACCAGATCGGTGTATGTGGTGTATAAAGCATGGCGCAATGGGCAGGATATTCTTCTGTTATCCCGTCGATATAGAAACGAGCTGGTGTGTGAGTGACCAGAAGAAGATAACAATTGTAGCCTTCTTCTACTTCAAAGACAAAATCTTTGGTATGTTGAGCATTGTATCCAGTAAAATGAATGGAATTCATAAGCTCTCCTTTATTTTTCTCTTAGGAGTTGTAAAAATAATAAATGCAAATAGTACAAAAATAGGTAAGTCAAAATGTGTCAGTTATTTATCTATAATTATAGTGATTGAGCCAGAATCTTAGATGAAACTGTAATTCTTTATACAATTATAACAGAAAGCGTTTACTATTCGCAATATATACTGTAAAATAGAGAAAAATAATATAAAATTAAGGTTGCTTTTCATGACTCTGTAAAAAGAATGAAAAGTTTTTATGGATGGAGAGAGGAAAATGGATCTTTACGAGTTGGTTGTAGGTCAAAATGGATTATTGGTAGAGTTGCGTATGCAGAATTCTTTTAATGAGCAGATATTTGAAAATATCACAGATTATCTCAATGTGCACTTAGATGAGTGGAAAGCAAAAGGTGCAATACCAATTGCAGATGCAGTGCCTATTTTTAATTTGATAGATGATTTGGCTGGCGGGAGTAAATTTTGGAGCGAAGAAATTGGATTGCGTGTGGAAGATGCTGTGCTTGAGATACAAGAGATAATAAGTGCATTAGAGGATTAGGAAGCGGCATTTTAGTTAGATGACAATGTGCTAGTACTCCACCCGGTCAGAAATTAGAATTGTAAATTGCCTGTTACGCACCATTGTGTTGTTAAAATTTCTGTCTGAATGAAGCGCTAGGTTAGGAGGAAAAATGGCCAAAAGACCTGCATTTTATAGTTACAATGGAAAAATTGTCAGCAAAGAATACTCGTTTGAATGGTTTTCCGGTTTTGCAGTGTCTCAGAAGCAAAAATCGATAGAAAGTCTGCACAATGCGATTTTGAAGACAGACCCATTTGCAAATCCATTGGAAGTCAGTACAAAAAGTAAAGAAGAGCTTGGCAAGAAGTTAAGTGCATTTCATCTCAAATTAAATGGATATACTCTTGAGAATATTTTTCAGAGTGCAAAAGTTTTTGAGAGAGGTGGTCCATATCTTGATTTACTTGACGTATTGCCAAAGGAAGCAAAACAGGATGAGCGATTGCAGCATTCAGGAAACTTAAAGGCGTTTCGCTATCAAGGCGAGGATTTTCCTTTGACTCCCAAGACCGTATTTTATGATTATATTTATATAGCTGCTGTAAAAAGTTCGTTGACAGCAGAAGAAATCCAAACAATTTTAAATTACAATTATTTTACAGACATTGTGTTTAATCCTGCCAAAAGTATTAATACTCAGGCAAGAACAGTCTCAATAATCAAATTAATTTTAGAAGAGTATGGACATCTGCCAGAGTTTTCAAAGGACGAATTTCTTCAATATCACAAGGAACATATTGTATGACTAGTAACTTTTTTGCTTAAAAGTAAACTTTCATAAACAAATGAGTGACATTTAGTTAATTTTATGCTAAACTATTTAAGGTTAGCAGAAAAATATTAATGTTTTGTTTAGGAAAGGGGCTTTTAGATGGAAAAGTATTTACCTGTTATGAGTGAAGATTATAAGAGGAAGCATTATGCAGAAGGTGTGTTTGTTTCCATCAAGAAGAAAACGGCAAAGATTTCATTTGGAATCTATATTTTTTTCGGAATTTTGTTTTTTGGTGGTGCGTATGGTGTCTATTGGTCGCGCGGAAGGATAGAAGACTATCGTCTGGAAGGACAAGAGGATTTGATTAGCGCTGGTTATGTTATTATGGGAGTTTGTGCGTTCTTTGCCGTTATTGCACTAGCGTGCATTATTATCACATTCATTCGTCACAAGCGGGGAACGAAAAAATGGAAAGAATTATGTGCAAAGAACAATGGATATACTGTAAGTGATATGGATGAGTTCGAGCGTCAGACTATGGATATGGAGTGCCGTGTAGTTAAGCTTCTTGGCGCAGCGCAAGCGGTAGCAAACGGACAGTCAGACGGTATTTTGACTAGAGATTACATCTATCTGGCAGACGCACATCATGCAATCTTAAAGATTTGCGATCTTTCAGCGGCTTGTCTGGTCAAACAGACTGTATCAGTAGACAGTATGCCAATACATAAAGATCATGATTTCCTTACGGTTATGCTTTTGAGCAGAAAGGGAGTTCGCGCCATAGCAGAATGCTCTGAGGAATCTGGCACAGAGCTGATTGCGTTTTTAAAGAAAATAAATTCTAGTATTTATACAGCAGATGGAAACGTGATTTCTGACGAAGCCTTTAGTCGTTTGCGATAAAAAATCATGGTATGTAGGCAAAAATGAATTGATAGAGACAAAGAGATGGATTGTGGCTATGGGTATTTTGAAGGATATGAGGAAAATTCAAATGGAATATTTTCCGAAAAAGGCGTTGTTTTTAAATATAAAAAATTCTGATTTCACACAAGGCTGTAAAAAATCCGTCTAAAAACACAAATATTTTATATTGCCATCATTCTTACTATTATGTGTTCCGCTTTGTGGGAGATTTGTGTTAAGTTTAATTGACGTAGCCCGCTACGACTTAAATTATTGATAAGATGA
Organism: Lachnospiraceae bacterium; assembly: GCA_949383255.1. GTDB lineage: Bacteria > Bacillota > Clostridia > Lachnospirales > Lachnospiraceae > COE1. The sequence continues at coordinate 57,407 of CASJPF010000022.1, read as the reverse complement.
TTTAACCTTCCACAAAGTGTGGCACATATCTGTTTAGAGAGTATGTTTTAAACATGCTCTAAGGAGCTGTGGTAGTTGTAACTTGAATTCTATTTCGCCCTTTGCTAACAAACTTTTGACTTGATTTCTGGACAATTCTAAAACTTCAGCAATTTGCTTTTCTGGACGGATTTTCAGTTGGTGAGGATTATTGATTGTAACGATAATCTGCTCTTGAAAATCACTGTATTCAATAGTTTCGTGTAGTTTTACAAAGCTATAATTTAGCTTTTCAAAATTAATGTCTGCTTTATTTTTTTGAAATAACTGTATATTTTTTCCATACATTTCTGCAAAGAGTTCATTATTTTCCAAAAAATATTGATACGTTTCCTTTGGGATACAAGAGATTTTTTGTCGCTCATAAATTGAAAGGTTAAGGGTATGTTTACAGTTTTCACATTGGTAGATTAGCCAGATATCCAGCTTATTACTGTTGGCATTGACACGAAACTTCTTTGTGTTTTTAAAATATGTTTTTCTACCACATTTGGGGCAATTCCGAATGACCCAAAAGGAATCTTTTAGAACAATTTCATATTCAATTTTCTTTAAATAGCTCATGTGCATCTCCTATTCATTTTGTAGTAGGATGCGCAGGCTATTACATTGTTTATTTTAGTTATACTCACGACAGATGAAATCTGCCGTGAGTATCGCGCCAACCGCAGCCGCAAAGCGGCATATTTCCTCATGCGGTTGTGCGCATCACATTATACTGAGCGGTCAGTTTTTTCGACCGCCAGTATAATAACAGAAAGCTTACAAAGCAGACTTTCTATGATATGCAATAGCCACGCTATGCATAGTAAACTGGTGTAGTCATAAAATATAGTTTTCCTTTCTTGATATTTTTAGAACAAAGTAATGAGGGATTTTATTGATTTTATAATTGTTTTTCACTTTATATCTTTTTTTCTAAGATAACATATTTTAATATTGCATACCACCTTACATATTTTTATAAAAAAATATGAGCCAATACATAGTATTAGCTCGTGTTGTTATGCTCTCATTTTTCTTAGAATACGTTGTATGCTTTTTTGGGATAGATAATATTTGCAGGCTAATTCTGAGGTTTTGCTTCCGTCAAGATAATCTTTGTAGATTTGTTGATCACGCGTCAAAAGCGCCTGCTTAATTTGTGTACTTGTGCCCCATGCTTGTCTGTTTGCTGACTTGCGTGGAATATAAATATTTTCTCCGTCAACATACTGCTGTATCAACTCGATCACTTCAATAGGCAGAATTTCTTCCGCTCTTAGATAGCCCATGTTTGCCTCCTAAACTAATATTTTTTAGGAATAGCATTGGCTATAACAATTTAATGAATATAAAGATAAACCGTCAGGTGACAGCCTCTATTGTTTTATTGCAATAGCCAGTGCTATGCAAACATAATATATCGTCTCATAAATAAAATCTCCTTCCTTTCCAAATTCTTTTATATAATACCAATATTTTCAATGGAAATCAATTTATTGTTTCTAAAATTTATAATGAGCTTTTTGTATGCATTACTGTTCACTCCGTTCCAGTAACAAGTAAAAATCCATGCAAAATTTACATCGCAAATGGATTTTTATTTGTAATATACATGTTTTAGTACAAGACTTAGCAGTAAATGCTAAGTCCTGTGTGAACAGTAACTTGTGTATTTCTGTTTAATTGTTGTGTGGTAGATTTCTTTGCTTTTGCAGGTATTTTGTAGAAGAATAATATCAATAAGATATATGAGGATAAGTCAAAAAGTTGTGAGTAAAAATCATTGTGTCTGGTGTGACGGAAAAATATAATAATAGTATCTGTTTTAAAATATAGTTTTATCTCGGCCAGAGAAGACTTGCGCTTCTATAGGTGGCGAGTAAAATACAATTTTGTCTCAGTGGGAGTACAATCTCCGACTGAAATAAATCTCTGGCAGAATTGCAGGCGTGCATATCCGTAATCTGTCAGCAGAGCTGACCTGCACGCCGCAGCAAGAATGCCGATGGCATTCTTCAACATAATGGAGGAGAAGATATTGGAAGAGAAAAGAATTGTGGTGAATCAAAATGAAGAAGTGTTTTTTTACAATAATGTAGATTTTTGTATTGGAACAGGGCATATGGGGCTTGCGCTAACACAAGAATATCAAGAGCAGCTAAGACTGGTGCAGAAAGAGATAGGATTTCAACATATTAGGGGGCATGGGCTGTTTAGTGACAATATGGCAATATATCAAGAATATGAGGAGAATGGCATAAGGAAGCCAGAATTTAATTACACCTATTTGGACCGAGTAATGGATTTTTATCAGAGTGTGGGGTTGCGTCCCTTCTTAGAATTAGGATTTATGCCAAAGGAGCTCGCAAGTGGTGTACAGACAATTTTTTATTGGAAGGGAAATACGACTCCGCCGCGCGATTATGAAGTGTGGTGTGAGATGGTGCAAAGTCTGTTGCGTCATTTGATGGAGCGCTATGGTGTGGAGGAAGTTGTGACATGGCCGATTGAGGTGTGGAATGAACCGAATTTATGTGGATTTTGGGAAAATGCCGATATGAAAGAGTATTTTTGCCTTTTTCATAAAACGTTTAATACAATCAAGGCGGTGGACAGCAGATTTCGTGTGGGTGGCCCTGCTGTCTGCGGTGGTACAGACGAAGTGTGGATTCGTGCCTTTATGGAGTATTGCAGCGCGCACAAAATTACGGTAGATTTTGTGACCAGACATCACTATACAATCGAATCACCAAAATGTGTAGGGCATTATGATTATGTTACACTGATGAACCCAGAAGATGGATTTGCAAATCTAAAAACTTCGCGGGATATCATTGATTCTTTTGCAGAATATAGAGATTTGCCAATTCACATTACGGAGTTTAATACTTCCTATACACCTAAGAGCGTAATTCATGATACAAATCTGAATGCAGCGTTTATTGCACATCAGTTGTCACGGCTCGGTGATGGAAATGCTTCGTATTCTTATTGGACTTTTGGAGATGTGTTTGAGGAGCAGGGTGTGCCATTTACACCGTTTCACGGCGGATTTGGATTGATAGCAAATGGCTGTATTCCTAAGCCAACCTTTTGGACATTTGTTTTTTATAAGGAGTTGCAAAAGAGCGGTGGGATATGTGTCTATAGAGACGATTGTTTGGTGGTGTTAAGAAAGATGGATGGAAGTTATTTAGGAATAGGCTGGAATCCTGTGAAATCAAATGCAGAGGAAGATAAGCGCATTGTACTTTCCTTAGAAGCTGATGCGGGGATATATAGTCTTCTGACAAAGACAGTGGATGAAAAGACCTGCAATCCGTTGCGGGTATGGCATGATATAGGAGAACCTGCAAATCCCACAGACATGCAGAAAAAACTTTTGCGGCAGGCGGCGCAGCCTTTTGTGCAGACATGCAGGTTGAAGTGCGAGGCTGTCACAATGGAAGTTACGCTTTTACTAAAGCGAAATGCAGTTGTCTATTTTGAAGTTTGGAAATGTGATATACAATCCGACCGCGGTTATGATTATGAGCGTGCGGTATTTGGATAGGATGATAAGTGCGGTGGCAGCCAAAAAAGAGATACAGGAGGAAGAAGAGAATATGCAAACAAAGCAAATTACAATTAATATAGGTTACAAAGGAGTGCAGGACACCAACCCGCTAATAACACAGCGGTTTGGTGCAGATCCATATGCTATGGTTTACAAGGATAGCGTATATATTTATATGACTGGGGACGCATTTGAGTACGATGCGAATGGAGATGTCAAAGAGAATACATACAGCAAGATTCATCAAATTAATGTCATTTCGACAAATGATATGGTAAACTTTAGGGATTGTGGTTCTATTAATGCGGCTTCTCAAACAGGTATTGCAAAATGGGCAAATAATTCGTGGGCACCGGCTGCGGCATGGAAAAAGATTGATGGAAAGGATCAGTTTTTCCTCTATTTTGCAGATGGGGGTGGAGGGATTGGTGTTTTGCAGGCGGACAGTCCCACGGGACCATTTTATGATCCGTTGGGAAAGGGGTTAATTACAAGACAGACGCCAAATTGTGCAGATGTGTTTTGGCTGTTTGATCCGGCGGTGTTAGTGGATGATGACGGGAGGGCTTATCTGTATTTTGGCGGCGGCGTTCCGGAAGGGAAGGCGGCTGCACCGGGTACAGCGAGGGTGGTTGAGCTTGGCGCAGACATGATTCATATTGTCGGGGATCCACAAGTGATTAATGTGCCATATCTGTTTGAGGATTCTGGTATTCATAAGGCTGGTGGGAAATATTACTATACATACTGTACAAACTGGCAAGTTGATGTGGCGGGCACAGAACAGTATGGTTTTCACGACGGGGAAATTGCTTGTCTGGTCAGTGATACACCAATGGGACCATTTACTTATCAGGAGACGATTCTAAGGAATCCGGGAAGTGTATTTGGACTGAGTGGAAACAATCATCACTGTGTTTTTAACTTTCAAAATCAGTGGTATATCGCTTATCATACAAGAATTCTCGAGAAAGCTATGGGTGTAGAGAAGGGATACCGTTGCACCCATATTGATGCGTTTGAAATGCAAAAGGATGGTACAATTGGAGAAATCAGACAGACTTTGCGCGGCAGGAAACAGATTCGATATGTGGACGCATATCAACAGAATTTGGCAGTCAACTTTGCTGTTATGGCGGGTGTGGACATCACAGAGGATAAAAGCAGCAATCAAAATAATGGTTGTGACATGGTGTTGACGGGGATTGATAGCGGTGACTATATCAAGATTGCAGGTGTGGATTTTTCGGAGAACTCGCCAGAATGTTTTGCGGCAGCACTGCGGTGTAATGGAGCGCATGTAGCGAATGGTATGATACAGGTGCGTATTGACAATTTGGAGGGAGAGCTTCTTGCAATCCTTTCCGTAAAAGATTTGACAGAAAAACAAAAGTTTATAGAATATAAGACACAGCTTTTAATGCCTGTCCAGGGAGTTCATGATTTATATTTGATATTTGATGGAGAGGGTTATGAGATAAAGAGCTGGATTTGCCAAGAAAGATGTAGCAGATGAGAAGGAAACTTTAGTATTATTAGGCACAACTTGCAAATTTTGTATTGATAACAGAAAGTGAGATAAAATCAAATGAACACATTTACCATATTTGAGAATAATAAGCTAGTGTCGCTTTTTATTGAAAATGAGTCATATGAGGGCGTAAAGAAAATTGGAGCGCGTGTGGCGTGTGATATTGAGCTGGTAACCGGTGTCAAGCCTGAGCTTTTCACAGTGCCAGAGCAGTGCAAAAGTGACAGGGTTGTTATATTTGCAACGCTTGGGAAAAGTTCGTTTCTTGAGAAGCTCGAGGTGTCGGGCAAATGGAGCAGCACACAGATTCAGGGTAAGCGGGAGGTTTACCAGATGCAGGTTGTAAGTGCGCCTTTTGGTGATGTAGTGTCAGTGAAGGAAGCGCTGGTTATTGCGGGAAGTGACAAGCGAGGGACAATTTATGGAATGTTCCGACTGTCAGAACTGTGTGGTGTGTCGCCGCTTATTTATTGGGGAGACGTTGTTCCACAGAGAAAGGAGACAGTAATTTTGTCAATTGGAGACAAACTTGTCTCAAAGGAGCCATCTGTAAAGTACCGTGGTTTTTTTATCAACGACGAGTGGCCTGCTTTTGGGAATTGGTGTATGGAGACATTTGGCGGTGTCAACGCAAAGGCGTATGAGGAAATCTTTATTTTGTTGTTGCGTCTCAAGGGCAATTACATGTGGCCTGCAATGTGGGACTCTGTTTTCTCTGAGGAGGGACCGGGACTTGCAAGCGCAGAGTTAGCAGATGTTTATGGTGTTATTATGGGAACGTCACACCATGAGCCATTATGTCGCGCTGGTGCGGAGTGGCAGCGGATTTATCAGAGATATGGCACAGACAATACATGGAGTTTTGTATCAAACCGCGATGCAATCACAGCGTTTTGGAAAGATGGCGTTTTGCGCAACAAGCCATTTGAGAATGTGATTACAATCGGTATGCGCGGCGAGAGTGATTCTATGTTACTTCCAGAGGATGCAGGACTTGCGGATAATGTGCAGGTCATTAAGGATGCTATTGTGACACAGCATGCGCTTTTGCGTGAGCATATGGACAAGGACCTAAAGGATATTCCGCGTATGCTTGCCATCTACAAAGAAGTGGAAGACTATTATTACGGAGATGCGACCTGTGCGGGATTGAAGGGGTGGGAGGAACTCGACGACGTGATTCTGCTACTCTGTGAGGATAATTTTGGCAACACTAGAGGATTGCCTAATGAGGCAGATAGGAAGCACCCCGGGGGTTATGGTATGTACTATCATTTTGATTACCACGGTGGTCCGATTAGTTATGAGTGGCAGAATACAGCGCGGCTGACCAAGACGTGGGAACAGATGACGCAGGCTTATGAATATGGAGTACGAGAGCTTTGGATTGTCAATGTGGGTGATTTGAAGGGAGCAGAGTATCCACTTTGTTATTTTATGAATCTTGCATATGATTATGAAACCTACAGCCAGAAAAATAAAACAGAGGAATATGTAAAAATATGGATTGAACAGCAGTTTGGAAATCGTCTTGACAAGGAGGACAAACAGGATATGTTTGCTTTGCTAGATGGTTATACTAAGTGGAATGCGGCAAGACGTCCGGAGGCGATGACACCAGATATTTATCATCCTTGCCACTTCCGGGAAGGGGAGCGTGTCTGGAATGAAGTACATAAATTGATGGAGACAGCAAATCGGTTGAAGGAACATATGCCGAAGGAGTGTATGGACGCATATGGAAGTATGATTTATTATCCAGCAATAGCATCTCTAAATCTGATACTAATGCACATTGAGGCGGGCTGGAATGCGTATTATGCAAAGCAAGGCAACATGGGGGCAAATGCCTATGCCGCTAATGTAAAGTGGCGGGCAGCAAAAGACCGTCAATATGTGCAGGAGTATCATGCGCTGGCGGGCGGCAAATGGAATCATATGATGGATTCTGCACATACAGGTTTTCGTAGTTGGGATGCACACAACTGGACATATCCAATCGTGCAGGAAGTGATACCGCTTCCAATGGCGAAAATGATTGTCGGTTTCCGCGGTGGGGAAGCATATCATCTGGGTGCACACTGGCAGGATAACAATTACCCATACAACGATGATTTTACCAGACCAGATACAAAGAACGTGGTTATTGAGCTTGGCAGCCGCGGAGATGTGGATTTCCTATATCGCATACAGTGTGATAAGCCGTGGGTATACTTTGACAGAACACAGGGAAGTGTTGAGAGCTTGGCAAAGGGTAAGGAAAGCATTGTGGTTACTTGTAACAGGGAAAAATTAAAGGGCAGGGAACGCGCCTTAGTCGAGGTTTTAGTCACGTTTGAAAATGGTGAAAAGACAGTTGGAAGGCTGGAGCTTGTGGCGGAGGAGGTAGAGAAGACTGTCTATATGGCAGGCACTTACATTGAGAAGCAAGGTTATATTGCTATGAATGCAGATGGCTTTACCGAGAAGAAGGACATAGGAGATGAAGGCTTTGAGGTTATTGCGCACCTTGGCAGAATGGGATCTGCAATAAAGGCTTTTCCCGTTACAAAATCGTGGATTGACATAATAGATGCGCCTTATTTGCGGTATACATTTGCAGCGCAAAACGCGGGGGATTATATTGTGCGGTTTTATCTGCTACCCAGAAATCCGGTCGAGAAGGGAAAGCGCATGTGTCTTTCTTTCTCGGTTAACGGAGAGTGCAGGAAGGTGCTTGATACTGTGTCAAATTCCTTCCATACAGATTGCACGTGCGAGGAGTGGAATCAAGGCGTCCTAGACAATATCCGAGTGGCCGAATCGGTTGTTCCAGTGAAAAGAGGAGAGAATCAATTGTATTTCTATGCGGCGGATCCCGGGATTGTGCTTGAACGTATTGTCTTGTATCCTGAGAATACTATGCTGCCAGAATCCTATCTGGGACCTGTCGAGAGCTGGCGAATTTAAAGAATAAAAAGTTTTAAAGAATAAAGGAGATTATAACTATGGAAGGACCAAAAGCACCAAAAGACCCTGAAAAGAAACGGCAGGGATTTTACATTATGAGAAACAAACAAGTTTCCGGTTCAGCGCAGCCAAATGGAACGGGAGTTCAGTTTATCTATTTAAATGATGGACGTATGATATCCAGCGCCCGCATTGTAGGAAATATTACTGACAAGGAGATTCTTGACCTACTCTTGACAACAGAAGGCTTTCGGCGTCTGGTTCACAGCATTGGCGTCAGCGTGGAAATGGACAATCAAGATAAGAAGGCAGTGTTTGAGTTTCAAATGTATGGAAAATCTGATCCGTATGGGTCTGGAACGACGCTTCGTATGGAGGTTCCGGCGGATGGTATGGAGTATATACTAAACCTGTCAAACTGTGATTGGTCGGATGATGACAGCATTCCGGGGCAGATTCGATTTGTATTTGAAGAACCGCAAAAGGATGGTGTGGCAGCGCAGGCATTAACAACGGTGAAATTTTATCTAAACGATGGATTTACGGCGCCAGAACCAGAGGAGGAGGAACAAGTTAATTTCGCGTGCAGCGAATATCAAAAAATGTTGCAAAAATCGCTTGTGCAGACTGGAAACAACGCGCGTTTAAAGGCTGCTATTGAGCAGGCGAAACGGGGAGAAGATACCACCATTGCTTTTATTGGTGGTTCGATTACACAGGGGGCGGGCGCAGTGCCTATCAATACGAAATGCTATGCGTGGCGTACTTTTGAGGGATTATGCCGCCTTGTAGGAAAAGGTGTGGACGAGAACATTCACTATATCAAGGCAGGCGTGGGAGGAACACCCTCTGAGCTTGGAATGATACGTTATGAACGCGATGTGTGCAGAGATGGGGCAGTGACCCCAGATATTGTGGTGGTGGAATTTGCGGTGAACGACGAGGGGGATGAGACAAAAGGCGTTTGTTACGAATCGCTAGTCAGAAAGATTTTGGCAGCAAAGAACAAGCCTGCTGTTATATTGCTGTTTGCCGTGTTTGCCAACGATTGGAATTTGCAGGAGCGACTTTGTGTTGTGGGAGAACACTATCAGCTGCCAATGGTTAGTACGCGGGATTGTGTGGTAGAACAATTTTACAAAAAGACGGGTGCAGGTAGAATTGTAACAAAGAACCAGTTTTTTTATGACTGTTTCCATCCAACGAACATAGGGCATCAAATTATGGCAGACGGTCTGCTTTATCTAATGCAAGAGGTGGAAAGGAGTCCACAGGACGAAGACACACTGGACTTGAAAACAGTTCCATCTGTGATTGGTGGAGCCTTTGAACAGGTTTGGCTTTTTGACCGAAGCAGCAAGACAGATATTGTAACAATAGTATCGACGGGAGATTTCTCAGAGACGGACAATGAATTGCAAGGTGTTGAGATGGATAAGAACTTGACACAGACCAAAGAGTTTTCGTATAATTGGAAACATATAAAGGGGCAAAAACCTTTTGTTATGGATATTTGCTGTACCAGTCTTATAATGGTGAACAAAGATTCGGGTGCGCCGAATGCGGGTTGTGTACAGGTGTTTGTAGATGGAGAGATGGTGCTTTTGGTGGATCCAAAGGTCAACGGTTGGATACACTGCAATCCGCTTATTTGTTTCCAAAATAGAGATCGCAAAATATGGCATATTGAGGTTAGAATGCAGCCGGGTGATGAGGACAAGGAATTTACAATACTTGGATTTGGCGTTGTGAGTTAAAAGTGCACTGAAAGGCATGGTCATTATAATGAATATTGATAATAAACTTCAGAAACAAGATACAAAAGTCAATCCTATCACAAGGCTGGATTATCCCGACCCTGATGTGATTCGGATTGACGACACCTATTATATGATTTCAACAACCATGCATTTTATGCCGGGTGGAGAGATACTACGCTCATATGACTTGATAAATTGGGAGCATGCAGCCTTTGTGTATAATTGTTTGGACAGTACAGATGGGCAGCGGCTTGAGGGTGCAGAGAACATATATGGCAAGGGCATGTGGGCGGCTTCCTTACGATTTCACAGAGGAGTGTTTTATGTGTGCTTTGTCGCAAATGATACGGGAAAGACTTATCTGTATATGTCAGAATCCATTGCGGGACCGTGGAAAAAGCATCACATTGAAGGGTTTTACCACGATTGTTCTCTTTTGTTTGATGGAGATAATGTCTATATTGCATATGGAAACAAGAATATTTATATTACCCAGTTAAACAAGGAATTAACAGCGCCTCTTAAGGGCGGTTTGCACCGTCTGGCAGTCAGTGATGCGGGGCACCCGGGGCTTGGGTATGAAGGGACGCATTTTTATAAAGTTAATGGGAAATATTATTTATTTTTTATTCATTCACTGCGGGACCGATGGATGCGCACAGAGGCATGTTTTGTGGCTGATTCCATTGATGGTACATTTACTGGCGGTGATATTTTGATTGATGACAGAGGATATTGCGGCCAGGGTGTGGCACAAGGGGGAATTGTTGATACGCCGGATGGAAAGTGGTATGCAGTGTTGTTTCAGGATTACGGTGCTGTCGGCAGGATTCCAGTGTTGGTCCCCGTTACATGGGAGGCAGGTTATCCTGTGTTTGGAAAAGACAAGCGGGTTCCGCGGCAATTTGAAGTGCCCTGTGGAAAGGAATCTTACCGTTATAAGCCGTTGGTACAAAGTGATGATTTTAGAAGAGAATCTGGTCTTTTGGAGGAAAAAGAACGCGAGTTGTATGGTTGTTATGGCCTAAAAAGTGTATGGCAGTTTAATCATGAGCCAAATATGCAGTTGATTACACAGGATATAGAGAATGGTGTCCTCTGGGTAGAGACAGGAAAACGATGTCAAAGTTTGTTACAGGCGGCAAATGTGTTGACGCAGCGTATGCTCTTTCCGCGGTGCGCGGGGGAGGTGACAGTGGATGCTGCTGCGCTGAAGGTGGGAGATTATGCAGGAATTTGTGCTCTTCAGGGCTGTTATGGCATGGTTGCGGTGACGCGGCGGGACGATGGATTTTATCTTGTGATGAAAAGTAAAATAGCCGAAGAGGATTCTTTGCGTGCATCATCAGAAGAGAACATAGAAGAAAAAGAGTGGGAGGCAGTACCGATCAAGCAGAGCACAGTGCGCCTTCGGCTGGAAGTGGATTTTACCCAGATGAAAGATGAGGCGCGTTTTTTCTATTACGATTACGGTAATGATAATAATGCTCAGAATCATGATTGGGACAGCGGCACATGGAGACCGATTGGCATCGCGCAGAAACTGTATTTTAAATTAGATCATTTTGCGGGCTGTCGGTTTGGTCTGTTTGCCTATGCCACAGAGCAGGTAGGCGGCAGGGCGGGATTTTCTAAGTTTTGTTACCATAAAGTATATATGTAGCCATAGATTTATTTTTTGATTTATGGTATTTGGGCTATGGATGGAGTGAAGGATTGTCGATTGCAGAAACTTTATGTGAAGCTGTTGGACAAATACAAAACGCATCAGAATGCAAAGCTTGACTATGAAGGTAGTCAGATGGTCTTAAAAGACGGCAGCTGCATTGGTGCCAGTAGATCAGAAGGACAACTTGTAAGTAATTTGATGCGTAAGTTTGATTTGTTTGGACTGGATTATAGGGGAGCATGGAAGCTGCTGATGGACGATGAAAGATGGAGAGAATGGAAACAACAGAATGGTTTTTGTAGGTAAATTAAGTTAGTTATTTTTTAGTGCTTTACGAAAGGAATTGTAAAATACAAGCATATGAATAAAGATTTTAATTGTAAAATATATTTGTTATATCATCAGTATGAATATGGTGAGCATTGTGAATATGAGGAACTTAAAATTCTAGGTATCTACAGTTCTGAACAGAAAGCACAGGAAGCAATAGAACGGTATTATAAACTGGCAGGTTTTAAGAACTATTCTAAAGAGTGTTTTGTGGTTGATGAATATATTGTAAACGAGGACCGTTGTTGGAAAGAGGGATTTGTAAGTTCTGCCGATTTGGAACAAGATTTTGAGATTTTGACGAATTGTTTTAATGAATGGCTATGTAATAATAAAAGTCCTTGTGAATCATGGGAAAATAAAGCATACTATAATGCGCTTTGTGAAGTGAATGAAGTGATATATGAAATGAAAGATATAACAAAACTTGCAGAGCATATTCAACAGGTTTGGATTCGGCGGTTTGATGACAAAAGCAAAAGTTTTGATGACTATATGGAAATAGCAGGCAAAATTATAGCAAAAGGATTTTACGATTTGTATGATTAAGTTAGTCCCTCCAAACCCCCTCTTGCATCTGCGCTTAGGAATGAAACTCAAATGTAAATAGTAATTTTTTTACAGATCATAAGACTTTTAAGAAGGGTAATGCTAATGGAAAAACAGATAAATTGTACTTTGACAGATATTTGTATTGATTACTTAGTAAAAAATAATTTTCAGCTTTCTATAGAGCCTAACAATGAGTGGTCTGAGTGGAATTGGCAAGCAGAGCGGGAGGACTTAATATTATATGCAACAGATCCCATTCGATTGGTTGCATTATATATGATTCGGGACGACTGGGTATCCGATAGGGAAGTTGATAAGGACTACATTCCTGTGATAGCAGATGATGGAAATACATATCGATATGCAGTTTGTAAGTTGGTACAGTGGGGATATACCGTTTCACGGGTTGAGGATTCTGCTGATTTTGGAGTATATGAATGGCTGGCAGAAAAAGATGGAAAGACATATTCGGCGGAAGCCCCACTTGGATTGCTGGGATTTGTTACAATCATGCGAGCGTATGGAGAAGACTGGACTTGCAGCGATGTAGCAAAATCTTTTTCAATCAATCCGATACCAGGAAGGTTGGATGATATAGAATTAATATGGGGAAAAACGCTTGATTTGGATCAGATTGAGCAAGATGATGAATGCCGTCAGAGAGGGAAAAGGATATAGAGATGAAAAAAGTAAAACAAAAGGAATATGATTTTAGAAATGATTTATATCTTTCCGTTTTTGTGGGAATTTGTGAGTCAAAAAACACGCTTGAGCGCTATTTGCAGCAGTATTTAACTTTATTAGAGATGGACTGTATTGGTTCTTCGTTTGGGATTGATTTTCATATCAATTATTATGATGATGAATATTATACTGCGGTTGTAAATTCGCAGATGTCAAATGATATTGATGAGATTTTTGCGGATGCAGCAGTGTTTGATGTCAGTTTATTGAAAAAAGATTACCCCAACTTATTTGATACACAATATAATGCAGTTATTATTATTGGCAGAATGAAATATGAGGGAGAAATTCAGGAAATACAAAACGATGAATTTGGATATTTTAGATTTTTAGGAACATATCCAGAATTGTTTCCAAATCAGATAGAAGACCATCCTGAAATGTATCCATATGCAATGAATAAGTTGACTGATTGGGGATACAGTATTTCTCTAACGAGCAAAAATGGAAGTGATGGCAAGGATTATTTTCAATGGAATGCACAAAAAGAAGGAAAAACATTTACAGCGCTTGACCCTTTGCGCCTTTTGGCAATTGTGACTATTGTGCGGGAGTATGGGGAGGCGTGGGACCGCGCGAAAATACGAAGCGCACTTTCTGTAACACCTGCAAAGAAAGATCAGTAAAGTGATAGACTATTGTAACAATTCAGGCAGGTATTGGAATTATTACAGATTATCTTAAGGGATTGTAAAAATGGATATAAAAAAATTGACATTAAAAAATATATTGGGCAAAGACTGGATTTTTGAGCCGGATTTTTGCTATGCAGATGTTTCTGGCAATGCAGAGCTCTATAAAGAGGGTGACAGCTTAATTCTTTTTAGAAAAGAAGGTGAGAAGGATGTCTGTGCAGTGAGGTTTCGCGCAATTTTAAATTATGACAAAAAACTATTTCATACTGCAAATAAATTAATGGCGGATATAGGATTGGACTTTAAAATGGGAGACCGTCTTAATAAAATCATAAAAAAAATGGGCACACCAGATTTTATTTATTATTTAGAAGAGGACTATGAGCGTTATTATTGGCGATATCCCCACAATTTTTATGACTATAATGATATATTTTATGTTGTGCATTATCATTACCTTGTTTCGCCAGACCTGCTTGTCTGTCTTGGCGTACCCAAAATTGATAATCGGTTAACGGATTTAGAAATAATAAACGACCCTAAAATGATTACAGATATCATGCAAACAAGAGAAAAAATAAAAGAGTATGAAAAGGAACTGTACCAGCCCAAAGAGTGCAAGCGATTTTTGAAACAAAGAATGGAAAATGGGGCAATTACAGAAATAAAGTCTCAAAATATCCGTTTTATTAAGATGGAAATAGAAAATTATATTGTGGAAGGAATTGAGACAGCGGATCTGAGGATGCGCAGCTGTCTTTTTCGCAATGTAACCTTTGAAAATCATTTTGAGACAGGATTTGTTCAGATAGAGCAGTGCGTGTTTATCAATTGTATGTTTCATGATACATTCGGTGATAGTTTTGTGGAATTGACAGATAGTGTGTTTCAAAATTGTGTGTTTGAGAACATTGGCATGGAAAAAGGGATATTTAACGCAAACATAAATAATTTTTTGGATTGTGTATTTCGCGGGATACAGTGGAATGGGGGCGGAGTCTTTTTTCGGTCAAAAATAAAGGGGGGCAAAATGCAACATATTTTTTATACGACCAATGATATTTCCAACAGTGATTTTTCAGATATACAGATAGAACATATGGAAGTGGAGATGGAAGACGAAGACAGCATTGGCTTTTTTGAGAATCAATTCAACACAGTAAGATTTTGTGATACGACAGTAAGAGCTCCCATAGAAGATACATATTTTGTGAATTGTGATACAAGTGGACTGAATTGCATGGTAGTATGAGGAGGAACTTTTATGAGAAAAGGCTTAAAGTTTATCCTATTTGCGATATTGTTTCCTGCTTTAATTGTCTCTACTGCAATTTTAGCGTACTTGCAGTTTTTTGCATCTAATGACAGGAATCTTTCTGGTCAATGGATTGCGAAATTGGACATGAGCAATCAGGCGGCTGTCACAGCGCTTGACTGGCTACAGGAGATAGAAGCAGTCTCTGTCCCAATGCAGGATTTACAGACCAATATGCAGGGGGTGGCGGTTGAGATGAATCTGACGCTGGAACAGACTGCACACTCCGAGGGGACTTTCCAGTGTTCTATATTGCCAGAAAGTTATGACGCCTGTAGTCAAGCAGCCTATGAGGCATTTGCCACAGCTTTTCGGGAGTTGTTAACGCAGAGACTTCATATGGCAGGTTATACAGGCAGCACAGACGAGGAAGCAGTTGAGGCACTTGTGACAGAATCCTTTGGAATGCCCACCGTTTCTTATTTGAAAATTTGTGCACCAGACTTGTTGCCTTCTTTGGAGGAATTGCAGGCGCAATATAATGGCAGTGGGACTTATCAGACTGCAAACGGCATTTTAACAAGACAGTTTGATGACGAGACGAGTCGTGTACAAGAAGAAAGCTATATTCGCAAAGATTCTACTTTAATTTTATCTGAGGATTTTTCAGACCATTCTTCTGTGATATACACATTACAACAAGGAAAAAATTAATTTTTTTGTAGTTCCTAATTAAGAAGGGAGTTTTATGAAAGCAATCTTACAGAAAACAAATTCTTTCATTCTGTCTGTAATTTTGATATGTTTTATGTTGCCTTTTCCGGTTGATGCAGCATATCAAATACCAAGAACCTATCAGGTACAAACGGATATTGGCACGGCTGGCACAGTAAAAACACTCGATTACAGTTATGATTACAACACCTACTTTTCTTTACGGGATATTGCTATGGTGTTAAGAGATACGAGCAAGTCCTTTTCTTTGGAAATCACAAAAAATGCTGTCGCTTTAAATCTAGGAAATGCTTATATACCTGTAGGTGGAGAGAATATTCCTTGGGAAAATAGTGAGAATCCCAATGTTTCGCTGCGGCGAAATGAGTTTCAGGTAAATGGGCAAAAGGTATCTTACTATACAATGATAGTGGCATTTCCTTCTGGCGCCTACGATTGTTTTATGATGGCAGTAGATTTGGCGATGATTTTGGATATGGATATCACGGTTCCTAATGTTGGTGTTTTGCAGATGAATACACAAGTTCCATTTAGCATGTCCCCTGTAACTTTGGAGCAGACAGGTTATTTTTATGGAGTGAATGGCGTCTTTGTAGGAAATGCTACTACGGGAGAACTTTACTATCAATATCAGTCAGATATGTCCTATCCTATTGCAAGTACGTCTAAGTTAATGACATGTCTGTTGACAATGGAAGCTATTGCGGCTGGGCAGCTTTCCTTAGAACAGACGGTTACGGTCTCCGAGGCAGCACATGCATTGTCTATCTCTGGTGATGGGGTGATTCCTTTAGAAATTGGACAACAGATTACAGTGCAGGAACTTTTAATAGGTGCCCTTCTGCCTTCTAGCAATGAATGCGCACTGTGTCTGGCTGAAGCAATTGCTGGTTCCGAGGGGGCTTTTGTTTCAGCCATGAATCAGAAAGCGTTGGATTTAGGATTATCGCAGGCAGTTTTTTTTAACAGTCATGGTTTGCCCTTTTATACACAAACTCCTGTTCCTGCAAAGTGCCAAAACCGCATGAGTGCAAAGGATATGTTTCGGATGTGTTCTTATCTTTTGAAGGTTTATCCGCAGATAAAAGATATTACTTCTATGGAAAAGGCAACATTACAATCACTCAATCTTGAGGTGCACAATTTGAATCCACTGTTGCGCAATATACCTCAAGTTACAGGTTTAAAGACTGGGACAACAAACAAATCGGGAGCTTGTCTTGTTACATCGTTAACTGTGGACAATGGAACAATGAAAAATGACTTGGTGGTTGTGGTGTTGGGAACAGAAGATTCCATAGAAAGAGGGCGTGTGTCAACCCTGCTGGCAAAGTATGCCTTGCAGGCATTTTATACAGGAATAGAAGAACCAGAAGTTGATTCTATTTCTGGAAATCTACCCACACATGCTGAGGCAGCAGTGGACTGGATTTTGCAGACAGCAAAAAGTACAGTCAGCCCTTTTTGAATGTATGAACGGAAAGTTTACTGCGGTATTCACTTGGAGAACACTTCTTGTATACTCGAAACAGACGGTTAAAAGTAGAAATACTGGAAAATCCCACTTGCATTGCAATTTCTGTGATTGGAAGTTCCACGTGCGGCAGTAGTTCCTCTGTCGCTTTGATACGCCTGTAATTAAGGTAGTCGCAGAATGTGTATCCAGTGTAATTCTTAAATAATCTGGAGAAATGAAATTTGGTGAATCCCATCAGCGAAGCCATGCTCTCGAGTGTAAGCGCATCCATGTAGTGATCGTCGATATACGCCAGCAGGTCGTTGAACTGCTTGAGATACTTCCGCTGCTTTCCAGCCCGGATATCAGCGGTGCCAAGCTTATTCGAGTAGTCGGTGCCAAGCTTTACGAACATAGTCATCAACAGCGAGTATACGGTGAGTTCACTATATAAATTTTTACGAAAATACTCAACCTGCATCTGCATCAGCAGATCAAAAATATCCTTATAAATATCAGGCGAATTCTCTTTAGTCAGCAGAAATGGGGTCGAGAGCAGCGGTTGGATACCTGCATAGGCTTTTAAATGGGTCATAACGCTCAGATCGAGCAGATAGACAAAACGCACGCCATTAGAACCCGGGGGGGGTATACGGAATGCAGAGTCCCTGGGGGTATAAAAAAGATTTCTCCCTCCTGAATGCGGTTTGTGGTTTCGCCAGTGAGGGCATAATAACAGTCGCTGATCGGCAATACGATCTCAAGCGAATTGTGCCAGTGGAGTGGGAAGGTTTCCAGTTGTTCATTGTACCAGATGCGGACTGTGGAGCTGTTGCGGTAATTGACGATTTCATGATTTTTATTGACCATTGTGAAGCCGATATAATCGCTGTTTGCGCTGTAGAAATCAAAGCCGCTGCCATTAATCTGTTCCAAATCAATGGATTTAGCGTGCCCCGCTGAAACCAAGTTTGTCTGATGCTTCTTTGTTTGCTTTTCATTTGGCTCTTCATTTGTCATATATTTCTCAGTCCTTTGCGAATACGAATCAATTACGTTTATTAATCGTTCGTAGCATTTATGATATTATTCTAGCATTGAAACAAACAAATGTAAATGGGTATTATTCACAGTTTGTACAACAGAACAAGAAAAATTAAAATATTATAAATTATTAGTGAAACACAAAAAGACATGAGATGCAGGAATACCTGTCAGGTGTCTTTTTTATATTTATTATGATAACTACTCAGTAATCTACTCTCAAGCACTCTTGCATTATCAATTCGCAATATCTATACAAATTATACAAAGATTCGCGCAAAAATGCTTAATAAAAGTATAAATACCCAAAGCTTTTTAAACTAGGAAAATCAAATATAAGCAAAATATGAAAAGTGTAGAGCAAAATATGGGAAGTGACGGGTAATCTTATACAGTATAATGAAGTATAGAAAAAAGGGTTACGGTTCATGAAACGGAACTGTAAAAAGGGAGGTTGTGGGTATGAAAGATTCTTTGAAAAAAGGTATTTTTCTAGGCGGACTGGTGGTTGTGCTTGCAGTGGTTCTAATTATCAAAAGTATGTTCCGTGAGGATGATTTTCATGAGAAGTATGCTGGCTATGATCTGGATGTGGATGTAGATGGTACTGGAAGAGAGGGTACTTATACAATTTATCTAAGTGAGCATCAGGACGCGGTGTGCCCGGTACAGGATGTGGATATTCCGGTGACAGAATATGTGTCGGGGATAGATGCTGAAGTTTACGCTGACTATGAGGGTGAACAGAATGTGCTGTACACTGGGGTGGATTCTGAGGTGAGTTGGGAATTTGAAATTCCGGAAACTGGATTCTACAATATTTATATGGAATACATGGCTGTGGAGTCCAGAGGTGTTGCAGCGGAGCGCGCAGTGCGCATCAATGGCGAACTTCCGTTTTCGGATGCGGCGAATATCATGTTCACGCGCATCTGGAAAAATGACGGTGAGCCACGGGTGGACAATCAAGGTAACCAGATCCGCGCGACACAGATTGAGGAGTTTGCATGGCAGGGGGCGTACTGCCGGGATGATATGGGTTATATTACTGAGCCATATCGCTTTTATTTCGAGAAAGGGAAAAACACATTGACACTCCAAGCAGTCAATGAGCCGCTCGTGCTCAAATCCCTCTCTGTGCGCGGGCTGGAGCAGGGCAGGAGTTATCAGAATTACGTGCAGGAGAATGCGAGAAAAGGTGCCTCTGGAGAGGGATTATCATATGTGCAGAAGATACAGGGCGAGGACTCAACGATCCGCTCGGAATCTTCGCTGTATGCCAAGTATGACCGCTCTTCTCCCACAACACAGCCTTACAGCGTGACTAACACGTTGCTAAATTATGTTGGAGGCGATGCATGGCGTTCCTCTGGACAGTGGATCGAATGGGATTTCGAGGTGCCGGAAGATGGCTATTACAATATCACTGTAAAGGGCAGACAGAACTACGCGCGGGGAAGTGTATCCAGCAGATGTCTTTACATAGACGGTGCGGTTCCGTTTGATGAGGTGAAGGAAATATCCTTTGAGTATTCAAATGACTGGAAATTGATGACACTTGCTGATGAGTCCAAAACACCATATGATTTTTATCTCACGGCAGGAAAACATACGATTCGTCTTGAAGCAACACTTGGCGGTATGGGAAGCATACTCGAAGCGTTGGAGGATTCAACCTACAGATTAAACCAGATTTATAGGAGGCTTTTGATCTACACAGGACCAAATCCCGACAAGTACAGGGACTATAATATTGACAAGGTTTATCCTGAGATTGTGGAGGCGATGTCGCTGGAGTCAAAGCGGCTCTACAAGGTTGTGGATGACATGGTTCTTTATACTGGGCAGAAGGCGGACAAGATTGCCACAGCGCAGACGCTGGCACAACAATTAGAGCGGTTTGTGGACAGACCAGAGAAGATCACGCTGGAATTTAGCCCAACTTTCAAGGACAATATTACCGCGCTTGGTACTGCGATTCTCAATATGAGCGAGACGAAGCTCGATATCGATTATTTAGTGGTCACAGGCAAGAATGCAACCCCTGAGAAGGATGTGGCAAACGGTTTTGACAAGGTAGTGCATGAGCTTCGTTCCTTCGCCGCTTCATTCTATGTTGATTATGATGCAGTCGGTGATGTGTACGACAAGAACAGCGATGATGTTGTGAGTGTGTGGGTGCTGACGGGGCGTGATCAAGGTACAATTCTCAAGAGTATGGTGGATGACACGTTTACACCAGATACGGGGGTTAAGGTCAATGTCGAGATCGTTGCGCCAGACGCACTTTTAAGTGCAGTTGTGGCAGGGCGCGGACCGAATGTCGTGCTCTCTGTGGGTGCAGACCAACCAGTCAACTACGCGCTTAGAAACGCGTCGGAGGACTTGACACAGTTTGAGGATTTTGATGAGGTGATCAAATCTTATACGGAGAGTTCTTATGAGCAGTATCGTCTGGGTGACAAAATATATGGTATTCCTGAGACACAAACTTTCAATGTGATGTTCTACAGGACAGATATTCTGAATGAACTTGGACTTGAGATACCACAGACTTGGCAGGAATTGATCGAGATGCTTCCAACGATACAGGGAAACAATATGTCCATTGGTATTCCATCAGCGGCAGGCAGTAGCAGCAACACGACAGCGAGCACGTCGGTAGCGTCCAATATGCCCGATCTGAGTATGTATTTCAGCATGTTGTTCCAGAATGGCGGTGACCTGTATGATGGCGAGGGTATGCAGACGACAGTCGACGAGGAGGCAGGTGTCGTGGCGATTGAAGACTATACGGAGTACTTTACAGATTACGGCATACCGGTATTTTTCGACTTTGTGAGTCGGTTCCGTTCGGGGGAGATGCCGATTGGCATTGCGGCGTACAGTGTGTACAACACGCTAATGGTATCAGCGCCTGAGATCCGCGGCTTGTGGGATTTTACACTTATACCAGGAACAGAGGTGGTAGGTGCAGACAAAAAGACGCACATTGACCGCTCGGATTTTATCACCGGAAATGCGACAATGATGGTGCGAACGGAGGATGAGGCACTTCGTAACGCCTCATGGGAATTTATGAAATGGTGGGCGCAGGTGGACACACAGGTGCGTTTCGGACGGGAGATGGAGGCGCTGCTCGGATCCTCAGCGCGGTACGCAACGGCGAATTTTGACGCATTTAGCCAGCTTGCGTGGAATGCAGATGACATCGAGGTGCTTTCACAGCAGTGGTTGCAGACAACGGGAATCCGAGAAGTACCGGGCGGATATTATACAGGGCGCCATATCACAAACGCCATTAGAAAGATTGTAAATGACAAGGAGGATCCACGTGAAACAATACTGGATTACAGTATTACGATCGACGAGGAGATTACTAAAAAACGCAATGAGTTTGGTCTTCCTGTCAAAAAATAACCAGCTTGGAGGATTTATATGAAAGAATACATCAAAAAATATTTCATATTGCGCCGGCATAACTTTGAGGTAAATGTCAAGAAGGCAAAGAGGAGCAAGATGTGTTATCTGTTCCTCGCGCCCTACGCAATACTGTTTACCATGTTCTATATCGTTCCTGTTGTGAGCTCGATCTTTCTGAGCTTTACCTATTATAATATTCTGGAATCACCAACCTTTGTGGGGCTGCAGAATTACATCAGCCTGATCCTCGAGGATGACATCTTCCTGACTGGTGTGAAGAACACATTTATGATTGCGGTCATCACAGGACCGCTCGGCTATATTATGTCCTTTCTGTTTGCATGGCTTATCAATGAGATACCACGCTGGATTCGGACAATTGCGATCGTTGTGTTTTATGCGCCGTCTATTGCAGGGAATGTGTTCGTCATTTTCTCCATTTTCTTTCGGGGTGATGCATATGGCTATGTCAATGCATTTCTGATGAGCTGGGGTATCACAGATGCGCCAATTCTCTGGCTCACAAACCCGACTTACATGCTTCCAATATGTATGATCGTTATTCTGTGGATGAGCCTTGGAACTGGATTTCTCTCGTTTGTGGCGGGTCTGCAGGGCATCGACAAAAGCCAGTATGAGGCGGGGTACATGGATGGTATCAAGAACCGCTGGCAGGAGCTTTGGTTTATCACGCTCCCGAATATGAAACCTATGCTGATGTTTGGAGCTGTTATGGCGATCACACAGTCTTTTGGCGTATGTGATGTCACCATGCAGTTGTGCGGCTATCCAAGTACGGATTACGCGGCGCGGACGGTTGTGACACATCTGTTTGACTATGGCTACTCGCGTTTTGAGATGGGTTATGCGTCAGCAATTGCAACACTGCTATTTCTGATTATGATCCTTTGCAACAAGGCAATCCAAAGTTTGTTAAGAAGAGTAGGAACCTGATATGAGTAAAAAAAAGAAAAATGCAGAAGTAAAAAATAAAATAAAAATATTAAAAAAGCGCCAGCCGAACCGTTCGCGCATAGGGGACTTCTTTGTTTATCTATTTTTGTTTCTTGTTGCGGTTGCGATGGTGTTTCCTCTGGTGTATGCAGTTAACAGTGCGCTGAAGCCACTCGACGAGTTGTTTATGTTTCCGCCCAAGATTTTTGCGCAGAACCCGACATTGGATAACTTTTCCGATTTGTTTGTCACAATGGGCAAGTCGTGGGTGACTTTTTCGAGATACATATTTAACACAGTGTTCATTACTTTTGTTGGTACTGTGGGACATCTGATTATTGCATCAATGGGGGCATTTGTGCTTGCAAAATATGATTTTCCAGGTGGGAAGATGTTCTTTAATCTTGTTACGGTTGCACTGATGTTTAGCGGATATGTAACGGCAATTCCAAACTACCTAATCATTAATGCGCTAGGATGGATCGATACTTACTGGGCGATTATCATTCCGTCATTTGCGGCTCCAATCGGACTGTTTTTGATGAAGCAATTTATGGAAGGGCTTCCAATGTCCTTGATCGAGGCAGCGAAGATAGACGGTGCGAGTGAGTGGACGGTATTTATGAGGATTGTGATGCCGAATGTGAAACCTGCTTGGCTGACATTGATCATCTTTCAGGTGCAGGGACTCTGGAACAATAGGGCATCGACCTTTATCTACTCAGAGGAGAAGAAAACTTTGGTGTACGCGCTGCAGCAGGTGCAGAGCGGTGGCATTGCGAGGACAGGACAGGCGGCTGCTGTTACAGTCATTGTCATGATTGTGCCAATTATTATCTTTATCTTGTCTGAGAGCCAGATATTGGAAACAATGGCAAGCTCTGGGCTGAAAGACTAAGAGCGTATGGAGCAGGGGGAATAAGCGTGAAAAATATCATAAAAAGAATCAGCGCATTACTTGCGGGCGTCATGGTACTCTGCAGTCAGCCCTTGGAGGTGTGTGCGGAAAAGGGCTATACCTACAACTACGACTGGTGGGAGGATGTGCAATACTCTCCGGATCTGTATGAAGTGATCGGTGTATTTACGGCAAGCGACCTGGGCATTACAGATAAGTTCAGCTCACCGCAAGGACTGTATGTGTGCGGTAGCACAGTATATATTTGTGACACAGGGAACAACCGCATTGTCGAGATGGAGCGGACGAAGTTTAACAATTTTTCTTGCAAGCGGATCATCGACAGTTTTCAGGGGGATGTCGAAACGACTACATTTGCATCGCCCACAGATATTGCCGTTTCGGAGGATGGATATCTGTATATTGCAGATATGAATAATGGGCGTATCTTAAAGCTTGACCAGGATCTGAACTATGTCATGCAGTTTGACAAGCCAGTGGATTCTACGATTGACCCGTCAGCGAGTTTTCTGCCAAGCAAGATTTCCATTGATACGGCGGGGCGTGTGTACTGTGTGGCGACAAACATCAACCAGGGGTTGATCAAATATGAAAATGATGGTACGTTCTCGGGGTTTGTGGGGGCGACCAAGGTAACTTACGACTGGACGGACTATTTGTGGAAACGCCTTGCAACAAAGGAGCAGAGGGCACAGCTTGCCTCCTTTGTACCGACAGAGTACTCCAATCTCTATATGGACACGGAGGGCTTTATCTACGCGTGTACGGTTAACGTTACAGAGGAGGATCTGGCTGCGGGTAATGCGACACCCATAAGAAAACTGAATCTGATGGGTGATGATATCTTGGTCCGAAATGGTTCGTTCCCCGTAGTTGGAGACTTGTGGTGGAACGGTGGCACATCTGGTTATGATGGACCATCGTTGATGACTGACATTACGGCGCTTGACAATGATATCTATGTCGGGCTTGATCGGGTGCGGGGGCGTATGTTCGGATACAATGACCAAGGAAATCTAGTGTTTGTTTTTGGCGGAAACGGAAATATGGACGGTTACTTCCGGCAGCCAGCAGCGATCGATCACATGGGGCATGACTTGTTAGTGCTGGATTCTGTGGACTGCAGTATTACGCTATTTGCCCCAACCGAATTTGGCGGTCTGGTGTATGATGCGATCGAACAGTTCCAGGATGGCAAGTACTATGAGTCTGGTGAGACATGGAAACAAGTTATGGTGCAGAATGGCAACTACGATCTTGCTTACATCGGCATTGGGCGTTCACTGCTGCGACAAGAAAAGTACCACGAGGCAATGGAGTATTTCGAGCTAAAATGGGACTACAAGAATTATTCTAAGGCGTTTAAGCAGTATCGTAAGGAATGGGTGGAAGAACATATCGTGATGATTTTGCTAGTGCTGTTTCTAGTGATTTGCCTGCCATTGTTTGTTGGGAAGGTTAAAAAAATCAAGCACGAGATTGATACAGCAGATATCTTCAAGGTATAGATCGGAGGGAATGATGACAGCTTTTTTGAATAAGAAGGAAGGCTTTACACATTATTTGGGTACGCTGAAATATGCGCTGTATGTGATCACACACCCATTTGACGGATTCTGGGACTTAACACATGAAAAGAGAGGTTCTATCGCGGCGGCAAATACAATTTTGTTCCTGACGCTGCTGGTGCGCATCATGAAGTTGCAATTTACAAGCTTTGTGTTTCTGCAGGTATATTGGGAAGGAATCAACATTCTTCTTTATCTGGCGAGTGTCCTGTTCCCGCTTGCGTTGTGGTGCGTGGGCAACTGGGGGCTTACAACACTCTTTGACGGCAAGGGAACATTGAAACAGATATATATGGCGACTTGTTATGGACTGACACCGTATCCGCTAATACAGTTTCCTCTGATTCTCTTTAGCAATGTTGTGACGTATGACGAGGCGGAATTTTATGGTGTGCTGAGTGCGATATCCCTGATCTGGGCAGCGTTGCTTATACTGGCGGCCATGATACAGATTCATGAGTACACAGTGAAAAAAACGCTTTTTTTTACAGTTGCGACTGGATTTGCGATGTTGGTTATGATTTTTATCCTGCTGCTGTTCTTCAGTATGATTTCACAAGGGATTGCATACTTTATCTCTATCGGCAGGGAAATTCTGTTCCGAATGTGATATGATATGCGGCAGTATGTAACGAAGAAAGGTTATGGGAGAACTAACTATGAAAATTGATATCAAAAGTAAAATAAAAAGCATGGTGGTTCCTGTTATCGGTTTGCTGGTTGTCGGGGTGTTTGTTTTGATAATAGTGCTGTACCAGGGTGAGGAGGAGGAACCGAAGCTCATTGAAGTCAATGCTTACACAGGAGAAACAGAGCTTGTCACACTCGAAAATAACGCCCTGCGTTTTGAGATGGATCCAGCAACCACTCAGTTTGAGTTGACAGTCAAGGAGACTGGAAAGGTGTGGCGTTCCACGCCCGAGGGAGTGGAGGAAGATGCGCTTGCACTTGCTGCAGAGAAAGATAAGCTCGATTCGACGCTCCTTGTCACTTACAGCAACACCAATGGTATTGATGCCGTGTACTCCAGCTATGGATACAGTGTTAAGAAAGGTATCTACAATATTGAAACAGGTGCAGATTATGTTAAGGTGAACTATTCCATCGGCGATGTGGAAAAAGAATATCTAATACCGACCGTGATCCGGGAGGCAGATATGGATAAGCTGTTAGACAGCATGAACAAGAACAATGCTGTGATGGTACAGGATTATTATAAAAGGTACGATATTAACAAGCTTGGCAAGAAAGATAACAAGGAAGAATTGCTGGCAAACTATCCAGTACTTGCGGATGAGGTGCTCTATATCTTGCGCGACACGACCAAGGATAACATGAAGACGAAATTTGAGCAGTTTTTCGAGGAGGCGGGGTACACCTTAGAACAACACGAGGCAGATAAGGTGCTGGACTTAAGCAGTAAGAGTTCTGATAAGCCTATTTTTAATGTCAGTGTGGTATATCGGCTAGATGGTAGTGATTTTATTGTGGAAGTGCCATTGTCGGAAATCCAGTACCGGGAAGACTATCCACTATACAATCTAACTCTGCTGCCGTACTTTGGCGCGGGCGGCATTGATGATGAGGGATTCTTGTTTGTGCCAGAGGGCGGTGGTGCGTTGATCCGGTTTAACAATGGCAAAGTTTCACAAAACAATTATTATTCCAATATCTATGGCTGGGATATGGCACTCAACAGGGAATATATTGTACATGAGACGGAGGCATATTTTGCCACATACGGAATTGCAAGCGGGGATGATTCCTTCCTGTGCATGATGGAGGAAGGAGCACCATACGCGTCAGTTCAGGCGGATATTAGCGGCAAGAACCACAGCTATAACTTTGTCAATGCAGTCTATAGTATTGCACAGAGGGAACAGTACGATGTGTCAAGTAAGGTAAACGGTAAAATTTTTGTGTATTTGCCCGAGCTTCCTAATGAGACGTTGCGGCAGAGATACCGTTTTATAGACAGCAACAGCTATGTGGATATGGCAAAGACATACCAGGGATATCTAAAGGAACAATACGGAGATTATCTCACGGTCAATGCGGATATGCAGGTGCCGGTGGCAGTTGAGATAATCGGCGCGGTTGATAAAGTAAAGCAGGTGTTTGGTGTTCCAACATCAAGACCGCTCAAACTCACAAGCTACAAGGAAGCACTCAATATTGTAAAGCAACTCAGAGAGGAGGGGATGACAAACCTCTCTGTTAAGATGACTGGATGGATGAATGGCGGCGTGCGCCAACAGATATTGAACAAGGCAGACACCATATCGGATTTGGGCAGCAAGAAGGATTTGAAAACGCTGGCCTCCTATGCAGTGGACAATGGAATTGGTTTTTATTTGGATGGGATCACCAATTATGCGATTGACAGCAATCTATTTGACGGATTTGTGCAGTTTGCGGATTCTGCGAGGTTTGTGACAAAGGAGAAGGCTGAGTTGAATGATTACAGGGTAGTCACATACATTCAGGATACAGATAGCAGCGACGCATACTATCTGCTCCACGCAGATAAGATCCTCGAGATGGCGGATAACCTCAAGGCAGTTGCTGATAAGTATGGTGCAGGTATTTCTTTCCGGGATATCGGTGATACAATATCAAGTGATTTTTACAGAAAGGCACCTGTGAGCAGGCAAGCAGCACTTAACAACCAAAAGAACAAACTTAAGGAACTGTCTGACAATGGTATGTTGGTCATGATTAACAAGGGAAATGACTATGCCGTAGCATACAGTAATGTTGTGACCAATATGGATCTCGGTGGTTCTGCGTACACAATTCTCGATCAGAGCGTGCCTTTTTATCAGCTTGCAGTACACGGATATGTAAACTATATGGGTGAAGCATTGAATTTAACACAAAACTACGAGGAGGAATTACTAAGATCGGCGGAGTACGGCGCAGGGCTGTCGTTTGCTGCGATGAGTGAGTCGGCGTTTGCCTTGCAGAAAACATTGTACACAGAATATTTCGGTGCGGACTTCTCCCAGTGGCATAACAAAATGATGGAAATTTACATGCGGTACAATCAAGAGTTGGGGCATATCTTCAACCAGCAGATGACAGATCATACATATGTGGGAGAAAAGACATCATGTACGACATACGAGGATGGCACGAAAGTGTATGTCAATTATGATTATGAAGAGGCGGAGACGGCAGATGGCGTGGTAATTCCAGCAAGGGATTATCTTGTAGTGAGATAGGAAGGGAGTGGATTATGGAAAGACAGAAGAAATTAACAGGTCTTCAAAAGCGGAAGGCAATCGCAGGGTACTTGTTTATTTTGCCTTTTATCGTAGGCTTTCTTGTTTTTATGATACAACCCCTCGCGCAATCGTTGTACATGAGTTTCTGTGATGTGCAGGTGGGGGCGGGAAGTTTCTCACCGCAGTTTAGAGGATTGTTTAACTATGTGCGTGCTTTCACAGTTGATCCTGAGTTTACTCGCCTGTTGTCGGAGGAGATATCACGCAT
The DNA here is from genome assembly GCA_949383255.1 of Lachnospiraceae bacterium. Lineage (GTDB taxonomy): Bacteria > Bacillota > Clostridia > Lachnospirales > Lachnospiraceae > COE1. Next base: position 28,808 of record CASJPF010000022.1, on the reverse strand, counting down.
GTTTATCAATTCGCTGGCAATTATGGTATTTAGTTTCTTCGTGGCCTTAATACTAAACCAAAAGTTTCGGGGAAGGGCGTTAGTGCGAGCTGTTTTCTTTCTGCCGGTCATACTGTCATCGGGTGTTATTATCGGTGTTGAGACGGACAATGCATTAATGGCGAGCATTGAGGCTGCTGTCGGAGAGACAGCAGCGAGTGGTGTCAGCGTTACAGGTGCGATCGAGGAGATCCTCAAGACGGCTGGCATCGGTACAAGAGCGTTCGAGACAGTGTTTGAGATTGTGGACAGTATTTATGATGTGGCAATTGCTTCGGGCATACAAATTATCATATTTCTGTCTGGCCTACAGACTATCTCAACGAGCATGTATGAAGCGGCGGACATCGAGGGCTGTACGAAGTGGGAGAGTCTGTGGAAAATAACGCTTCCGATGGTGAGTTCCCTGTTCTTGGTGAACTGGATTTATACTATTGTTGACTTTTGTATGCGTTCAGACAATGAGGTTATCGAGAAAATTAGTGAGGAGATTACAGTCCAGATTAACTACGGTTTTGCGTCAGCGATGTCATGGGTGTACTTCGGGGTGGTAATCGCAATCATAGGCATCACGTCGCTGATCATATCAAAGGGGGTATATTATTATGACTGATGCTGTTATAAAGGGCGGACGCAACATGGAACATAGAAAAGTGCATAGAAAAGAATCTGAGGCAAGCAGCTTCTGGGAGCGCAATCGTAAGTCGGGTGGATATCTTCTCAAAAAAAGGATTAGAGAGGTTATATACAAAATTATTCGGGTGTTTATGCTGTTTGGCATGTGTTTTCTGATCCTGCAGCCAATTCTGAATAAAATTTCAGTCAGTTTCATGGAGGAGCAAGATCTGTACAAGAGTACAGTCATCGCGGTGCCAGAGCATTTCACGACAGAGAACTATAGACTTGCCGCGGAACTGATGAACTACGGAGGAACGCTGTTGAACACCATCGTCATTTCGTGTACAATTGCCCTTTTGCAAATTGCCGTGTGCACACTTGTTGGATATGGATTTGCACGATTTGATTTCCCGCTTAAGAAAATGTGGTTTGCCTGTGTGCTGCTTGTCATTATCGTGCCCCCGCAGACAATCTCGACATCTCTCTATCTGCATTTTAGGTACTTTGACATTCTAGGTATCATCGGGGCGATCAGGGGTGAAGGGTTAAATCTGAGAGGTTCCAAGATTCCGTACTATCTGATGAGTGCAGGGTGTATGGGACTTAAGAATGGTCTCTATATTTACATGATACGGCAATTTTTCCGCAATATACCCAAAGAACTTGAGGAGGCGGCTTATGTGGACGGTTGCGGAATCCTCTCCACTTTTGTGCGGATTATGCTTCCCGACGCGACTCCAATATTGACTTCTTGTTTTCTGTTCTCGTTTGTGTGGGAATGGACGGACAGTTTCTACGCACGCATGTTTATGGGAAACACGAGCTTGCTTGCTACACAGCTTGCGGCGATCGGCGATCGTGTGAACAAATATGTGGTGAATGTGGTTGGAAACGCATCAGGTGCCTCGGTGGGCTACACAAGTTGTATGATCTCAACAGGGATTTTGATGGTCATCACACCACTGTTAATCCTGTATTTGTTTGCCCAAAAAGGGTTTGTTGAGAGTATCAGCAGCTCGGGAATCAAGATGTAATTGGATCTATGATGTGTTATAAACCTCTATGTCTATGGGGTTTATATGTACGCACCACAGTACATGCGTACAGAATAAAAACTCCCAATGTGAAGTCACAGACAATCTTGTAAAAAGTTTTTGGGAGACGATTCAAAAAGGAGGATATTTCTATGAAAAGAAAAAGTGTAACAAGGATGCTCGCGGCAACAATAACGATATCAATGCTCACAGTAGGCTTGACAGGATGTGGTGGATCGGGCAACAATGGCAGTGATGATACACCCGCAGCAAACACAGGTACACAGGCACCTGCGGAGGAGAAAAAGCAAAATACAGCAAAGCCAGCAACAAATGCGGTGGATACACAGACAGAAGTAGATAATGAGGCAGATGAAGAAGACGGTTATACTGTACTTACGGATGCAGACGGCAATGTCTATGATCTTGATGGCATGGAAATTATTATTCGGGACTGGTGGTCGCCTGAGGAGCCGAACGAGCCGAACAACGCGTATGAGGAGGCGGTTGTTGAGTGGCGCGAATGGTGTCAAGAGACCTACAATTTCAAGATCAGAGAGCTTGGAATCAGCGAGTGGTCATCTGTGCCAGAGGATTTTGTCAACTATGCCACAACGGGTGGCGATGAGAATTACATTTTTGTACTCCGCATGGATGGTTCTCTTGTATCAGCAATGTATAGTGGTTTGATGTACGACCTTGCTTCCTTAGATTGCCTTGATTTCAATGATGATAAGTGGAGTGGCGGCGTGGATGATTTGTTCTCCATTGGGGATTCTAAGTATGCAATGTATGCGCTGACTCCGGAACCGAAAATCGGTACATATTTTAATAAAAGATTGTTGGAGGAGGCAGGTATCAATCCAGATGATCTCTACACATGGCAGGAGAACGGGGAGTGGACCTTTGACAAGTGCAAGGAAGTCATGGGACAAGTTCAAAGAGATATTGACAATGATGGCGTGGTCGATGTGTACGGCACAACAAACAATACAGGGGATTTCTACAAGGCGGCTGTGTTTTCAAACGGCGGTGAGCTGATTTCAAAAGGTCCCGACGGCAAGTTCATATTTGAGGCGGATAGTGAGAAGACACTGGCAGGCTTAAACTGGGCGCAGGAGATTCTAAACGATTACGATCTTGTAAAGCCTGCGGACGCAGAGTGGGATTATTACAAACAGGCATTTCTGAATGGTGATGCCGTATTCTGCTTTGACAACGCTTACATGGCAGGCCAGGACTTTAAGGATATGGAGGATGATTTTGGTTTTATCTGTTATCCAAAGGGACCTGGAGCATCTGACTACATCAATGTGTGGAGCAACAACCCAGTTGTTATTCCGGCATGTTATGATAAGCAGAAGGCATGGAATCTTGCATTTGCTTACAATCTTTACACAGCACCAATACCAGGATATGAGGACTACGAGGGCTGGAAAGCAGGATATTATAACAACTTTCGTGACACAGAGTCCGTTGATTTGTCACTTGCCCGCATGGTGGAGAATGGTGTAGTAAACTATGCAGAAGTAATACCTGATTTGAAGCAAGGTGATGACTTCCTGTGGAAGCTTAACAAGGACACAACAGCTGCGCAGGTAGCAGGGGAGATTAAGAACACGTGGCAGTCTTATGTTGATAATGCAAACAGCAAACAGTAATCAAATAGGTCATTTTACGAGGGATAGTGCGTATGCATTATCCCTCGTATACGATATCATATACGACAGGATAGTACACTTTTCCTGTGACTGGTGTTGCGCACAGTTTGGGAGAAAGATGAAAACATGCTGCCGACAAAGGAGGACGTGCGAATACCATGTATTTTGTGGGACAATGGAAGTATCATAGATGTAACAAAAGGGAGAAATTTGAATATCTCGATAGATAGAATGTTACATGGCTTGACAAAGAATATGTGTACGCAATTGTTTGTGTGCACAGAGGATTTTTAAAGAACAAAGCAAAAGTAATTAGATGTCATTGACAGGACCCATTGGTTGCGTTATTTTAAAAGAGCATTAGTACTTCATCTGGTCAGAAATTGGAGTTGTCGGCTACATATTCCAATTTCTGTTTGGATGAGGTACTAGAAATCTGGAAAGGAATGGTATGATTATGAACGAAACAGTACAATTGGCAGCACATAAACAGGCGTTTAACCCATATTTGCCTTCATGGGAGTACATACCAGACGGGGAACCCTATGTATTTGGGGATAGGGTCTATGTCTACGGTTCACATGACTATTATAATGGGTATGTATTCTGCATGGGAGATTATGTATGCTGGTCAGCGCCAGTGGACAACTTAGGAGATTGGCGTTATGAGGGTGTTATCTATCCGAAAGATGCAGATCCGCTTAACAAAGACGGAAAAATGTGTTTGTATGCACCAGATATCACAGTAGGACCAGATGGCAGATATTACCTATATTATGTGCTAGACAAGGTATGTGTTGTGTCCGTTGCAGTCTGTGATACACCAGCGGGAAAGTTTGAGTTTTATGGATATGTGCATTATAGTGATAATATTCGCTTGGGAGAGCGGGAGGGAGATGAGCCACAGTTTGACCCAGGTGTGCTGACAAGTGGAGATAAAACGTATTTGTACACGGGGTTTTGTCCGCGGGGAGACCGTTCCAGAAGTGGTGCTATGGTGACAGTGTTAGGACCAGACATGCTCACGGTGGTACAGGCGCCAAAGATTGTGGTGCCGGGCTGTGAGTACAGCAAAAATTCAGGATTTGAAGGGCATGAGTACTTTGAAGCTGCTTCAATCCGTATGGTTGGAGAGAAATACTATTTTATTTATTCCTCTATTGTAATGCATGAGTTGTGCTATGCAGTCAGCGAAAAGCCAGATGAGGGTTTTGTTTATGGAGGTGTCATTGTCAGCAACTGTGACCTGCACATAGATAGGTACAAGCCAGCAGATCGCCCAATGGCATATGGAGCAAACAATCATGGAAGCGTGATTGAAATTAACGGGGGATGGTATATTTTTTATCACCGTCATACAAACGGTACATGGTATAGCCGACAGGGCTGCGCGGAGAAACTTGAACTGTTGTCAGATGGAACAATTGTGCAGGCGGAGATGACTTCCTGCGGTTTGAATGGCGGACCGCTTGTAGGGGAAGGTGAGTACGGGGCGTATATTGCTTGCAATCTGTTTACCGATACCCCATCAATGTATGTAGGCGATGATCGGTTTCCCAAGATTATGCAGGACGGGCGCGACGGTGACGAGAATCCGGGATATATTGGCAATATGAAAGATTCAGCAACAGCAGGATTTAAGTATTTTGACTGTAAAAATGTAACTGCAATTACCATTAAAACACGCGGATATGCAGAGGGTTATTTCGAGGTACGGACCAAGTGGGACGGTGATGTGCTTACAAGAATCCCAGTTCACAATACCAATGTCTGGGAGGAGTACAGCGCACCGCTTGCGATTGAAGATGGTGTGTGCGCGATTTATCTCACGTATCGGGGAAGTGGGAATGCATCGCTTCTATCATTTGCGTTGAAGATATAAGAACAGGAGAAATGACAAAATGCAATTATTGATTATAAGACATGGCGATCCGGATTATTCTATTGACTCATTGACAAAAAAGGGATGGAGGGAAGCTGAACTTCTTGCAGACCGACTGTCAAAGTTAGATATCAAAGCATTCTATGTGTCTCCATTAGGCAGGGCAAAGGATACTGCTTCCTTGACTTTAAAGAAAATGAAACGTGAGGCAGTAGAGCTTCCTTGGATGCAGGAATTTTTTCGTGCGGATATCGCAAGACCAGATGTAAAAGAGCGAACGATTGCATGGGATTGGCTACCACAAGACTGGACCGTGGAGAACAAGTATTATGATAAAGAAAGATGGTTAGACACCCCTATTATGCAGAATAGCACGATAGAAAAAGAGTATCAGTGGGTAGTTCATGGACTGGACCAACTGCTTGCTGAACATGGTTATGTTAGAGAGGGAAACTGCTATCGTGTTGAAAAGGCAAACGCAGATCGCATTGTGTTGATTTGTCATTTTGGCGTGGAGTGCGTTATGTTGAGTCATTTGCTTGGCATCTCACCAATGGTATTATGGCATGGATTTTGTGCGGCGCCTACATCTGTTACCACGATTAATACGGAGGAGCGAAGAAAGGGAATTGCTTCATTCCGCGTAAGTTCCTTTGGTGATATCTCGCATTTATATGTGGCAGATGAACCACCTGCTTTTCATGCAAGATTTTGTGAGTTTTATGGAAAGGAAGGAGAACGTGCCGATTGACAAGTGGCATTTAAAATAGAAAGTGAGTAGGGAAACAGACATTTCTCTACTCACTTTCTACTTTAACCTATTATGCGATAAATCAGTACTGCAAGACTTAGTTGCACAATCAGTATGAATGGCATACCAAGCACAAAATACCAGTGTCTGGTTTTATGATGGAATACCCTCATGCCGATAATGGAACCAATGCTTCCACCAATAATAGCAATGATAAAGAGCGTAGACTCTGGTATGCGCCAGAGTCTTTTGACTGCCTTTTTCTTGTCAATGCCCATCACAGCAAAACCAATTAGATTTATTACAGTAAGATAAAGTATAAGGATATTATAGACTGTCATTATTTTTCATTTTCCTGCATTTTCATTGCACGCACCTTGCAGGATAAGCCAAAGAGATTGATAAAACCTTCTGCGTCATGGTGATCGTACAAGTCGCCAGTAGTGAAGGAAGCAATACTTTCATTATAGAGAGAGTAGGGACTTGTCTCGCCAGCTTTGATAATGTTGCCCTTGTAGAGTTTAAACTTCACTTCGCCAGTGACATACTCCTGTGTCTTTTCGATAAATGCTTGAATCGCCTCACGTTTTGGTGTAAACCATTTTCCTTCATAGACTGTATCAGCGAGCTTGTTGCCCATTTCTTTCTTTAAGGTGTATGTATCACGGTCAAGAATTAGTTCTTCAAGTTGCTGGTGTGCTTCCATCAGAATTGTTCCGCCTGGTGTCTCATAGACGCCGCGGGACTTCATGCCTACAACGCGGTTCTCAACAATGTCTACAATGCCAATACCATGCTTGCCGCCGAGCTTGTTTAATTCTCTGATAATATCAGAAACCTTCATTTCCTTGCCATTTACAGACTTTGGAACACCTTTCTCAAATGTTATGGTCACATATTCGCCCTTCTCGGGAGCCTTCTCCGGCGTGGTACCAAGTACAAGCAAGTGGTCGTAGTTTGGTTCATTTGCAGGGTTTTCTAGTTCAAGCCCTTCATGGCTAATGTGCCAGATATTTCTGTCACGGCTGTAGGAACTGTCCGCAGAAAATGGAAGGTGGATACCATGTGCCTTGCAATATTCAATTTCAGACTCGCGGGAATCCATTGTCCACTTGTCATTTCTCCACGCAGCGATAATCTTAATGTCAGGAGCCAATGCTTTAATGCCAAGCTCAAAACGAATTTGGTCATTGCCCTTGCCAGTAGCGCCGTGGCAAATAGCAGTGGCACCTTCTTTTCTTGCAATTTCCACAAGTTTCTTTGCGATAAGGGGTCTTGCCATAGAGGTTCCCAGAAGATATTTATTTTCATAGATGGCATTTGCCTGCACGCAGGGAACGATGTACTCGTCACAGAATTCGTCAATTACATTCTCAATGTAGAGCTTCTCTGCGCCACAAGATTTTGCGCGCTCCTCAAGTCCGTCAAGCTCCTCCTCCTGTCCACAGTCAACGCATACACAGATAACCTCATAGTCAAAATTCTCCTTTAACCAGGGAATGATTGCAGTGGTGTCCAGACCACCAGAATAGGCAAGTACTACTTTTTCTTTCATAATATATCCTCCTTTTGGTAAATGGTTTCAAAAATTAATTATTAATATAGAGGGTTTTAATAAGAACCACTCTTTTTATAGATGGGCAAACAACTATAAATACACTATTGTTACTATACATCATTGTATTGTATAAATCAAGTGTAAATTTATACAGTTTTAGGTTGACAAAAAGGAATAAAAATGTAAAATATAGAGAAAAGATGAATAATATACAGAAAAGATGAATAAACATTCAATGTTGCTGTGCGGTTATTTTGCAGGTTATATTCCATAGATGGGTTAGCTGTGATATACTTGTAGAGTGGTGAGGCGATTCTAGCGCGTCACGAGCCAAGGAATTGCTTATGGATGTGCTTTTGGATTTTTAGAGGTACAAAAAGAGAATGAAAAAAATTTATATTATTTTGTTGGTGCTGACAGTTTGTGGAGCCTGCTTTGCGCTGTTTGTTTTGGCAGCACTGGGAGCGACAGGTAAAGATTCTGTTATGACAAGTACCAAGACAGAGCCGATCTATAATCATTTTCCAGATTTGCCAGAGACATCAGAGATAAAGTGGTGTAGTAAATCGTCAGGGGGAATTGGCTTAGTGACCACAACAATCTATATTTTTGCATTTTATGACAAAGATGTCACTGGCGAGTTACATGAGATGACAATTAGCAAAGAGGCGGCAGAACTTGATATGTACTATATGCCAGATGAAGTGAAGGGGCAGAAGTGGAGGGCTGTTGAGGACGCACCCTTTGCTTTTCAGACCGGGATTAAAGACACACGAAAAATGAATACTACTGTCTATAGCAACGAATTAGGAACGATTTTGTATGTCAAGGCGATTGGAGATTAATGGAAGCGACTATTGGTTACTATTTTGCGGAATATAGGCTGCAAAGTCCGTAAAATTGTGTCGTGGCAGAGATCCATCAAGCCACCATGAAGTGGTTTTGCAAGGCTTGATGTCTGTAACAGAAAGCCGAAGGATGAACTGTTACTGATTTTAGAATATTTTGGTGAAAATGGTTGTATTTCTTTTTATAATAAATTATGATGGTAAGAGGTCTTTTGGCGTATCGCGGCGATGGAAAAGGCAATATGGTCGGATAGATTTTGTACAATAGAGAGGTGGCATTTTGGTATGGTTAGATTGATGACAATTGAGGATTACGATCAGGTGCGGGCATTGTGGATGACAATCAAGGGATTTGGCATCAGAAGTATAGATGATTCGCGGGAGGGTGTGGAGCGCTTTCTGCGACGGAATCCGACAACAAGTGTTGTGGCAGTGGAGGACGGCATTGTAGTGGGAGCAATTTTGTGCGGGCATGATGGCAGGCGCGGCAGTCTGTATCATGTATGCGTAAATCCGGCGTACCGCAGACGCGGCATTGGTAAGGCAATGGTAGTGTTTTGCATGGATGCTCTAAAAAGAGAACGGATCAATAAAGTGAGTCTGATTGCATTTACCAAAAATGATATAGGGAACGCATTCTGGCACAGTGTCGGCTGGAAACAGCGTGAGGATTTGAACTATTATGACTTTGTGCTCAACAGTGAAAATATTGAGGCGTTTAACAGATAATGAGAGAGAGTTAGATAAATGTTTTGACTGACAGGAGGAATAAGAATGATAAGACAGATACTAGGAGGCGTAACTGCTGCAAAGGGATTTGAGGCAGCAGGCACTGCAGCAAATATCAAATATAAAGACAGAATGGATATGGCACTGATTTACAGTACTGCGCCATGTAAAGCAGCGGGAACATTCACAACCAATATAGTGAAGGCAGCACCCGTATTGTGGGATAAGGAGATTGTGGAGAAAAGCCCTTATGTGCAGGCAGTTGTTGTCAATGCTGGAATTGCGAATGCATGTACGGGAAGGCAAGGCATGGATTACTGCCGCGAGGAGGCGCAGACAGCGTCAATGCTTTTGCAGATTCCTGAGAATGCAGTGCTTGTGGGTTCGACAGGCGTAATTGGTATGCAACTTCCTATGGAGCGTATCAATGAAGGAATCAAAAAGCTTGCAGCAGCAAGAGATGGTTCTGTCGAGGCAGGAACAACAGCGTCGAAAGCAATTATGACGACCGATACGGTCAACAAGGAAATTGCTGTGACGATAGAACTTGGCGAAAAGACCGTGACTGTTGGTGGCATGAGCAAAGGTTCTGGCATGATTCACCCTAATATGTGTACCATGCTCGCCTATATCACAACCGACGTGGCAATTAGCAAACCACTTTTGCAGGAGGCGCTCAGCAGCAGTATTATTGACTCCTACAATATGATATCCGTAGATGGGGATACTTCAACAAACGATACCTGCCTTTTGCTGGCAAACGGTCTGGCAGGCAATGCGGAAATTACACAAAAAGGCGCCGATTATGAGGCATTTTGTGAGGCGCTCAATTTTGTCAATACATATCTTGCAAAAAAGATGGCAGGAGACGGCGAGGGCGCGACAGCGCTGTTTGAGGCGACGGTCATCAATGCCGCGACAAAACAGGAGGCGCGCATTCTAGCAAAATCGGTGATTGGTTCAAGCTTGTGCAAGGCAGCAATCTATGGGCATGACGCGAATTTTGGCAGATTTTTATGTGCGCTGGGATATTCGGGGGTGACATTTGACCCAGAAAAAGTTGCGCTCTTTTTTGAGAGTAAGGCAGGAAAGATGCTGATTTATAAAGACGGCACGGCGACAGACTACAGCGAGGATGAAGCGACAAAGATTCTGTCTGAGCCGGAGGTGACTGTTCTGGTTGATATGAAGATGGGAACAGAGACTGCTACCGCGTGGGGATGTGATTTGACATATGATTATGTGAAGATTAATGCAGATTATAGAAGTTAGAAAAAGGGAGCAAAGAAATCAGATGAACGAAAAAGATATGAACAAGGTTTTGTCAAAGGCGGAGGTGCTGATTGAGGCGCTTCCTTATATACAGAAATTTAACAGAAAATATATTGTCGTAAAATATGGTGGAAGCGCTATGAGCAATGAGGAGTTACAAAAGAATGTCATAAAGGATGTGACACTTTTAAAGCTGGTAGGCTTTAAGCCGATTATTGTGCACGGCGGCGGCAAGGAAATTAGCCGCTGGGTGGAGAAAGTCGGCATGGAGGCGCAGTTTGTGAACGGTCTGCGCGTCACAGACGACGCGACTATGGAGATTGCGGAAATGGTGCTTAACAAGGTTAATAAGAGTCTTGTGACAATGGTTCAGGAGCTTGGTGTGAAAGCAGTTGGTGTCAGCGGCAAGGACGGTGGTCTGTTAAAGGTCGAGAAGAAGTATGCAGAAGGAAAGGACATTGGCTTTGTGGGCGACATCAAAGAGGTGAATCCCAAGGTGCTGTTTGACTTGATTGAAAAAGATTTTCTGCCTATCGTTGCACCTATTGGTCTTGACGAGCATTTTCAGACCTACAACATTAATGCAGATGACGCGGCGTGTGCGATTGCGAAGGCAGTCGGCGCGGAGAAGCTTGCCTTTTTGACGGATATTGAAGGTCTATACAAGGATATCAATGACAAATCCTCATTTATCTCAAGGATAACGGCGACGCAGGCAGAAAAGCTAATTGAGGATGGTTTTATTGGCGGTGGCATGTTGCCGAAGCTTGGCAACTGCACCAGCGCAATCAACAACGGCGTCAACCGTGTGCATATCCTAGACGGGCGGATTCCTCACTGCCTATTACTGGAAATCTTTACCAGAAATGGTATTGGTACAGCGATTGTCAAGGACGAGGACTTGGAGCATATGGATATAGAATGATAACATGATGGTAAGAGGCATGTACTGAGCAGGGCTGATATTGACGAAAAAGCAGGGTCTGCGGACATAGGGAGGTTCGACGGTTATGAGTATGAAGGAATATATTGACGAGGCGGAGGCAGCATTGCTTCACACCTACAATCGGTACCAGATTGTGTGGGATCGGGGTGATGGTATGTATATGTACGATATCGAGGGAAAGAAATATCTTGATTTTGTGGCAGGTATTGCAGTGTTTGCGCTTGGCTATAACAACAAGGCGTACAATGACGCGCTCAAGGCGCAGATTGACAAAGTAATTCACACATCAAATTATTATTACAATATTCCCGCAATCGAGGCGGCAAAGAAACTCAAAAAGGTTTCGGGCATGGACAGAATCTTTTTTACTAATAGCGGTGCGGAGGCAGTTGAGGGGGCGCTGAAAGCAGCGCGCAAGTATGCATTTTTGCGAGATGGGCATACAGACCATGAGATAATTGCTATGAATCATTCTTTTCACGGACGCACAATGGGTGCACTCTCAGTGACAGGAAATCCACATTACAGGGAGGCATTTGAGCCGCTCATTGGCAATGTTAGATTTGCGGATTTCAATGACTTTGAAAGTGTCAAGGAACAGGTGACGGATAGAACGTGTGCGGTTATTTTTGAGACAGTTCAGGGCGAGGGCGGTATCTATCCGGCGACGGAGGCGTTTATGCGGCAGGTGCGGGCGCTTTGTGATGAGCGGGGAATCCTGCTGATTCTGGACGAAATCCAGTGTGGTATGGGACGGACGGGTACGATGTTTGCGTGGCAGCGTTTCGGCGTGAAACCGGATATTCTGACAAGCGCAAAGGCAATTGGTTGTGGCGTTCCAGTCGGTGCGTTTATGATGACAGAGAAAGTGGCACAGCAGTCGCTGACAAGCGGGGATCACGGGACAACCTACGGCGGCAATCCACTTGCGTGTGCGGCGGTTTCAAAAGTGATTGATTTGTTTGAGGAGCAGGATATTTTGGCGAATGTAAATGAGACAGGAGTTTATTTATACGAAAAATTAGAGGCGTTGACGGAAAAGTATGACCATATCAAGGCACATAGGGGTATTGGTTTGATGCAGGGATTGGAGTGTGGCATGTCAGTCAATGAAATTATCAACAGGGCGATTGAGAAAGGACTTTTGTTAATTAACGCAGGCGCAAATATTATTCGATTTATTCCGCCCTTGATTGTGTCAAAGGCAGATGTAGATAATATGATAGAAATTGTAGATGCTTGCTTTGCAGAGCAACAGTGATAGGGTAACTTATTAGGAACCGTTTAAAAATAACTTTTAATATTGCTTGTCTTTTTCTACGATATCATATTGCTAAAGCAATTACTCAAAAATCAGTTACATAGCCTGCTATGCGCCTGATTTTCGAGTGGCACTCTCGAAAAAATCCTACGCACTATTTAAAAGTTATTTCTTAACAGTTCCTCAGATGGGATAAAGCTCTGTGAAATGCTGTTTGCAATAAAAGCAAATGTCAATATAGATAATTTAAGAGGAGTTTTAATGAAACATGATAGGATAAAAAAGAGAATGCTTGGTGTGGCAGCAGCACTTGTAGCGATAGTGCTCGTTTGGTTTGTCGTATTTTGGTATCACACAGATTCTGGAAAAATAAATAACTCTTTGACAGAACTTGTAAACCGGAAAGAAACGATTCATTTGTGGTACACAGACGACGCTCTGACAGATTATTTAAATAGTAAGACTTTAGAGTTTTATAATAGTACAGATATTCGAGTGAATGTAAAATTAGTATCGGGACTCGAGTATCTCGAAGCAATCAACACGGCAAGTCTGGATGATGAAGTAGATACACCGGACATTTATATATTGAGTAACAATTCTCTTGAGAAAGCATATTTGGCAGGACTTGCGACACAATTGCCGGATAGTGCGCCCGTGTACGAGGAACAGTTGTTTCATGAAGCAGCGCAAGATGCAGTACTATATGATGGAAAGTATGTGGCGTGTCCAATGTACTATGAGACAAGTGCCTTGCTTTACAATAAGACCTATTTGCAGCAGATTGCAGATGAGGCAAATGGCGCAGGAGGGAGTGAGGCAGACGATGGGGAAAATGCAGAGGAAGAAAATACAAGCGTGACAGATGCAGTGACTGCAGAGCAGTTGATTCCCACATCAATTGTAGATATCTTGACCTTTGCAGATCAGTATTCGACACCGGAAAATGTGGAGTATTTCTTTCGGTGGGATGTGTCAGATATTTTTTATAATTATTTTTTTATAGGAAATTATATATCTGCAGGCGGTGCTGCAGGGGATGATAAATCATTGATTGATATTTACAATACAGAGTCTATTTCTAGCCTGAAAGTGTATCAGGATATGAATCAATTCTTTTCCATTGACACCAAGGAGACGAATTACGACACAATTATGCAGGAGTTTCAAGAGGGAAAAATCATCTATACGATTGCGACAAGTGACTGTATTGGGCGGCTTGACAAGGCAGCTGAGAATGGTGAATTTGAATATGAATATGGGCTTGCAAAACTGCCTGACATTAATCAGGAGCTTTCGACGAAAGGGATGTCTGTGACAAACGCATTGGTTATCAATGGATATTCTGATCACAAAGAGTCCGCGGGGCGTTTGATGGAGTTTTTAATTAAAAATGCAAGTTCTGATTTGTACAATATGACAGGGAAGCTTTCGGCGGTAAATCGGGATAGCTATGAAAATGCAAACGAAGCCGTGTTTATGCAAAATTATCGGGAATCCGTGCCAATACCCAAGATGTTAGAGACTGCAAACTTTTGGGTGGAGTTGGAAATTTGTTTTGCAAAGGTCTGGGGCGGTGAGGATGCAAATACCCAGTTACGACAACTCTCCGAGCAGATAAAAACTCAGCTTGCGGGGGAGCCTGTCACAGAGATGCCACTCGAGGACCCTCAAGTGGAACTTTTGCCTGCTGTCGAGTACGAGGAGGGTACAGGAGAACTGGATGTCGCACCTAACAACGGATTACCTAGTCCAACGTCTGAGACACAATAAGCGTTCGCGTAGAGCAGTATTTTGTAAGTTGTGCATACAACACAGAATATTTGTGAATCTTAGAATAATTTTTTAAAAATAATCCAATTATAATTGTAAACTGGTGGCAACGGTTTTAAACATTAGTTCTAAGCTACTATGGAATCTGTTACTTTTCATAGGTCGGGAATGCGCATATACTGTGCATTCCATAAGAATATGATTCAGGTATAAGGGGCGGTTTTTGCAAAGCAAAATTTCAAATATCGCTCCGAATAGTTACTATAAGTGGTTTTCTAGATCATAAATAGTAACTGGAATATTGAATTGTTATTACTGTTGTCAGAATAGTAAAGGAGATTTATAATTATGATTGGGATTTTAATCGCGCTGATATCGGGGACACTGATGAGTGTGCAAGGAGTGTTCAACACAAAGGTGACAGAGTCATCCAGCCTATGGGCGGCAAATGCGTTTGTACAGTTCACCGCATTTCTAGTGTGTATTATAGCGTGGCTGCTTGTAGATAGAACGTCTTTTCGTGAAGTGATCGCTGTGGAACCCAAATATGTTTTACTTGGTGGTGCTATGGGGGCTTTTATTACATTGACGGTTATCAAGAGCATGGATGCCCTCGGACCGTCAAAGGCAGTGATGCTTATTGTCATAGCACAACTGATTATCGCATATTTGATAGAGCTATTTGGATTGTTTGGTGTGGAGAAGCAACCATTTAGTTGGCGGAAAGTTATTGGTGCCCTGATTGCCATTGGAGGATTTGTACTATTTAAGTGGGAGTAGTGCGTTGTCCTTATCCTTTGTCATTGTAAAAAAGAAAAATCCTGTATCATTTATAAGAAAAAAGAATATGTTTTATAGGATAGAATAACGCTTTACTTTAACTTTAACAATGGAGAAATTCACCAAAAAGGTTCATAAATTTTGATTATAAATTAAGAGATTGGAGACTTTATTAAAAAAGAAATGTAATTTTGAAAAACGGAGGAACCAATGATGCGTAACAATCAAATGCAGAATGGAGAGAAAAGTAGAAAATACATAGGGATTGGACTAAAGATAGGATGTGTAATGGCTATTATGCAGATTTTCTTTGTTGTGATGGCACTTACTATATGTGTCTCTATGTTTCGGAACTTAATTACGGATATGCAAAAGGAGCGCTGTATTAATGGCACAGATATGCTGGGTTATGAACTTGGAAGGATTTCTGACAGTGAGGATATAAACCAGATGCTGGATGAGATGAAGCAGCATATGGGTTGTGAGTTTACTATTTTTGAGGGAGATATCCGCAAATATAGCACGGTGATGCAAAATGGAGAACGTGTGGTAGGGACGAAGTTGTCTTCAGAGCTGAAAGCGATTGTGTTGGATCAGGGGCAGAGTTATGTAGGAGAAGCAGATATTCTAGGTGTTAGTTATCTATGTTCCTATGTTCCCACAAGAGGAGAAGACGGAAAGGTTAATGGTTTGATTTTTGCCGGGCTTCCCACAACACAAGCGAAACAGGGAACCGCCAACGTGATTAATGTTATTTCTATTTTAAGTATTATCACTGTCACTTGTTGTGTATTGTTTCTAGCAATCTACCTGACAAAGAGAATATCCAGACCTTTGCGTGAGATTGCCCGTATGGCGCAGCGTCTAGAGAGGGGCGATCTTGGATTGGCAAAGGACGAAAAGATACAGGTTGGTATTCATTCCCATGATGAGATTGGCTTTCTGGCGCGGGTTTTTGAGAAAACAATACAACAAATGCAGGTTTATATTGGTGAGATTTCTGATGTGCTGGGGGCGATTGCAGACGGTGATCTAACAATAAGTGCCAAACAAAATTATACAGGGGATTTTCAGTCCATTCGGCGGTCTTTAGAGAGCATTCATTCCGCGTTAAATCATACTATGGGAAAGGTTGCTACCAGCGCCGGACAGGTTTCGACAGGAGCAGATCAAATGTCCCATACTGCGCAGTCGCTGGCACAGAGTACGACAGAACAAGCGAGCGCAGTCGAGGAGATTTCGGCAACTGTCACAGATATTTCTGAGAGCGCTAAGCAGACTGCAGTTGCTGCAAAGGAAGCCGGAGAGTTTGTCAATCAGGTTAGTGAGAAATTGGCGGTTAGCATGGATTGCGTTAAAGAGCTGAATGTAGCAATGGTACATATTTCGGATTCCTCAGAAAAAATCAACACAATTATTGCCACAATCGAAAGTATTTCCTTTCAGATTAATATTTTGGCGCTCAATGCTGCCGTGGAGGCTGCGAGAGCAGGATCTGCGGGTAAGGGATTTGCCGTGGTTGCAGAGGAGGTTAGGAACTTGGCTGCAAAGTCTGACGAGGCAGCCAAGGCAACGAAGGAATTAATTGAAAGTTCTATAAACACTGTTGGCGAGGGCAGCCAAGCAATGATAAAAGTTACGCAAGCACTAGAACAGACCAATCAGATTGCAGATGGAGTGACGGATAAGATGACAACTGTTGTGGATGCTGTGGAGAAACAAACTGTGGCGATTGCGCAGGTCAATGAGGGCATTGAACAGATTTCTGCTGCGGTTCAGTCAAATTCCGCTACAAGTGAGGAGTGCGCTGCAGTCAGCGAGGAGTTGTCCTCTCATTCGAGTCTTTTAAGGAGCTTGATAAATTCTTTTAAACTCAATGACGAAAAGCGTATCTGATAAAATTTGGTAGGATGACTTCTGACATATGCAAAAGAGAGAAAGCATACCATGAAACTGCTACATATTATAGCTGTATTTTAATCATTTGAGCAAGAAGTTACTGCCTACGGGCAATGGTTAGTTAACACTTTTAAATTGTTTGCAATTTTGGACAAAAAGTGTTATAGTTACAGCAATGAACAATATTGACAACTGGTGGGAACAGTCACCAGTTGTCATGACATAAAAATTCTGTTATAATTTATCTCAATCTCAATAGAGTATTGCCTTTTAAAGTGGAAGATAAATACCACCTTTTTACTCAAATTAGAAAAGAGGTGGAGTAGTTCACAAAAAATTGTCATTTTAGTAAAAACATAATAGACTAATGTCGATATAAGAATAAATATATTTAAGTGTTTGAATAAAAGATTGGTTGGGAAAAAATGAGAAAAGCACAGAAACAGGAAGTATTAGAGTTTATTCAGAGTTTGTATCAGGCTCATGAGGAAATTAAAGAAGCATTAAGTCAAAATAATTGTATTTTAGTACAAAATATGCTTGCCGAATGTCAGGAATTTGCAGTTTCACTAGGAAAAAGTATTGAAGGACTAGAAGGGCCGGGACATATTACAGTGTCTTTTGTTGAAGAATACTGTAATACTCTTTTTTTTGCTTACAATGAGTTAGACAGCAAGGCATACAATGAAAATAAAATTTATAAAAAGCTAAGAAAGCAATTACTAAAAGTAGAGAATAGTGTAAAAAATGACATTGTTGCCAAAAAAGAAGTTGTTTTTCTTCCTTATAAAGCCAGTATGTGGGACAGCCTTGAGAGTGTTTGGAAGGCAGCAGATGCAGATGAACAATGTGATGCTTTTGTAGTCCCAATTCCATATTACGATAAAAATCCAGATGGAAGCTTCCGTGAGATGCATTATGAAGGCAATCAGTATCCAGATTATGTACCAATTACAAGCTATGAGGATTATGATTTTAAAATGCGGAAGCCGGATGTTATTTATATACATAATCCATATGATAATATAAATCTTGTGACAAGTGTACCTCCATTTTTTTTCTCAGAGAATCTAAAAAAATTTACTGACAAGCTGGTCTATATACCATATTTTGTACTAGATGAGATTAAGCCAGAGGAGGATGAAAAAATAAAGGGTATGAGACATTTCTGCACTGTGCCAGCAGTATTTAACGCAGACAGAGTGATTGTACAGTCTGAGGATATGAAACAAGTATATATTAAAGTACTTTTGGAGGCGACAAATAATGATACAGAGATAGCGAGAAAATATTGGGAGGAAAAGATACTGGGACTTGGTTCTCCCAAGATTGATAAAGTATTGAATACAAGAAGAGAGGACTATTTGTAATTGATAATTTATGAAACGAATTTTATTAATATGCAACTATTTTGCACCAGATAATACAATTGCGGCAGTTAGAACAAGTAAATTGGCGAAGTATTTGCGTCAAAATGGATATGAAGTACAAGTAATAACAGAAAAAAAAGAGATAAATATAGAGGATGAACTTTTAAAGTTAGATACAGAAGGTATCAAAGTATACTATGCATATCAGTCTAAGTTCTATAAGAGGTTTTATAATATATATCATAAAATAATTGAACCGCACAAAAAGAAACGTTTTGATAATTTAGAAAACAGATATAAAATCAATCCTAAAACAGGACATGAAGAATTTTATACTTATGAGGCAGCATATCCTATTTTGGGAAGTTTGGATTATATAGTGCAATTGATAAAACAATATGATTTATATTTAAGTGTGAAAAAAACGCTAAGAAAACTTGATGGTTTTGACTATGTGATTACTTCCTATGGGGATATATTTAGCTTTTTTACCGGGAAGTATTATCGTAAGTGTCATAAAGAAATTTTGTGGATATTTGACATACGCGATGCAATTTATCGGTATAAATTTACACCAGATTATGTGAAATGGTTGGCAAAGAGATATGAAAGGCAGGTTTGGAAAAAAGCAGATTGTATTCTGGGAGTATCAAAGGGAATATGCAAAAAAGTGCCATTGAAATATAGAAAGAAAACATATTGCTTGACAAATGGGTATGATATGTCAGATCGGTATCATTTAAATACACAAAGACTGGATTGTTCAAAGTTAATATTTACATATACAGGATCTATGTATGGGGGGCTTGTCAATTTATCTATATTTTTTCAATGCGTCAAAGATGGGATAGAGCAGGGAGAAATAGACAAAGATGCAGTGGAATTTCATTTTGCTGGAAATGACTCGGCATATAAAATATTTAAGAATCAGGCACAAAATTATAATTTAGGCAAAAATTGTGTTTCGCATGGAAAGCTTTCTCATAAGGATGCCCTGCAATTGCAGCAGCAGTCTGATATTTTATTGGTGGCATCACACGATTATCAGAATAATGAAGGAGGCGTAATAACTGGTAAAGTATTGGAATACATGTCTGCTGATAAGCCTGTAATTGGTCTGATAATGGGAGATATAATGCACAGTGAACTGGCGGATATCATAAGAAAAACAAATTTGGGAATTGCATATGAGGAATCCCATAACGAGACGGATTACAAAAATTTATATCTTTATATTTGCCAAAAATATAAAGAGTTTATGTGCTGTGGAAGGATAGAACATAATCCAAATAAAAAAGAGCTTCGTAAATATGATTATAAGTTTTTATGTAAGCGATTAATAAAAATAATGAATCAAATTGAGAAGTAAAAGGAGAAAAATATGAGATATGCACTAATTGGCTGTGGGAGAATATCACCAAATCATATAGTAGCAGCACAAAACAGTGGACTGGAAATTGTAGCAATCTGTGACATTGATTCTGCCTGTATGGCGGATAAAGCACTCAAGTTCAAGTTGAGTGATCAAGTAAAGAAGTACACAAATTATATTGAAATGATTGAAAAGGAAAAACCAGAGTTGGTTGCAATTTGTACAGAAAGTGGGAAACATGCAAAGATAGCATTGGACTGTATAGAACGGGGAATTCATTGCATTATAGAAAAACCGATTGCGTTGTCAATTAAGGAAGCGGATGCGATTATCGCTGCCTCAATTAAATACCACGTAAAAGTTAGCGCATGCCATCAAAATCGTTTTAATCGATCTGTACAGATAATTAGGGAAGCGGTTGATATGAACCGTTTCGGAAAACTTTTTTATGGTACAGCACATATTCGCTGGTGCAGAGATCATGAATATTATGATAGAGCAGCTTGGAGGGGTACTTGGGAACAAGATGGTGGAGCTTTGATGAATCAGTGCATTCACAATATTGATTTGCTTCGCTGGATGATGGGAAGTGAAATTGAAGAAGTCGTTGGCATGACAGATAAACTAAATCACAATTATATTGAGGCTGAGGATTTTGGAATTGCATTGATAAAATTTAAGAATGGCAGTTATGGAGTTGTGGAAGGGACAACAGATATCTACCCCAAAAATTTAGAAGAAACGTTGTATATATTTGGCGAAAAAGGAACTGTAAAAGCGGGGGGGCAGTCGGTGAATGTAATTGAGGAGTGGCGTTTTTCAGACTTGTTGGATGACCCCGAAGAAGTCAAGGTACGGTTTCATGAGAATCCCCCCAATGTGTATGGATACGGGCATACGCCATTATATGAGGATGTAATCAATGCGATAAAGAATGATAGACAGCCATATGTTACAGCAATGGATGGCAAAAAAGCATTAGAACTCGTATTGGCAATCTATAAGTCTGCTGCCGAGGGTAAAAGTGTTAAGTTACCACTTACAGAGTGCGCAACAATGGATTTTGCAGGTCGGTTTCGATAGACAAAATTGTGAAAAAGAGGAAGTACAGATGGAATTTCGTGATCTGAAAAGACAATATCAATATTTAAAAACTGACATAGACAGCAGAATACAGGAAGTGATCCAACAGACAAGTTTTATTCAGGGAAAGCAAGTGGTTGAGTTAGAGAAGAAGCTTGCAGATTATGTGAATGTAAAACACTGTGTAACCTGTGCAAATGGAACAGATGCTTTGCAGCTTGCTTTGATGACATGGGGGATAGGAGAGGGCGATGCAGTGTTCGTCCCGGACTTCACTTTTTTTTCAAGTGGGGAAGTTGTATCAGCAGTGAATGCAACTCCAATTTTTGTGGATGTTGATTCAGACACTTATAATATAAATTGCGTTTCTTTGGAAAATAGCATTCAAAAAGTAGTTCAAGAAGGTAAACTTATTCCCAAAGTTGTTATGACTGTGGATTTGTTTGGACAGCCAGCAGACTATGGAAAAATTAAAGAAATAACAAACCGATATCATATGCTGTTGTTAGAGGATGCAGCACAGGGATTTGGAGGAAGGATTGGAGAAAAAAAAGCCTGCTCCTTTGGCGATATATCGACTACCAGCTTTTTTCCAGCAAAGCCTTTGGGATGTTATGGAGACGGAGGTGCTGTTTTTACAAACAATGATGAATGGGCGGACTTGTTGCGATCTTTTCGGATACATGGAAAGGGTGATTCTAAGTATGATAATATTAGAATTGGTATGAATTCCCGTTTAGATACATTGCAAGCAGCGGTATTGTTGGCAAAGTTTCCAATTTTTTGTGAAAAGGAATTAGAGTGGGAACAACAAATTGCAGCCCAATATACAGAACAATTGAATGAATTTGTAAAGACTCCAATGATCAAATATGGATTTTATTCTAGTTGGGCACAATATACCATTCAATTATCTAGTCAAGTCCAACGCGACGGACTGAAAAACTATTTACAAAAGCAAGAGATTCCAACTGCAATATATTATCAAAAGCCTATGCACCGACAGATAGCATTTAAAACAAATAAATATGAAGATAGTGATTATCCCGTTGCAAACAAGCTTTCTCAAACAGCATTGTCACTTCCGTTTCATCCTTACATGAAGGAGGAAGAGATTTTGCGGATAGTGAATGCAATAAAACAATATCTGAGGGTATAAAACATGAGTGACTATTTTGTACATAAAAGCAGTTATATAGATGATGATGTAGTGATAGGAAAAGGTACAAAAATATGGCATTTCTGTCATATTCAAACGGGCGCGAGAATTGGAGAGAACTGTTCCTTTGGACAGAATGTCAATGTATCAAATAATGTAAAGATAGGAAGTGGCGTAAAGGTCCAAAATAATGTTTCAATTTACGAGGGTGTGGAATTGGAAGATTTTGTGTTTTGTGGACCGTCTATGGTTTTTACAAATGATTTAACACCAAGGGCGAAATATCCAAAAGGAAAAACAGGATATAAGAAAACTTTGGTTAAGGAAGGCGCCAGCATCGGTGCAAATGCGACAATTGTATGTGGGCATACTATAGGCAGGTATGCAATGATTGCCGCAGGGGCAGTGGTGACAACAGATGTACCAGATTATGCGTTGATGGCAGGAGTTCCAGCAAAGCAGATTGGATGGGTTTGTGAGTGTGGGAAAGTACTAAGACAAGTTGGAATATGTAAAGGGTGTAATAAGCAATATGTCTTAAATAATAAAACTGCAACAATGATATTAAAGGAGAAAAGTTCATTATGAAAGATAATCATAAACAAAAAGTAATTTTGTACGATACGAGGGGGATCGTGAAGCGGTAAAAAAAGGTGTTTTTGAACAATTTATTGGTATTTTAAAGAATGCGGGTTTTGGTAGAATAGAGTATAAAGGTGGTTATCCTAATCATATGGAATTAACTATTGCTCAGAAGTATATTTATCAAGCACTAGAAGATAACCGATTGGAAGAGGTTCATAAAGAATTTTTAAGAAAAGTTTCATTTAATAAAGAAGGTTATCCTATTTATAATGAAAAAATATGTTGTATCGGTGGAGTGTATATTTGTTATATATAATCTTTAGACAAAATCAGTGGAGGTATTTTCGTGGAGACTGATAAGATTTTCCCTAATAATTGGAAGGAAATCGTTCAAGGAAAAAAAGTAATTTTTTATAATACAAGTGTCGGCAATATATTAAGTGGACGGAAAAAACATATAGAAAAGATGCAGTGGGTTTTTAGTGTATTTAACGAACATCCAGAAGTTGTGTTGTGGTGGCGACCGCATCCTTTAGAATTGAGTACAATTCAGTCTATGCTTCCTGAGTTAGAAGAGCAGTATAAGGAGATTCGCAGACAATACCAGGAAAAAAATGTTGGCATTTTAGATGAAAGTACGGACTTGAATAGAGCGATTGCGGTATCGGATGCTTACTATGGAGATTGGAGCTCAGTAGTGCAATTAGTTACAGTGGTGGGCAAACCTGTATTGTATGAAAATGATAATATCTTAGAATGGCATAAGGATTTATTTTTTAATGTTGTGGATTTTGTGTGCATAAATCAGATTGTATGGTTTCTTTCTTCAACCATGAATATTTTATTTGCAATGAATTTGGATACTTTTGAATTGGTGGAAACAATAAAAATTCCATATGGAAATACTCTAGGGAAATATATGTCATATCGTATAGCGAATATAGAGAATTATCTTGTGTTAATCCCAGGATGTGGGAAGTGGATTATTAGATTTGATTTGAAGGAACACAAGTTTGAACAATTGGAAATTGGAAATTA
Source organism: Lachnospiraceae bacterium (assembly GCA_949383255.1). Lineage (GTDB taxonomy): Bacteria > Bacillota > Clostridia > Lachnospirales > Lachnospiraceae > COE1. The sequence continues at coordinate 5,150 of CASJPF010000022.1, read as the reverse complement.
TGGGGTTTCTATAAAGTTTGGTGCGTACTTTGTTTGGAATGAATTTATCTATATGTTACCAGGATTTGAAAGCCGAATTATAAAGTACGATGTCTTTCATAACAAAATAGTATGTGAAAAGAAGTTTGAAGATATTCTGTTTTTGGATACAAATATCGATGTAGTAGGGTCAAATATTTATGCAGTAGAAGTCGGAAAAAATTATATTTTTAAATATGATATACAAAATGATTTATGTGAGAAAATACAAGTTTCTGTTGAAGATATACAATTATTTGCAGTTAAGAAGATAAAAGATTTATTTATTTTGATTATTGCAAACAAAAATGAAATTTTGTTGTGGAATGAGAGGGAGAACAAAGTATGGAAACTAGACGGACTTCCTAAAGAATATTCGGTTAAGGATAGACCATTCTGTGATTTTGTTGAGTATAAGCAAGATATTTATTTTTTCCCTGAACAATCAGATCGAGTGTTTAAGTTTAATAAAGATCGAATGGTTTTAGAGCAATATCAAGAGATTGCAACAAAAAAGGAAGATGAAATCTATTTCTCACGAGCTAAAAATATTGGAAATAAGATTTTGGCTTTTAATTGTTGGAATAATCAATGGTTGATTGTGGATCCACAGGAAAACACTGTAAATAGGTATGATATTATTTTGGATCAAAAAAGACAGGATGAAATTACAAAGTATTCTATATTTGATACAGATGAAAAGTCTGATAAACATAGAAAAGTGTGGGAAGAGGATAAAGATTTTTATTCCTTACACAATTATATAAAAGATATTAGTCGTATCAAAACAACGGAACAGAAGATGGAAAAAAAGGAGTCTATTGGGGAAAGAATACACAAATTAATCACAAGCGATATCATTGTAACATAAAAAAGTTAAATATAAAATATTTCAATTATACAAGCATATGTTTTGCCAGAAAGGAGTACATTAAAAAAGAAAAATGTTAGTTTGTATAAGAGGCTGCGGAAAAGCAGGAGAAAGATGTCTACGCTTTTTGCAATATAAGCAAGATGTGGAAATATGCTTCTCAGATATAGATGATAATAAAAAAATATGTTGTGGAAAAGATGTGTATTCTATAAGCGAAAGTGTTGATAAGTATCATAGAGAAATCATACACTTTTTTATTGTACCTTTAGAATATTCTGAAAAGATAAGGAAGGATATTATAGAGGAACTATTGATCGAAAACGTAAAGGAAGAACATATTTTGCTGTTTCCAAATAGAGTAGAGATGGAGTACAAAATTGATAAGCTGGCAGACATAAGATTTATAAAAGGATTTTATATCTCAAGTTTATACTTTGAAAAGCTACACTATTATAATAAGGAAAGATGTAAAAGGTATATATCAGATATTCTTTGCAAGTTAAAAGAAACTTATGAGAAAGTCCAATATCAATTTATCTTTACAGGGGGGGGGTATATAAAAGACTATCTAGACAGATTGAAATTAGAGTCTTTTGAAGAAGAAGTATCTACACATACTGCAACAAAAAAAGTTTACATCGTATGTGACAACAGTACATATAATTGGAAAAATTGTTTTGAAAAGGCAGGCAAGTCAGATATATTTATTTTTTTATATGAGTATTTAATGCATTACTATTATAAAGATCCAAATTGGTATTTTTATCATTGTAAAGTTCAAATACAACAAAAGATAACGAGTATTATAACAGGGATTTCTTATATTAGAGATGCGTTGAAAGATAAATCTTTTTTAAATTTAGCTAATTCTGGACAAGATTTAGAGCATGATTTTGCACTATTTAAAAAGTATATCAATATGTGCGAGCAAAGAAATATAAAAATAAAAAATGTTATTATAGGTATATGTCCTTATAGTCTTAGATATTCGATGAAACGTTCAAATGTGAATCAAGAGAAAATATTATTATATGAGCCAGTTATAGAAGGAATTTTATTGAAACAGGGATATTCATATTATTATTGGTGGTATGAATACCAAAAGCGACTGATTGATATATTTTTAGATAATTTTGATATTCAGAAATGCTTTTTTGAGCATTATGTACCTCTACATGAAAAAATTGACTACAAAGAGACAATATTTGATGCAAATCGTTTATCAGAGGAGGAACGAAAAGCAAATGAACAAAACCAATGTATTTTATATAACAAGCCATATGGGGAAACCAAACAGGAAAATAAGGAGATTTTAAAAGAATACGTAGTCAGTGCATTAAGTAAAAAGTTGGAAGTTTACTTCTTTATTCCGCCTTATTCTGAATTGCATAAAAGTACATGGAATAGGGATTATTTGGAAGAAACTAAAGAATATTTGAAAGGGCTAAAGGAAACATATGATATTCATATATTAGATATGTCAGGTGATTATTTTCCTGATTGGTATTTCTATGACGCGGGGCATCTAAATACTGTTGGGCAAGAAGTAGTAACAAAGAAATTGTTAGAATATATGGCGAAAGAAAAAGAAAAGTATAATTAGGAAGGGAAATGATTATGAAGGTATTAGTGACAGGTGGCGCAGGTCATATAGGCTCACATATTGTAGAGAGGCTGTTGGCAAGGGGAGATGAGGTGTTGGTAATAGACAATTACCAGACAGGAAGGCGTGACAATCTGTGTGAACACAGGAATTTGCAGATTGTAGAAGATAGTATTGCAGATACAAAAAGGGTATTTGAGGTGTTTGAAGAGTTTCAACCAGAAATTTTGGTGCATGCGGCGGCTTCCTATAAAGATCCCGAAAACTGGATTGAGGATGCAACTGTGAATGTGGTTGGTGCAGCAAATTTGGTAAAGGCAGCGAAGGAAGTAGGGGTGCGAAGAATCATTTATTTTCAGACTGCGCTATGTTATGGATTAAAACCAATTGAACAGCCAATTACTCTGAAACATCCATATTTTTCAGGTGGATACGCAGGGGGCAGTAGTTATGCAATTAGCAAGACGGGTGGAGAATTATACATTGAATTGTCTGGGATTGAGTTTCTATCTTTCAGGCTTGCCAATTCTTATGGTCCTAGAAATTTAAGTGGTCCTTTGCCAACATTTTATAATAGACTTACGAATGGAAAAGAATGTTTTGTGATGGATACCAGAAGAGATTTTGTATTTGTGGATGATGTAGTGAATGTCATTATTAAGGCGATTGATGGCATGGGGAGTTGCGGTTATTATCATATTTCTAGTGGAAAAGATTATGCCATTAAAGAATTGTTTGATGCAACGTTAAAGGCATTAAATATTACATTAGAGAAACCAGTTGAAGTACGTCAGAGGGGAGAGGATGACGTTGCTACAATTCTGCTAGATCCTACTAAGGTAAAAAAAGATTTTGATTGGGATGTGCAGATGCCCTTGGAAGAAGGCATCAGAAGAACAATTGAATGGTATAAACAATATGGCATTACGCAGACCTATACACATTTAAAAGGAGAAATCAGATAGTGACAAAAGAGGATTATAATTTGTTTGAACATTCAACTGTTTTGGTGGTAGGTGGTGCTGGATTTGTAGGAAGTAATTTGATTAGACTATTATTGAAGAATGTGCAGGAAATTAAAATTATAATTGTGGATAATTTATTATCTGCGGAGATTGTAAACGTGCCAAAAGATAAACGTGTTATTTTTATTGAGCACTCTATTACAGATTTTCGGGTCCTTGCATATCTACAAGATAATCTGGATTACGTTTTTCATTTAGCTACTTTTCATGGGAATCAAAGTTCTATTTTTGACCCAATTACAGATAATGAAAACAATACGCAAACAACCTTAAAATTATTTGAACGCCTAAAAGATTTTCGTAATCTAAAAAAAGTAGTATATTCTTCTGCGGGCTGTTCTGTGGCTAAGAAGACATTTGGAGACGCAGTCGCAACGACTGAAGAAAGTCCAATTGAACTTCATCAGGATAGCCCATATTCCATTTCAAAGATAGTTGGAGAATTTTATTCTGCGTACTATCACAAACAGTATGAACTTCCTGTAGTCAGAGCCAGATTTCAAAATGTATATGGTCCGGGAGAAATTTTAGGAGCAGGGAATTGGAGAGGTACCTATGCGACGATTTGGAGAAATGTTACACCGACCTTTATTTACAGAGCATTAACAAATCAGGAAATTTTGTTGGAAAATCAAGGGATTGCAACAAGAGATTTTATTTTTGTGGAGGATATTTGCTGTGGCCTTATGTTGTGCGCTTTAAAGGGAGATGAAGGAGATGTATATAATATTGGTTCTGGAGTTGAAACTTCTATTGCAGATTTAGCACAAAAGATTATACAAATTGCAGATAGCAGATCAAATCTAAAAATGACTCCCAAAAGGGCATGGGATACATCAGGGAAACGCTTTGCTTCTGTAGTGAAATCGAAGGAAAAACTTGGTTTTACAGCTAAGATTGCATTGCAGGAAGGTTTGGAAAAGACTGTCGCATGGACAAGAGAAAATCAGGCGATTATACAAAGTTGTATTGAAAAACATGAAAGACATTTAGAATACTACCAAAATAAATAGTTGCAGGGATATATGATATGTGTTCAATAGCGGGAATGATAAATATTGAAAAAAATAAAATACAGAATATTTTACATAAATTAAATGTTATGAACGACATGCAGAAACATAGAGGACCGGACGATATAGGTACTTGGGTAAGTCAGCAGGAATTTATCGGTTTTGGACATAACCGTTTGAGTATTTTTGATTTGACAGATTGCGGACATCAGCCTATGAAAGATATTGAAACAGGAAATATAGTATGTTTCAACGGAGAAATCTATAATTATATAGAGCTTAGGGAACAAATTGGCGGTACATTTAGAACCAATACAGACACAGAAGTGATTTTAAAAGCATTTAAGAAATGGGGAACAGATTGTGTAACACATTTTAAGGGAATGTTTGCATTTGCTATTTGGAACGAGAAAGATCAAACATTATTTTGCGCAAGAGATAGATTCGGGATTAAACCTTTTTATTATACGATTGTTGACAATATTTTTTATTTTGCTTCTGAAATGAAAGCATTGCTTCCATTCCTTCCGGATATTGAAACAGATATGGAAGGATTCAAAGATTATTTAGTGTCTGCTGATTAGGTTTAAAACACTTGATTTTATCGACTTTTACCG
>CASJPF010000021.1 GCA_949383255.1 Lachnospiraceae bacterium | reverse complement strand
ACAATTCTTTTTTAGAATTTTCAGGGTTGCATTACTGTTTATTTGTCAAGGTTCTAACATTTTTAATTTATTTCAGTATCACTTGGTTATCCAAGATACCGAGCGGAGAAGATGGGATTTGAACCCATGCGCCGCTATTAACGACCTACTCCCTTTCCAGGGGAGCCCCTTCGGCCAGCTTGGGTACTTCTCCAAATGGCAGAAATAAAAACGGAGAGGGTGGGATTCGAACCCACGTGCCCTTGCGGACAAACGGTTTTCAAGACCGCCTCGTTATGACCACTTCGATACCTCTCCATATTTTGTTTTGCTATCGCTTTAATCCGCAATGCAAGAATTATTCTATCAAATCATCTTTGCTTTGTCAACTACTTTTTTAATAGTTTTTTGTAAAAATTTTTATCTTATCGTAGTTCTAACTTATTTTCATTAGCGACGTGTTTTATCTTATCACGCATATATGCAGTTGTCAACACCTTTTTTCTATTTTTTCAAACACTCTGGTCACAATTCGGTCGAATAGACATATCTTTTACAATATATGTCCCTTACAGAACCCAACATGCAGCTTTCCCGCACTGGACTCTTTGCAAAACTTATTATTCAACCTCTGTCACACATACACACTTACATAGATTCTTGAAGTTGACAACTATACCTTTAATATCTCGTTGAATCCCTTCCAGCTATAACGTTTCTTTTGACTTCTTCGATTCAGCCATTTATATAGGCTTTTAATTCACACTTCTGATAGAATTAGATAAGTTTTTAGGCTATTTAGAAATCCAGTAAAATTTCTGCGATTTTTAAGTCCTCTGGTGTCGTTATTTTAACATTTTTATAAGAGCCCTGAATTAGTTTAACCGGTATCTTCATAAAATATTCTACTACCATGGCGTCATCTGTTGCTGTAATGCCTGCTGCAGACAACTTTTCTTCTTCTAATATCAGTTTGCCATAGGCATCGGCAATGATATTTTTGTCAAACGCCTGCGGAGTTTGTACTTGCCACACAAGGGAACGCGCTGGCGTATCAGATACATATCCTTTTTCATCTGATATTTTTATAGTATCCTTGACAGGCATACCAATCACACACGCCTTGGATATTTGTACCTCATCAATTGCTCTATGAATAATTCCCTCGTCCACAAATGGACGCGCTCCATCATGAATCAACACATATTTGCATTCCCAGCAGATTGCTTGGATACCATATGCCACAGAATGATAGCGTTCTTTTCCGCCTTCCACAATCGCTTTTATCTTATGAAAATTATATTTATCCAGAATTTCCTTTCGGCAAAACTCCTGTTCGCCTTTTCCTACAACAAGCACAATGTCATCAACTTGACTGTCCTCAAAGGCCTTCAATGAATAATATAACACTGGTTTATCCTTAATGAGCAAATACTGTTTGTGAACGGTGCTCTCCATTCGTTTTCCCCGCCCCGCTGCCAGCACAATTGCTGTCACCTTAAATTCATCCATTTTTTATCCGCATCCTCCCAATTTTCTACAGCTCTTTACTGCCAATGAAATTTGCCATGAATATCATGCCATTCACAGCCGCAAAACGGCATAATACCAATAGACTTTAATCGTCTATTTTATCGCTCACCCAATCTGAGATTTGGAACTGCATTTAAATCAAATCCGCTTCTTGTTCCTTTCATATATTCATAATAGCCTGCAACTCCGATCATTGCTGCATTGTCTGTGCAGAAAATAGGTGATGGGTAATAAAATGCAATTTTTTGCCTTTGGCACGCTGTCTCAAACGCCGCGCGAAGTGCAGAATTGGACGCAACCCCCCCTGCAATCGCAAACTTGTCAAACCCATATTCTTTTACTGCGCTTAAAGAATGTTCGACAAGCACATCAACCACTGCTTTCTGAAAAGAAGCGGCGACATCTGCCTTGTTGACTTTGATATCTTTCATTTCACATGTATTTAAATAGTTTAATACTGCTGATTTCAGTCCACTAAAACTAAAATCATAATTTGCACCATCCACTTTCGCCCTTGGAAAATGGATTGCATCAGGATTTCCCTCTCTAGAAATTCTATCAATTTTGGGGCCGCCTGGATAGCCAAGGCCAATAGCGCGCGCCACTTTGTCAAACGCTTCCCCTGCCGCATCATCTCTTGTATAACCCAAAATTTCATATTCCCCATAATTTTTCACAGCGACAAGATGGGTGTGTCCTCCCGAAACAACCAGACAGGCAAACGGCGGCTCAAGTGTTTTATTTTCTATATAATTAGCATTGATGTGTCCCTCTATATGATGTACCCCAATCAGTGGCTTATCCGCAGCAAAACTGATTGCCTTAGCCGCAGATACCCCTACAAGCAATGCTCCAACAAGCCCTGGACCATACGTCACCGCTATCGCTGTAATTTCATCCAACATCACTCCTGCCTTGTTCAATGCTTCTTCTATTACCTGATTGATTTTTTCAATATGTTTCCTTGAGGCAATTTCCGGCACTACACCGCCATATAATGTATGTAATTCAATCTGTGATGAAATAACATTGGATAAAACTTCCCGTCCGTTTTTCACAACCGCAGCCGCCGTCTCGTCACAGGAACTCTCTATTGCCAATATTAATGTGTCTTGTATTTTTTCCTCTTCCATAATCAAGCCAAACCTTTCTGGTATTTTATAGTAACGACAAAAGTATTTGCTACAGTTCCTTACTATATTCAGTACAATTCTTTACTCCGGATTGACCAACTCAAATCCAAGAATTTTCCAACGCCCTGTCTCCGCTTCTTTTCTCAAAATAAAAATCTGTTTTGAGGACTTATAATCTGCACCTGTCTGTACAGAATAAATGCAATACATTTTTGCACATCTGCGTCCTTCATAAGTATACTCCTCGACATCTGTGCTTTTTGATGTCTGATAAGAAAAAATAGAGTATCCGTTTTTCAAAAATTCATCAACGTCTTTCTTCAAATCCTGAATATATTGCTCTCTTGGATTGTTTGCTGCAAGTTCTTCATCATACAATGCCAAAAGTTTATCTGCCATCTGTTCCAACTGTTCTTCTGTATAATTTTCATTGTAGAGGCATTTTGTAATATCACTATAATATTTCAAAACTTCCCTTGGTGTTGGTGGATAATCGTCTTCAAGATTCCTTAGCAAGACATCTTGCACCTCTGTAACAATCGTCTCATCATCATTCTTCATATAATTTGACAGATAAAAATAATACCCACCAACTAATGCCACCAAAATCACAACAATAATTGCGACTTTCACTTTCCCCATTTTTCATTCCCCCTTATACCTTTTTGACTTTATCCTTCCTCATCCTCGAACAAAAGTACCTCACTCCAGCCATCCTTGGCAATGTAGGTTCTTGGAAAGACTGCCTGCACTTCTCTTTTATACTCTTCTGGTCTTGTGAGGGAAGGTGAGTAATGTGTCAACCACATTTTTGTCACATCTGCCTCCTTTGCCATTGCTGCCGCCTCATAGAAAGTCATATGCTTGTATTCCTTTGCCTTCTCCTTTTTATCTGGCTCTCCATACATTCCTTCACATATAAATAAATCGGCATTTTTTGCATTTTTAATAATACTTTCTGTCGGTCTTGAATCAGTACAATACGTCACCTTAAGTCCCTTTCTGGGTGCTCCCATCACCATATCTGGAGTGTATGTACCTGTCTCAAGCACAATAGTCTCCCCCTTTTGCAGCCGACTCCAGTATCTTCTGTCAAGGGCCAATGCCATCGCTTTGTCCAACTGAAACTTTCCTTTTCTGTCAATTACAATATTATATCCATAGCAGAGAACATTGTGGTTCACGCGAAATGCTTCAATGCGAAATCCCTCAAATAAAAAGCTCTGCTCTGGTTCTGCAATCTCCACAAATTCAATTTCAAAAGGAAGTTCTGGCGCAACCACACGCAGGGCATTGACCACCTTTGAAAGCCCTTTGGGTCCAATCATGACAAGCGGTGTGGTTTTCTCTGCATTTCCCATTGTTAACAACATTCCAGGAAGTCCTGATATATGGTCCGCATGATAATGCGTAAAACACATTATATCAATCGGCTTGGGACTCCATCCTTTTTCCTTCATAGCAATTTGTGTGCCTTCGCCGCAGTCAATCAATATACTTGTTCCATTGTATCGCGCCATAAGCGAAGTAAGCCACCGATATGGCAAAGGCATCATGCCTCCTGTCCCCAATAAACATATGTCTAATATAAGAATCACCTCTATCTATATTTCAAACTGTATTTTTGTCAAACTGTTGCCTTCCATTTTTTACTCTTTCCACAAAATTACTGCATCGTCCTTTGGTTTCTCATAAAAATTAGGACGTATTCCTTTTGAGACAAATCCAAGTTTTTCATACAATCTCCGCGCAGACATATTTTGGCTGCGCACCTCCAGCGTAAACGCAGTGATACTATAACGCTCCCTGCCAAGTTTTAGTAACGCCTCCACAAGTGCTGTTGCAATCTTTTGTTTTCTATATTTTTCATGGACTGCTACATTGGAAATATCACCCTCACCTGCAATATTTGTGAGCATACAGCCTCCTAAAATACGCTCTTTTGCATCTGCTGCGTCTGTTTTCGCAACGAGATAAACTCTGTTTGGATTGGTGAGCGTCTCCTCAAAATCTTTATATTTCCATGGCATAGAAAAGCAGGAAGCCTCCAACGCTGTCACTTCCTCCAAATCCTCTTTTTGCATTTCCTGTATATAATAATGTTTCTTTTCCTGTTCTGCCCGCTCTCGTTCTGCCTGTGAAAGTCTAAGATAATCCGGTGCATGTTCTGCTGCACTTTGGCTAATTCCTTTTTTGTACAACTCACAGCCAAGCGCTGCCACGCAGGAAGCCCGCTGACGGTTGCAGCACGACGGCGCAAAACTATATTTGACCTTGATGAGCGCTGCAATCTGATCGCGATACACCGTCACGCCATCTCCTAAAAACAAAACTTCTCTGTCCATTTTCTCACACAGCACATTGATTTTTTCAACAATCACATCAATTGCGACAGCACATTGTTTTTCTATCGTACACAAGTCATACCCAGCGTCCAGTTCCGACCGCTTTTGAAATTCATACAATCCTGTATAAACTTGATTTCTGCGCGCATCCATAATTGGACAAATCAACGCATTGCAACCATAAAGATTATACGCGAGTGCATCCACTGTTGGTACCGGAATAATAGGAATTTCCAGCACAAGTCCTAATCCCTTTGCCGTCGCAGATCCAATGCGCAATCCTGTAAACGATCCTGGTCCCGCCGCAATAGCGATGGCGTCCAGCGTTTGGAGGTCCAGCTCTGTCATGTGCTTTATCTCCTCAAGCATAGGAAGTAATGTCTGGGAATGGGTCTTTTTATAATTTATGGTGTACTCGGCTATGGTGATATCATCCGCCACAACTGCTGCCGACGCCACAAGCCCAGAACTGTCTAATCCAAGAATCTTCATGTTACATTTCCTCTTTTCTTACGAATTGTGTAGGAGTACTTTTCATGCTAGGCATTTGTAATATCAAAATCCTTCTATAATCAAAACCTTTCTCAAGATTTTTCTCTATAGTAATCTGTTTTGCCTCCGCCGGTATCAATTCCTTGATGCGCTCCGCCCACTCGACAATACACAACCCATTTCCAAAAAAATAATCCTCATAGCCAATCTCATCCATCTCCTCAACATCACCAATACGATACACATCAAAGTGATAGAATGGTAGTCTACCACTCTCATAAACCTGCACAATTGTAAAAGTAGGGCTGTTGATATGCTCTGTAATACCAAGACCTGCCGCCACCCCCTGCGTAAACACCGTTTTCCCTACGCCAAGATCCCCATTAAGCATATAGATTTCACCCGGTTTTGCAGTCTGACCAAGTTTTCTTCCCACCTCGAAAGTCTCCTCTGGACTGTTCGTCTCTATGTAATTTTTTTTATCACTCATCTTACTGCCCTTTCTAAAACCGTATTTTAACCTTCTTGGGTGGCATATGGGTTGATATCATCTGTATCAGCGCTTCCTTTTTGTCACCCAAATCCCTTTTTGGAAAAATAGAAGCGGCTGTTCTTGATGTATAGAGTATAATACTTCTCCCTGTCGAAACTGCCCTCACACAATTATCCCAGCTCTGATTTTCCTCATTTTCACCTTGAGATACACTAATACCCTCATCTGTCATTTTATAATGAAGAGGTTTTTTAAATGCAGGAGTGTTCTGTACTTGCTGCATCGCCCGCAAAAACAGTGCGCCCGGAAGATACGCAATCAGAACAACGCCTGCGATCAAATAGATGACATATTTTGTTGAGAGAAACGCCATAATCAAAAACACACCAACCAACGTGCCCAACATTCCTGATAAACTGGTATATGTGTGATACAACAGATAGTCATACAACACACCTGCTGTCACCTTGACATCAAATTCTATTTCCATTGTAATATATCCTTTCTGTATCATTTTCTAATCGGTCCATGCGCAATAGAAATGCTTTTTGTGTAATTGCGCTCTAGAGCTTGTTTGAAAAATGCTTTCCGTCAGATGTGCGTCACAATTTGTGGGGCGTGCAGATGATGGGAATCATTTTTCAAACACACTCTAGTACTCCATCCGGCTAGAAATTAGATTCATAAACCGCCTGTTTCGCACCGTTGCGTCGTTAAAATTTTAGACGATGCCACCGCATCGCCGTCGAAATTTTGCCTAGCACTGGCACGAACCATGCAGTGCACAACTCTAATTTCTGTCTGGATAAAGCACTAGCATAATTATCTATTCGCATCTATATATATTGATAGAAGCACCTGCATTTTAATGATACAGGTGCTTCTATCAATATGCACTTTCCTATACAGTATACCAAAAAGTATTCAAAGTGCAAGTCATTATGTAAATTTAATCTTGGAAGAAATCCTTTTTGTTATCTTTTACACCACACCATGCACTTACTGCATAGTGTCGGAGACAGCGCCAAAATGCCTGCTTTGTGGCATTTTGTGTGCATCAATTGTTACAATTCACACCAAATCATCATAAATCAATACCAAATCCAGCGTGAATGTGAATTGCAGCCTCCTTTTTATTCATGTCGAAGTGCTTCAATAGGACTAAGCTTTGCCGCCTTTCGTGCAGGATAAATACCAAAAAAGATACCAATCAATGAAGAAAATCCAGTTGCGGCAAGAACTACTTTGGGGTCAACTACGGCTTCCATACCGCCCATTCCCATATTTGACGCCAATCCACAAATTCCCCTTGCGCCTAAAATGCCAAGAACAATACCAACAAATCCACCAATCAATGTTATAATCACTGCCTCCATCAAAAACTGAAATAAAATCGAACCTGTTTTTGCACCAAGTGCCTTGCGGATACCGATTTCTTTCGTTCGCTCTGTCACAGACACCAACATAATGTTCATAACACCGATACCACCTACAATGAGCGCAATTCCTGCTACCAACATTATAAAAATTGTAATGTAATTCAAAATATCGCCAATCATGCCGACCTGACTTGCCATATCCGCGCTCTGTATATAGTCCTTTCCGCGCACATTGTACCTTGCCTCAAGCAAACTTTGTACCTGTCTTGAAATATCTGTAACATACTCAGAAGAATCTGCAAAAATAATAAATGAACTAAACTCCTCTGTATAATATCCATACAGTTCTTCCAACAGAGTAATTGGAATTTCCATTGACACATCTCCGTAAGTGCCCATCGTCATTTCCTTTGCGAGAGAATCGTCATCTTTTTTCACACCTACAATCGTAAAATCTTCCGTGACACCCCACATGCTCATGCTCAAATCTAACCCAACAACATCTATCGTTCCAAAGAGTTTTTTTGCGCCACGCTCATTGATAACACATACCTTTGCGCCACTCTGGCTCTCAATCTTATTAAAATATCGCCCTCTTGCAATTGGCGCACCATCGTAAAACTGCATAGATTCATTTCCAAACATCGGCGCTACGCTAAATGTTCCCTTTGTCGTCTGCGCACTTCCGTTTGCTCCCATCCGCCAAATATCCGTCGCACCCTTTACATGCGGCACTTTCTCATAGATTGCATCAATATCATCATCATTAAACATAATTGTGTCCGCCTCATCCGCTGGAACGTCCGCATATATCTGAATAAAACCACCGACCAGCGCATCAAGCTGTCCACTGATGCCAACTTTAAATCCATTTCCTGCCGACACAATCAAAATAACAGACGAAATACCAATGATAATACCAAGCATTGTCAGAAAAGAACGCGCCTTGTTACTGCGAATATTCATCAGGGCTATTTTTACATACTCCAATATTCTAGCCATTGTCTGTTCCATCCTCCGTCTGCTTCTGTGATGCATCTGCGTCCTCCTGCTCTGCAGACTGCGCTTGTGTATCATTCACATCTGTGCTTTCTGTATCATTTACACTTGCACTTACTGTGTTATTCACGCCTGTGCTTTCTGTGCCTGCACCACCTATCTCCGCGCCACTCATACCAGAAATTGGCATACCTGTCACAGTCATTCCTTCATCAAGCCCTATTCCGTAGACAGATGTTGTCACAATCTCCTGATTCTCTGAAAGACCATCTAAAATTTGGATATAAGTTTCTGAAGAAATACCAGTTTTGACATATTTCTTAGCAAGAACGCCATTCTCAATCAGATAACAGAACTCGCCTTGACTGTCAACATTGACTGCCTCGACGGGGACTTGCAAAACACCTTTCTCACTCGCCGTCAAAATTTTAAGTTTTGCATCAAGTCCCAAAAAAATGTTCTCGTCGGGATTGTCAATATGTATTCTTGCTGCAACGGTCGCTGTACCAGATGTATTTTCCTCCGCTATATGATTGATTTTGGAAACCGTGCCAGTATAGCTTTTTCCGGAGATAGTAATCTCCGCTGGCTGTCCAAGCACAAGGGTTTCCAACGCATATTTTGAAGCCTGAAACTCAACGCATACATTGTCAATGCTCTCAAGAACCATGAGCTGTGTTCCTTCCTGCACAGTTGCACCTTTCACAACGTTCAAATCAGAGATAACTCCATTGAAATCTGCCACAATCCCATTTAGTACTGCTTTATATTTTCTTTCCGCATCCTGACCTTCTAACTTTGTTTTTTCCTTGTTTAGCGCATACCCTTCCAGTTTATTTCCATTTACAACTGCGGACTCTGCTCCTGCTTTCACACTTTTTGCCTCGGAGAGACGCTCCTGATAATCTGCAAGCACTTTTTTTGCCTGTGTCAGCATGTCTTCCCATCCATAATCGGTTTTGTAATCTGAGAGCAGACTTAATTCATTGTTCAGTTTATTTAACTCATTCTGCTTCTCCACCTTTTTTCCCATTAGCATTTCAACATCTGTGTCTTTGGTCGGTGTCTGTATTGCCAGATCATAATTATTGATTTCTTTCTCAACTTTATAAATCTTAGCATATAAATCTGATTTTTTTAATGCTGTCAGATCGGTAATACTGTTTGTCAAATCGTCTATGTACTGCTCATAACTGTCTATCACAGCTTCACACTGTGCAATCTCCGCCTCAGCTTCTGCCAATTTTGCCTTCTGCTCGTCATTATATTGTACATTGGAACTGTAATCTGCCGAACTAATTCTCTGTTCTAATTCTGACTTTTGCTTCGCATAGGCAACTGCCTCCTCGTCAAAACATAACAGTACATCTCCCGCCTTGACAATATCACCTTTTTGTACTTCAACCTCTTCCACTTTTGCCTCAGCCGGTGCAAAAAATGTAACGGATTCCTCCGCAACTACCTTTCCGCTAACGTTGAGTTCCGTATCAATATCACCTACCGATATTTTATCTGTATAGACAGGAATCGCCACACTTTTTTTGCCAGAAAAAGATTTTACTACAATTACTACTACCAGCACAGCAACAACAGGAATAATAAACTTTAATTTTTTCTTTTTCCGCCTGCGTGTCTTTTTCCCTCCCTCTGTATTTTGTATATTCTTTTCTTCCTTACTCATTTTTTTCGTCCTCCATGTTTTCCTGTTTTAATAATTGAGGTCCATTTTGCCTCGTATCCGAAACGATTTTTCCGTCTCGTATCTTAATAACTCTATCTGCCTGTTCTGCAATCTCATTGTCATGCGTAATCAAAATTACTGTCCTACCTTCGCCGTGAAGCTCCCGCAAAATCTGTAGAATTTCTTTTGTCGAGTTAGAATCCAAATTTCCAGTTGGTTCATCTGCCAATATAATTGGCGGTGCCTGCGCAATCGCCCTTGCGATTGCAACCCTCTGCTGCTGACCACCTGACATCTGTGCTGGCTTGTGGTCTAATCTATGCGACAATCCCACTTTCTCAAGTGCCCTCAATGCCAGCTCCTCCCGCTCTCGCTTGCTCACACCGCGATAAATTAATGGCAGCGTAACATTTTCTACAGCAGTTAGATTTTGAATTAAATTAAACCCCTGAAAAATAAAACCAATCTCTCGGTTTCTCACATCTGACAATTCATCATCCTCCATATCTGACACATCAATGCCATGCAGCATATAAGTTCCAGAAGTTGGCACATCCAGACAGCCTAGCATATTCATCAATGTCGATTTACCGGAACCAGAATGTCCTATAATTGCAACAAATTCTCGCTCACATATGGTAAGATCAATTCCGTCAAGCGCATGTACCTCATTTTCACCAGGATTATAAATCTTTCTCATATCCCGAATCTCAATTAATGTTTTCCCTAACGTCTCCGTCTCATCCATTTTTCTTCCTCACTTCTCCTTTTAAATATATGTCATATCATAGCACTACACATTTATTTTGTCTTTAACATTTTCTTAATTTTACATTAATTTACAATACCTAAAAAATGTATTAATATCTCTTGGAAATTATGTATTTTCCATAAAAAATATCTAATCATTTTGTTATTATTTTTCAAAAATTTTATGTTAGCGGGCACCCTACAGACTTATTTCCCCCGCATGGGTCTGTGCAATCGAGTAGGGAAGATTTATCGTTTCCTACTCACGCGCCAATGTGCCATGCAATGGCATATTTCCTCTGCATCGGCGTGCGCATAAAAAAAAGACACTCTCATAAAGATTAAAAGTGTCTTGTTAAATAAGGAACTGTAGAAAAATAACTGACGCATCTTGACTTGGCTATTCCTCCGATTATGCATGCCAAAAAGCCTCGCCGTAGCCCGCTACGCCTACATTTTTTGACATACCTCCTCGAAGAAATATCCTACGCAATCTGCATCACTTATTTTCCTACAATTCCTAAAGTAATTTTTTAACAGTTCTTAAGCTCTTTCTGCACGTCCATTCTTCGCAGCAGTATCATAAGATGCTTTCAAAATTGGGCTTAATGGTTTGTAAAGCAAAAACGTTAAAACAGATACCATCGTTCCTTTTAATAGATTTAATGGTGCCACACAAAAAGCCACAAATGTAATCACATTGGTAATATTGCTGTTAATCTTGGTTCCCATCTCAATCAGCGCTTCCATAGGCATACCATACATTACCGCAAACGTTGGTAATAAATACACCGCATTAAAAAATGTGCCAAATATTGTCATGCAAAGCGTTCCAACTGCACTTCCCGCTATGGCAGTCAACTTTTTCTTTTTTATATGATAAATAATTGTCGCTGGTAAAATCATAGAACAGCCAACACAAAAATTAGCAAGCTCTCCAACAAACGCCGTAGAGGTTGGCTTAAACAATAATTTTACAATAATCTTGACAAATTCTGTGAGCACACCCGCAACAGGACCAAATGCAAATCCGCAGATTAAAACGGGCAATTCACTGGCATCAATCCCATAAAATGGTGGAGCAAACGGCACTGGAAATTCGATTGTCATTAGGACTCCCGCAATGGCAGAAAACATACCAATCATAGCAGTTTTTCTGGCAGTCAGTATCTTACCTTGCTTCCCATTTCGCTTTGCAATCAACTTTTCTGCCAGCACTGCTGCAAGCACTAGCACTGCAACAATTCCCACAAATTCCAATACAAATGTGAGATTTTCAATAATGTTTGTAAAAAATAGTTTCATATAGTTCTCTCCTTTTTTCCAATCTTCTTAAAGGCATATAAACAGTGTATCTGTATGTCATTGATTAGAGAAGATTTATATTCCCCTACTCGCCGCACCATACAATGGCATATTTCCTCTGCATCCGCGTGCACATAAAAAATCCCGAACACATCACGCATTCGGGGATTCATACACAAAACCACAGCCTTTCCATTTTCCGCAAAGGCTTTGTATCTTCTCTCATCCAGACTTTACTGTCGGTTATGGAATCGCACCATATCAGCCTCTTTGTGTATCCAAAAAGGGTCGCGGACTTTACCGCCGGTAGGGAATTGCACCCTGCCCCGAAGATTTATTATTTAATTTACAGAATTTAATATAACATGAAATTATTTGAAAATCAAGGGGTTTTGGGCATTTTTTGAAATTTGTAATATTAACAAAAAATTACTATACTACATATAAATCTACATATCTTCACATAAATTCACGGCAAAATGGTGTAAATTTTGGTGTAAACTTTTTTGTTCCCAATCCTGAGTTTTTGACAGTTCATCAAAGAGAAAATCTCTACACTCCCATAAATTTTGCATTCGCGTGATGTGTTATATTTGCTGTGATTGGAGTATTTTATTATGTATTTAAATAATAGAATATTGTTCTATGACTGTACCAACTTTTTTTGAGATTGAGCAGATAAAAATTTAAGTATGGAAGCTGAGTAGTGTATGAAATTCTTGAATTTTTTTTAAATGTATTGTACAATAAAATGCGTAAAAAATAAGCTATCTTACAGATGAAAATTTGTAGAATAGCATACTTTCATATAAAAGGGAGAAATAAAAAATGGATATTAAAGAGCAAATAAGTAAAGTGATAAAGGAGATTTCCCAAAATCCTAATATTAAAGAACAGTTTGATAAAGAACCTGTAAAGGTAATCGAAAAGATAATTGGCGTGGATTTACCTGATGATATTGTCATGAAGATCATCGATGGTGTAAAAGCAAAACTAACGATGGATGGAGCATCTAAAGTTGTAGATACTTTAAAGGGGATATTTAAATAAGAACCATTAATGATGCGGAGCCAGTGCCCTTGGATTCAAATACTTTAAAGGGGATATTTAAATAAGAACCAAAAGGTCATTGGGTCTTTAAGACTTCCATTTTATCTTCTGTGAGGTGCAATATGATTGATTCTAAAATTTTATCTTCCGAGGCTTACAATTTCTTGCAATCTGACGCGCATCTAGGCAGACATGTGATTCTTCTAGGGCTTGCCGGAAGCTATTCCTATGGCACAAACAACGAAAAAAGTGACATCGATATCAGAGGAGTAACTTTAAACAGAAAATCCGATTTAATCGGATTAACAAACTTTGAACAATATGTAGACACAAAAACGGATACTGTAATCTATGGTTTTATGAAAATGATTGCGCTACTTTTAAGTTGCAATCCAAACACAATAGAACTGCTCGGACTAAATCCAGAACATTACTTGTACCTGCACCCACTTGGACAGGAACTAATTGACAACGCAAATCTTTTTTTGTCAAAGCGTGCAATTCATTCTTTTGGCGGCTATGCGGACGCCCAACTGCGACGCCTACAAAATGCACTGGCGCGGGATTCCTATCCGCAGCGGGAAAAGGAACAGCATATTTTTAACTCTGTCAAAAACGCGATGTACGATTTCCGAAAACGCTATGAATCTTTTGAAAATGGGGCAATTCACATCTACACAGACACGGCAATCAACCCAGATTTGGAGAAAGAAATTTTTGTGGATGCTAATCTGAAACACTATCCGCTGCGTGACTATAAAAATATTTGGAATGAGATGAACAATATTGTTCGAGATTACGACAAACTCGGAAAACGTAACCGCAAGAAAGACGATAATCATTTGAACAAACACGCTATGCATTTGATACGACTTTTTATGATGGCAATTGACATTTTGGAAAAAGGTGAGATTCGCACCTATCGCAAAAAGGAATACCAACTTTTGCTCGAAATCCGAAATGGCAACTATCAGAAATCAGACGGCACTTTTCGGAATGAATTTTACGAACTGTTAAATGAGTATGAACAAAAATTGGACACCGCGGCAGCACATACCACGCTTCCTGACGAGCCCGATATGAAACGGGTACAGGAGTTTGTGATGTCTGTCAACGAGAAAGTTGTGCTTGATACACTATAAGTTAAGATTCAAAAGTGTTAGCGCAATGAATCAACCAACGGCAGAAAACAAATTGCTTCGCAGTAAAATGTCGAATCTAAAGAAAGGATATTGTCCAATGAAGTATAAAGACTTTGAGGGTTCTATCGAGGAGCTTGTCGCCTTGAAATTAAGAGAAATCGAAGAAAAAGAACATGTTACAATACTTTATGCTGTCGAGTCTGGCAGTCGTGCTTGGGGGTTCGCATCGCCGGACAGCGATTATGATGTGCGCTTTATCTATGTGCGACCACAACAATATTATCTGGAATTACAGCCTAAGCAAGACTTTATTGACTGGGCGCTTGATGAAACGCTCGATATTAATGGCTGGGATTTATCTAAAACTTTACAGCATTTTCATAAATCCAATGCAACTTTATTTGAATGGGCAAACTCCCCAATTATATACCACACTACACCAGAATGGCAAAAAATCTATACGATATCCAAAAGATATTTTTCTTGCAAATCTGCAATGTATCATTACTACGGTACTGCGCGGAAAAATTATCACGAATATTTAATAGAAGATTCAGTGAAATATAAAAAATATTTCTATGTACTACGCCCAATTCTAGCTTGTAAATGGATTGAGAAAAAAGCCTGTCCACCTCCAGTTTTGTTTCAAGAATTGGTAGATGAAGTCTTAGAATTAGAGTACAAGGAAATGGTCTGCCAACTTGTCAATATCAAAATGCAAATGGCAGAATCTGAGAAAGCCCCTCGAATTGACCGACTAAACACCTATATTGAAAAAGAACTTGCCTATTATAAAAAAACAATTGATGCGATGGCTGACGACCGCACTGCAGATTGGACAGAATTAAATACATTATTTATTAATTTGAATCTATAAATTAGTCCCCTATCCATACAGAAATTGGGAATTGTGAACTACACAATTCCCAATTGAAACAAACCTGCATTTCGCGCACCTTATTTGTGCTTATTTCCCACAAAAAGCTGTACTTCATATGGTTTTAGCATCTCTTCCCGCTCTCCTTCCAGAAGCGTATATCTTCCGTGAAGATGGTAGACTTGCTCATCATTTGTATGGTTAATTACAAACAGCCATACCTTGTCCTCACTTTCACGGGTCATCATCTCCACACCATTCCCCGCTGTGCCAAGCGTCTCAATTTCACAGACTTCAGAGATATAGGTCATAATATCTTCCATCAACTCCTCACCTGGCTCAGTTCCAATATACCATGCAATACCACTGCCATATTTATTTTCTGTAATAGCAGGTGTCTGTTTATAAAAACCTGTAGAGTATTCCGCAATCTGACTTGCACCTTTTAACTCTATAATATCACACCACTTTTGAATCTCATACTCTTTTTTTCCATAGAGTACACCGCCTGTTGCCTCAAGTAAACAGTCATATTCTGGCACTTCAATACCACACAGTTCCCCAAGCCGTCCAGGCAATTCTATTTCTGTCATACATAGATTGTTTGCGTCTTTTACACCAGTACGCATTGTCAAAATCAGATGTCCCCCGTTCGCCACGTAATCTATATAATGCTGTTCCAACTCGGGTGTCATTAAATATTGAAGCGGTGCAATTACCAATTTATACTTTGACAAATCATCCATGTCCTGCACAAAATCCACAGGAATTTTTTTGTCGTACAGTGCTTTATAATACTTTTGAAGATGTTCTATATAGCGCAATTGTGGGTGATTCGGCTGAATATCCAGTGCATAGTTCTGTCGAAAACTATGCACAATCGCAACCTGGGGACTTGGCATACTTCCCCCAAAATCTTCCATATATTTTGTAAAAGTGTGAATCAGTTTTTTTGCCTCATTGTAGATTCTGCCTGGTTTTCCACTGTGTCCCAAAATGCCATGCCAAAATTGTTCTGTCCCCATTGCACAGGTTCTCCACCGGAAAAAGACCACCACATCAGCCCCATGCGCAACCGACTGCATCGCCCACGCTGACATCTGTCCTGGTTCTAAGGCCCGCCCCATAATTTCCCAGCCTGCCATTCCTGACTGCTGCTCCATCATCCAGAATGGTTTTTTCTTATATCCACGAATTACATCATGACACGCTGCAAGTTCACTTTCAGGCTGATGTGGCGTTTTCTGCCAATGCCCTGCTGGATAAATATCATTTGATACAAAATCTAGCAGTCCTGCCAAGTCATAATAATCTACCTTATTATCAAAACACATAAAATTATGCGTAATAAAATGATTCGGGCAAATCTCGCGAATAATTTCTGCCTGCCAATCAGCAAAATCCACAATCAAATCAGAACAATAACATTTCCAGTCAAGCATCGCTGACGGATTTTCACCTGCTGCCGTAATCAAAGGCGTCCCAATCTGTGTAAAGTCATTATAGCCCTGACTCCAAAATGCAGTCCCCCACGCTTGATTTAATGCTTCAATTGTTCCATATTTTCTTTGTAACCACTTCTGGTAAAGTTGTCGGCAAGAGGCACACATACATAACTCACCATGCGAATTGCCAAGCTCATTGTCAATTTGCCATCCAATCACACCTGGGTTATCTGCGAAACGTTTCGCAAATGCAGTTACAAACTGTTTAATATGTGCGCGATAAATAGGATTCGACTGGCAATCATGGTGACGTCCACCAAAGAATCTACGTCTTCCTTCCCTATCAATTGGCTGTATCTCTGGATTCTTGTGTATAATCCACGCTGGCGGTGCCGCTGTTGGCGTACCCAGAATTGTCTTAATCCCATAACGATCCAGAAGTGCAATTGCCTCCTCAAGCCATTCAAAATGAAATTCCCCTTGCACAGGTTCCATTTTAAACCATGAAAATTCTGCCATACGCACCACTTGTACACCCATTTCTTTCATAAGCTGCACATCGGTCTCCCAGCGCTTTTTTGGCCAGTGCTCTGGATAATAATCCACCCCAAAATGTATTTTCATTAATACTACCTCCATGCAAAAAGTGTGTTAGAACCATAGATTTCGTTTTATAATCGCGCAACCAAATTCTCCACTAATTTTGCACAATGTGCTGCTGCTGCGCGCTCAAACTCTGGGTAATCCATATGTGCACTGCCATCCGCTTTATCTGAAATCGCGCGAAGCACTACATAAGGAAGTTTATTCAAAAATGCCGCGTGTGCAATTGCCGCGCCTTCCATTTCCGCACAGGAACCATCAAACTGCTGAATCAATCTATCTTTTACTGTACCATCTGAAATAAATTGGTCTCCGCTTACAACGCGCCCTTCATACACATTAATTTCTGGGTTCACTTCACGACAAACGGAAATTGCCTCCTCAGCAAGTTTTCTGTCCGCTTTAAAGAAAGATGTTTCCATCTGCGGAATAATACCTGGCTCATAACCAAGTGCGCTGACATCCATATCATGTTCACACGCATCTGCAGAGACAACAATATCCCCAATATTAATTTCTGCGCGCAGTGAACCAGCAACACCTGTATTTATCACAGCATCCACTGCAAATATATCCGCCAAAATCTGCACGCAGATACCTGCATTTACCTTTCCAATACCACACTGTACAATAACAACATCTTTTCTATTCAACACCCCTTCATGAAATTGCATCCCTGCCTTATCGACAACATTTTTCAATTCCATCTTTGATTTTAACTCCGCTACTTCCAGCTCCATTGCACCGATAATACCTATTTTATTCATCTTTAATTCCCCCAAAATTTAATTTTTATTCATAAAAACATCTAAGGATCTGTAAAAAAGCGAAACCCATCACTGCACAATTCCGTCAAAAAAACTACATTCTTCATCATTGCATACACGTGCCTCCTCCAAGCGCAAATTAAGGTGGAACACATGCCCCATATAGTCATCTCCCTCTTTGCCATACAGTTTGTACATACATGGAATCCCTTTCTGATGAAGCAAATCATACATAGGTTTTGCATCTTCCTTCAGAAAATCGTATTCCGAAGTCATAATATACGCAGGTGGAAAATTCTTGTTAATGTATTTTATGGCATTAATACGCTCAAGTGTCAGTTCTCTATCCTCTGACAATGCTTTATCTATATATGTCAAAAATGGGTCATCTATTTTGTTTTCTAAACAGTAATTCATATCATAACGCCCACAATTAAGCGCCACCGCCTTGACTGCAATTTTGTCAAATGGCACCTGCATTGAAAATAATTTTCGATATTCCGCACTGCACAAAAGCGTCAAATATTGACTTGCAAGCTGGGCTCCTGCGGAATCGCCTGTCACACAAATTTTGTCAAGGTCAATATGATATGTACAAGCGTTTTCTGCAACCCATATAAACACAGTATTGATATCCTCTAACGCTGCTGGAAACGGATTTTCTGGCGCCAAGCGATAAGAAAAATTCACAACTGTAAAACCTCTCTGTGCCAAATCCATGCAGTAGTACTGATAAACATCTTTGTCTCCATAAGTCCATCCGCCACCATGAATATCAATAATGGTCTTTTGCGGCGCAGTAACCTCCTTCTGATGATAGATGTCAAGAAGGTTATATTTACCATATTTTCCATAAGAAATATCATTGTATCGCAGGATATTATCTGGCGTTGTCAGACCAGCATCCCTTTTTGTATCACTTATTTTACAATCCTTTCTGAACTTTTCAACATCAAATTTCATATTCTGTTCCTTTCTTTTTTATCTTTTAGATACTCTAATCTTTCACACATTTGTTAGCCACTCATTTTCGTTTTATTCTTGTGTTTTGTTTGCCTTTTATATCTTTTAGTATAACAAGCATCACCTATGTTTGCAATGTGATTTTATAACAATTCGTTCATGCAAAATGATGTTGGTTACTTACTCATATAGGGCAGTTTGTATCTTTCATTTCATAGGGCGGACGCCTGACGTAAAATCAGTTGTTGGAAAAACAAGACGAACCAATTTTAAAAAGAACTGCTCTTTGTCAGATAGCCCTCATTATGAAAAAATCATATTCTGCCTTCTATATGTCTCATTATCCTTATGACTTAGTTCATTCTCCACCTGTACTAGCTTCCGTTTTAACTTCTGTATCTTCTTTTCATCTCCGACTGCGAACTGTCTTGTTCCATTTTTCCGTAAAATACGATTTCTTTGGGGCATCAAAAAAAATTTTTATATTTCCGTTCTTGTCATGTTCCAACCAGATTTCACACCCAATTTTTCACTGTTGATATACTCGTCCTACACAGTTATCTCTTCAAACGCGTTTTTGTCATTCTGTCTGTTCTTTATTTCATCCATGCCAAGTGAAATTTTGACAGAACAACTGAATAAGAGCATACAATACCCTTGTTATGAAGGGTTTAGTTCATTCATGGTGAATGAAATTTAGTACAAAAATGCAATTCCCAGATTTCTGCCAAAATTGCATTTGCTAGAAGTTTACACTTTGAAAATTGCAATCGTTCCGATATAATAATCAAAGTAGGAAGTACAGTTTGCAGGTTTTCCAGACAGGAACAGTATATCAGCCCGCTCATATTAGAAAAAAATGGGCTAATCTTTACAGATGACAGTTTACAATGGCTGAAAACATTACAGGATGAATCTGTTGATTTAATTTTTGCTGATCCACCTTACAACATAAAAAAAGCGAATTGGGATAAATTTGATTCACAAGAAGATTATATTGAATGGTCATTGCAATGGATAAGTGAAGCTTCGCGAATACTTAAACCTACAGGTAGTTTATACATTTGCGAGTTTAGTGAGATTTTAGCTGATTTAAAGCACCCAGCAATGCACTATTTTTCAGGATGTAAATGGCTAATTTGGCATTATAGAAATAAAGCTAATCTTGGAAATGACTGGGGAAGATCCCATGAAAGTATTTTACATTTTAGGAAAACCAAAAAGTTTAAATGAAATGTGAATGAAATTAGAATCCCTTATGGCAATCATACTTTAAAATATCCTACACACCCACAAGCAGAAAGTAGTCAGTATTCAGACTGCGTAGGATATTTCTTCGAGGAGGTATGTCAAAAAACGTAGGCGCAGCGGGCTGCGGCGAGGCTTTTTGGCATGCATAATCGGAGAAATAGCCAAGTCAAGATGCGTCAGTTATTTTTCTACAGTTCCTAATATACTGATGGATGATATTTTGTCATCACAAATCCGCGCTCTTGATGTTTTACTTACAGAAGATATTTGGAGATTTATAGAGTAATTTCCCAACTGTTACAATCATTTAATAGCAACACTGCTCATTGATGCTGATGTTCGACGTAAGCAGCGCATTCATATGCTAATATTAATAGCTTCATCCATCTTTACCACTAAATGAGTAAGACGAAAAGCCTTAAAAAGCCTGCCCTTTGTTTTGACCCTTCAACCCAAACAAAGCCCTGTTCTCTTGCCGTAAAAATACTCTTGCCCTCCCCAGCAGCAACAGCATTTTTACGGCAACACCAACAGAACAGATGACGTATTTGTCGAACAAACATCCTTCTACTTTCGATAGTACCACTTTTTCCAGACATCAAACATGCCACTTTTTTCGGCCTCATTTTTGCTCCAGAATACAATAACATCATTGATATCCCACGACTCATATAATTTTCTATACTGTTTTCCACGATAGAGCACGCTTTTGTCGGACCGTCGTACTTTTTTGTTTGCTTGACGTTTTCCATATTTCTTATCACCACAGCATTTCAAAACTGGGGTTCTCTTATAACTTCTACTCATAATTCATCACCTACGCTTGATTATAACAAGAAGACACTTTTCCTGCAATCAATAAAGCAAAAATACTTTTCTATTGTAGCATTATTCTATATTACTGTATTAAAACAGTTACTACAAAAAAGTCTTGTGTTGTTTCCAAAAGAGCGATACAATATATTTATAACATATTGTGTTCTCATAGAGATTTTCTACTGCAAAATGTCTTTGAGAATCACAGCAATTAACCTTTCAATACACAAAGGAGTATTCAAATGAATCAACAAAATGTAAAAACAACGAGCAATAGAAAGCGAATTGCTGATGAAATCATGGCTCGTATTGGCAAAAGCGTTATTCTCGTCTTTTTGGTCGTAGCAGTTGTTGTTATTTGTATGGTTGGATGGACCATTATGACATCTAAAGAAAAAGAACTTACATTGGAGTCCAAAGCAGCATCAAACCAACTGACCGCATTTCTTGATCAGTATACAAAGGGCGTTGAACAACTTGCTGTCAATCCCGACATCAAACACATTATGAGCGAAATTAAATCTGGTGACAATATCGTTAAGGCAGAAAAAATGGATGCAGTACTGAGCTATCTTGTCAGTATTGCAAATACAGATACAGAAAATGTTATGGCGGTATGGATCTCCGACTTAGATGCAAGTGCCCTAATACAATCTGATGGCTTTGTAAGCGAAGATGGCTGGGATATTACCGGACGTGGATGGTATGGCTGTATTACAGAAAAGAAAACAGTTCTAACAGAACCTTATATTGATTCCTCCACCGGAAAAATGATTTTGAGCGCCGCAGCGCCGGTCTATGATGATACAGGTGCGGTTCTGGGTGCGGTCGGTTTTGACATCTCACTTGACCATATGACAAAAATTCTACAAGGATACAAAATTGGACGTGGCGGATATCTTCTGCTTTTATCGGAAAATGGTACATTCCTTTATCATCCAAACACTGATCTTATCCAAAAAAATATTAATGAAGTCAGTATATCCCAAAATGTTGTAGATGCTGTTTCATCAAAAAGAAACGAATTTTTAAAATACAAGGTTGAAGGTATAACAAAATATGGTTCTTTAGAATCTGTTGGAGATACAGGCTATCTCGTACTCAGCAGTATGCCTATGTCAGAATACTATTCTATGCTTATTATAATGGTAATTGCCTTGATTATCCTTTTTGCAGTTGGTATCCTGCTCATAGCACTCAGCATTCGGAAAAGTGCTGCTAATGTGACAAAACCAATTCTTGAGTTAAACCACACTGCACAGCAGCTTGCGGCTGGCAACCTAGATGTCCAGCTTGCTATCACATCAAATGATGAAATCGGAGAGTTAGGTGAATCTATAGCCAAAACAGTAAGCCGGCTGAAAGAATACATTGCCTATATTGACGAAACTGCTGAAGTACTTGCGCGAATCGCAGATGGAAAGCTCCATATTACATTAAAGTATGATTATGTTGGCGAATTTCAAAAAATTAAAACTGCCCTGCTTAATATATCTAGTTCAATGAATCAAGTAATGGAGGGTATCAATACAAGCTCTGAACGTGTTTCTGTAGGAGCTTCTGAACTTGCCAATGCCTCACAAATGCTGGCAGAAGGTGCTGAGCTGCAGGCAGCCTCCATAGAAGAACTCGCTGCAACCACCAACTCCGTTGCAGACCACGTAGAAGAAAGTCGTCGTGATGCTGAAGCTTCCGCAAAAGAAACGGCGAGAGTCACTGCTATGATCGAACAGAATCAAGAAAAAATGACTATGATGATGGATGCCATGAATGAAATTCGTCAAACCTCACAGCAAGTTGTCGGCATTATTCAGACAATCGAGGAGATTGCAGACCAGACAAATTTGTTATCTTTAAATGCTTCTATCGAAGCCGCTCGCGCAGGTGATGCTGGAAAAGGCTTTGCAGTGGTAGCAGATGAAATTGGAAAACTTGCGCTGGAAAGTGCGAAAGCTGCAAACTCAACAAGGAATCTGATTGAAATTTCTATGGAAGAAATCAGCAAAGGAAATGCAATCGCCACAGATGCTATGAATGCATTAAAGGATTCTGTAAGTGCTGTCGACCATGTTAATGAAATGATTAAAAATACTGCTCAAAATTCGGCTGTTCAGGCAGAAAGCATGGAACAGCTCCGTACTGGAATTGATGAGATTGCCCGCGGAATCCAAGACAACTCTGCGGCATCACAGGAGACTTCCGCGACCTCAGAGGAACTGGCAACTCAGGCAAGTCTTTTAAATACAATGGTACAGAGATTTGAACTAATACACGAAAAAGTCGAGTAGGGAAAGCTGCTTCCCTACTCGACTTCTACAATTGCTGTTGAGGAGTCTCCCGCAGCCGCCTGCTTTAATACTGCAGCAACGAGTTTCTCAAACTGTAATTTGTATAATCTGTTTGATACTCCATTTTTCTAATCTTTTGTTCTCTGTAGTCTTTCCCACTCTCGTTATAAATTCCCCGTTTTAATATTGATTCCGAGAGGCTATGAAATCCTACAAAACTATATAGACACAACAAGCTTATTCCCCTTTGCTCTTATTTTTGACTCTTGGAATCTTTTTGCACTGTGATTGATGCTACAAGTGTAACTTTCATTGCAGTCTGTAGTTATCCGTCGCTATTTTACCATATCCTTCCTATGTTATGCTATATTCTACATAGCACAATTTATTTAAAATTTGAAAATTTGTTTCGTAAAAACCATCCATTATAACTGATACATCTTGACTTATATCAGTTATTTTCTACAATTCCTTACTTAATAATGTCAACTTCATCTGAAATTTTGTTATATATTAGTCAGCTTGGGACGAGAAGACACATACCAATAAGACAAAATAAGTAAAAGGACTATCGGGAATACAATTTGTCTGTAATATATTGTTATATTCTCAAATGATTTAAACAATATTATGGAACAAATAACGTTATTTCCCAACAGCCCCTTCACTTTCAGGACTAGCTATTTCTTTATAGCTTTCCTAATCAAAACAAGTAATTATTCTCCATATTTAATTAACATATATCTGAACAATAATTTCCGCCTGCACAAACAGCCTTGCTTTCAGTTTTTACAATCACTTCGTTGTCTGTGTTTTCATTGTTTTGATCAATAATACTAAATGCTTCAATAACTGGTGTCACAATATCACTCCTTTCCACATAAAATGATATAAATTATATATTTTATGTTATTTTTATTTTGAGAAATTTAAGTCATAAACAAAACAAGTTTGCTTGTCTTTATTTAAATTTCTCAGGTAATTTATATAATCCTTTTTTAAGGGATTATTCCAAATTTCTAATAATGTAAGTTGATTAATATTACCCAATATATACTTTGGAAATTGCGGACAAATTAAAACGTCTCCATTAAAGTCAATTGTTATTCTGGCATCACCAGCACAACATTTCCATGTATTTTTTCCTTCTTTCCTAGTTTCACCCTTTTTATCTAAATGATATACATCATTTGATATATCTGCATAATAGAAATCGAAATCAATATTTTCACATATTTCTCGATATACATTTGCTAATTCGTTTCTACTGATAAATAATTCATTTTCATGTTCTTTTGCCCATCCTTTTAACATTAAATTAGATAACTGAATTGACACTACACCAATTGCATGCAGCTCTTTCATCATACTTACAAGACTATTCTTCGTTATACCATTCACTACCGTGTTAGTAATAATTTTATATCCTTTTTGAATCGCACATTTAATATTGGCAATAGTTTTTTGATAATTCCCCTTTCCTCTAATATAGTCATGTTCCTCTTGGGCACCATCAACGCTAACCTCAAACGTTAATAGATTACCATTTTTCACATCGCCGAGTTGTTCTATAAAATTATCTAACATAATCCCGTTTGTGAATATATTAACCATAATGCCTTTTTCCAAGCACTGCGATACATACTTTGCAAGATTATCAACCAATAAAGCCTCTCCACCAGTTATAGTCAAATTTAAAATATTTGAATCAAGAAGCTTTTGAAATATACTTTGAATTTGAGCATCACTTAGCTGTTCTACACATTTTTCTCCTTCATAACAATGTTTACATTGAAGATTGCATCGATTTGTAATTTTCCATTGCACTTTTAAAGGCTGCAAAAACTTAATTTCTTCATTGTAACTTTGATCTTCAATTATCATATCTGAAATTTTCTGATATAAACATTGTACTTCAACTTCATCGATTTTTAACTCATTTGCAATTTCGCTAATATGCTTTTTTTCATAATACATATTAAGTAATTTACAGGTTAAATCATTTACAATGTAATACTGATCTCTTATATAAACAACATTTCCTTGTTCTGTTTTTGTATATCTCATATTTTTTTAACTGAATTTTTATCATTCAGCATCCTTTCTCTCAAATTTTTAGTCACCTAAACCACCTATTTAATTATTTTAAAATTAAAAGACCGTCTTTAAACATTGCATATAAAAATTCCATTACCTCTTTCTTTTTACTTTCTTTTAAACCTTTCAAAAAACTTTCAATCTGTTCTGTTTTCATAAGTGTTTTAATCATCAAAAATCCCTCTTCATCAATAATTCTATTAGGTCTGCCTACAAGTAAATAATCATGGTTAATTCTTCTAATATGATCAAAACAGAGAATCATCTTCTTATCTTTACAATCCTTAAAGAATATCTCAATTGCTTGGGAAACTAAACAGTCTTTACTATATGTAAGTGGATGATCAGAAATCTCTGCCTTACAGCCTCCTAAACATTGTGTAAAATCTCTGCAATTCTTACATAGATCTGGCAACCATTTTAATGAACGAAACTCTGTAAATTCTTTATTATTCCATATTTCATATAAACTATTTTGATTGATAGAACCATATGACTGATTTGATGAAGCACAAATTTTTACGCTGGCATCTGCTTCAATACATACCGAAGCAATACTAGCACTACAACCGTGACATAAATAACGATATTTTTTGCGAACTTGACAAGTTGGAATAACATTACTTACTTTAATCATATTATCTTCTTGTAATTGACAAAAAAATAAATCAATTATCTCTTTTATATTCTCATTTTTTTCAGCTCGTCCAATTTTGTTAAGTCTAGCCACACACATCTGACACCCATACATTTTAGCCAAATCTTGAACACTACTTATACAATTAGTATTTCTCTCAGATATGGTAAAATTTAATGTAATAGAAGGGCCATTTTTCATTCGATGTATGAAATCAATATTAGAAACTACCTTTTTATATGCACCTTTGTGTCCAACAACTGCATCATGAACCGTTTCATCTCCATGAATAGATATCCCTATACTTTCTATTACCGAAAATATATCTGTTGTAAAACAATCCAAATTCATACCATTTGTAACAAGTATCTGATGCAATCCTAATCGCTTACCGTACATAAGAATTTCATTGATATGCGGATGCAACAGAGGCTCACCCCCTGTATAGATTACTTCACACACACTATATCCCTTGATTTCATCTAAAAGTTTTTTAATAGTTTTTAAATCTAAATCAACATTCCTTGCATCGCCTTGTGAGCAAAAAGAACAATTCAAATTACAACGATTAGTTAATTTTATTGTAATTGATGTAGGAAAAAATATAGGATAAATACTTGTATTATTCTCTATAATTGATTTGTATAACACTTTTATTTACTCCTCTTCATTTTTCTCACATTCTCGCATATCACTTTCATTTACAGTTTCTTCCACTTGTAAAATTCTGCATTCTGTAATCTCAGGCTTTACTTTCTTAATAAATATTTCTACGTCCATAACCCTATTTCAATCCTTTCTTTACTGTAATACACTTTCTGTTTTTTCCTTAACATTTCGTCAAAGCGTTGCCATTCCGAATATAAACACTCCTTATTATATGGGCATACTGAACACTCAGGACATTTGGGCCAATATACCATATTTAAACATTTTTCATACTTTATAAACTCATATACATATCGATTTGTGTGATGATTAAACAAAAAATCCAATTTACGATAAATATCTTCTATATCATAGCCTTGTGACATTTCATTCAAATAAACGTAAATCACTTTCAATAACTCATTTCGAGAATTAATTTTAAAAATTTGATGTTCCTTTATAAATCGTGAATAATAAAATAAAGCATTTTCATATTCATGATTACTCATCAATAATAACGCAATAACAAAATCTAAATACAGGAAATTAAAATCAAAATCTTTATTGCCATAGAACCGAAATAGAACCGAGCTAAACGGACTTCTTCTATATGTATAGTTTGTACTTAATAATATAAAATTCTGTAATAATTCATTTTTCTCATACTGAGTAAGTGAATCAATCCTCATTATCTTTTTCATATTTTCTTGTAGCGAATCTATATATTTATACGACTGTTCATCTATATCAAATATCTGACTTAATCGAGGAACATAAACTCGATAAGTAGGAAATCCTAAATACGAAAAATCACCTGTATACATTTGAAGATTATTTTTTCTTAATATTTCAAATACATATTGTAATGCCTCCGTATTATCATCCATTTTTCTAAAAATTTTAGGAACAGAAACGGTCTCTCTATTGTCTTTATAAAATAGATATATTGGACTATTTACAGAATTATTTATGTAATTATCCACAAAATCATAATAATCACTTGGCTTTTCAAGATTCCAGTCAAACGTATTTGAACAAACTTTTTCAAAAGCAACTTTTTGCATGCCCTGTGCCAAAGTATCAATCGTCTTTCCTTGTAACATTTCTGTTATACAACGCTCTAGTGCAATCTCAAAATCTACATCTGAGCCTAAAACAAATGCATATCTGGACATTTTTCGCTCTAAAACAATCAATCCAACAACTGGATATTTATCTCCATTCGTACAATCTAATACCTCCCATATAAAACCATGTTCCTCTATACACTTCATTTTCTGATAAACTGCGTACTTCTCAATTTCTTTTTTTTCTATATAAGGACATTTAATATGATCTTTGGATATATATTTATGAACATATCTTTCAAAAATTTCTGACACACCTTGGACGATTGCTTCTTCTTTGCTATTCCCTGCACATAGTCCATTTGAACCACATAATAAGTTCAACAAACGATTGGGTACAGAGACTTTTTTCTTTGTTACTTCATTTACATAATCTATTCTGTATTGATATAAATTACTTCCTACAAATCTTTCAAAATCATCTTGTATAATTTTTTCCAACAAATCATTACTTTGATATTCACATTCAAACGCTTTATTAGGGTAATTCTTAGTTGAATACCAAAATTTCATTCCATTTCTACTTTGTAATCTTTCCATAAGTTCAGCAAGACCACTAGCTAATGCTAATTCATATGTCATGCCTTTTCCGTTTGTACCAATTTTCAGACCATTATCTATCTCTACTCTAACAGAATAAAAACAATTACAATTATTTAGTTCAGATGTGATCTGATACTTTATATGATTTTGCAATAAAATATTTTCAATAAATTCAATTGTTTCTTTTGGTTTTTTATCTTTTCTACTCATAATCTTCCTTAATTATAATAATACTTTATGGACTTCCTGAAATTCACAACCGCAATCCGCCAAAACAGGAGTGATATCACAAGTGCAATCACTACCGTCAGATAGTTATTGTCTATTAAAACTCCAAGTGGGAAATTATAAATTACAATTGCCGGAACCAGGAATATAAAACATAATTTTATCGCCATAGGATAAATGGCATATGGCTGTTTTCCAATATCCATCAATGTCCAAAAAATTTGAATCAATCCCTGAATTCTCACAAAGCGCAACGAAAATGTAACCATCATAAATAAAATACTAAATAACAGGCTTACCGCACATAAAACCAATATGATATACAAAATAATATTTAGAATTCCAATTGAAAATCCTCCCATAGAAACAGAATAAAACAAAAATAAAATTCCAAAAAATGTACCTGCAAACAATCCAAAGTTAAACTGTCTTAATGTTAATATAAAAATAGTATCAACGGGTTTGAGAAGAATTGCATCCAAATCATAATTTTTTACTTTCATTGGAATTCGGATTAAATTAAAGAAAAACATACCTCCAAATATAGAATCCACAATCCAAACTGTAGCTAGCAAAATAAACACTTCATATTTACCCCATCCACAAATACTTTCAACACCAGTATCATAAATAAAATAATAAAACAAAATGTTAGACAAATATCCTAATACTACAGTAAACATACTAACTATGAAATTGAATCGATATAGGAGCTCCCTGCGAAAACAGTTTTTTAAAAAATTAAAATATAATCTCAAATAATTCACTTATTTACCTCTACGAACCATATCCACAATACATTCTATTTGCTTTGACTTTGGTTACAATTAAAACAATACTTAATAAAATACACCAAATTAATTGAATACCAATTGCTGCAAATATTTCATCTCGTTCTAAATTCCCCATATAAATATCCACTGGAACAAACAATGTATATTTAAATGGCAAACAGGAAAGCACTTTATTGATTTCTTTTGGAAATAAAGTCAACGGGAGTAATCCTCCCGACAAAAAACCTTCGATATTGTCCCATAAATCTAATAAACCCGATATTTCTTCTATCCAGGTTGCTAAGAATCCCAAAATGCAGCCTATTATATATTTCAATACGAAAGCCAGAAAAAATGATACCAGAAAAAATACAATATTACGAAATTTACAATAAATATATTTATGAATCACAGCAACAAAAATCAAAAACGGAATACTAATATTGAACAGATAAATTACTTTCTCCGCACTGAGCATCATGAAATTAAAACAAATAAAATTGGTTGGCTTTAGCATGAAATTATGCATACTGCCATCTTGTATCATATCTGCTATTTTTACTGTATTCTCCCTCATATTAAGTAGTCTCGAACATAAAAATATCAGAACATAATATGTAATGATTTGTGTATAGGAATATCCACCAATTTTACTAAAATCATTTCCATAGACTGCTTTCCATAACAATATATACACGAATAATGGTACACATCCAAAGCAGAAATTCATCAGTACATTACTTCTATATGCTGTAAATTCTTTTATTTTTAGTTTCAATACTGCTTTATGTAATCCCATTAAATTTCTCTTCTTTCAAGCAACTTTGTTATCGTTTTTTCAAAATCATCCTCTTTGCCATATTCTTTTAACTCACGAATCGATCCATCATAAATTATTGCCCCCCTATTGATTACAATGATCCGATCACACAATTCCTCAACATCTTTCATATTATGACTGGTGAGTATCATAGTTGACTGATGTTTATAATAATACTCCTTGATAAAATCTCTTAACTTCTTCTGTGAAATAATATCTAATCCAATCGTTGGTTCGTCCATGAATAATATGGAAGGCTCATGTAAAAGCACTAAAATAAATTCCATTTTCATTCTTTCACCCAATGATAGTTTTCTTACTGGTGTTCTCAGCAAATGATTTACATCCAACAACTCAGACAACTGATTGACCCTTTTCTTTATGGTATTCCTATCCAACTGATAAATCTGACCTTCTAATTCAAAAGAATCGTACGAAGAAACATCCCACCAAAGCTGACTCTTATTTCCCATGATAAGGCCGATCTGCCTCAAAAATTCTTTTTTTAATTCACACGGTGTAAAGCCATTGACCTGAAGTTCTCCTGCAGATGGATAAATCAATCCTGATAACATTTTTAATGTTGTCGTTTTTCCGGCACCATTTAACCCAATCAATCCAACCATGTCTCCCTGTTTGATATCAAAACTAATATTTTCAACTGCTTTTACCTGTTTATATTCGCATTTGAATAATGACTTTAAAATACTCTTTGTTTCTGCCTGTTGCTTTACTTTATATATTTTACTTACTTGTTTCACAGAAATCATTATAACTCCCTTTATATAACCATTTCCCAATGAATCTCTTATCTCACGAAATAAGTTCAATCTGCTTGTATTTTTACAATATATCTATCTCTCCAAAAACGCCATGGCTTTTCGCTTGTAAAAATTTATCGAATCTTTATAAATGAAAAGCCATGGTATGAATTTGTTTTCTGGTATATAATATATTTTCCAAAATAAAATTGATATGGAGGTTTTATTCATGATTCAAAAATTAATTTCACTCTTAAAGAAATCAACTGCCACCCTATTATTGACCGTAGCGTTTTCTGTGATAATTCAAGATACTTCCTTCATTAAGGAAAGCACTACAATTGAATGCCATCAGGAGGCGCCTGAATTAGGAGCTGCTGATTATAACAACTAATCAATAACTTCAATTTTTCTTTCTTCATGGAGATATACTTTATATATCTCCTTTTCTCTGTCAAAATAATACAAATCACTCATATAATATATTGCCTTTGACCACTGATTGAGTTCCTGATCTGATGCTCCCTCTTTCTCTAATACCTTTAAAATATTATTTAAGCAAAACGGAATCACTGAAGCCTTCCCGCAAAATAATTCAAATTTAAGCCCTGTTATGGCTCTTTTCCAATTTCGGTGTCTGAGTACATAATTATTTAATAAAAGAGCATATGACCGATACCTATACTCATTCCGCACCTTACTACCACGCATTCTTTGTAGAACACTCTCAAAAATCCTGTCTGCCTTTTCTTCCTGCCCCGTTTCCCTTAACAGGAGACAATAATAATTCATTATCAGTACCTCATTTCTCATTGGGATATGATAAAATACATCTTTTAAAAATCCTTTTACCTTTTTCAATGCTGTCTGTACAGATAACTCGCCGATCCGGTTTGCTATTAAGATCTCATGAAAATTCACCACCATTTTGTTTTCAGCGATTTCCAAATCAAGTCGCCGCTTCAGTTCCTCCAAATTCTCCTTAGCTTCCGCATATCTGCGCTGCATCAACTGAATATCCATACACCTGCGCAGTTCCATCACCTCAAACGAATCTGTCACCACATATCCATTGTACCTTCCCTTTTCCATTCCAAGCTTCTCAAGCATCTTTTCAAATGTTTTTTTATTCGGCGACATCTTTCCTGTCTCAAAGCGTGAAAGAGACCCCGTATCCTGATAGATTCCGTCTGCAAATTCTTCCTGCGTCATGCCTTTTGCCTTTCGCTCATCACGAATCCTTTCATAGTCTAGGTGGTATTCCATCTGAATACAATTATGGAAAAGTGCATCCGTGGGACACCATTTCTCTGCAAAAGACTTCCATAAAAAATTTAGCGTATCATGATATTTTGCCCATTTGTTATATAATGGCAAAATTCTCATCTGTTGTTCGGCCTGTACCATGATCTCCAAAAGTGGCAGCATGAAATAAATCATCGTATTCCTGCGCAATTCCTCTATACCTCTCTCGCAGAGTGCCATCACCTGTACATACTTTTCTTGATGATATGCAATCCGTGCGCGTAGCCACACACATTTCGCCAAAATTTTAGCATGTTCTTCGCAATCCGTAAAATGATCTTCTATATATTTCATACAACTTTGCAGATGCTGTTCTGACTCTACTTGAACATTCTCTGAATCTTGCTCAATCCGCACTTTTTCCATCGCAAGCAAATTCTCCATCTCAATCGTGGAAATCAGATACTGATCGATCTTGGCATATGTAAAATTTGAGAGTGTTTTATCAACTGCCAGTCTCAGGTTTTTCAATGCTTTATCATAGTCTTTATCAATATGATAATACATACTTGCTTTCATGCGATATCGGTACATTTGATCCACATTGGTCCTCTCAGGATAATTCGCTAAGATTTTCTCCGATAACCCTCTTTTTTTCTTCAAAATGACCTTTTCCAACAGGGCACGCATCCGCACCATACGATACATCTCTGATTTTAATACCCGCTCAAGTTTATCTGGCGCTTTTCCTGCGCGCTGCAGTAAAATATCTGTCATCAGAGGGTCTGATTCACATTGGTCTTTTTCAATCTGATAAAGCATCTGGGATGAGCATATACCATCTGAAAGCTTCTCACGCGTCATGCCTCTTTTCTCTCTCCGCGCCTGTTCAATCAGGCTTCCAATTGTTGTATAGCTCATCAATTCCCTCCTGTATATACTCCTCTGTTAATTTTATATATTACCACGCATCTAGTACATCGAATAATAATTAACTGACACTTTGACTTGTCTGATTGTCCATCTGCTACGTTGTCATCAATCGCCTTAGCCACCACTACGACTCATTCCTTCGCCTTGCATAGGAACAATCATACTGCATCAATGTATCAGAAATTTATTATTCGATGCACTAGCACCTCCCATCAATAAAAGTCTATGCTTCTCACAAGAGAAACTCCTTTCTCCACCGATCACACTTTCCATATAAGCTGTACCAACATTCCTTTTCCAGAAAGATTAACTACTCTGAAACTGTAAAAATATGAAAAATTACTACAAGAGTAAATATAAACCATTTTTTTACAGTTAGAAAGTTCTTTTTCAGGAATTCTTAGAAATAGTCGCAGAATAACTTGCGCATATGATGCAGGATAAATTCTTATAGACTAGACAGAAAAAGGAGCCACAGCGGGCTGCGGTGACTGATGACAACGACGGTAAGAGATGGTGTTAAGGAATTAAAAATTTATTAAATAACTTGACGCAAATCCGATTTCGGACTAAAATAGTAAGTATGAAATCAGACTTGGTTTTATGAGGCAAATTATAGTGGCAATCTTTACACAATTCCAAGAAAAAATTTCAAAGCAAATTTGAAAGGAATCCTAAAATATGACAATGCGCCCCTTACCAAAACAAAATGAACTAAACCGCCTGAATAAGGCTATTTCCGAATTTTATCATG
This sequence comes from Lachnospiraceae bacterium, assembly GCA_949383255.1. Taxonomy (GTDB): domain Bacteria; phylum Bacillota; class Clostridia; order Lachnospirales; family Lachnospiraceae; genus COE1. The sequence continues at coordinate 27,159 of CASJPF010000021.1, read as the reverse complement.
ATCTTTGTGTCCAGCTTGGCATCTCCGAAAGCGTTTTTGACATCTTTTATGCCATCTCTGCGCTCGGTGATGGCTGTTGTCAAAAAGACATCTGCGATTACGCCTTTACTCGCAAACAGACAATTCACTCTGCAATTCACAAACTGGAAAAGGAAGGAATGCTTTGTTTAAATCCTGGAAAGGGACGTGAAATGCACATTTTCCTGACACCTGCAGGCAAACAATTTATAAAAGAAAAAATTGCTCCTGTAATTGCAATGGAAAATGAAGTTCTTTCACAAATGCTGCCTAATGAAACTGACTTATTGCTCTCGCTGACAGAAAAATATCTTGACTGTTTGCGCAATCAAATAAGAAAGGATGCGTTAAAATGAAAATTCAATTGTCAGATCATTTCACAACACCACGATTACTGCGGTTTGTTTTCCCATCCATTATTATGATGATTTTTACCTCTATCTATGGTGTGGTCGATGGTCTGTTTGTATCCAATTATGTGGGAAAGACACCCTTTGCCGCCGTCAATCTAATCATGCCATTTTTAATGATTATGGGCACTGTTGGATTTATGTTTGGCACAGGCGGCAGTGCTGTTGTCTCACAGGCTCTCGGTGAGGGAAAGCCAGACAAGGCAAACCAATATTTTTCTATGATGGTATATATTGTCATTGGAAGCGGTATTGTGTTGACGCTGGTCGGACTCCTTTTCCTGCGTCCAATTGCCGTCGCTTTTGGCGCTTCTGGCGAGATGCTTGACAACTGTGTTGTGTATGGGCGTATTATCCTGTGCACACTGACAGCATTTATGTTGCAAAATGTATTTCAGAGCTTTCTAATCACAGCGGAGCGCCCACAACTTGGCCTTGCTGTTACTGTTGCCGCTGGCGTCGCTAATATGCTTCTCGACTTTATTTTTGTCGCTGTTTTTCGCTGGGGTATTGTCGGCGCAGCAGCAGCCACTGCAGCAAGCCAATTAATTGGAGGCGTTGTGCCGTTAATGTACTTTTTAAGACCAAACACAAGTAAACTGCACTTAGTAAAAACCAAACTAAACGCGCACATTTTAGGCAAAACTTGTATTAATGGCTCTTCTGAACTAATGACCAATATTTCCATGTCACTTGTCAATATTTTATATAATTTCCAACTGATGCACTACATTGGTGAAGACGGAGTCGCCTCATATGGTATTATCATGTATGTAAGCTTTATCTTTGCTGCAATTTTTATTGGTTACTCCATTGGCAGTGCGCCTATTATTGGCTATCACTATGGTGCTGGAAATCACACAGAGTTAAAAGGCTTATTCCGAAAAAGTCTATTCCTAATCACACTTTGGAATGTTATTTTGACAGCATTGGCAATCTTAACTGCACAGTCACTTGCAAAGATTTTTGTTGGCTATGATATTGATTTGACGGGACTAACTACGCGGGCATTGGCTTTATATTCACTGTCATTTTTGTTTATGGGCCATAATATTTTTGGCTCCGCCTTCTTTACAGCACTTGGAAATGGTGTGGTCTCCGCCGCAATTTCTTTTTTGCGAACATTGCTGTTTCAGGTTGCAGCCGTGTTGATTCTCCCGCGCTTGTTGGGTATTGACGGCATCTGGCTTGCAATCGTAGTCGCGGAACTGCTTGCGCTTGTTATCACCATCTACTTTTTTATTAAAAAGAAAGACAACTATCATTATCTATAACAAGCACTGGTAGAGCGCCCAAAAAAATGCCTTGTAATCCTGCCCTTCCGAAAGCCCAGACACACTGCCGTCTCCCGCCTCTATAATCCGCCAAGCGCCATTATCCAGCTCCGCAAAATCCACAGTGTAAAACACACTTGGCAGATTGCAATATTTTTCAACAAGTTCCTTGGGCGGTGTGACGGCAGTTGGAATCTGCCCAGAATTTCGCGATACAGTAGCAATTTCATGGTTGATGTAAAACACTCTGTACTCATTTGTTTTGTCGCCATATTGTTTCAAATCCAGAAATTCCTTAATGCAGATTCCTCCTGTAAGCAGATTTCCACGATATTGATAAAATACTTCCATCCATTGATTAAACGCCTCCTGCTCAATAGAATGGTCAAAATATCGCGGAAATTCTGTTCCCTTGACGGACTTCACATAGTCTTTTACCATAAACCTAAAAAAATCTTTTTTCACTTCTGCAATGTTAATCTCCTCATGCAATGGAAAAATCCGCATTTTGGCAGTATCCTCCTCCACAAACTTATATACATTTGGAAAGACATGCATCGCTGTATACGCCTCTGGATGTGTCGCCAGACAAATACCACGCTCCCGCAACTGACTGTAAAATTCTCCATACTGTTCTGGCTTCATCATCCACCCACGATAGACAGCCCCCACTTCTTCTGACGGCACATTAGCCAGTACCAACTTTCCCTCATCAAACCATTTTTCATACCCAAATATTACCACATCAAACAGACCAGTTTCCATTACTGCGTCATACTCTTCCTGCAAATCCTCATCAACCTTACGGATATCAAAAAAGCTTGAGGGAAACACAATTGTATTTACCATAATATATCACCTATATTGATCTAAAATCAAATGCATCTTCTCTATTCAAAAGCTGTGCCCACCGCGCAGAGATCAATTTCGCATAATGCAGCGCGTAAAGTCCATAATTGCCCAGCGCATAACCATCATTCATTTCCAAAAAAATAGTCTGCTCCTTCCCATCTTTTACAATCGCTGCAAAATCAATGCTGCACCCCATTGGGCGGTTTGGAATGGTCCGAAATGCCGCCACCACACAGTCGATTACTTTCGGATCGTAACAATAATGATAATCACCTTTATATGGTCTTATATCCACCAACTCATCATAAAGCATAAACCCGCGCCATTCTCTTTTAATGTCCAATGCCTCTGTACAGAGCACCTCATAGTTCTCATAACAACTGCCACAACCTATTAAATCCTGCGGTCCGTTTATGACAGTTCCAGTAAAAACCTTGTCTCGAACCGGCTTTACAAATACACCCCACTTTTCAGGATTTGCATTGATTGAATCAATATAATCTGTCCAAATATTTCTCCCCATAAAAGGTGTTAATTGTATTGGATAGTCCTCACAAAACGGCTTCACATCAAATTTTTCAAGAATTGTTTGTACCTGATCAATATAATCCAGCACAATATCCTCTGCTGTCACGGCGTCATAGATCGCGTCAATCGCCTCGTATTTTACAATCTCCGCTCCCATCTCTCGAAAACCAAAAACAGCGTGTGAGATGTTCTGTGAGTGATATTCTCCGTTTTTTCTTACCTTTGCATATATTTTCATTCTAAATCTCTTTTCCATAAATAAAATCAATACGTCTGCGCCACACTCACAAACGTCAGCCGTGCTTTCAAATCTGCCGCATCTTGAAAACTTCCGCGCAGGATATCGCTTTTTTCCAGTTTGATTTTCACTGGTCTTTCATTGGAAATCGTAAAGAAATTATCGCTGAAAATAACGTCTGCATCTGCAAAATCCATCTCAACAAATGGTGCAAACACATCACTCTGCACTGTAATCTCATAGCTATCTTCTGTCTCTTTCACCTCTGTCGTAAAATGCGGTTTGGGCAGTTCCATATGCTTATATGGCACAAAGGTTTCAACGTCCGTCAAAACGGTTCCATCTGCAAGTGTAACTTGCGCCTCCAAAAATAGATTGTATTTATCTATAGCTTTCTTATCGTCAGCACAGTTATTCTCAGCTTCTTTATTTAAGAAAATTGTGTCCATTTCACATTTTAACAACGCACATGCATTCAAAGCCTTTGCCTGTGCCTCTGTTTTCCACTCCTCTATCATATGAAATGTTGTGTCCCGTATACGCAACGACACGTTACAGTTTTGTTCCGCGAATGTCTCATTCTCGAGATAAACACAAATAAAATCTTCCGTTTTCTGAATACTGATTGCGACTGGCGCATAAAACTTTGCGGCCATATAATGCAGCGCCTTCCATCGACCATAATAGTCAATGCTTGCCCACGAAGCCACCGGCCAGTTGTCATTAATCTGCCAATAAAGTGTTCCCATACAGCGTCCTCTGTTGCGCCGCCAATGATCCACACCACTCTTAATTGCCATACCTTGCAATACCTGTGTCACATAGAGCAGACTCTGAAAATCTTTTGGATATCTAAAATTTTCAGAGAGATAATAAAGCATTTTTCCATTGGCAGAAGCATTTTTCTGATGACTTTCCATCACTTTTGAGAAAATATTTCTGTCCTTTTCCTCTGTGAAAGAGGCTACCGTTTTCAGGCAGGGAAACGACTGAAACCCAAACTCTGAACAGAATCGGAAAAAATACTTCTGGTAATCATTGAACGGTTTTTGTCCATGCCACACATCCCAGTAGTGCACATCGCCGCGCCTGTCAGAATCCGGCTCATCAAAACACCCTCCCGACGACGGTGACGACGGCCAATAAAAGGTCATATCATCTGCCTCACGCACTGCTTTTGGTAAAATATCCTCAAATAATTTAATATAATCCGCGCGCAGATACACAGATTCCTTCTGAAAATCTCCCCAATGATGCCATGCAGACTCAATTTCATTGTTGCCACACCATAATCCCAGTGACGCATGATGTCGAATCCGCCGCACATTGTCAAGTGTCTCCTGTCTAACTGTGACTGTAAAATCATCTGTCACATCATATACATTGCAGGCGTACATCAAATCCTGCCACACAATCAAGCCATATTTATCACACAAATCATAAAAAGTATCAGACGGATAATATCCGCCACCCCATACGCGGACACAGTTAAAATTGGCACGGACACAACACTTTAGCAAATAGTCAGTTTGTGCTTTCTGAATCCATGGATAAACCGCATCTTCTGGTATGTAATTCCCGCCTTTTGCAAAAATCTTCACCCCATTTATCATAAAAGCAAACTCATTTCCCCACTCATCTGCCTCCTGACTTATAGTCAATGTGCGCAAGCCAATTGTTTTTTTCACACACTGCACACTTTCACCATTCCAATCAACAGAAACAATCAATTGATACAATGGCTGCTGACCATAACCATTTGGCCACCAAAGTTTTGGATTCTGCACAGTAAGCTCCGCCTCATAAACAGGATTCAATCCTGCTTTTTCAACACACTTTGCCATAACTTTTATAACTGATTCAACATCACTCTCATTTTTTTCTGCAAGTGTCATCGTAATCTTTTCATCTAATGCTTGATTTTGTCCAGATTGCATCATGCCAGACAACGTTATCATTGCACGGATACGAACACTTCCATTCTCCTCATGATATTGTCTGATGCGCACATCTTCAATTCTCACAGCACTATTTCCTTCTATATAAATGTCACGCCAAATTCCCGCGTCTACAAGCTGTGGACCCCAGTCCCAGCCAAACATAGAATGCGCCTTGCGTACCAACTGATTTCCTTTTATCGCACCACATGGCTGATATAAAATGCTTTTGTTTTCCTTATACTTATAATGTTCCATAAATTGGAGTACCGAATCAAATACAATACAAATCTCATTCTCACCCACATGCACATACTCTTTGATAGGAAATCGGTATGTACGATGCATATTGTCTGTAGATGCAATTCTTTTTCCATTAATAATAATTTGTGTCAATGTGTCGAGTCCCTCACAGACCAAAATCAGTTCTTCTTGCGCATACAGTTCCTCACTCACCAAAAAACTGCGCACAAACTGATAGTCCTTCCAAAACAGTTCACGTACTGCATACTCATTTTCCCTATAATATGGGTGTGCGATCTTTCCCGACACATAAAGCCCCGAAATAACAGTTCCTGGTACCTTCACTGGGCAAAGCAGCTCCCCTGCCTCGTTTTTCAATTCCCAGTTTCCATTTAATTCTAACACTTTCATACAATAAAGTCCTTTCTACAATAAGTCACTTATTTTTTTCTGTTATAAAATCTCAAATTTTTGTTGGTAATGTTTTTATTATAAAACATTTGCCAAAACAGAATCAACCGATTTTTCAACTTCAGTTACAATTCACACCCACGTCAGATTTTGTATTGATTTATGATGATTTAGTGTGAATTGGCAACAATTAATGCACACAAAATGCCACAAAGCAGGCATTTTGGCGCTGGCTCCGACACCATGCAGCAAGTGCATGGTGCGGGTATGAAACGTAACCAACTTCATATTCAATACATTGTTTTCATGAACATTTCGTTGAATTATGTATGCCCTTATGCTAAAATATGAGTTGCAAAAATCTCAAATAATTATGGGAGAAAAGAGAATGATATTACATATTTCAGATCCATATTTATGGTTGCCAATAAACAAAAAAAATCCAGAGGTAAAACTTCATTTTTACCTTAATAGCACTAAATTTCAAGAGATTGATATTCTATTAGGAGGAACCAACAGTGATTTTTATACATCAATGGACGTAAGCAAGTATCTGGGTCAGAATATAGAGGTAACAGGAAATGTACCAGACGATATGCTATACAATATTTTCTGTTACAAAGAAGAAGTGCAAAATGTGTATCCTTTCCGCCCACAAATACATTTTGCACCAAAAATCGGTTGGCACAATGACCCGAATGGCCTTGTTTATGCAGACGGTGTTTATCATCTTTATTACCAATGGAATCCATATGGTGTTATTTGGGGAAATATGCACTGGGGGCACGCTGTAAGTAAAGATTTAATAAAATGGGAACATAAACCTATGGCAATGGAACCTGACCAGTATGGGACAATCTACTCTGGTTGTGGTTGGCAGGATAAGGATAATGTTGCAGGATTTGGCAAAAATACATTACTGTTTTTTTATACTGCTGCGGGCGGGTGCAATCAATGGTCTATTGATGCTGGCAATCAGCATACACAGCGCTTGGCAATATCGACCGACAGAGGAGAAACTTTACAACTTATAGATGGAACAATTCTCCCACATATAGTAGGTGGAAACCGCGATCCAAAAATATTTTATCACAAAGAAAGTGCTGCATATATCATGGTGCTTTACCTAGACAAATACGAATTCGCAATTTTCCGTTCTATCGATTTCATCCATTGGGAAGAAACACAGAGATTTTCCGCAGAAAAAATGAATGAATGCCCCGACTTATTTGAATTATCTGTTGACAATATTGCAGGAGAAAAAAAGTGGGTATTTTGGTCTGCTGATGGATATTATCTTATCGGCAGCTTTAATGGTTACCATTTTACTCCGCAATCAGAAATATTATGTGCATACAGTACAAGTTTGGCTTATGCAGCACAGACTTATGCAGGAGTGATGGACAGAATTATCAGTGTTGCATGGCTTCGACTGGCAAATGACCGCGGAAACTACAGAGGATTAATGTCTATTCCAATGGAATTGTCATTATTTAAAACTGATAACAGATATAAATTACGTTTTCATCTTCCCAAAGAATTTTTAACATACAGACAACTTTGCGAAAAGTTGGGAAAGGGCGAAAAAACATTTAAAACTGTGTTGAAAGGCACGCCTGTGGAAATAGCATTTGATTGGAAAGCACAGGAAACGGGATATACGAAATTATTGATAGGAAATACCGCAGTTGCTGTAAACTTTGACAAGGGAGACATTAAATTTGTAAATGCACAGATTTATTCAGAAGCAATCATTATTCCGTTCCATAAGAAAAAATCTTTAAATTTAGACTTTATTATTGACCAGGAAGTAATAGAGTTTTTGGGAAATGATGGTGTAATTTATGGAGCAGTTGAAACGGAAGAAAATATATTGCGAAAAGAAATTGTAATAGAATCCACAGTGGAGCTTGAATCAATGCGATTGTATGAAATTATCGCTGAATAAATTTACAAATAGCTGAAAAGGCGTGGCAAATAATGAATCTGTTTAATGAACGAATACTTTTAGGAGAATCTATTTATGAAATGGCTGCAAAGATTGGGCATTGTGGTTATACTTTTGCCAACAATCCTGATCACAATATTTATAATATATGAATATTTTGGCATGTGTATCAATCATCTTGCAACGCAAAAACAGACTAATACATTACAGCGCAATTTAGAAAATGAAATTTCTGATCTTGAGATTATAAGTGTTTATTCGGAAACCGGAAATACTTCAGGAACCAGCAACCATGTTGATTGCCTATCTTCTATTGCATTTTCAACAGAAATGCAAGAAACTGAAATCGAAACTTGTATGTCAAAATACTATACATTCAATGATTGGGATTGCTATGTGAATCAAACAGATGATGGGAATTATATCTTTTATATCAATACATCAGCTCCGTTTAGAGATAATATAGAGGGACACTAAGGAACTGTTCAGAAATAACATGTACAGCTTACACAGGATATTTGTGAATAGTTCCTAAAGTTTGAAACCATTGTAAAATATAGATAGCATTAAAGGAAAAATTCGCATAAATAACATTAGGAAATTAAAAGAAATCGAAAAATTGGTCTGTGTAAACTTTGAAGATTTAGAGATAGATCTATTTGAAAAATTACATTTGATTCGTAATAAGAATGCAAAAAATTCAGATAATAAAACGCTGGCAATTACTGGAATTATATAGTATAATGAATATAATTTGCCTGTGCAAAAATGTGCATTTTTATTGCAAGCGTGTGAATTGATTCTATATCAACAGAACTGACTCGCATACTGCTGCAAGAATGCCAGTATTTTATACTTTGCACAGAAAATTTTTCTCGAAAGGGTGTGATTTTGACACAGAACTATGAACTGCTGCTTGTTCACTGTTCTCATCTAACAGAAACCATTTTTTAAGCAGCTTTCAATTAAAGTAGAGGTATTTTTATGAAGAGAAAGAAATTGTTTTGTATGATATTATCTATCGCTATGGTATTTACAACCATGGATCTTCCTGCGGCTGCGGCTGAAGTCCTGACCGAAACTACAAATGTGTCAGAAGAAACTTCTGTTGAGCAGGAAAGTACAACTACACAACAAGAAACAACGAAAGAGAATGAAACAGAGCAAGAGTCTGTCCGCAATACAACAGACAAAACAGAATCTGAAACGGAGGAGTCGATAACCCTTAATCCTACCGAAGCAACAGAGATTGAAACAGAAGAGGCAACAAACTCCGTAACCGAAGCAACAACAGAAAACGAGACAGAAAAGGTAACAGAAACTATAACTGACGAAGCAACTGAAGTTGAAACAGAGAAGACAACAGAATCCGCAACCGAAGAAACAACCACGCTTGAAGACGAAACAGAAGGAACGACTGCGCTTGAAACTGAAACAGAAGAAGTGACAGAAATCACAACTGAGGAAACAACCGACTCCAAGCAACAGGATACCAAGCTTCAAGTATCTTATCATACCACAGATGAAATCTTGGAGTTTCTGGAACAAGAAAATGCTGTGAAGACAGATAAAATTACTTATAAGGAAGAACCTTCTATCACAGCGCCATATAAAGTTGGTTCCTTGTCCTCTGAAACACTGGATTCCGCTGCAGCTATGATTCGTCAAATTCGTTTTATTGCAGGTCTGCCGCATGATATATCTTTAAATGAAGATTACAATGATTTGAGTCAATCAGCGGCACTCGTAAACTATGTCAATAACGATTTAAGCCATGAACCATCAAAACCTGATGACATGTCAGAAAAATTATTCCAGCAAGGCTCCGAAGGTGCTTCTAATTCTAATATTGCATTTGACGGCAATCAGAAAAGGACCTTAAATGAAACACTAATTGATTCATGGATGGCAGATAAAGACAGTGAAAATATATCACAGCTCGAAAACCGTAGTAGAATTCTGAATCCGTCTATGGAACAAGTTGGTTTCGGCGCGATATCAGGAAGCAAAGGCATTTATAGTGCAATGTATGCAACAGACCATTCTGGTGAGAACGAAAGCATATTTGGTATTGCATGGCCTGCCCAGAATATGCCTATCGAGTATTTTGGCAACGATTATCCTTGGTCAATATCTACAAATGAAACTTTGAAAGCTTCCGAGATTGGCGTGACACTGACAAGAAAATCTGATGGAAAAAAATGGAACTTCTCAAAGGATTCGGCAGATGGTGACTTTTATGTACACAGTGACAATTCCGCACAAAAAAGCAGTATTATTTTCCGACCAGAAACATCTGATATTACTGCTTATGAGGACGAAGATTCCTTCCAAGTAGAAATTAGCAAAAATAAAAAACCTTACATAAGTTATATTGTTCATTTCTTCTCTATTACAGAGGAAGAAGAAATCCTGACAGCCCCAGAAGCAAGCATTTCTTCTGGAGAAGCCGTTGCAAAAGAATCCACGCTGATTCTGACAAGTAAGGAAGACGCTACAATCTACTATACCCTTGATGGCACAACTCCTTCTACTGACAGTATTTTATATACTGAACCAATCTCTATCGAAGAGGATATCACAGTGAGAGCAATTGCTGTAAAAGAAGGCTATACAGACAGTGATATTGCTGAGTTTATATACACTGTAATTGAAGATGCACCTCTGCGATACAATATAACCTTTGAATCGAATGGTGGCACAATTGTGCCTGCGCAGTCTATTCTGGAAAGTGAAAAAATAGAATTGCCCGAAGTCCCCGTCAAAGAAGGGTATTTGTTTGAAGGCTGGTTCAAAGAAACGGAATGCGAAAATATATGGGATTTTGAAAAGGAAACTGTAACCGCAGATATCACACTCTATGCAAAATGGACAGAAGATCCTTCCGCAGCAGTCTATACTGTAAGTTTTGAGCTACAAGAGCATGGAACCCCAATCAAATCCTTGACTGTAAAAACTGGTGAACTTTTGACAGCACCAGAAGCACCAACGGCCGAAGGATATCAATTTGAAGGTTGGTTTAAAGAACCCGAGTGCACCAATGCGTGGGACTTTGCAATAGACACGGTATTATCAGATACAATTCTATATGCAAAATGGACAGAAGGAGAAGCAGAAACTGAAACCACCGACGCAGCAAACACTTGTCTTGTTACTTTCAATATGCAGGGAATTGGTGCGCAAATCGATCCTGTAACTGTAAATAACGGTGAAACATTTGCAGCACCCGATGCACCGACAGCCGATGGATATACATTTGCAGAATGGTATCGTGAAGCAGAATGTATTAATGCATGGAACTTTGAAACTGATATTATCACGGAAGATATTGTGTTGTATGCGAAGTGGATTCCAGCAGATGATGCAGAAATCAATATGGGTGCTTCACAAGGAGCAAGAGAAGAAGATACACGTATCGATATAGGCGTTGCGTCATCAGACCTTAAAACAAACAATATCAAACCAAGGCGTTATAATGGTACCCCTTATGAACCCAATATAACTGTTTCAATACGCAAGGGAAAGAAACGAGTCACGCTCAAAGAAGACAGGGACTATGAACTCAAATACCAAAATAATGTAAACGCTGGAGAGAAAGCTGCTGCAATCATTACAGGAATCGGAGAATATAAGGGACGTAAAACAATATATTTTACAATAACTCCGCCAATCAATTTAGAAGAGGCAGAGACCAGAATTAGCAATATTAAACCAAAACGTTATAATGGTACACCCTATACACCCAGTGTGACTGTTTCCGCGCTCGATGAAAAGAAACGCGTTACACTCAAAAAGGATAGGGACTATACCCTCACATATAAAGATAATGGCAATCCTGGTGAGGTAGAAAAGGAAGCTACTGCAATCATTACAGGAAAAGGCGAGTACAAGGGAACTGTAACACAAACCTTTAAAGTGCTGCCACAAATAGATTTAACTGCTGATGAAACAAAAACCATTGTTAAAGATAATATTAAATCAAGAGTATATAACGGTAAACCCTATGAACCAAATGTAAATGTTTCAATACTTAGCGGAAAGAAACGAGTTACATTGAAAAAAGGTAGGGATTATACTCTTAAATATAAAAATAATATCAATGCTAGTACAGATACAACAAAAGCTTCTGTAATCATTACAGGAACTGGAGAATATAAAGGAAGTTTATCAGAAATCTTTTTTACAATCACTCCTAAGAACATTAAGAAGTTAAAGGTTATTACAGGAAGTAAGCTCACGAATGACAAATCGGCACCATTTATTATTTATGATGGAACCACAAGACTAAACAATAATGGATTCTATTACGAGTTTATTGACCCACAAGATCCTAAGAAAGCAACGCTAAAGCTCAAAGCAAAAGAGAACACTAACTATACAGGGGAGGTCACTGTAAAACTCACTGTATATGCTGTCGAAAAGGAGTACTATATTAATTCAACCCAAATAGAGATTACTGGAGATACAACATATACTGGAAAAGCTATTACAAGAAATGTTAAACTTACTACAAGAGATGGTACTGAACTAAAAAATAATAAAGACTACAAAGTGCAATATCAGAATAATGTAAATTATGGATCAGCAATAATGATCATCACCGGAAAAGGTAAATATAAAGGAAAATTTGTAGGTACTTTTAACATTGGCAAGGTAGATGTCAATAAATCTCAGTATGTGACCATAGCAAATATCTCCCCCAAAACTTTTAATGGAAAAGAGCAAAAACCTGCTGTAACAATAAAAACAGTACGTGGCAAAAAATTGGCTTTAAACAAAGACTATACTGTTGCTTACGCAAATAATCTCCATGCTGGAACGGCGTCAGTCACAATCAAGGGAATTGGCAATAACTGTAACGGAAGTACCACTATAAAATTTGCAATTAAACCACAGGAAATCAAAAAGGCCTCTGTTAAGGCAACGAAAGCAACCAAAAAAGAGCCGAGTAAAATTGTATTGACTTATAACAAAAAAGAATTGAAAGAATTCGCAGATTACATAATTATAAATCACAGCGAGCTGGCAAACAAACAGGTTTCTGTTACAATACAGGGCTTGGGAGATTTTACGGGAGAAGTGACAAAGAACTTAAAGACAGAAATCCCGGAAGAAAATGAAGATGTGAATGGCTCCTCCCCTGCACTATCCACAAATATAGGTGGTCACAATTACAGTGATTTTGAAGGCTCACACATAAACTCATACTTGTACCACAATGATGATAATACCTTTGTGCGCGTAGAGTGTGTAGGTAATAATAATGTCTGTGTAGAATCCTATACATCCGATTATCAGTTTAAGTCGCAGAAAATTATTAAGATGGAGTTGTCAAAGTTCGGCGGCTTCTACGCAGGTAAAGATTATTATTTCCTTGCATTTGGGGAAAGAAATCCTAACAAAGATGACACTCAAGAAGTATTGCGCGTGGTAAAATATGATAAGAACTGGAAACGTATCGACGCCACCCGTCTATTCGGTGCAAATACTTTAGATCCATTTAAGAATGGAAGTTTTCGCATGGTAGAGTGTGACGATATCTTGTATATTCGCACATGTCATCAAATGTATAACACACATCAGGCGAATATTTCCTTAACGATACAAATTTCCACAATGGAAATTCAGCAGCAACTTACAGGCGTGTATAATCTTGGATGGAACGGATATGTAAGCCACTCCTTTAATCAATATGTTTTAGTTGATGATGACAACACGCTGCTGACCGTCGATCAGGGAGATGCTTACCCACGTTCTGTTGTCCTGGTGAAATACAATAAAAAAGCCCCTGATGCAAATGCATTCGGTGGTAATCGTGCTGTTTCTGTACTGCCAATGGGCGGCTCTGGTGCATTCACAGGTGTATCTGTAGGTGCTTTTGAGGCATCTGATACCGCTTATCTGGTGGCTGGCAACTCTGTGGACCAGAAGGCAATTCCATATTCTACAGGAACAATACGAAACATCTTTGTGACCAGTACACAGAAGGATAATTTCTCAGCAGCCGGTACAACGCAACATTGGATTACAAACCATAAATATATCGAATATACAGATGTTAAGGGCAATCCTCAAAAGGTGGCAGAGGCTGTAGTCACCACACCGCATCTAGTCAAACTAAATGGTAACGAGTTCATGCTACTCTGGACAGAAACAGTTTCCGTTATAGAGGAAAACAAGCCAGTCAAATCAATCGTCCAGAAGAGTATACTACTCAACGGAAACGGTGAACCCATCTCTGGTATATACCGCTTTGATGATATGCCTCTGTCAGAGTGTAAACCGATTGTCGTAAATGGAAATCTGGTTTGGTACTATACTAATAAAAGCGAACCAGTATTCTGCACTCTGAACCCGAATGATGTCAGAAAAGTACCACGTTAAATTTCTTATAGTGATTCAAACAACCAAAAAAGGCAGCTTCACGCTGCCTTTTTTGGTTGTTTGCTGAATTATCACATCATCTCTGCCAATACTTCTTTTGCCTTTTCTAGCTGGTTGTCGATCCCATTCTTATACAATTCTGCGTCAAATGGTTCTTCCACATCTGGCGCAATGCCAATCTCATGAATATTATTTCCATTGGGGGTAAAGTAACTACTTACTGTAAGCTTTACTGCCGATCCATCTGACAAATTAATTACCTTCTGCACAATTCCCTTGCCAAATGTTGTAGTCCCCACAAGTTTTCCAATCTTATAGTCTTTCACTGCACCTGCAAGAATTTCTGATGCACTTGCACTATAACCATTTGTAAGCACAACCAGCGGAACTGTAATCTTATTCTCTCCATTACAGGTATATTCCTCGCGCTCTCCATATTTGTCCTCTGTATAGACAATCATACCCTTTGGCAGAATCATGCGGGCAATCTCACAGACTGTCGACAGATTCCCTCCAGGATTGCTGCGCAAGTCAATAATCAATCCTTTCATTCCATCTGCTTTTGCTTGATTGTAGGCAGTCTCAAACTGTCCTGTTGTCACTAAATCAAACTCTGTAATCTGGATATACGCCATTTTATTTTCATACATCTCGTACTCCACAGTAGGACTCTCAATCTTTCGGCGCTCCACATCAATCTCTAACGGCTCTGACGCATTCTCACGAATGATTGTCAAGGTAACATAGGTATGTTCCTCACCCTTAATTTTACTGACTACATACGCTTTATCTTTGCCTTGCATATCTTCATCGTTCACTTTATAGATATAATCTCCCTGCATCAAACCGCTTGTTTCCGCTGGCGTATTCTTAATCACACCACTAATCTGTACATATCCAGCCTCTCCATCCTGAATATAGGCACCAATACCATAGTATATCCCTTCCGTCTGCTGTTGTAATGCAATTAATTCTTCATTGGTATAATAGACACTATATGGGTCCTCCAATGAATTAAGCAGCCCTTTATAGAGTCCGTCTTCTAGGGCGTCCTCCTCTACATCTTTCCAGAAATATTTCTTAATTGTGTCCTCTAAAACGCCAAGCTTTCTCTCTACACTTCTATTGGTAATACTCTCAGTCCTACCCGCAGCATTTCCCCGACTCCCTGGCAGAACTGCTTTGTAAATTCGGACCGCTCCTATTACGCCAAGTGTAATAGCAAAGGCAGCTAACATACCAGTTACAATGCCAAGAATATAATATTTCGTACTCCTCTGATGCCCTGCTTCTCTATTTCCAGGACTATTGATCACATTATTGTTGTTGGAATAATTTCCTTGATTATTTGTCCCATTACTGCCATTTGAATCTTGATTCTGCATTTCAATGCCTTTCTATTATTCGTTCCTTATTTCAGATAGTTCCATGGATTTATATAATTTCCATTTAACCGCACACCAAAGTGTAAATGGTTTCCTGTCGATCTCCCCGTTGTGCCCACTGCGGCAATTTTCTGCCCTTTTTTGATTTCTGCTCCATTTGAAACATACAATTTTGACGCATGCATATAAATTGTATACAAATTATCACCATGATACAGCATAATATAATTTCCCATACTACTACTATAAGCCGCCGCCACAACTGTACCATCATATGCTGCAAGTATCGGAGAGCCGCCTGGTGCCGCCATATCAAGGCCATTGTGGAACTTTTCAACTTTCAATGTGGGATGCATTCGCATACCATATTCATCTGATATTCGTGTATAAGATGGCGCGGGCCACGTAAACATTCCACCGTCATATGTCCTCTTTTTATTTTCCTGCTCCAACTGTTTTTGAAGCGCTTTAGAAATCTCTTCAAGTTCTTTAATCTCAGCCTCGCGCGCTGCAATCTCAGCCTCGTACTCTCTCAACATTTGCTCTCGATTATTAATATCATCTTCATACGCCTTAATATCTGCTTGCTTTTGTGTAATCAGAGTTTTTAAAGATGCCTCCTCCGACTCGACATTCTTTTTTGCCTCCTCCAGAAGCTCCTGTTCTGACTCAAGTTGTGCCTTGCAAACCTCCACATACTGTCTTGTTGCGCGAAACTCCTCAAACATACGTTTATCGGATTCCGTTATTTTTTCGACATAATCCACACGGTTAAGCATATCACCAAAAGAGCGTGCATTTAGAATCACTTCAAAATAAAAATTATCCCCGCGTTCATACATGTTCTTAATGCGTACCTTCATATTCTGATACTGCGTTTCCTCTTTTACAATCGCCTCGTCAAGCTCCGCCTTGATCTGGGTGATTTCTGCCTCTTTCTGTGTGATCATTGTTTTGATCTCCGAAATTCTGGTCTGTACTTCACCAAGATTCTGATCGAGCTGTGTCACGTAGGACTCCAAATCTTTCTTGGACTGTTCTAACGCTTCAATCATTGACTTGACATCTGTCATTCCTGACTGTAACTGCTTTTTTTCATTTTGTGTGTTCTTGATTTCCTGCTGTTTCTGTTCAATACTCTTTTTCAAATCCGATACATTGTCTGCCTGACTGACAAATGAACGCGTGTTGATAAATATGGCAGTCACAAAGATTGTCACCGCCATAAAAAATGCTGTTTTTTTCACAATACGACTGGTCATGTTAAAAACTGCCCTTTCTAAATTCCTATACACTCAGATGTTTTCTTACCGTAGTAAAGCTTCCTATAAAACCAATACCAACACCCAGCGCGATACACACTGGAACAAGGTTGGTGAACACTGTCTCCACCGGCAAAAATGCCAAAAGCTGAGACAAAGATGGAAAGCGCTTTGCCACATACATCATCGCTTCATTATAGATAAAGTACACTGCAATCAGTGGCAGAAAAGAACCAATCACCCCAATCACCATACCCTCAATCACAAATGGCGCTCTCGTAAAAAAATCCGTCGCGCCAATATACTTCATAATCTGAATCTCCTCTTTTCTGACAGAGATACCAATGGATACTGTATTGCTAATAAGAAAGATGGATACCAAAAATAAGATAATGATAATGCCCAGTGACACATACCCAATAATCGCATTGACTCCTGTTAGCGCTTGCGCTGTCAAAAATGACTGGTTGATTTTCCGAATTCCCTCAACCGATTCTAAATAACTGACCAGAGCCGGCTGCATGGAGACATCACTCAGAAAAATATCAAAATGTGCACAGTCCTCAAGTGGATTTTCCGTATAGAAACTGACATCTCCCAACTTATTATCCTCCACAAACTGCGCCCAAGTTTCCTCCGCAGACACATATTGTACATCGCTGACCTCGGTTCTGCGCATAATCATTCCTCGGATTTCTGCCACGCGCTCCTCGCTCAATCCCTCCTCAAGCAAGGCGCTGACACACAACCCCTGCTCTGCATTCTTTACCATATGCTCAAAATTCGTTAAAATCGCATAAAATAGGCCAAACAAAAATAGACATGCTGAAATCGTTGCCACAGATGCCAATGTAAACCATTTATTTTTAAAGATATTGCGTATCCCCTGCCATATACAATAAAATAATGTATTAATCCTCATCGATGTAGCCACCCTTTTCCTCATCACTGACAATGATGCCTTTCTTCATTGTAATAACCCGTTTCTGCATGGCATTTACAATCTCACGATTGTGTGTGACTACGAGAACTGTAGTTCCATTATTGTTTATCTTCTCCAACAGACTCATGATCTCCCATGAATTTTTTGGGTCCAGATTTCCTGTCGGCTCATCCGCAAGCAAAATCTGTGGTTTATTGACAAGTGCTCTTGCAAGTGCCACACGTTGCTGTTCACCGCCGGAAAGCTGCTTTGGCCTTGCCTTATACTTGCCCGCAAGTCCCACCGTAGAGAGGATTGACGGAACATTCTTTCTAATCTCCCGATTCGGCATCTGAATAATGCGCTGCGCAAAAGCAACATTTTCATAGACATTTCTATCTTTTAAAAGGCGGAAATCCTGAAACACCACGCCAAGACTTCTTCGGAATTTTGGAATTGCACGCCGCTTTAACCGCACCACATCCGTACCATTTACAATAATCTTTCCCGATGTAGGCAAAAGTTCTCGGAGCAGCAGTTTGATAAGGGTTGATTTTCCCGAACCGCTGTCTCCTACGATAAATACAAATTCCCCTTTATTTATATGCAGATTTACGTCGTTTAATGCCGGTATCCCCACTGTGTATGCTTTGCTCACATGCTCCATCACAATCGCTTTGTCATTAATACCGGAACCTGAACGTCTTCTAGTTCCTGTTGTTTTCAATCTCTCACTCCACTCCTCTAGTTCAATCCCTTAATACTCAAAAGATTCCATATATTTCATGTACCGCACCACCATCAGTGCAATCTTAAATGTAATCGCGTCTTCAAAAATACGCAAGTCGAGTCCTGTGCTCTTCTGTAGCTTGTCCAATCGGTAGACAAGTGTATTCCTATGAATAAAAAGCTGCCGCGAAGTCTCGGACACGTTCAAAGAATTCTCAAAGAATTTATTGATTGTTATGAGTGTCTCATCATCAAAATCATCTGGACTCTTTCCGCCAAAAATTTCTTTGATAAACATTTTGCAGAGCGGGATTGGCAATTGATAGATAAGGCGTCCAATTCCAAGCTCGCTGTATGCAATAATATCCCGTTCGGCAAAGAAAATCTTCCCTACATCAAGTGCCATCTTCGCCTCCTTGTAAGAGCGGCTGACCTCCTTGATTTCCTTGACATTCGTCCCATAAGAAATATGCACGTCCTTAATGCCATCTTTCACTAAACTTTCCTCAATCGCCCTTGCGTACTTGTCAATGTCACGGTTCGTCTCATTGTCAGCAATCTCCTTGACAACAATCACATTGTTCTCGTCTACCGCAGTCACAAAATCTCTGCCATTCTGCCCAAAATTCTCCCGCACCTTTTCCAGAATATTTGCATCTTTTCCATTCTGAGATTCCACAATCAAGACTGCGCGCTTTACATCCGTCTGTATATGAAGCTTTTTGGAACGGCTGTAGATATCCACCAGCAACAGATTATCCAGAAGTAAATTCTTGATAAAATTATCCTTATCAAATCGCTCCTTGTATGCAACCATCAGATTCTGCAGTTGAAATGCCGCCATCTTTCCTACCATGTAGGCATTCTCCCCCGCATCATTGGCAATCAGGATATATTCAAGCTGCTGATCATCATAAATTTTAAAGAACTGGCATCCTTGGATCTCCTGGCTGTCTGCGGCCGATTTAACAAATTCAAGGACTGAATTTTCAAAGCTGTTTCCTATCGTTTTGGTGGAAGCCACCAATTTACCATCGATATCTGCTACAAAAAGCTCCACTCTTGCAATCGCCTTAATTCCTTCGATGGTATTCTGCATAATCTGATTTGAAATCATATGCCACTCTCCTTCTTATACATTATCCACAAAAAATAATTGATGTGCCGTATCCCTTTTATCGCATTCTGTTATTATCTTAATATATTTATACAAATAAATCTATAGCTAATAGCAACTTTTTTATGCATTTTGAAATATTTTTTGAAAAAGAATTCTTTTTTCATGCTTATGCAAGATACACAAAAGAATTTCTACTATTGAAAAAGGCAATCTGATATCTTAAGCTTTCTGGTTTTTCTACCGAAATACATAACGTAGTATTGCATTCCGCAATACTATATTGGATAAGCAGGAATGGAGGGTTGCTTATGGATATACCAGGACTTTCAATGCGTATGGCTCAGTCAAATCTGCTCAACGACGTCGGTACTGCTATGCTGGCAAAATCGATGGAACAGGCAGAAGTTATCACAGCTTCCATGACAGAAATGCTCGATGCTTCTGCGATGGAGCTTTCCGTCAATCCCGGAGTTGGCGCCAACATTGACATTAGTGTGTAATGGAATACACACTGCCTGAAACAGCCCTGCGGGGCTGTTTTTCGTTCTGCTACTTCTCGCAAATTGCATCGGAGGCAATCACAATCTTTCCACTTTTTAACAGATTTCCCACCGCCCGCTTAAACTCATTCTTGCTCATGCCTGTCTCCTGTCGAATGTGCTCTGGATCTGCCTTATCCGTAAACGGCAACTTACCACCATAACCTTCTATTAGTTTCATTATCTTCTCTGCATCTTTGCCAATTTGGAGATATGCTTTCTCCCGCACGCTCAAATCAAGTTTTCCATCTTCTTTCACTGCCGACACGCGCGCTGTCACAATATCCCCCACTTTAATTTCCCCGTACAATTCATTGCGTGGAATCAGTGCAGTGAACTGGTCATCCACTGCGACAAAAGCCCCGAACTCCTGCCGAATCTCATAGACTGTCCCACCCACAACATCATCTTTTTGATAGTCGCTGTCGCGCCGCAAATAGCGATATACCTTCATTGTCGCTGCAAGACGACTACTCTTGTCAATATAGATTGCAACCAGAATTTCATCTCCTTCTTTCACCTTGCAAGTCTGTTCTTTGTATGGCAGCAAAACGTCCTTCTCTAATCCCCAACTAAGAAATGCACCAATGTTTGTAACCTGAGAAACTCGCAGTTTCCCCACTTCCCCAACACACAGAAGTGGTCTGTTTGTCGTCGCAATCATTCTGTCTTTGGAATCTTTATACAGAAAAACTTCTATGGAATCTCCAATTTTACTTCCTTGTGGAATTTGCTTTTTGGGCAACAATACCCTCTCATTCATGGAAGCATTTAACACCTCTCCCAGATATACACCAAACTCCAGTTCCTTAACAATCACTAACGACTGCACTTTTCCTAATTCTAACATCCTTTTTATCCTCCCTGTTCCACCTGCTACACATCTTCAATATACTCTTGTTTTCTGCCCAATCTGCGGAAGATTAGCAAGAGCTGCACTATAGCTGCTATCGCAAGCACAAACTCCGCGACAAACTGCGCATAGGCAAGTCCATACAGCGGAAACAAATAATTTAACAAATACAGTGCTGGTATCTCAAGCACAATCTTTCTCATTATGGCAAAAACAAGCGCATTTTTTCCATATCCAAGTGCCTGGAACACACCGACTGCGAGAAAATCCATACACAGAAACGGCAATCCAAGACAAAAGCCCCGCAAAAACCGAATTCCATAAGCAATAATCGCCGGATTGTCCATAAAAAAATGTACGACACCCTCCGCATCAATATAAAAAAATACTGCCGCCGCTGTAATAAATCCTATACTAATCTCCCCTGCAAATACTATCGCTGACTTCATGCGCTTTTGATTGCCACTTGCATAATTATAACTCACAAGTGGCATAATTCCCTGAGAAATTCCCATACAGATATACATTGGCACCATATAAATCTTCTGTGTAATTCCAATCGCCGCCACTGCATCCGCACCAAATACAGACGTAAAATTGTTCAGTATTGTCATTCCTGTCACATTCAATAGATTTTGTATAGAAGCTGGGATTCCCACACCACACACACCGAGTACAATCGCCCTGCGCAGACAAAATTTATCCGGTCGAATACAGACACAAGTTGTATTTCGCCTGATATAGATCAACACAAAAAAATAGATACATGCCACACAATTTGAGATAAAAGTTGCAAGACCAGCTCCTGCTGCTCCCATATTTAGTCCCCACGGAAGGATAAAAATTGGATCCAACACAATATTTAAAAGACATCCGCTCATTGTTCCGACACTCGCGTGTAACGCAGCACCCTCAGCGCGCACCATGTATGCTAGAACGACATTTAGGATTGCCGGAGCTGCGCCAAAAGTAACGGTCCATTGCATATACGCTGATGTTGCCTGCACCGTTACTGCATCCGCCCCCAAAAGTGCCAAAAGAGGCGTCTTTCCAATCGTACAAAGCAGTGAAAATACCACACCACACACCAGCGCACAGTAGAATCCAAAGGCAGAACTTCGATGTACCGTATCAAAATCCTTGCGTCCGAGCGCTCGGCTCATCATACTCGAACTGCCCACGCCAAACAGATTGTTGATCGCATTAAATGCAAGAAGTACTGGTCCCGCAAGTGTCACTGCTGCATTTTGTACTGGGTCATTTAAGATGCCGACAAAATAGGTGTCCGCCAAATTGTAAAGTACCATCACCAGCGAACTAATAATCGTGGGAACACACAACGCCGCAACCGCTTTTGGTATTGGCACACTCTCAAATAAACCAGTTCGCTTGTCCGCTTTATTATTTGCCATAGTCTCCTCCTTATCTGTCACTGATCTCTGTCTGCTCCGCCTTTCCCAGATATAGTACTACCGCTGCACTTATCACAACTGTTCCAATGGCAAAGCCACCTGTCTGGCAGAACTCTGGAAGCATTCCCACTGCAAATGAGAGCGCATTATAAAATAAATGCATAAAAATACTTGGGAGTACAGACCTAGTTTTCACTGCCACGTATCCAAGCGCTGCGCCTATCGGAAGTACATAGATTCCCTGTACCCAGTTTGCATGAAAAATTCCAAATAAAATCGCCTGTGTCACTATCACAACCGGCACAGAAAAATGTTTCTGTAAGTTTTTCAAGACTAGCCCCCTCATAATACATTCTTCATTGATTGGTGCCAAAATTACTGCGGCAATAACTGCCAGTATCTCACTACCACCAAGCGCGGACTCCATCATTTCATTATAATTTTCCATCAATTGTGGATTAACCACGGCAATCACAGCAACAATCAAGATAGACAGATAATACAGACCGCAGCATCCTATCACTATCATAGAAAATGTGCGCAGCCGCAACCCCTTCTCCCGAAAATACTGCTTGTCCTGCACAGTTCTTTTTCTACCCCAGATAATCCAGTATGCTGACACCGAAAAAATCAGGGATACAAACGTCGCCACAACTGTCAGCATTGTCATAAAGCTGCCATCCATCACAATATCCATCGCAGCGTACTGCGCCTGCATAATGTCCTCTTCACCCAGAATAATACATGCCACGACTGCTGCCATAACGCCAACAACACTGACCAGAATCTGCAACAGCATAAAAAGTCCCATAATCTCAAAACTTAACAAAATTCCTTCCACAAACTTTTTGCCGATGCCTTCCTTCTTATTATACTCCATAAACTAACCTCCATATTGCTGTTGTCTGTCAAAATTCATTTTCTATACCGTAACACGCCAGTCGCATTCTGTCAAACCTTGTTTGTCAAAACTCCTCAAGTGAAATATCCCCGGCGTCATCTGGCAAAAGACAGAGTGTATTTTTCTGCTGCTTTAAATCCTGCAGTCGCTCCTGCCAGGAATCCTCTCCTGACACAGACTGCAAAAAAGTCTCCCCTTCTTCTGACATAACATGCGCTATAAAATCCTCTGAAAGCTTTAGACCATATTTTATAACGTATTTCCATGTATCCCTATCCCAATAATATTTTCCATCTGTATACATATAAGGTCCTAATAAATTTACATCCTTTTTAAAAGGATGCACATAGACTCCAAGTGCCATTGTAAAAAGACGCT
Organism: Lachnospiraceae bacterium; assembly: GCA_949383255.1. GTDB lineage: Bacteria > Bacillota > Clostridia > Lachnospirales > Lachnospiraceae > COE1. Next base: position 3,415 of record CASJPF010000021.1, on the reverse strand, counting down.
TTGTCTGCAAATACAAAATCACACGTTCTGGCACTGTATAACCTTCTTGAATATTATCATAAATACTTTGTGAGCCCATCTCAAGTTCTCGATAAGGAGTAATGCAGATGTGCTCCTGAAACATTCGTATAAATTCTTGTGTACTTCTATTTTCTTCAGAATCCAAAGTATGAGTATCGACATCATATAGTGTTAGTTCCACACGACAAGGACCAACAACAGGTAGATTTCCATCTTGTTCTGTGCAATCTGTACATGACCGCACGTCTTCTATCTCCTTGTAGCACCACTGATTGACACACAATACCGTTCGTGTTATGGTGCTTCCATCCATCTGTGCCAGCTCTAATTCATCACCCTTTTTAACCTGTTCTCCCTCTGACAGCGCAACTGTCAAAGTCACCATCTTCTCATCATTCGCCATCACTACCGTCGAAATTATCTTCATGTATTTTCCTTCCTTTCTACGCCAATTCCCTCTTAAAATCCTTTACATAAGACTATAAAATATTTTCAGTATATTCAAAGTATAACACAATCTTCCAGTTTTGAATATCACGTAATTATTTCAGAAATCGAGTAGGGAAGTTCTACCTTCCCTACTCGCCGCGCCGCCGATGCGCCATGCAATGGCATATTTCCTATGCATCGGCGTGTGCATAAAAGAAAAAGCAGCCAATTCTTTGCTGCTTTTTGTTATGGACTTTATATTGCATTATAAATTACTGTGTTTTTTCATTATCAACATTCATACACTCTGTCTTTTGTATTACTAACTCCTCAAGGTCTTCGCGATTTCCGTTGAAAACATTCACATCAATATACTTCTGATCTCCCACATATCCTTCTAACATAGCAGTGTCCATATACTGCCAAAAACTCCACTTATTTCCAAACAAAACTGCCGGCGGACAGTAAATACTCCGAACCCACAGCGGATAGCCTTCAAATTCGCCCTTAATATACTCATTATAAACAGTAAAAGTTGTGTAGATAATCGGCTTTATCTGATAATGCTGCTCCAATGCGTCCAGCAAGTTCTTAAGCTTTTTAATCACCTCTGCACGCTCAGGCGGATTGCTTCGCTTCGTTCCGTAATACTCCACATCTACAACAGGAGCCAGCTTTCCCTCCAGACTTCCCACCGTCTCAATATAGGAAGCCGCCTGTCTATCCCCTTCACTGTCAAAACTGAAAAAATGGTAGGCACCCAGATACAGATGTGTCTGTTCTGCCGCCTGCCAGTTCTCATCAAAACGGTCATCAATATGTGTGCTTCCCTCGGTCGCTTTAATTATCGCAAAATCAAGTCCCTGCTGTGACAAAGTTTCCCAGTCAATTGTCCCTTGATAATGCGAGACATCTACTCCATGAATTTCATATTTTCCGGCAAAAATTGGATTGATTTTCAGCTCCTTGCGCAAAATCATTGTGCCTGCTGTAAACAACGCCGCTGCCAAGGAAAAAACCGCCAACGCACAAATCCATTTTATTTTGCCTGATAATTTCATTGATTTTTTATTATTTTGCTCCATATGCACCTCTGTTTTCTGCCAATAAGGAATGACTTTATGCGAAACTTGCACATGTTATTTCCTAACCCCATTATAACCATTATATCATTAGCATAAAACAAATTTGCATCATTTTTGCATACTTTTTATTACAGATTTATTTAATCTGTTTTTCCGAACACATTCTCATATCACAAAATTACTGTTCTTCATAAAATATGCGATAATACAATTTCAGATAATCCTCCAAATAATTCTTTTCAGGAGGACAAGCGTCCTTTCCAATTTTCCGAAGATAATCACATCCGCCATTGCAGTATGGCAAAATTTTGCAATTTTTGCACTCCTCTACCTGATATGGATCAATGCAATGCTCCTCCTCGCTGCTTACGGAATTGCATTGATTATATACCAAAGTGGCATTCACTATCTGTGCAAAAGCATCTTTGGGGTTGTAAAAGCGGTCACACTGATATACATATAACCTTGGACCAATCACATAATTATGTTTTGCATATGCTCCGCAAAACACTCCAAAATTCTGAAAACAACTCATATCACTAATGCGAAATCTATGATCCAACGCCCAGTTTGACAGCGCAATCACATGCCTCATATAGGTATCCACATCCAACACAATCTCCGCACAAGGCTTGTGGTCATAGCTCACAATACGCGTAAATGTAAAGAAAAGCGAAGAGTAGCGATATCCTGAAAGTGCTTCAAAAACCTCTTGGATTTGTTCAATGTTACTTTTGCAAAGATTCAAATTTACTATCACATTTGTATACCGTGTCATCCGAATAATGTTGTGCATTATATCCTCTGAAGTATAGGCGCCAGAAGGGCGCAACTGATCGTGAATCCTACCTGTACCGACAACCGAAACTGTCACGTTAGTCATTCCATAACGCTCCATCATCCGGAAAAATTTCTCATCATATATAGAACCATTTGTCGAGACGGAATAGCTGTAAGTATGTTTTTTATCCTTATCCAGCTCTGCACAGAAACGCAGTATTTTTTCCTTTGCCAGAAGTGGTTCACCACCATACCAATTGATATGAATATATCGCTGAGGAGCCTTATTTAAAAATGCGCACAGCCCATCAAAATCTGCCTCGCTCATCTCCAAATATTGATATGTAAGATTTCTCTGATAACAATAAATACAATCACTATTGCAGCCAAATGTACAGATAACAGTCAAATCCAATTGGTCGCTACTATTTATCGCCTTCCAATGCCTACGTTGGATTTCTTCTAACTCATCATAGTTTTCATCAACAATAAATTTATCTGAATAAAGTTTGCTCCAATATATAGAAGTGTGATCATTTGGATTTTCCAAACATTTGATACAGCCTTCATTTTTGTCTACTGGAAGTTTAAGCAAGGTATCATTGACCAGATTGTAGTATAAAACGAAATCCTCCATCTGGGTCGAAATGAAATATCTTGATTTTTTCAAAATACGACTCCCCTCCTCTCATCATTTGCTTTCCCTACTATAAAAATTAAGAAACATTTTTATAGTCAATTCCGTATTAGTAACTTTTAGTGTACCATTTTTTAATCTTCTAATCAATGCCCAGAGTTGTCTAAATTATATATTATTCTTTGGACAACTCTGGGCATTGATTTTTCACTGTGCATGGGTTTAAATAGAGATACCGAAGCATTCAGCTCTTCCTTTGTTTCATAATGCATGAGGTATTTCCATACTTATTTTGATGTAGATATTGTATCATAATGATTTGGTATATTTGACATCACTTCCCTTTATGTGTATTATGTTAAATTTCAATAACCTCTTAATCTAAGTGGACGTTGATGCATCTTCAAATTTGTATGGTTTATCGGAAGCTGTATTTTCCCAAAAAGCTTTCTTACTTCTCAAT
>CASJPF010000020.1 GCA_949383255.1 Lachnospiraceae bacterium | reverse complement strand
CTGGTACTCTCTATTTATTTCTCTATGTCAACTGACAAAAACTTTACTCTATAGTGGTATAACTTTTTGACCTCCTCAATCACACATGTATGTTCTTTTGTCTTTTTATCATAATCAATTCCCACTAATAAAATCTCACCTGAATACTCCCTTAGCGACTCTAGATATTGTCTTTCTTTAATTTGTGAAATTGCTGCTTCTGCACTTTTATCCCATTTTAACTCAACTACAATTACTGGGCGATTGGGGTGATTATGCAATGGTAAATATACAATATCGGCAAATCCCTTGCCACATGGAAATTCACGAATAGGCTGATGATAATACATAAACGCAGCAATAAATGCAATCATAATTGTACAGGACAGCGAATTTTCATCATTGTATTCAATGCTGGAAACAAAATCATTATGCACATTTTGTATCAGATTTGCAGTCTGCTCTGAATCACCATCCATCACAGCATTTAATAATATCCATTATACCATTCTTTCATCTGGTCAAAATCAACATCAAATTTCTCACAAAGAGACTGGCTCTCTCCTTCTGTAAAACCAATATCCTGTGTTAAGTCCATTGAATTTGTCATTGTATATTCCACAAAATTATTGACAGCAGACTGTCCTTTTGTCCGAACAACAGGCATGATCCCTGTAAGATATGCCAAACGGATATACTCTTTCGCATCACTGTTTTTGAACAGTCTGCGCAAAAATTCAATATAATCTATTCTCTCTTGACAGTCTTCAGAAAACTCTCTAATTGGATAATCCCACTCATCAAAAATAATAACAAACTGATTTTTAGTATCATTATATATATTTGACAAAGCATCTGCTATTGTATCATCTTCTAAAACTGTCTCGTTACCTGTCATTTTATTTAACTTTTAATCAGATTTTATCATATAAAATGTAATAAAATCCTTATCAACGATTATTTTGAAATTACGCATAACACACATAAGCGCCCAGCCAATCCAAAAAGGATTGCCGGGCACTTATATTTTATCTCTTGTTATATCCTTATACCCTTCCCCAAAAATCTCACTTGCGGAAGACACAATCATAAACGCAGAGGAATCCTCATCTTTTACAATTTCCTCAAGGCGGGGATATACCTGTTTTCTGGTAACAATCATCAACAATTCTTTCGGCGCATTTGTATAAGCGCCTTTTGCTGTAATAACTGTCGCTGTAATATCTAACTCCTTACAAATACGCTGTTTCACTTGCTCTGGTTTGCTGCTGACAATATAGGTAAGTTTTGCCTCATCTGAACCATACAATATTTTATCCATCACAATAGAATCTGTAATTACAGCAATACCAGCATAAAAAGCCACTGTCAAATCCTGAAAAACAATCCATGATGCAAGGATTACCATACTATCAAAAATCAAAAACAAAATACTCGTTTTAATATGTTTGCGCTTTGTCCGAACTACTTTTATAATAATATCAACACCGCCTGTTGTCGCGCCCGCTTTAAAGACAAGTGCAAGTGCAACACCAATCATTGCACCACCAATCACAGCCGCAATTAACAAATCCTCTGTCATAGCACCATAGGCAGCAAAAGAGTTGATAAAAATTGTAATCAATATCAGTGCATACATTGTAGAACAGATAAAACGCCACCCAAATTTCCACAACCCCAACAATACAATTGGAACATTAAAAAGCATATTTAATGTTCCCGTTGGAATTTTCAAAAAACGGTTTACTAAGATAGAAATACCTGTCACCCCGCCGGGCGCAATATTATTTGGGTCTAAAAACAAACTGATTGCAGCGGCATAAATCACTGTCGCCACAGTCAGTATCCCATAACTTTTTATTTTCTTTGCTGCATTTTTGGTCTGTTTTACTACTGCTTCCATAACACCTCTAAATGATTGCAAAAGATTTGCCACACTAAATATTCGTTCTTACCTGCTTTGGTTGATAGCCTTTCTCTTCCAATGCTTTTATAATCTGATTCTTATGTTCTGTGCCAAACGTCTCAAGTGTAATCCGAAGCTCTACTGCCGCATTTCTATTGATGGAAACAAATTGATTATGCTCTAATTTAATAACATTTCCATGAAGTGATGCAATCACTTCTGACACTTTTGTCAGTTCTCCTGGCTTATCAGGTAACAGAACAGATACCGTAAAAATCCGGTCTCTAAAAATTAATCCCTGCTGCACTACAGAGGACATGGTTATAATATCCATATTTCCTCCGCTTAATATAGAGACAATCCGCTTATTTTTTACATCTAGGTGACGCAGTGCCGCCACAGTAAGAAGCCCAGAATTTTCAACAATCATCTTGTGGTTTTCCACAATATCAAGGAAAGAAACGACAAGGTCCTCATCTGGCACTGTGACAATCTCATCTATATTATCCCTAATATACGGAAAAATATTCTTTCCTGGCGTCTTAACCGCGGTGCCATCCGCTATTGTATTGACTCCTGGGAGTGTCACGACCTCGCCAGCCTTCAATGATTCCTGCATACAATTTGCGCCTGCTGGCTCCACACCAATCACCTTAATTTTAGGATTTAACAGCTTTGCAAGGGTTGACACCCCCGTCGCAAGTCCACCGCCTCCAATTGGAACCAAGATAATGTCCACAAGTGGTAATTCCTTAAAAATTTCCATTGCAATTGTTCCTTGACCAGTTGCGACTGCCAAATCATCAAATGGATGAATAAAGGTATATCCTTTTTCCTCTGCAAGCCGATAAGCATACTCACAGGCTTCGTCATAGACATCTCCTTCCAGAATGACCTCCGCGCCATATCCTTTTGTGCGATTTACTTTCATGAGTGGTGTGGAAGTGGGCATTACAATCACTGATTTCACACCATATTTCTTTGCTGCATAGGCAACTCCCTGTGCATGATTGCCTGCCGAAGCTGTAATTAAACCCTTCTCGCGCTCTTCTGGCGAAAGTGTGCTTATCTTATAATATGCGCCCCTCAGTTTATATGCTCCGGTAAGCTGCATATTTTCCGGTTTTAAATAAACTTTATTTCCTGTCTGTATACTTAGATACTCGCTATAAATTAGCTTTGTCTCCGAAGTAACCTTTTTTACAATTTCCGATGCCTCCTCAAACTTTTCTAGTGTAAGCATATCTGACATAATTTACCTCCTCTTGGTATCTTTTTACTCTGTTCCATATAACCGTGCAATATTATCACAGGATTTCTTTATAGTTCCCTATTTCCAAAAAAACCATTTTTTCTTCTTAGGTTTCTCTTCATTATCCTCTTCAGACTTCTCCGTATTAGAACCCTCTTGACTTACAACATTTTCACTCAAAACTTGTTCCGCAGAATCCTCTGTCTCCAAACTGCCCTCATTTATAACACCACTGTCATTTTGTACTTTGTTTTCCACAGAGGTATTTGACTCTAACACACAATCCTCTGCACTTTCATTTGTTTCTGCCTCCTTTGTCTCAACATCAAACAGCGCGTTTACAAATTCATCTGCGTTAAACTTCTGCAAATCCTCAATTGTCTCACCAACACCAATATATTTTACCGGAACATTTAGCTCTGATTGGATTGCTACTGCAATACCACCTTTTGCAGTTCCATCCATTTTAGTTAGAATCACCCCTGTAAGCTCTGCTACTTCTCCAAACTCCTTTGCCTGCGCAAGTGCATTCTGCCCGGTTGTCCCATCCAAAACAATCAGGTTTTCCCTATGTGCATCAGGAAATTCTCTATCGATAATACGATTCATTTTCTTTAGCTCTTCCATCAAGTTCTTTTTATTGTGAAGACGTCCCGCGGTATCACAGATTAATACATCAACTTTTCTCGCTTTTGCAGCGCTTACAGCATCATAAATTACAGAAGCTGGATCTGCACCATCTGCACCGCCAATCATATCAACCCCTGCGCGATGTGCCCACTCCGCAAGTTGATCTCCCGCGGCGGCTCTAAAGGTATCCGCCGCAGCAATCAAAACTTTTTTGCCCTGTCTCTTCAAAATTCCTGCAAGTTTGCCAACCGATGTTGTCTTGCCAACACCATTGACACCAATTATAAAAATAATAGATTGTTCATTTTCAAAATCATATGCGGTCTCTCCTACACGCATCTGTTCCTTTATGCTCTCGACAAGCAATTCCTTACACTCCGAAGGATGACGCAAATGTTTCTTTTTCACTTCTTCTTTCATGCGCTCAATAATATCATTTGTCGCATTGACGCCGATATCACCCATAATTAGAATTTCCTCTAACTCCTCATAAAAATCGTCATCAATCTCCGACGCCCCATAGAAAACGGCGTCAATGCCTGCAACAATATTGTCCCTTGTCTTACTTAACCCTGCTTTTAGACGGCTGAAAAATCCTTTTTTCTCCTCTGCCATATTTCTTAGCCCCCATTCTTTCTCTCTTTTTCGTCCTGACTCCAAGTATCAACCTCGCTGTCAACAAGATTGACGCTCACAAGAGTTGACACCCCTTTTTCCTGCATGGTAATTCCATAGAGCCTGTCAGCCTGCTCCATTGTACCACGTCTATGTGTGATAACAATAAATTGTGTACTCTTTGTAAGTTTATTCAGATACTTTGCAAACCTGTTCACATTCCCCTCATCAAGTGCCGCTTCAATCTCATCCAACAAGCAAAATGGTGATGGTTTTAAATTCTGTATCGCGAAAAGCAATGCAATTGCGGTAAAAGATTTCTCGCCTCCCGAAAGCTGCATCATATTTTGCAGCTTCTTTCCTGGTGGCTGCGCAATAATGCGAATCCCTGCCTCCAAAATATCCTCTTCCTCAATCAACTCCAATGTTCCCTTTCCACCTCCAAAAAGTTCCTTGAACACTTTGTCGAATTCTCGTTTGATCTCTTCAAATTTCTCAGCAAACTGTCTGCGCATTGCAGAGTCAAGCTCCTGAATAATCCCTTGCAATGTCTTCTCCGCCTCAATTAAATCATCATGTTGATCTTTCAAAAAAGTATACCGCTCCATAAGAACTTTATAATCCTCAATTGCATTGACATTGACATCACCTAACTTTTTAATTTCATCTTTAATTCCCGAAATTTGTTTTTTCATGTCAGAGATATTATTCCATGTTTCATTTCGCATAGATACTGCATTATTTAGCGTGATTTCATACTCGTTCCACATATAGTTCATTTGGTTTTCTATTGACTCCTCTATCTTCTCCTGTTGGGAACGAAGTCTATACACTTCTTTGTCCAATGCATTTTTCTTTTCTGAAATTTCTTCTCTTGTCTGAAAGAAACTTTTCTGCTTCTGTGACAATTTTTCTTTTGTCTTCTGCTTCTCCTTCAATGAAATTTCTACATCAGATTGTGTGGTATGTGACGCAAGAATTGTTTTTCTAATCTCTTCCATATTCTGTTGCCTGTTCTGAATATCTGCCAGACAACAATCAAGATTGGTCTGCACCTCAACAAGTTCTTCTTTGTTGTGCATTTGCTCTCCTTCAACGCGATTTAGATTTGTTTGTTCAAACTCTCGCTTTTGAAGTACTTTTTCATATGCGACATCCCATTCACTAATTCTTTTTGTATGCTCGGACTCCTTTATCCGACACGTCTCAAGCTCCTTTTGATAGATAGCAATCTCTTCTTCTAGTTTTTTCTCTTCCTCCTCCGATACTTTCAAATCATTTTGTGTTTTTTCCTTATCAATATAAATCTCTGCGGTTTTTCTCTCAATATCTTGTTGCTCCTCCCGCAATGTACCAAATCCTTGTTCAGCTTCATTTTTTCTCTCCTCAGCGGACACAACATTCATTCGAGCAGTATTCTGTTTTAGGAATAGCTCTTGAAGCGTTGTCTTTTTTTCTTCAATTGTTTTTCTGACATGATTGCGCTCCGCTTTGATATTCTCAATATCAGACATTGCTATATCTAACTTTTCCTTCGCAGCATTCAATTTTTGCTCCAACTCTCCTAGCTCTCTTCGCCGTCCTAAAAGATTGGAATTATTTTTAAACGCTCCGCCACTAATCGCTCCACCGGGCACAAGAAGCTCACCTTCTAGTGTCACAATCCGAATGCTATAATGATATTTTTTTGCAATTTTAACCGCATTATCAATATGATTAATCACCAAAATTCTTCCAAGCATTGTCTTTGCCACATTCTGATATTTCGCATCTGTGCGAACAAGTGAATCAGCAAGTCCAATCACCCCGTTTTCCTTTAGAGCGTCTGACATTTTAAAATCATGAGGCTTTGTAATGCTTGTAAGCGGCAAAAAAGTGGCACGCCCAAAACGATTTTTCTTTAGAAATTCAATCATTTTTTTTGCTGTTTCCTCGTCTTCTGTGACAATATTTTGAATGCTTCCACCAAGTGCCGTCTCAATAGCATTCTCATATTCTTTATCGACCTTTATAATATCTGCAACAACTCCAACAATCCCCTTATTTTGCTCCTTCTGTTCCATAACCTTCTGAATACTGTTTCCATATCCTTCATAGCGTTCTGTAAGATTTGAGATTGTATCAAGCTGAGATTTACAACGCTGATACACAACTTGATTTTCACTAATTTCTTTGTCTTTACTACTTAATCGTTCCCGAAAAGCTGTGTTGTGTTCTTCCAGCTTACGCAAATCTGCACTGACTTCCACTATCTGGTCATTGATACGCTGAAACTCCTCGCGCAACTGTTTTATTTCAGCATCACGCTCCGCCTCATCACTTCTGGCACGCAGAATCTTGGAGTTTAATTCTGCCTTTCTAATTCGCATCTGTTCCATCATTGTGTCAAAACTACTCATCTTTGACTTGATCGTTGCCCTGTCATTCAGTATGGTAATAATTTTATTTTTACCTTCTTCAATCTGATGGTCCAACTTCTCAATTTGTATCTGCACCTTAAGAAGCACACTTTTTACCTGATCGCGTTCTTTTGCAAGTTTGTCAACTTTTTCATCGAGTGCTGTCTTGTTTACCAAAATTTTGGCATGTTCTTTCCCCTTGCCTTCTATCTGTTCTTGTATTGCGGTAATTCTCTCTTGAAAATGCTGTTCATTCCCTTGTAATCCCTTGATTTGTTCCTTTAACACATTGATTTCACCTTCTAATTTGCCGCGCGTAACGCTTGCCTGCGTCAATGCATTTCTGTTACATTCAATCTGTTGTTCCAACTCCTCAATCTGAGTTTGAACCGCATCATATTCCACTTTAATTTGATCATATTGCTGCACAGTGTAGTCGTAATCTTCCTGTGCAATTATACGCTTTTTTTCAACCTCATTGAGCTGTTCCGTCAGCTTCTTATTTTCCACAAGAAACACATTCACATCCAGCTCTTTGAGTTCTTCTTTTTTTCTAAGATAAATTTTTGCCTTGTCAGATTGTTTTTGGAGAGGCTCCACCTGCTTCTCAAGCTCACTTAAAATATCCGACACACGTACTAGATTATTTTTTTCATCTTCAAGTTTCTTTTGTGCAGCTAACTTTCGCTTCTTAAATTTGACAATTCCTGCTGCCTCGTCAAAAAGCTCACGTTTTTCCTCAGGTTTGCCACTTAAGATCTTTTCAATCTGTCCCTGCCCAATAATAGAATACCCTTCTTTACCAATACCTGTATCGTAAAAAAGCTCATTTACATCCTTCAAACGACAGGGAGTTCCATTGATAGAATACTCACTTTCGCCTGAACGATATAAACGTCTCGCCACTGTTACTTCCTGATAATCAATTGCAAGTTTGTGATCGGTATTGTCAAATGTAATTCCCACATATGCATAACCAAGTGGCTTTCTAAGTTCTGTGCCTGAGAAAATAACGTCCTGCATAGACTCTCCACGCAACTGCTTGATACGCTGTTCACCAAGCACCCATCGCACGGCATCTGCCACATTGCTCTTACCAGAACCATTTGGCCCTACAATGCCAGTAATCCCTTGGTGAAACTGGAACACAATCTTATTTGCAAACGATTTAAATCCCTGCACCTCTATACTTTTTAAATACATTCCTTACCCCACTGTCCACAATCATTTCTTTCTGCCTTTAATCTTTAACAGCGCCTCATATGCCGCCTGCTGCTCAGCTGACTTTTTCGTTCTTCCCACCCCACAACCAATCAGTTTATTATCAAGATATGCCTCAACATGAAATTGCTTATCATGGTCTGGTCCAGTTTCTCCAACCAACTCGTACCACAGTTGTGCTGTATTTTTCTTCTGTATTTCCTCCTGCAAAAGTGTTTTGCTGTCTAGGAATAAAATTTTATCTTCCAAGTCAGAGAGGATAAATCGATAAATAAACTTTTTTGCACTCTCAATACCACCATCAAGAAAAATAGCCCCAATTACAGCTTCCATAACATCAGATATAATAGAGTCTCTTTTCCTTCCTCCTGTTGCCTCCTCTCCCTTTCCCAGCAAGATATAGGAGTTTAAGCTGATATCCTTTGCACAGTATGCAAGTGCTGGTTCACATACCATAGAAGCCCGCAGTCTTGTCAATTGTCCTTCCGGCATGTCCACATTTTCCTTGTATAAAAATTCGCTGGATATAAGCTCTAACACCGCATCTCCCAGAAATTCTAATCTTTCATAATTACTTAGTTTATTAATCTTTTGCTCATTCGCAAAAGAACTGTGTGTCAATGCCTGCTTGAGCAATGCTTCTTCATGAAACTGATACCCAATCTTTTGTTGTAATTCTTGCAATGCCTCTCTCATATTACGCATAATCATTATTACCCCTACTTTTATTGTATAACTATAATCGATCTGGAAATATTACTTTTTAGCTTGTGCACAACTCATAGGTCACTTTATCGACGTACTTCCTCTGTACAAGTCTGCGCATAAAAAGCCCTTTACAAAGGGCTTCTTGCTTTCTCAATCCATTGGACAGCCTCCTGCACTGTTGTTATCTTGTCCAAACCTTCTGTTGGTATGTGCAGTCCTGTCTCCCTCTCCACTCCCATAAATATCTGATATAAATCCAATGAATCCGCTCCTAAATCTGTAAGAAACGTCATTTCCATTGTAATCTCATCGGGATCCATGCCCAAAACGGCTGCTATAACTTTTTTTAAAGCTTCATATTCCATTTTACCAGATCCTTCCCTGTTTATCTCAAAATAACCTGTAACAAATATTTCTGTCCTACTTTAAACGGATATAAATATTTTCTCTTTTATCTTCTGATTAATTTTCTGCTCCTTAAAGGTTACACATTGAAGAATCGAATTTTTAATTTCAATTGCTTTTGAACTTCCATGCGTCTTAACTACAAGACCATTCAATCCCAACAGTGGTGCCCCGCCATACTCATCGAGACTAAAGTCCTTGAGTGTTTCTTTAAGTGCAGGTTTTACTAACAGTGCACCGATTTTGCTTCGGAGCGAGGTCATCATGCCAGCTTTCACTTTCTTGATTAAAGTAGCGCCAACCCCCTCATAAAGTTTTAGGATAATATTTCCTGCAAACGCTTCACACACAATCACATCTGCATAACCTGTAGGAATATCTCTCGCCTCAATACTTCCTATAAAGTTGATTTCAGGACAGTTCTTTAAAAGCGGAAACGTCTCTTTTACAAGTGCATTCCCCTTCTCCTCCTCCGCACCAATATTTACAATTGCAACTTTTGGATTAGAGATTCCCACAACACTTTCCATATATACAGACCCCATCTTTGCAAACTGTACCAAATGTGAGGGACGCGCATCTACATTTGCCCCACAGTCAATTAAAAGAGAACAACCTGTCTCTGTTGGAATAAGTGGCGCAAGTGGTGGTCTTTCAATCCCCTTAATTCTTCCGACAATCAACTGTCCACCAACCAATACTGCGCCAGAACTTCCCGCCGATACAAATGCATCACATACTTCGTTTTTTACCAGATTGAGTGCGACAACAATAGAGGAATCCTTCTTTTTCCGTATTGCCATCACAGGAGGCTCTGCTGTTTCAATCACCTCCGTCGCATTTACAACTTCAATCTGCTCCGTATTATACGTATATTGTACAAGTTCCTTTTTAATCACTTCCTGTAAACCTGTCAGATATACCTTGATTTTGCTGTTTTCATTGACAGCCTCCACGACCCCTTTTACAATCTCTAAAGGGGCATTATCCCCGCCCATAGCATCCACTGCTATTCTGGTTATTTCATCCATTGCCATAATCCTCCATATGTATATAAATATACTAAACCTGCCATCAAAAATCAAGGAAAAACAAAGAAAACAACAAGGTGTAAAATCCTACTTATTTCATAGGACTTTACACCTTGCTATTTAATATAGAAACAATTGATTAATCTACTGCAATAATCTCTTTCTTATTATAAGAGCCACAAGCCTTGCATACTCTGTGGGGCATCATTAAAGCGCCGCATTTGCTGCATTTCACCAATGTAGGTACGCTCATTTTCCAGTTTGCTCTTCTCTTATCTCTTCTTGCTTTTGAAGATTTATTTTTTGGACATATAGACATTATTACACCTCCTTATTCGCATTAAACAAATCCTTAATTACTGCCATTCTGGGGTCTGGGACAAAATCATCACATCCACATTCTCCATCATTCAAATTCTTGCCACAAATCTTACAAATTCCCTTACAATCCTCTTTGCACAGAATCTTCATTGGCCAGTTTAATAACAATTCATTATTGATTAGTTCATCCACATTTAAGTGATATCCTTCTATAAATTCCAATGAATCTTCATCTTCTAAATCATCACCAATATAATCTGGTGACACAGCAATGCTGTCAAAGGATAAATCAAATGTATAATCAACATCTCTCAAACACCTGTCACAAGAAAGTGTAAACACTAATTTTGCTGTTCCCTGCACAAATGCTTTTGATTGTCCTATATTAGAAAGCTTCAGTACAACAGGACTTTTTTCCTTAATGGAAAAGACTCCCAACGGACTTAAAAATGTATCTGCCTCATACAAAACAGTCAACTCTTGTACTTGTCCTTCATTTATAAATACATCTGTCAAATTCACTAACATAGCAGACTCCTATCCACACATTCATTTATTATACAGAACCATTCTAGGTTTGTCAACTGTATTTTGGAAAACTTTAGTGGGCGATCGTAACACAGAAAGCCGAAAGCTGAACTGTTGCAGAGCGATAACTCCAAAATTACACTGTAACACAATTCATCATTTCCCTATCCTCTTCAGAATCACCTGCTGAAACTACATCATTGGGAGAGATTCCCAGCCAACCACACAGCATTTTTACTCCGTTGGCTTTGTCTGCGGCAGCAGAGACAATCTGCAAACAATTTTCTTCAATATAATATCGTATCTTTTCGTCCGCGAAGGAAATACAGCACATCAAATCTTCAGCCTCCTGTGTCTGCCAAACTCTATGACTTGGACGCAATAACGTAACTTTATATAGTGTGTCATGTTCTCGGTAAGCCAATACCCGAAATCCAAATTTCCGCTGTAAAGAAAAAGCCTCCATGAGCCATAATCCTTTTAACAAATAAAAATATTCTTGTCTCCGATATAAAACAACATGTGCTCCTCCTGCAAAAATACCGCCTGCAAACAGATGACGAATCCTGCGGCAGCGCTCCATCGCTTTTTTATAAGGCAGTGTCGTG
The DNA here is from genome assembly GCA_949383255.1 of Lachnospiraceae bacterium. Taxonomy (GTDB): domain Bacteria; phylum Bacillota; class Clostridia; order Lachnospirales; family Lachnospiraceae; genus COE1. The sequence continues at coordinate 53,361 of CASJPF010000020.1, read as the reverse complement.
GCAAAAAACACAGGTATCTTTTCTCTTGCAAGTGCCTCTAGTCCTGCCATAATACCCGCTGGTATATCTGCCATCCCTTTGCCCGGAAACAAAGTTCCCTCAATGTCCAGAAAAACTGCTTTGGGGTGACGCGGAATCCGAAACAGCGGATAGGGACCGAAAAGTATTTGATTCATAAAATCCTTCCGTCCTCCATAAGCAAGATAACAAGAACATAACTTTCGATTGCACTCTGGATTCGGAAAATCCTCCAGCTCTTCCCAACGTTTCTGCGATACTAAAGTCGAACTGACATTACAAGTGTGCAGTTTTCCATCAGCCTCCACAAATAGACGCTTCTGACAAAATGCTGCATTAGCAGGGATAAACATCAGTTCTCTTTCAAAATAAGAATCAATCTCCAAAAAGGCGGCACGCTCCTCTTGTGTATAACACCGACGCAGACCGTCCATCTTGTTCACCCAAAAATAAATACCTCTTTTGCTTTCTTTTGAGGCATGCAGCGCTTGTTTTAAGGCACGCAAAACATTCAGATTTTCTGGCACGCCAACACTTCCTGCACAAAGCAGAACATCTTTTTCCACAAGCCTTCTGCACTTCGTTGAAAATTCTGACACAGATGTCATTTCTGGGTGAAATGTTGCCCAGAGCCTTAACTTCTTCAATACGCCTCCTGCATTTTCAAACCAATGCAGGAAGTCATGTATCGAAAAACTTAAGTTGGTTTGTATTCCCACTGCATCTATTTCTGCTTGTGCACTAAGATATGCTAGTCCCTGCCAATACCAAGAATGAATCATTGCCTCGCCATATGGCACCACCATCAGTGCTCCAATATGCATCGCCTCCGCCTTCCTTTGAACGCTTTCAACAAAGGAAAACCATTGTATTCTATCCTTTTCAAGCTCTCGCTCTGACATAGAATGCTTAGAAAATGGACAATAAGAACAATGGTAATTGCAACTTTTAAGGCTTCCGCGATACAGAATCATATGTTTGTCCATATATTATCTCCCATTCACAGTAACAGTTCTGCCTTCGGCCTCCTGTTACTGGCATCAAGCCAACTACTGTGTTTTCTTACGAATTTTGCAGTGCAGTGCAAAATCCTAGTTTACACTGTGACCACTCGCACATTGCTTGATTTATTTTCGGAGAAATTAACTGTGGACCAAGATAATCCGAAAGCTCGAGTCCCGCATCGGTCAACGCAAAATATATTTTTGCATCCAAATCTGACTGTTGCACTATAAATCCCTGTTCTATCCACTCTCGCAACACAGGAAACTCTTCTAGCACATCTTTTCCAAAAAGTTCTCGATATCGATTTTGTTCTAGTCCCGGACGAATAAATAAATGCCGTATAATATACCGCCTTTTTTGTTCCTCCTCAGATAACAGAATCCCATGTTTAATTTCCATAAAATCCATCGTGGTCTCATACTCTTTTAAGTGCTCAATACAGGCGCTTCTAGTGATGGCATAGGGACTGCAAAAGTGAAGTTCTCCAAGATAACTTCTGCCGCCACACCCCAACCCAATAGATGTTCCAAATCCACATTCAGAAAAAATGCGCGCCGTTTTCTGATGCACAAACCGCCGCATAGAATCCTGTCGATACCCTTCTGCTCGCAAAAAATCACTTGCCACCCGATACTGTACAAAAGCAGACTCTGGTTCCAAAACTACGCCCTCGCGCTCCATGCGTACACCATGTTTCACATATAATGGATACAAAAAAATTTCCTCCGGCTCAAACCGCAGGGCTTCTTTTAAGGAATCCAACAAACTTGTCTCAGTCTGCCCCGGAATCCCATAGATAAAATCTACATTTACACAGGAAAAATCATAAGCTTTTATCAGCTCCAATGCCGCTCTTGCCTTCTGGGCAGTGTGCTGTCTTTTTAGCGCCGTAAGCTCCCTGTCAGAAAAACTTTGAATCCCCATACTGACACGTGATACCCCTGCTTGTTTTAAAATTTCAAGTTTCTCTGTTGTCGTCTGATTTGGAGCAGTCTCCACAATCAATCCTCTTTTTGGGGAAAAACGAAAATGTTTTTCCAAAATATCAAATGTTCGTCCAAGTTGTCTCTCTGTCAAAAACAACGGCGTTCCCCCACCAAGCACCAACTCAGAAAATTCTGTCTGAACCGATTCCAAAATCTCTTGATATTGTCTGCTCTGACGCTCAATCGTATCCAGATATCTATCAACTTCGTCCTGTTCTATGCCTGTCACAGAAAATAAATTACAGTAGCCACACTTCGACTGACAAAAAGGAATATGAAGATATAAACCATGCCCTTTTCCTGCCATCACTGAAATATAATCACTCAAGTGGATACCTGTCAAGGGACGATAAGCAGTCTTGTGCGGATAACTATACATATATTGAATATAGGGATTCATTATTTCCACCCTTCTTTCACAACACACTTAAATAAAAAAATGTTTATATGGAATTGTATTTACAACTGGATGGTTCACACCATGAAATTGGCAGCCATCTTCCCCATAACAAGTTCCATGATCGGAACAGCATATTACAAATGTATCACCCCGCAGTTTTTTCCATTCCGCAAATAATCTACCCAATTCCCCATCCACATACCGAAGCGCCGCCGCGTGGCTCTGAAGGCTGTCTGCGGATGCACCCTCAAGATAAAAGTAATTTGGATAATGAATCGCATCCACATTCAAGTACATAAAAATATGCTGTTCAGAATTTGCCTCGGCGACTTTTTTCAAGATAAAATCCACTTGATTTTTTGTGCTGTTTTTCACCGGGCAGCCAAAAGATGGATTCCAATAGCTTTTCTGAAAATAAGATGGAAATACCTTTCCTAAATCTGAACGCTTATCAAAAAATGCCACTCCGCCTACACACCATGTATCATAACCGTCCTTCTCAAGCCCTTCCATAATTGTACTTCCAGAAAATCCATAGGCTCCCTTTGGCGTCTTATTTCCCAGTCCAATCGCTTTTGGAAAAAATAAAAGCTCCCTGTCGGTCACATTTTTCGCTTCAAATGGACAAGGTAAAAATCCAGCAAACATCGCATGATGCGAAGGATAGGTAAAATTCCCCGGTGCCTGCCGCTTCTGCCATAGTCCATATTGATTCAAAACAGGTGTATTGCCAGAAGCCTCCTCCTGCACTGCCACATCATAGCGCAGCGTATCCAAACATATAAACAAAATGTCAGAAGTTCCTACTACCTGCGTCATATCCACCGAAGGTTTTTGCTCCTTTCGACCAGAGGTAAACAGGCGAAATGGTACTTCCTGTGCCGTCGATCTGACTATGTCTTCACTCATTTTCTACTCTCCATTTCTATGAACAATCCCTTTTCATTTTTTGCAACCATTCCTTCATCATCTGTACTTGTCGACGGTAAATCTTATTTTCATGATAAATATCCTGATAAATTAAATCACCCTGTGCATTCATCTCTATAATCCTTGGTCGCATACTTCCTTTTTCCAATAAAATGTCAATCCCTGCACTCCGAAGCCCCGGATAGAGAGCCATACTTTCCCTACACAACTGCGTTATTTCCTCAAAAGTATGTTTTGGTAGTCCCAGCGTGGCAACATCTACAGGGTGGTTATTCAAATGAAGATTGGTAATAGGACCTTTTGAAAGTCTTGCCAACAAAAAATCCAATTGCCCGTCCTGCACCACTGCTCGCAAATCATAGGAATAACCTTGATATTCTGTCTTGGTATACCACCGCTCCACAATGCAGCCCAGCTCCAAAATCCGATTGAGCAAAGGAATGATTTCCTCTGTTTTAGAAAAACGCCGCAGACGCTTGGTATTCACAAACGAAGAATCATCCTGCAATAAAGCACATGTATAGAGTGCCATCTGCCCTGTCTGCAATTGCCAGCGCAACGCAGATACTCCTGCTGCGCCAGAGCCTTTTACTGGTTTAATAAACACCTGATGAACCCGCTGTTTGCGCATTTCCTCAAAAAGCAATTCCACTGTGCATGTTCCAGTGTCTGAGCTAACTGGTATTTGCATCGCTTCTGTCACACATATACCTGCCCGCTGCAACTTAGCTTTGCATGTTCTTTTGTCCAGCAATTCGGTAATTGCGGAAGGTGTATTTAAAAATATAATCTCCTGCGTCCGCGCTAAGCGGTCCAAATTTTGAAGCTGTTGTATATATGTATCAGCCAGCCTGTTTAACTCCTCAAGAGAGCAGCTAGACCACAAAGGTGGATCAATCTTTACAAAAAGTGCTTCTGCGTTAGGAAGACAATTCTGCTCTGCCCAGCTTTTCCACTCTACAATTGTTACAGGCAGCCCTTCCTGTTCCGCTGCTTTTTTTAGATAAATCATTCTCTTCGTATCAGGACTGCCCAATATTACCACTTGTCTCATTCTGTCAATATGGGATACATATATACTTCACCATTATAAATATCCACTTCCTCCTGATCAGAAACATCAACCTCGATTGGAAGTGCTTGCAACTTCTTCACCATCTCATCCGAAAAATAATTATGATGCAAATCCAGCTTTTTTATATTGGGATAATTTGGGATTTTTTCTAAAAGCAGTGCACCCCCTTTGTCAGACAATGTACCACTCGACAGATCCAACACACTGATTTGCCCCATAAACTTGCTGTTTAGCACAACCTCCGTCAACTCATCCTGTATCTCACTATTGGCAATTCCAAGATATGTAAGCTCTGGAAAATCCATGTGTTCCAAAAGTTCTTTAATTGTATCTGCATCTCCATCAAAACCATACTCATCAATTCCAATAAAAAGAAGCAATTTTTTAAGTTTTGGAAACTTTGCTTTCTGAATAGATTCTATAACATCCTTTGGTAATCCTCCGCAGATAATTGTCAATGCTGTAAGCTCCTCATGACAAATATTATCTCCTAATTCCAACTCCATACTGCCCTTGATAGTCAACTCTTTTAACTGCGGCATTGCAGCCCAAATTTTACTGTAATCTCCCTGAATAATCCATGACACTTCACATTCCTCATAATCCATATTTCCAATAAACAATTTCTGAATATGCGAGAACTTATCTGCGTTTTCCACAATAGCATCAATGATTGCCTGACAGCTTTCTCCACAGGGATCTCCCCAACTGCCAATGGTCAGCTCATTTAAGTCTGAAAATTGTGCTGTCTCCATAATCTCCTGAATCATGTCTTCAGCACTACCATCGTCATAATCATAATAGTACGTATTTTTGCTAACCTTAATGTTGTCCTCTTCCAATAATTCAAAATTCAAACTCAACTGTACATCCTCCTTCTTTTAGTAGACTTTTAAAGTTCCTTCAACGATTCCTACATAGCTCTATCATACTACCATCAGTATAAATAAGCAATAAATTTATCGCTAAATCTGGCTTTATTTTAGAATAAATTCTAATCAAATGTTTAGGTTCTATAACTGGCAGAGCTTTAAAATACACAAAAATATATAAAAAGGGCTTACACCAACCCTTAATGTCAATGTAAGCCACTCCTTTTCTATTAATTCTGATTCATTTTCGCTAATTTCGCAGCTTGGTCGGCGGCGATACACGCGTCAATAATCTCTTGAATATCTCCATTCATCACTTTGTCAAGTTTGTAAATTGTAAGGTTAATGCGATGATCTGTCACGCGCCCCTGTGGGAAATTGTACGTCCGAATCTTCTCTGAACGATCGCCTGTGCCAATCTGACTTCTACGCATTTCTGCCTCCGCATCATGGCGTTGCTGTTGCTCTATATCATACAGTTTTGCTTTCAACAGTGCAAATGCTTTCGCTTTGTTTTGTAACTGCGATTTCTCTGTCTGACTATAAACCACAATTCCTGTCGGATAGTGTGTCAAACGCACCGCGGAATCAGTAGTATTGACGCACTGACCACCATTTCCTGACGCGCGCATCACGTCAATACGAATATCCTTGTCCTCAATTACAATGTCAATATCATCATCTACTTCTGGCATCACTGCCACACTAATTGTGGAAGTATGAATACGGCCTCCGGATTCCGTTTCTGGCACACGCTGTACACGATGTACACCAGACTCATACTTCATAACAGAATAGGCTCCCTGACCCGATACCATAAAGGTAACACTCTTCATTCCACCAATGCCAATTTCTTCGCACTCCACAAGCTCCACTTTCCAGCGCCTGCCCTCCGCAAAATGCACATACATGCGATAAATCTCCGCTGCAAAAAGCGCTGCCTCATCACCGCCTGCACCTGCTCGAATTTCCACAATAACATTCTTGTCATCATTTGGATCTTTTGGCAACAACAGAATTTTCATCTGTGTCTCAAGCTCCTCAATGCGTTTTTTTGCCTCGCTTAATTCCTCCTTAAGCATCTCTTTCATTTCTTCGTCACTCTCGGATTCCAACAATGACAAGGAATCTTCCACTGTCTCATTACATTTCTTATATTCCTTATACGCCTCAACAAGTGGTGTCAAATCACTCTGTTCCTTCATTAACGCGCGAAAACGCTTCTGATCTTCAGTAACTGTTGGCTCGTTAAGCTCGTTTAAAATTTCTTCAAATCGATGAAGCAAATCATCTAACTTATCAAACATTTCAATCCTCCTATCCTATCTTTATAAAATCGTAGAAAAATAATTGACTATCTTGACTTGTCTGTTTCTCCAATTTTACACAGGTTTCATTCCAAACACAACCCTGTCCAATCCAGCGTAATCTTTCAAAACTTGGATCTGAACAAATCCCGCTGCCTGCATAAGTATTGTCACTGCCTGCGCCTGCGCACAACCAATCTCCAAAAAAAGATATGCACCTTTTCGCATATATTTAGGCGCCTTTGCAACAATCTTTCTGTAAAAATATAACCCATCTTCTCCGCCATCTAGCGCACCAAGCGGCTCATGCAAACGTACCTCTGGCATCAATGTATCAATGATCCTTGTCTCAATATAAGGTGGATTTGACACAATCATATCAAAAAGAGTATCCAAAGTCCTCTCTGATTTAAAGTTTTTTAATGGTAAAAATAAATCTCCCTCAAGGAAAACCGCATCAAGCTGCAATCTCTGTGCATTTTCTTGTGCTATTTTTAATGCCTCTCGTGAAATATCAATGCCAACACCCTCACACTCATTGCTATACTTCAATAAACTTAGCAAAATGCATCCAGAACCTGTGCACATATCCAAAATGCGCATCCCATCACCAAGATAGCGCATTGCCTCCTCCACAAGAATCTCTGTATCCTGTCTTGGTATCAACACATGTGCATTTACCTGAAAGGAAAGTCCCATAAACTCCTGTTCTCCCGTAATATGCTGCAATGGTATATGAGAGGCTCTTTTTTCTATCACAGTCTTATAAAATTGTTCTTCTATACTGCTTCGCTCACGATCAGCATGTATGATTAACTCATTTCGGTCTGTACGACAAATATATTCCAACAAAAGTCGTGCATCCAATGCTGCCTCCTCAATGCCTGCCGCCACCAGCTTTTGTTTGCCATACTCGTAAAACTCTCTGTAGGTCATAAATTCTCATCCTCAAAAGTTTCATTTTCATACCCAAAAGTCTCTACTAAATATTCCCTCCAATCAAACACTGCTTCCACAGAAGAAATAGCAACCTTTACCATCTCCTCATCAGGCTCCTTGGTTGTCAACCGCTGCATCCACATGCCCGGCGCCGATATCATGCGAACTACCATGTTGTCGCTCCTTCCCGCAAGCCTGATAATTTCATAGGAGATTCCCGCAATCACTGGAACTAACAATACTCTCAAAACAAGCTTTAAAGCCATATTATCCACTCGGATAAAAAAGAACACAATGACACTGACCAGCACAACAAACAACAGAAAACTTGTTCCACAACGCTTATGCTGACGAGAACTGCGCATAACATTCTTGATAGTCAATGGTCTTCCCCGCTCAATACAGTTAATACATTTATGTTCTGCACCATGATACATGTACAAACGCCGAATATCTTTCATCAATGATATCGCAACAATATATCCCACAAAAATTACAATGCGGAAAAATCCTTCCAATATCGCAATGAGACTTGCATTGCGAATATACTTTCCCAACAAATTGGAGACCCAAAACGGTAGCAGCATAAAAAGCGCAACTGCAAGAACAACTGCAAAAACCACTGTTATTCCCATCATAATATCATCTGATTTGCTTTCTGAAGCTTTTTTTGTCATCTCCTGTTCATCTTCCTCATAAAAAGATGCTGAATGCATTGTCACCCTCATTCCAAGAATCAGAGAATCTATAAATGCAAAAACCCCACGTATCAGTGGAAGTTTTGCAAAAGTCTTTTCCCCACAAATTCCTTTGTATTCTTCGACTTGTACATCAATATCTCCATCTGGCTTGCGCACTGCCACAGCGTATTTTGACTTATTTTTCATCATTACACCCTCAAGAACAGCCTGTCCGCCTATACCAGAATATTGTGTTTGTCTCTTCTTTGCCATATCTTTCTCCTCTATTCGCTACGTGTCCTTTACTTCTTAGAGTGCCCATGTGGCATAATAAGAAAGGTTGAGATATTCTTTACCTCAACCTTTTTCTGCTACTTATTTGCTTTCTACGCCGTACTTCTTATTGAACTTATCAATACGTCCACGAGCTGCTGCAGTCTTCTGCTGTCCTGTGTAGAATGAATGGCATTTTGAACAAACTTCCACGTGGATCTCAGGTTTTGTCGATCCTGTCACAAACGTGTTTCCACAGTTACAGGTAACAGTTGCCTGATAGTAGTTTGGATGGATTCCTTCTCTCATTGTTTTCACCTCTCTATATAAAATCATTTTTTCGTATACTTGTCTCATCAAACAGCTTTTTTAGTATATCACAGCTTTTCAGGAAGCGCAAGCATTTTTTTCATTTATTGTTTTTAGTATATTTTGTCAATAGTTTTGCGACAACTTTTTTAAAAAAAATTTATGCCAATTTCTGTATTTCCTCTTCAAACAACTCTGCTGATGTCTTGTATTCAAAAATCCCCCTCGGATAATTGTTTATCCATTCTTCAATAAATGCTATCTCTTCATCTGTCCTATCGTCAAAATCTACCCCTTTTGGTATATGCCTACGGATAAGCCTGTTATTATTTTCATTTGTGCCACGTTCCCAACTGCTGTACGGGTGACAGTAAAATACAAATGTACGTTTTCCCTCTTTCAATACAGATTTTTCCATACCCTCATAGTCTGCAAATTCTACCCCATTATCTACGGTTATGCTTCTGAATACACTATAAAACATATCGCCCCATTTTCTCTCCAGTCTGTCTAGTGCTTCCACAACGGATGCTGCTGTTTGGTCTTTCAGCTTAACAACAATTTCATCACGGGTCTTTCTCTCTGTCAGTACAAGCATACAGGACTTTGTGACTCCACGCTGCCCCTTTACTGTATCCATTTCCCAATGTCCGAATATTTCCCGGCTCTCTACCTCTTCTGGTCTATTTTCGATACTTTCCCCTGCACTTGCCCTTTTCTGTACCTTTACTTTCTTATTATGTTTTTTCTTTTTGCTTTTAATAGGTAAATCCTTGTTTGTCAGCTTTAAAAATATGCCGTTGTCTATGTATCTGTAAAGCGTCCTTACGCTGATTGTTGTCTTAAACTCAATGCCCGACCTCTCAACCTCTGCCAGTGCTGCCTCCGGGCTAAATTTATCATCTACTATTTTACTTTCTATGTACTCTGCTAATTCCCTGTCGTTTCCTATCTTTAATGCACGGCCCTTTCCCTCCTGTGCGTAATCATGTGCTTTCTGCCCTAAATCGCTGCTATACCGTTCCTCTTCCGTATAATCCGAATTTCTATGTATATACTTCCCCTTGTCGTATTCCCTGTATATGTTGCTTCTGTGAAAATGTAATTGCTCTGCCACTTCTGCCTTTGAATGTCCGGCATTTAATAAAGCCTCCATTTTTATCCTGTCATTATGTGTCATTTGTTTAAATTTCCTCATAGTCGCACCTCCAAACAAAAAGGCAGCAAGGTTTTTATGCCCTGCTGCCCTGCCTTGCTTCTTTTAGTCCTCTTCGGTCACTTTTTCTATATCCCCGTTATCTATGTATACAATATAATCAAGCAAGTGCGTACCGCTAAACATTATCTTTGCGTCATGCTCTTCTCCGTCCACATACTCATATTGTGATACATACAGATTCCCGGCAACCTTGCTAATGCTCGCACTGGTCTTTGTCGTGAGGTTGATAACCGCTAAAATAGTTTCATCAGAATCAAAGTAATTTTTATAGCATGATAAGGCATATTCCGTAATGTCAAAATTGTTTTCCGCAATAACCAAGCATTTCCATTTTTCGGTAACGTCATTTCTGACAGAATCGTATTTTGTCGAATATACTTCGGTCATGTCTTTATCGCTTATGCCTACTATATTATCCCCTGTCCTGTGTTCTACTGTTTCCTCGGTCTGTTTTTCCGTTCCCGCCTGTTCTGTTTCTTTGTCTTTTTCTTCCGTTTCCGGGGTTGCTAAATTAGCAGTACCCCCCCCCCCGAACTTTTGTTCGTTTTCGGTGTTCTGTGCCACCTGTTCCGTTGCCTTTCCTGTTTCCTGTGAATCGTCCTTGCTGCTGTTTGCCAATAAGCCATACCCCAAAAGCACCACAACGACCGCACCAATGATAAGATACTTTTTCTTCATAGCAATTTGCCTCCTTTGGTTTTGTGTCCGAATCGGTCTTTATTTATTTTGTCTATTTCTGCCGTTCTGATTGTATTATATACTTGCATAAGTATATTGTCAATAGTTTTTCGACACTTTTTGAAATTATTATTGTACGATATTTCTTACATGTCAACTCCGTTTTTAACAATACCTAAAATAAAGCAGATATATCCTTTGTTCCGTGCTTAGTGAGTTATCCAGTAGCAAAGAATTAAATTCAGCTTCCGGCATGATTTTAATTTTGATTCTCAACATTAGCAGAAAATCATATATCCCCCTTGCCAATTCAAGCATTTCTATACACCCCTTTTCTCGTTGATTGCTGCAATTACAAATTCATTACGGCTTTTATATCCCTGTTCTTTCGCTGCCCTGTCTATTTCCTGCATTTCCCCTTTTGGCACAACGACCGAAAATCTGTCATAGGCTTTCGCATTGTACTTATTTTTGCTTTTTGTACGGCTTGCCCTGTTGTCCTCTGTATTCGCCATTCTTCCACCTCCTGTATCATCTGATAATGTCAACAAATGCCTTATAGGGATTGTATCATACTTTTTATACTTATGCAAGTATACAATCTGCACAACTTATTTATATACTTGCATAAGTATTTTTGTGCGCTATTCCGGGTTGAAAATATACTTGCGCAAGTATATAATAGAATCATCAAAGGAAAACAAAAAGAAACGGAGGACTAAGGAAATGACAAATACAGAAATTATTATCAATGAAGCATTGGCAAACGGATTATATACAGAGGAACAAATAGAAAATATCCTCGCAAGCGGTCACATGATACCGTTACATACATTTAAGGCATGGAAAGACGCCGGATACATTGTTAAAAGAGGGGAACACGCAAGAATCACTACCCGCCTTTGGAAATTCACGAATAAGGCAAAGAAAAGTGAGGAGGCAGACGAAAATACAGAGGGTACAGAAAACAATCACTATTACTTAGCAAAAGCCTTTCTGTTTACCGCCGACCAAGTAGAAAAGATAGGCTGATAACCAATATAAAAGCTGCCGGGGATTCCCCGGCGGTATCCTAAAAGTGAGGTAAAAATATTATGGATTTTGAAAAATACGAAAAGTATATGGATGCAAGGGCAGCAGTCAGAAAAGAGAACGAACGCCGGATAGCGGAGAAATTTTCCGAATGTGAAAAATATGTTGCTGATAACTTCGTGTGCTGTGGCTGTGTCTTTACCAAACATGATGAAAACTTAAAGAAACAAGGGTTTATGATATGGCAAGACAACGGCACTATTTCCCATAAATGGCTAACCCTTAAAGAATGTGGCATTGCACCCCTTGAATTGCTGCCATATCCCGAATATAAATAAAAACAACCCCCAAAAGCTGATATAAGCCGTTGGGGGTTGTCTGCCGTTTCTTCCTGTATCCTATTTAACAAACCTGTCTTTTAACTCTTTCAATGTATCCCACCCATACATAGCGATATACGCCACAACAAAAGCTGCAAATACCGCCAACGCCACATAATACCATAGCAAAACTATATGTGCATATGCAACGTAAATCAATAATGCTGTCACGGTCACGATTAAGGATACAAGGATAACAAACGCCTTTGTAGGCATTTTCTTAATTCCCGGCATATCCTTTAACAGTTCCGTAATGAGTGATACCGCAAAAGCCAATACCCCCAAAATACCAATAATGGCAACTGAATATTCTGATACAATCTGCATGATTTTACCTCCGTTTTTTTGTGTCCGAATCGGTCTATTTTACATTTTCCTTGTCAACCCAACCGTAAACGCCTTTTCCGTCCTGTGAAATACAGTGATAAGGGTGTGCGCCCTTTGCGTTGATTGCCGTTACTTTACAGGTGCTTACAACGTCTTTCGTTGTGCCTGCCTGTTTTGCCGTTGATGACTTGTAAACTGGTCCCCCTGTAAATGTCAGCCGGTCCCCGCAAGATACCGTTTTAGGGTCATTGTCTGCGGTTGTTGCTAATTCCTTGATTGATTCCATATCAACCCAACCGTAAACGCCTTTTCCGTCCTGTGAAATTAAATGGTACGGGTGCTTGCTTCCGGGAGTAGCTGCCGTTACTCTGCACCTGCTTACTGTGTCCTTTGTCTTGCTTGCTGATTTCGCCATAGAGGACACGAAAACCCCACCGCCTATAAAAGTTACGCTGATACCAATTTCAAGCGATTTTGGGGCGTTCTGCGTTGTCTGTGTGGTATCCTGTTTCTTTTCTTCCTGTACGTCTGTCAGCTTGCTTTCTTTTACCGCCTTATACACCTTTGCCCTACGGCTTTCATATTGCCCCATTACGCTATCTTTCAGTGCATAGGCGTGTATTTTATCAAGTCCTACCTTTTCAACGCCCCCTGCGTCATTTCCGGCGGTTGTGGCTATCCTTTTGCTTGCACCGCTGCCCCCTTGATTCTCCAAATCCGCATAGTAGGCAAGTGCTTTTTGGGATACCAACCCGGATTTTACACCATTCTTTACATAGGCTGTTATGTCCTTTTCTGCTAAATCGTCCTGCGCTTCTTTCCCCTGTGGCGTTTTCAGCAGTTCGGAAATTGTCTTCGCCTCCTCTTCGGTTGCTGCCCTTTCCTGTTTGTTCCATGCGTCCGTACTGCTTCCGGCAATCTCATTATACAGGCTTTCGCCTAAAATCTTTTTTGCCTGTTCGGTATCCTTTTTTACAATGGATTGCAAAAGTGGTAACGCACGGCCCCAGTATGCGTTCCACTGGCATTTTCCTACGCTCATGCCGTGGCTGTTGTCGTTTCTGTTCACGCTGCCATAGTTGCCCTCCTGTGAATAGATGATACCGCTTGCAACACTGACAACCTTTTTTATTTGTGCTGTCGTTACTGCCATTGTATCCCTCCTATACTTTTTTTGTGTAACTCAAGCTGATGTACCCCGCACCGCTTTTTAATTTGCCCCATTTTGTGCTGCCGTTCATTTTCTCTCCGACAATGGTATAAACTTCCCCGGCGTGTACCTGTGTAGATACAGGGTAATTTGTACCCGGACCTTTTCGGACGTTCAAAACATCTGCGGTAATCTTTACCAAATAACCGCTTGTGCCTGTCGTTTCTTCCTGTTTCTTTCCCCCTACCTGTTCTGTCGTTCCCGCCGTGCTTCCGCTCATAGCTTTTTTAACGTCTTTGCGGAATTGTGCCATAGTAAAGCCGTATTTGTTCCAAATATGCTCCACATCTCCGTGATTGCTTGCAATTCCCCTTTTATGCCCCTCCGAATGTGAAATAATAACCCCGTCCTTTTCCGGGTTAAGGTTATATTTCTTGCACAAGTAGGCAAAAAGTTCTACCGCCGTTTTGTAGGTCTTTTTCACAAAATCCTTTGTAGCTGTCGGGTTAAGGTCCTTAAAGCTGCCTCCCCCTGCGTACTTGATTGTGTCCGGCTCTGTCATTTCTACGCCAATGTGCGTATTGTTTCCGCTTCCGTTCTTTCCGCTTCCACAATGCCACGCCCTGCGATTCCACGGCAAAAGCTGTAATACCGTGCCGTCTGCCTGTAATACGGCGTGTACGCATACATTGGCGTTGCCCTTATTCCAGTTATTGAAAAATACTGACGCTTTCGGCTGCGGGCAACCTACGGAATGTAGCATAAGCCCCTGTACCGTGATTGTCCTCCCGCAAGTGTAACACGGATTCTTAGTCACAATGCTTTCTTTAATGTTCATGGTGCTGCCTCCTTAAATGTTTATATTGTTTAAATCAACGGAAATATCCTTTGTTTCCTCCGGGTATCCCTGCTTGATTTTAACCAAGTTTTCCGCTTTCGCTTTCCAACAATACAACGCTATAACCGTTGTTGTCGGTGCTGCTATGTACGTTGCCAATACTCCAAACTGGCTAAAGTCTATCAGCGTAACCTTGATACCAATAGCCAACCCGATAAAGTAGGTAAACAGGACGGCAACTAATACCGCCTTTGTAAAATTAGGCTTTGCTTTTTTCTTTCCGTCCTGTCTGTTAAACCGCAATCTTTTATTGGCAATTCTGAATAAAAGGTAAAAAATAAAGAATCCTAAAAGGATTCCCCCGACAATACATAACATATATTTCATTTCCGCTTATTCCTCCTGTCCGTGTGCTTTTTGATTTATGTGCTTTTCCACTTTCCCTATTGCTTCTGTGACAGGTCCGTTACAACCCTGCTCTTTTAATCCTTTCAGACACGCCAAAACCGCATAAGTGAGTAAACATAATTCGTCCTGCATATTCTCAATGTCTTTCTTTTCCTGTTCTCTCAATTTTTCAATATCCTTAGTCTGCTTTTCCTGTGCCTGAAACCATTTTACAACCCTGTAAGCTGCTGCCCCTATCGCCGTTAATGCACTTAGGACTCCCGCAATGGTAATTATTGTTGCCGAATCAATGTACATCTTCCCTCTGCTCCTTTCTTATGAATAGCTTGTTAAGGCTCTGCCGTAAACCGTAGCTGTCGCAATGTGACAGAATCCCACGATAGGAAGCTACGGAACGGTCAAGCCTTTGTTTGCTTTCCTCACCCGCCCTTACCTTTTCAATCTGCTTTTTCAGATTCCGTTTGATTTTTACCGCCGTTTTCTTCTTTAATCTTCTGTGTGTTGCCCATATCCTGTAACCCACAAAATCAATGCCCGTACTGCATGGACGTATTGCCGTTTTGCTGTTCAAATCCAAGCGGAGGTTATCATCTAAGAAAACCCTTAGCAGTTCCTTAACCTCTGCTAAATACTTCTTATCATGGTGCAATATAATAATATCGTCCATGTACCGTATGTAATAGTGCAGTCCTAACTCGTGCTTTGCGTACTGGTCTACCTCATTCAGATAGATATTTGCAAACATTTGAGATGTAAGGTTGCCTATCGGCATACCCTTATTACATAATCTGTCCGTTACTTCTACTTCGTCCGGCTCTTTTCCGGGCGGTAATCCAAAATTCATGGATTCACAATTTATGATTTTCTCTAACAAATCAAGCAACCGTGTATCCTTTATTCTTCTGCCCAAGATTTTTAATAAAATATCGTGGTCCACCCTGTAGAAATATTTTGATATATCCATTTTCAGATAATAGTAGCGTTCCGGCTTCCTGTCTGTCTGCCGTAACCAGTACTGCAGTCTGTCCGCTGCCTTATGCGTTCCTTTACCACGCCTACAGGCATACGAATCAAAAATAAATGTATCCTCATACAACGGGAACAACTGGCGGTATATCGCCCATTGTACAATCCTGTCTTTAAATGGCAACGACATAATAAGCCTTTTCTTAGGCTCATAAACATAAAACGTATGGTACTTGCCTACCGCATACGTTCCATAAATCAATTCATTCTGAATATTTATTAAATGCTCTTCAAAGTTGCGGTTAAAAATCAATACATCATCACGGTATCTTTTCCCTTTCCTCGCTTCCTCCCAAGCCTTATATAAATTTTCAAAATCGTATATCTTTTCGTAAATGTTCTTTATGCTCTTCATTTCTGATACCTCATTAAAAAAGTGCCGTACAAACCTACTAAGTTTTTAACCCTTTCGGACGTGACAAATATAATTCTTTTCGGCTTACCGCTTACTAACTGTCTTTACGGCAATACAATATTTTTCCTGTGTACAGGAATGGAAAATAACCCCTTTAACCCTGTTTGTACTGTCCTTACAATCGTAATCATAAGGCTTCTTGACATAGGGGTAGAGCGGAGCGGAAACCAATGTTGTCGTTGGAGTTGGAGCGGGGGTTATTCAAGTTAAGAGCGGACGCACCCGAATTAGAGGTATTGTTGAACGCCGACCCCCGGATAGGCAACCACCGTAAATTAGTGATTATTTCCCAATGTATTTTTATTTCTGCTTTTCCCTGCTGTTTACCCAAGCCATATAACCGCCAATCATACGACCGATTTCATCTACCTTTCTAATCCATACTTCCCATGAATGGAAGTCTAAACAAGGCTTTTGTTTTTGGTATAAGTCCGGGTCCTTTGCAAGCCTTAGCAGATTTCTTAATACATCAACTTCAATATCTAAATCCTGTAAGGTTGTTTTCTTATAGTATTTCTTTTCAAGCCTAACCGCCATTTCCAACATGGTATACATTGTCTTTCTTATATCCCCCGCCAACACATACCTTTCAGTTTTCGGAAAATCCTTTAATTTCGGATTTCCGTACATTATCATTTCATAGATTTTTTCTTTTATCTGAAAAATGTCATTTCCGTTTTGTTTCTTTCCCTCCTGTACGCCCTTTGCTTCCTGCAACTCTTCCATATCTCTCCCTGTCTACTGATTAGTATTTTGCTACAAAGGGTGCGCTACCGCGCACCCTTTCAGTTATCCAGTTATCAGTTTACAGTTCACAAAAAGCGGAGCGGAAACCAACGGGGCCGTAGGAGTCGGAGCGGGGGTTAACCAAGCTAAGAGCGGACGCACCCGAATCAGAGGTATTGCTGAACGCCGACCCCCGGATAGGCAACCTTTCGCCGTTGTTCCTCGCCCAAAAATGGTCATTGCCATAGTTTGCCCCCGAATCCGGGAACAACCCCAACGCTACCAAAAGTTTAGGTATACTTACCCCGCTTGCTGCTGCAAGATTCTTAAATATGCAGTTTGTGTCGTTACTGTCCGTGGTCTGTGTTGTAACTGTCGTGCTGATTTTCGGCGTTGCGTCACTTGCACTTGTACGGTCAATCTTTAAAGTGCCTGCCGTTCCCGGCTCTACCAAATTGCCGTTTGGCATGATTGCTTTCCAAAGTGTGCTTGCTGCCGACATATCGCAATCAATTTTCATGCTGTTTCCATAAGGGATAATCTGTATTTCCCCATTCATAAGCCTTAAACCGCCGGTCCATTCCCATACATTGCCGTTAAGGTCTGCAATGCCTGATGTATCGTGGTTGTGATACCATGTAGGCTCTCCGCTGCCTGTCAGCGTCCTTTGTGTTTCGCCCTGTGGCTGTATTCCCCTTTCGTATGTATGGTAATGGTCTTTGCCGTAGTTTGTATTGCCGTGCGGTACGGTCCCCATTTTCTGCGATAACAGATTAAGCACCGCAAAAATGCCTGTCTGATTCAAGTGCCAACCGTTGCCCTTTTTTCTGCAAGCTGCTAATGCTGCGTCAAACGTGATATAGTTTTTAGGCAACTTCATAGCTAAAGAATATGCACGGTCATTCTCTACAATGTTCTGAAACTTTGATACCCAAATTGTGTTTTTCTCATTCCCCTCCACAACAAAAAACGGCAATACCTCACTTGTACCGCCTGTGATAATATCCGCATAGGTCATTTTAGGAACGCCCACCATAATAGACGGCATACCTATATCATCATAGATAACCTTGTTTCCTGCGCCCATCTGTGCTACTGCACCCTGTAAATCATCAAAATTTGCCATTGTGTATTATCCTCCTTAAATTTAATCAGCTTCTTAAATCAACGCCCATAATGTCAATGTGCATTTCTTCATATCGAACGGCAACGGCACACGCTCTTTAATCGGTTTTCCGTCCTCGTCCTCTTCTCCTGTGTCTACCTCTTCATACTGCCTTGCCGGAATAGTTACCTGTGCCACATATTCCCTTGCTTCGGTATTTACGCCTACCGTCAAGCCGTCTGCCGTATCCTTGCACACATCAAGCGTAACCTCATAATCACGCTCCCGGCTCTTGCAATTTACCATAAGTTCATCATCACCGAAAATAATCTTTGTGCCGGATACCTCATAAGGGATTTTCTCCCCCTCGTTCTTTTCTGCTACAATAATCTTTGCTGCTGCCATTATCTGTTACCTCCCATTCTCTGTAACTGGCGGTATGCTTCCTGTGAACGTACCGCAATATGTTCTGCTGCTTCCCTCTGATTGGCACTTGCCGACCCATTTAATCCATAAGCCTTTAATACTGCTGCCGTCTGTGCCTTTCTTTCGTCATTCTTGATAATTACATTTGCTGCCATTATGCGTAACCTCCCTGTACTGTGCATTTCACGGATACACTTTTAGCGGCCCCGGTGTACTCAATCTTGAATCCGTTTAGCTGCTTATCGGTTATCTTAATATCCCCGACACCACCCGCCCCGTCTGCGTCTGCTTCCACATTTACGGTATAATCCAAATTGCCCCGTGGCGTTTTAAGTGCTACCGTCTTTTTTGAGTTGTTAAACGGGTATTCTTTCGTGTTGGTTAGGGTTGTTTCTATGATTTCCCCCTGTAACCCCTTGATACGGCTTTCTGCCATTTTAACCTTTAACAAGGCTAATCCGGCAACTTCCCCGCTTGCAAATACCCTTTGTTCCAAATCATTGAAATTTTCCGCATTTTGTGGCGTACCCTCTTGTATTACCTCGCCCTCCACGGCTTCATGCGTAATTGTTCCGTCCGCATTGTTTACCTCTTTGTAACGGTTAGAAAACTGCGTTACATGGTCTTTCCAAATCTTGAATAATCCCACTGTGCTATTCCTCCTTAAAATTAAAGCTAAAGCGGTACAACACGCCCTGTTGTACGCCTTTTAGGTTGATTGCTTCGGTCTTTTCTGCCCACAACTGATTAGTAATATCATACAACTGTATTTTTGTAATCGTTGTGGACCCCGACACTTGCGGGGTTATGGAAATACTAAGTGCTACCCTGCCGTCTTTCAGACGTTCCCGGCTTTCAATTTTCGCCTTGTGCAACACGCCCCCATACTCGACCTTAGCATAAGCAATGTGTGTTTCAATAAACTCCTTGAAACTCTCAAAGGCTCTTTCTGTCAGCATTTTCTTTCTCCTTTACTTTTTATTTGCTATAACCGATTTCTACCGCAACGCTTAACCTCGTATTGGTAACTTTCGGTATCTGCCGTTGTTGCCATTCCCTTATCAGATATTCCTTGCTTTTTGCTTCTGTCCGGCTTCGTTCCTGTCAAATCAGAATCATACTTTACTGCGTCCGCTGCTGCCTGTGCTGCCACCGTTTCAACTGCTGCCCCTCCTGCGGTATCCCTGTAAGGTTCTGTGCCTGTTTTCTGCTTTCCTGTCGTGCCTGTTATGTACCTGTACTCCTCAAACTCTGTATCTGCTACCGTTTCTATATCCCCTCTTCCATGCACAATATTTCTTTTCGGCTTTGTTCCGGCAATAGTGTTTTCAAATGTGTAGGCTTCTGTATCCGTTTCCCCGACTGCTGCCACTTCCCTAAATTCAGCCTTTATATTCCTGTCCGGCTTCGTTCCTGTCAAATCAGAATCATACTTTGCTGCGTCCGCTGCTGCCTGTGCTACCACCGTTTCAACCGCTGCCCCTCCTGCGGTATCTCTGTAAGGTTCTGTGCCTGTCTTTTGTTTCCCTGTCCGACCGTGGATATATTTATAACCCATTGTGTCCGAATCGGTCACAATATCGCTATCCTTTGTTGCAAACGTGATATTTCTGTAAGGTCTTGTACCTGTCGGCACGGATTCCGCAATATATCCCGCTGCCTGTGTCATTATGTCAATAACGGCATTTAATACAACCCCCTCTGTATTCCTGTGCGGGTATGTTCCTGCCCTTAGCTGCCCTGTCATTGGCGTTTGGAATAAAAAATACTCCGTCTGTGGCATGATGATAATGCACATGGAGCATTGATAATATAATCCGTCCAAGTGGGCGGTCAGCCGTTTGTATATGTCAACGGTGCTTACAATTTCGTCATAATCCACCGCAACCCTTGAATTTGTTGTATCAAGCACGATACGGAAATGAAAAGGGCGTCCGTTATAGTCGTACCACTCTTCTATCTCGCTTTGTGGATGCAAGCCACCTAACGCCCTTTCGGTTGCCCCTGTCGTTCCTAATTTCTGATGTACCCTTATGCTATCCCGGATAATCGCCCTTTTTGCTTCTATCGGATAATCATAATCGTACCAGTCAACGTGCAAGTCATACGCCAACACGTCAAGCCATGTTTCCGATAACTCTTCTATGTTGGCGTATATAATATTTTTCTTTGTTTCGTGTGCGGTTATATGTAATTCCTCTGCTATAAGCTGCCCTAAAGCAAGCATTGATTTATCTTTTTTCAATGCCGGGGGGAATTTTGTCATAAAATCAGCGTCTTTAATTTTATTCATCTTCCACACCCCCAAAGGTCACGCTTTCCTCCTTTACCACCGCCACGCTCCCTTTTGGTATCTGTGTGAATACAGGGGCGGTTATTTCAACCCTTTTTATCCCCGATTCCATAAGCATAGCATTAAAATAGGACGGGTTAATATCCCGCCCCATTTTTGAGGTCTGCCATAATATGTAATTTTCCACCGCCAACGCCACCGCCTGTTTAATGTCGTTGGTGCTTAGTTCCTTTTCCTTTGATATGAAATATTTTATGTTTATGTCAAATTCTACCGTGTCGGGTGCTGCCACTAATACGGTATCCGTCATTGGTCTAATTTCGTCCCCGCTTAGATAATCCCGTACTTTGTCTATCAATTCCTTATCCGGCAATTCCCCATTGTATAGCATAATCCTTATATCAGCTACTCCCGGCTGCGGACTCTCTGCCGATACGTCACTAATTTGTGCGGACACGCTTTTAGCATGATATATATAACTGCCCCTTGACCCGGCTGTTGTGTAGCTTTCTTCGCTTTCCCTCATGCGGTTATAATAGGCTGCGTCTTTTTCCGCTTCGCTGCCCCCTGCCGTTTCCGTAATGTTCATTACCTCGTTGAAATACAGAAATTCATCTGATACAAGTTTGTCAACCTGTCCGGGTACAAACCCATTCCCGATTTCCCCGGCTGTCGTGCATACCGCCGGAACGTCCGCATAATCGGCCCCGGCTTTAAATATGATATGCCCTACCGTGTCAAAGTTTATTGTGCCGTCTACCGTTACCTCCATTGTGTCCGTTATTATAAAATCCTCTGTCAGCGTCTTTGTAAGATAAAACCTAAGCGTTGTTTTCGCTGCTTCCGGCTCTAATCTCGGTACATTATGGAATATCTCACTAAGGGAGTCCAAGTTCTTTCCCTCTGCATACCGTGGTAAATTCTGTTTTGCCGATTCATTTATCAAAACTCTTTCCTGTATAATCACATCTGCAAGCCAAAGGATAAACGCCCTTACAGGGTCAGCCGGGTATAGCTTCCTTTTTGTGATACTCTCATATCCGGCTATCAGCTTATTTACAAGTGCTTCTGTATCTGTATCTACAAACTCAACCTCCGGCAAATTACTCGGTATATTCCTCGTTGTCGTATTCGTCATTGATTACCACCTCCACTATTGGTTTTAATACACCGCTTTCATAATCGGCTTTAAAGTCAATGTTTACGATTTCTGCCCTCGGTTCGTACTCTTCCGTTTTGTCGTAAATATCCGTTGTTGCCAATGCTTTAGCCGTTTCTATCGGCTTATCTATGTATTTCGGGTTTAATCCTAATTCCCTGTCAAGCGGTATGTCATATTCCGTTGAGGAATACAGGAAATAAAGGTTTTGTATAACCTCTTCATACACCGTTGCGGGTGCAAGGTTTATTTCATTTTCCTTTGTTGTGTCTACTATGTAAGTCATACCGCCCTACCTTTCCGGGTATTCCTGTAAGGAAATACTGCTTTTTGCTATCAGTAGGTTGCCTTTGTTGTCAAACCTTTCATAATCTTTTGAGTGCTGCGTTATTACCCATTTTGTGCCGTACTTCTTACCGCCGATAACCAAAGTAAGTATTTTACCCTTTTTCCTGTATTTATCTATCTTATCCTGCATTGTCCGTGGATTTACCCCTAAAAAAGCGGACAGGTAAATAGTAAAACTGGCTGTGTCAATATCATTGTACTGAAACTCCAGTAACGGTTTTTTATTGTGGCGTGTGTGTTTTGCGTAATTCGTCTTGCTGTCAATCTTCAAACCCTCAAAGGTTTTTACTGTATTCTTCGATACAGAAAACACAATATCGCCTAATGTTCCAATCTTTGCCATTAGATACCTCCGATAATAAAGCCGTCCCCCTCGCCCTCCGGCTTAAAGATACATAATACCCATTGCCCTATATACGGTATCCACGGATACACTTTTATAACCCTGTCTGCTGTTCCTTTCCATGTATGCAGAATATCCGGGTACTCTTCCTTGTACCGGTCCCCTATGCCTAATTTCCTGTCGTACTGTGCGTAATCAGCTTCATAATTCCACTTTACCCCTGCGTCTTTCCATTCCATAACCATAAACGGTGTATTCTGCACTATCCGCAAATCCCCCGTTACAATGCCCTGTTCTTCTATCTTTACCCTTGCCGTCATTTTCTCTTTGTTTACGCTGCTTACAATGCCAATCCTTACTATGTCCTGCAGTTCCCTTATGTCGTTATCATCAAATTCCTTTATCATCAATACCCCTCCAAACAACTGCGTAATTTTATCTGTACCTTATAACCGCCTGTAATATTGTGTGTTGCCTGTTCGACTATGTATTTTCCGTTAAATTCCCCGAATCCGTATACCCTTACCGTGATACCCGCCACATAATCCACATCTCCAATTAGCGTAAATTCTGCCGTTGTTTCCCCTTTATTTCTTGCCCTTAATGATTTCCGTGCAAGTTCCTTAGCTTCCGCAACGCTTGACACTTTTTGTTTTATTTCCAATGTCTGCCCGTCAGAATTTGCATTTTCCGGCTTGTAAGTTGCTTCTATCTTCTTTTTTGTGTCCGGGTCTGTGTATACAACGTGGCATGATGAATAGGCGGTATCAGCCGTTTTTGTCGAAAAACTGTAACTAAGTATATTGCCTTTGCCCGCCTTTATCTTTTTTACCTCTGCTTTTTTCTCAAAGTCCGCTGCGTCAAACAATACGATTGTTTTTGACGTGACTTTAAGGCTGATTCCGGCACGTTTGCACATACGCTTTAAAAATGCTATGTCCGTCATGTTCCTTTGCTCTCTGCGTTTATATACAGGGTTGGAATTTGACAGGTACATAAGCTTCATGCTGCTCCGTTTTGCCATCTTCTGTGCCATGTTTTTTAGGGTTGTGTTTTCCCATGTCCTGTTATACTTCGTCTGCCTTAATTTCGCCTTGTATGGTATTGATGTAGCCTTGATTGTCAGCTTTTGGGGCGGCCCCGTATAATTTACGCTGTCAATCTCGAATACCCCGCAATCTAATACTTTGTCCTTTCCGTCTGTGTAGGGGTTTTTCTGTATAACCATAGCGTGTATTTCCGTGCCTTTGAACGCCCTTTTTTCTGATTTCTTGCTTGCCGTTTTCTTTTCTGTTACCGTTTCCCCCTCTACATCTTCTGCATTTACCCAACCATAAACCTTTTTTCCGTCCTGTGAAATTAAATGATAGGGGTGTGCGTTGCTGTTTGCTATCGTACATTTACATTTGCTTGCGCCCCTCGTTACCGTGGGTTCTGCTGCTGAGGAGGATATATAAACCGGTCCGCCTTTAAATTGTACGATATTGCCAACCTTTACCTCCCCCTTTTTTGTAACCGTCTGTGTTTTCCCTGCCGTTTTGTTTGTATTAAGCCAATCCTTAATCCATTTCCCCTCTCTATCATCAAGCGATATGCTAATATCGTCCGTTTCGTCCTCTTCCTTGTCCGTGAATGACAGGGATAACAGGTATTTTGACAGGTCCTTTGATATATCCGCACCTTTGAAATAGAGTTTTACCGCCGTTCTCCTTGCTAACGTCTTATCACTCATCTGCTGTTACCCCCTGTTTCCACGGGGGCAATGTTTCCGATACCTCTAAATCAATCTCCGGGAGGGTCAGCTTGACCCCCGCCGGAAATATGTAGGTATCCTTATGCTCTATGTTTGCTTTAATCAGCATATCCATGTACATTTCATTTCCGTATGCCTTGTAAGCCACAATATCCCATGTATCCCCGGATATGGTTGTATAAGTGTCAAGCATAAGCAACCCTGCCCTCCTGTTCTTTCTGCTCTCTTAAAATTGTAATGATAATCTGCCGTATCTTCTCTAAAAACTCTTCATCATACTGCTGCAACTGTTCTTTGATTCCGTCCGTTTCCCCGCCCTGTACGTTCACTGTCGGATTGTTTGAAACATGGATTGTAATTGTACCCGCACCAATCGCCCCGGCGTTTACGTTGCTTGCCGTGTTAAGGTCTTGTGCCTGTGCCATGTTGTTAAATATCTGCCCTGTCTGTGCTGCGGTAAATACGCTCCTGTTTGCTGCCCCTGTGATAAGTTCGGGGCCGTTCTCTCCTGCTATGAATGTGTCCGGCGTTCTTACTGTACCGTTTACAAATCCCGGTATCTGCGGTATGTTAATGCCCTTGCCACCGATACCCGGCACCCAATCCGGCACTTTCAATTTGTTAAGTCCACCAATTACCGTATTGACGGCTGAAACAACCGCCCGCAACGGCGCTTTTATGATTTCCCCAAGTCCACCAACCGCACCGCTGAAAATACTCTTGATTCCGTTCCATGCCTGCGACCAATTCCTGGTAAACACACCAGTAATAAAGTCTATCAAACCTTGAAAAATCTGCATAACATTTTGTACAATCGCTGCTATGCTCTGTAATGCCGACCCTAACACGCTTGAAAAGATGTTTGCCACCAACTCTATAACAGGTATTAAAGCCTGTAAAAGCGTTGTAAGCACTGGCAAAATTGCCTGTATGATATTTTGAAAAATCGGTACAAGCGTATTCAGCAGACTTATAAATATTGGTAGTACCGTGTCAATTATCTGCTGCACAATCGGCAACACCGTCTGTATCAACTGAATAATGACAGGCAGAATACTTTGAATAATCTCCATGAATATAGGCAGCAAAGTATTAAGCAGATTTATAAATATCGGTAAAATTGCGTCCACTATCTGCATTACCAACGGTAAAATCGTCTGTATAAGCTGAATGATAACAGGCAACACCGCCTGTATAATCTGTGTCAGTATCGGTAAAATCGCATTTACCAACTGAATAAGCACGGGCAATACTGATTGTATAATCTCTATCAGTATTGGCACGATTGCATTTACTAACTGAATGAGTACAGGCAAAACCGCCTGTATAATCTGCGTCAGCAAAGGCACTATTGTTTGTATAAGCTGAATGATAACAGGCAACACCGCCTGTACTATCTGTATCAGCAAAGGCACTACTGCATTGATAAGCTGAATAAGCACGGGCAGTACACTTTGTACGACCTGTAAAACCAAAGGCAGTAAAGCCGATATGAGTTGTACAATCACTGGCAATATTTCCGCTATCAGCGTTGCAAGTACCGTTATTACCGCCCCTATCAGTTCGCCCAATACTGGCAGAATTGCGGTTACAAGCTGCCCTATGAGTGGCAAAATCTGTATAACCATATTCGCAAGCATTGGCAATATTGGCAGTAACCCGGTTTTCAATGTGTTTATGAGGGTTGGAAGTATGCTTTTCAGCGTATCCAGTACACCGGTCCCGCTTGTAAAAAATGCGTCCTTTATCGCCGTTCCAACCTGTGTTATCACGCTCCATAGCTTGTTAAATACGGCTAAACCCTCGTTTCCAAAGGTTTTCTGAATAAATCCCCGTACCTGTTCTAAATGCGTTGACACATAATAGATTGCACCGCCTACCGCTGCAATCACGCCTACCAACGGCAATATCTTTGTGAGGATACCGCCAAATCCACCGCCCATACTGCTTAGGTATTTTGTAATCCCCAAGCCTTTAATCATGGTAAAAGCCTTTTGTATTGACAGGATACCGCCTTTTACTTCCAAAAAACCAAGTTTGGCAATCAATCCCCCGGCTTTCAACCCGACTAATCCGGCTACAATTTTCGCAATCGCCTTTACCGCTCCGGGGTTTTCCCTAACAAATGTTGTAACAACCGTTATTATGTCCGTAAATTTCTTTACGCCCTCTGTCAGCGTAGGAAGCAGTAACTCCCCTAATTCAACCTGTAAAGCGTCAAAAGCTGATTTTGCAAGCGTGATACTGCCGTTTAGGTTGTCAAGTTTTGTTTCTGCCATGCGTTTAGCTGCACCGTCACAATTATATACCGCTTCGGTCAGCTTGTTATAATCCTGTTCGGAGGCATTGACAATAGCAAGCATACCCGCAAAACTTTCTTTCCCAAATATTGCGCTTGCTGCTGCTATTTGTTCCTGTTCCGACAAACCGCCCAAGCTGCCCCTTAAATTTTCCACAACCTCTCCAAAGGTTTTCATTGTGCCGTCTGTTTTTGTAAGGCTGATTCCGTACTTATCCATGTATGCAGCCTGTTGTTTTGTCGGCTTCGCCATGTTCGCCAATGCCGTTTTTAGGCTTGTTCCTGCCACTTCTGCCTTTATACTGGCGTTCGCCATTAAGCCTATACCTAATGACATATCCTCCACGCTATACCCCAACGCACCCGCAACCGGGGCCACCTTTTGGAATGTTGACCCCATCATGGATACATTGGTATTTGCATTACTGGAGGCTTGTGCCAATACGTCCGAAAAATGCCCTGCGTCTGACGCTGATAACCCAAACGCTGTTAATGCGTCCGTTACAATGTCCGATACCGCCCCTAATTCTTCCCCGGACGCACTGGCAAGATTCATAATGCCCTCTATACCGCCTAACATATCCCCTGTTTTCCAACCCGCCATTGCCATGTATTCCATAGCTTCCCCGGCTTCCGCTGCCGTAAATGCGGTTGTTGCGCCCATTTCCTTAGCCTTTTGGGATAGTTTCGCCATATCCTCCGCACTTGCGTTTGATATGGATTTTACGGTTGACATCTGCTCTTGAAATTCCGCTGCTTTCTTTACCGGTCCGGCGTAAATGGCAGCACCTACCGCCGTAACCGTTCCCACCAAGCCTCCTAACTGTGCCTTTGTCTGTGAAATAGCCTGTTTGTTTGCTGCCTGTTTTTCCGTGATTTCCTGTACTTTCTTTTGTGCCTGTTCTAACCTCTCATACTGCTGCCTTAATTCGTTTGTATCCCGTCCTAAGTTGTCAGTATTTACCCCGGCTTCACGGAGAGTATTGCTCAATTCCCCTAGCCGTTCCTCTTCCCTTGCCGTTGCGTCCTGTGCTTTTTGCAACGCCCTTTCATTTGCCTGTAGCTGTCTTGTAAGTTCCGGCGTTGCCTGTCCTGCCTCCTCAATTTCCCTTGTCAGCCGTTCATGCTCTGCCTGTAACTCGCTTACCCTCTGTCTGCTTTTTTCTACGGCGGTCTGCTGCTTCTGATAAGCTGATACGTCCTTTAATTTCTGGTCCGCACTTCTTAAATCATTTTGCAGTAATTTCATGGTCTGCGACGCATTTTTAAAGGATTGGGAAAAGTTCGGCCCAAGTCGTGCGGTTAGCTGAAAAAGTAACTCAAACTGTTTAGCCGTTGCCATTTCCCGCTCCTTTCTGCTCTTCGATTACCAAGTTGTATGTCTTAATCCAAGAATCCAACCCCCTAATCGTCTGCTTTAGCCAAAACTCTATGCTTGTATGAGTTTCCCTTGACAGCAATATGCAGTTTCGCTTAAACCATTTTATAGGGTTTTCTCGCCGTACCCCGTTGACACTAAAAAACTTTGTGCCTTATTCTTGACTTTCCCAAACTCACGGATTGGAAGATGTAAAATAACATCACTTCCTACCCCTGCTGCCTTTGCTGCCAACCTGTACAGGAATGAGGTTGAAATTTCCGGGGATAATGCAAATTCGCCTACCGCCGTCATTTCCGTTTCAATGTCTACCAAATCCTCCCCTATAAGGTTTTCAAAATCAAACACGAATTTTTTATAGGTCTTATCCTCGTATGTGTAAGGTCTTGCAAGGTTCATCACATACGCACCCTCCGGCACTTTTTCTTTTGTGTCCGAATCGGTCACAACCGCCGTTTCTGCCTTTGTTTCCTCTGTAGCTGCTTCCTGTCTGTTTTCTTTCTTAATATCTTCCATTGCCTTAGCCTCCTATTTTTTGCAAAGAAAAAACACGGTTTCCCGTGCCTGTTTATTTTCCAAGTGCTTTTCTTACATCTGCCAACCAGTCTTTCCCATTTACAAAATAAATGTAATTTAACGGGTCAATCTCTAACATTTTCTTGCCGTCTATGTATGTGGCAAAATATGTTGTTGCGTATTCCCCGCTTACCTCCGCTGCACTTGCCGTGGCAACTTTTCCGGGGTTCAGCTTCTTAGGCGTGAGGGTCAGCAAATGTTTTACACGCCCAACCTCTGTAACGCCCTTTGTTGTGTTTTTGTTCTGCTGTGCCACCCTTAAATCAATCTTGTGTTCCCGTGGCTCATGCAGTTTGATAGCGTTCTTTGTAACCGTCCTGAAATTAAGTGTTGTTGTCATTGCTTCGATAGCGCCTAATATAACGGCTTCTACCTTGCCACCCATTCCGGCCCCGCTGATTTCTTCGGTCAAATTCGATATTTCCGGCAATGTAACTTCTGACATGCCGTAATACTCCGTTGCGTCCTCATAAACCGCAAATCCTATTACTGTTTCATCAACTTTTGCCATTTTCCTACCTCCTATGCTGCAAATAGAGTTTCAAGATAACTTACGTCATACTCTAAGACAAAATCAAGTTCCTTTGCCGGACTAGGCGGGGTAAGGTATATATGAAAATGTGCAATGCCTGCCATTAAATCCGTTTCCGGGTTTTCCTCTTCCAAAAACTCAATTCGTCCACCTAAAATTACTTCATCTGCTGTCAGTCCGTTAAGCCAAATATTAAGGCTCTGTACAACCGATTCTACCAAGCGTGGTTTTAATCCCCTGTCAACCTTGCTCCACATTGACAGGATAACCGAATTTCCAACCCACGAAAACATACGGTTCACGCAATAGAAATAGTCTGTAACGTCCGTATTTGACGGATAACAGGCTGTTTCATTCCCCCACGATACAAACCCACCGATAAAGTTTAACCCTGTGATAATCCCCTGTGAGTTAAGATAGTTCGCTTTCGTGAGGTCAAGTAGTACCTCCGTTCCGTCTGCTAATACCATGCCGTCAATCTGCAACACTTTATTGCTTGCTGATTCACACGGCGTTTCCTTTCCCATGTCCTCGTCTGCGTCCGTCTTTGCCATAAGTCCGGCTAACTGCGTGGAATAGTGGAATACCCTGCCCCCTAATGTCAGCATGGGCCATACTAACAGTTCGGACGGCTGCACGATATTCTTTTTGTTTTTCCATTCCACCGCTTCCGTATATGTCGTTGCTTCTGTCGTGTCAACATCAATAATCGCCACGCCCTTAAAAAGTCCGTTGATACTTTCCGCTTTCGCTGCCATGATTGCAGCAACCTCGCTATCGTGCGAAAAGTTCGGTGCAAGGAAAACGGTTGGTATAACCCGGAATTTCGGGAAAATAAAATCAACCAATTCAAAACCGCTTGATTTCTTTGTGTTAATATCGTATCCCCCGATAATGTCCTTTTTTGTTACTTTTGACGGGTCAACCGCATTGTACTTAATGTTAAGCGTTGCATTATCGGACGCAATCGCCCCGCCCTCGATACGCTCCAGTCTTAACACTTCATCAGTATACAGCAATTCATAGTCAACGCCCCTTTTGTATTCATCTGTAAGCGTATCCTCCGCACTGTACCCTTTTACTACTACCTTATCTGCCAATGCTTCTAACGGCAAATCCAAAACGCCCCCGGATAATCTCATGTCCGCTGCGTCCGTTTCCCCTGTCAAATGCTTTGCCGGGTCTAACACATTGATAATTACAATCGGCCCATTCTGATACAGTTTGAAACTTGTATAGATTTCCTCGCAAATATCATACTTTTTCCAATCGTCACTATATCCCATAGCTTCCACGGCTTCCGCATATGAGGATACATATACAGGCTCGTTTACTTTGCCGTTTACCATGTGCGCCGGGGCCGTTCCTACAATAAGGTGTATGCAACTGTCTGCGGTTACTGGCGTTGAAATGCTCGTACCCCGCTTACTTGCTCTTGCTCCATGAAAATAAGCCATTTTTTAAACCTCCTTTGCCTTTCTTGACAGGCTTAAAACGTCATTGTAATACTTGTTTATCAATGTCCCCGCCTGTTTTACCTTTGCCCTGTTAGTCGCAAGGCTTTCTGTCGGCACGATAAGCATTTTTACCTGTGGTATTTCCGCTATTACGTCTTTCAGATATTCCTCCACGCTTTCCCTTGTGCCTTTGACAATCGTATTTTCGATTAGTCCTTTGGTTGTCGGTCCGATATAAATAAATGTTTCCTCTCCGGCGTTCCCTGCCCCCTCTGTGGCTTCCGTATTTGCCGTTTCCTGCCGTTTTTCCTCTTTAGGTGCAGAATTTACCGCCTGTTCCTTTTTAACGCTGTTTTCGGCTTCTGTGGTGCTTTCTGCTGCCGTCTGTGCGCCTGTAACTTTCTTTGCTGCCATATTGCCATGCCTCCTTATGTTAAATATTTCCTTACATCTCTTTCCACCTGCTGCATTTCCCAAACCGTCATTATCTCGCCTATCTGATACACTTCCAAATCATCATCATAAACGATAAATTCTATAGGTTTCTGACAGGAAAAACGGCTATCTACTACAACGTCCTCCAGTAACTTAGTCTTAATCCTTGTTAGCAAGTTTAGGCATTGTATGTAATTTTCCTGTTTATCCTCGGAAAATGTCACGCAAATAATACGCACCCTGCATATACTCTCTTCGTTATCATCTTTTCCAGTCAATAACTTTAAAAGTATGTAGGGTGCTGCTTTCTTTTCTGATTCCTTGTCTAGCAGATTGCCAACAAATACCGCCGGAGGGCGTTCTGCTGCCTGTGTGCCGTTTTTAGGCACTCTTGTAAGCAACCGCATATCCTTTGTTATTTCCTCGCAATATGCTTTTAAGGCTTCCAATAGGTCTAATGGTGTCATTATCAGCCTCCGTTTTTACTTAACAACCTTTCTATTTCGTGTTCTATTCGCTGATTGATAACCTCGTTTACCCGTTCTTCCACGTTCTGCATAACCTTTTCATTGCCTACCATTTGCGGTACTGCCGGGGATAACAGTTCTTTCAGCTTTTCTTTTCCTGTTGCCGGGGATACCGTGCCTTTCTGACGCTCCATAATGCCTATATGCCCCGATTTCATTTGTGCCACGAATACATTTTTCTGCCTGTTGAATTTTACAAGGCTGCTTGCCTTTAATACTGCTGCACTCGGCGTTGTCCTTTTCTTTGGCGTACTGGGGGAAACTTTGAATTTCATAAGCGGTATCACACCGCCCGAATATTCAATACTCCCTATGATTCCGTCCCCGTTTTTAGTTACACTGTTGTACCTCATGTAACCACGGCTGTTAAAATCCCCCGCCGATATATGATAAGTCTGCCTTACCATTTTTCCCGCTGCTGTTTTCCCCGCCACTAACCCCCTTGCAAGTGCGGGCTTCAATACTTTTTCGTCTGCTTTTTCCACCCCTGCAAGTATCGTGTGTATCCGGTCTATGGTCTGTTCTGATACCTCTATCATTCGTCATACCTCTCCAATCCTATAATCAGTTCGTTGTACTCATTCCGTACATCAGTTATCATAAAGAGGTTGCCGTCAATCCAAAACCTCATACCGCTTGCGGGTTCTTTGCCCATGTCACTTAGCCTTACCCGGACAACAATATATTTCCCATAGAATCCCTCCGCATTATCTCCCGAAACAAGGTTCTGACGTTCCTTTGTTTCTTCGGAGTCAAGTATGACAGGTATTTTTTTGTCTATGCCGTCACACTCAACCCTTTTAAGCTGTGCAAATTCTTCTAAGTTGTAAAATGTGCTGTCTAAGTCCTTATCAAGCATTTCTTTAAAATTCTTCATAGACTGCTTACCTTAGCATACAGTGGCAATAAACCAAGAATCAACCTCATGCGGTACAGGGATAGGGGCGGAGGATAACTGCAAGAAACGTCTTGCCGGGCGTCTTTCTACCCACTGTTCGGGTATCCTTGACCCCTCGACAACCGCAATCGTCTTTCCTGCTTCGTCCACGATTCCGACCGCCCCATAGTACATGGAATAATTTGCTTCCGTGGATAACAAGGCAACGATATTATCCGGCAACAACGGCTTATCTTCTGGCTTCTCTGCGTTCGTCCAGTTATCAAGATACCACTCGTTATAGGTGTAAATATCCATTCCTATTTCGTGGATAGTTCCAATGTATGTAGCACCGTTAGGGAGTTCTTTCGGCGCGATAACCGCAACTTCAAACCGCCTTACGTCAAGCATTTTCTGCACCTCTTCATCAGACAGGAAAGCCTCCAGTGCGTCCGACCCCATAAGGCAGATATTACAGTTTACAAAACCTTTTTTCTGCACCTGTTTACGCCACGCCTTTAACTGTGCAATCTTACCGCCTTTCTTTGTTTTCCAACTGTCGGCGGTTTTCAGCGTTTCCTTGTTTGTAAACTGAAAATCAATTTCCTCCTGTATCGCTTTCCCGTTCTTATCAAGAATTAGGATTTTTCCCCTAAACAATGACTGGCAGCACATCCATTCTTCCCGGCGTGTAATCATTTCGTCCAGTTCCGTAAAGTCACGCTGCATTTTCTCAACTGCCCTTTGGTTCGGGGATTTCCCATTATACAGGCTTTCCCCCGGTGTACGCTTTAAAATATCATCTATTGTTGTAATTTTGTTTGGTGCTACAAGTGGCGGTTCGTATGTATTTGTCTGAAAACCCTCGTTGTCGATTGTCGCACCGCCTTTTTTCTTGTGTACAAAAGGTGCTAACGCCCTGTTTCCTTTCTTAAAATCCACGTCTATTTTCTGCGTGTCAAAAGTTTCCCTGTTACGGAAAAAAGTATCCCGTACAAATGTATGCACTTTCGGCATACGCTCTACTAACTTGCCCATTGTTCTAGGGTCATAAATGCTGATAGCCATGATTTAACCTCTCCTTTTCTGTTATTATTCTGTTTCGCTGCCCTGTTCGCCCTTGCTTGCTGTCGTTGCTACTGCATTTTCTGTATCCACTAAGAAAATGCCCAACTTTCTAAACGGTGCTTTAAAATCCGCTGCGGTTGTTCCTGTCGGCACTTCCAACGCTTCCCCGAAAAACTGCCCCGTCAGATAGATAACTACCTCTTCCCCGGCTTCCGCTGATTCTGCTGCAAGTCCGTATACATTTGCTACGGTATCAGCGGTTACGGCTGATAATTTTCCGTCCGTTCCAAGTGTCACGGGCATAAGTTCTAAAACCGTGTTATTGTCTGCAACTGTGCCCGAATCGGTCACAACGGGATAATCCCCGGCATGAATCATTTTCGGGGTGTAGCTTCCTGACAACTCTTTTCCTGCTGCCATGTTTCCTTACCTCCTTATTTCACCTTTGGATATAATTCATCAATGATATTTCCGAACGGGTCATCTTCCCCCGCCCCGCCTTTGTTCGATACGGGCGGTACATCATCAACGCCGGAGTCTTTCAAATCCGCTTCACGGTCATTTAAAAATTTGCTGCCCGCCTTTTTCTGTGCTGCCACCATCTGCATAGCAAACGCCTCCGCACTTACAGGATTTTCATACTTTGCCTTGTCTGCCAAATCCTCATAACCCGGCAAAGTAATTTCATCAATCGCCTTTATCCTTGCCCTCTCTGCGTCTACTGCTGCCGTGTGGTCTGTTTCCCCTGTCTTTGCCGTTGCCATAATCTCATTTTTGTAAGCGTCAGCAACTTCCGGGTGCTTAGTCTTAAACTCTTCCAATGTCATTGTTTCGTCCTCCTTATCGTTTTTTACATTGGGTTTATTATTATGGCTATTGGCATAGCCTAATAATCCTTTTGGCACTGTATGGAATGTCTTTAAATTGATTGGTACAGAATTTACAATAATCTTTTCTGCGTCCTCAACTTCCGTTTCAACCTCTGTAAGCATGACTGCAGTACAAAATCCGGCTTCCACGGCTTCCTCCCCTGTGTACCATGTTTCATCTGTCATAAGGCTTTTTATTTCGTCCTCTGACTTGTCCGTTACGGTCATGTAGCAATTAACAATAGACTGCTTGATTGTTTCCAATTCGTCCGCAATCTTCTTTAATTCATCTGCCTTGTAATATCCCAAAATCCCCGCTGCCGGGTCATGTATCATAAAGATACCGCCTACCGATATTTCGATAGAATCCCCTGCCATTGCTATAATTGTGGCAGCACTTGCACACCAACCGTCTATTTTCACGGCTATATTTGCCTTGTGTTCTTTCAGCCTTGTATATATCGCTACCGCTGCGAACACATCTCCACCGCCCGAATTGATACGCACGGTTATTTGTTCAACCTCGCCCATTGCTTTAAGGTCTTTGTTAAACTCTTTCGGGGTTATATCGTCCTCATACCATGAATACTCCGATATTTCCCCATACAACAAAAGTTCTGCCGTGTTTTCCTCTTCGTTTGCCATGAAATTCCAAAACCTGTTTACCTCGTTTTTATTCCTCGGTTTTTTCCTCTTCTCCCCTGTCCTGTCCGTCAGCTTCCTTGTCGGGGTCTGTGTCTGATTCCTTACCTCCAGTATCCCCGGCATTAAATTCTTTCTTTGCACTTCCTGTTACCTCCTTTAGCAGTTTTTCCTCTCGTTTCCGCTGTTTCACATTCTTGTAAAAGTCTGTGCCTGTAAGTTCCGTTGCTTCTTTTTCCCTTGTTGAATAACCACCCTGTACCCTTAATTCTGCTGCTTCAACCTCTTTTACCGGGTCAAGCTGCCCTGCACTCGGTCCATTCCATTCAGCGGAGCAATATGCGTCTTTGATAATCGGGTCATTGAAAAAACCGGGTGCCTGTATCCTGCCTTTTGCCACCGCTTCACATAGCCACTCCTCATAAATCGGTTGGCAAAAATCAGCTATAAACCATTCCCGGTACATCTTAATGACTTTGAAAAACTCCAAAATAGCGGCCCTTGACGCTGAATAATTGTTTGTAAACGCCATGATAAGTATTTCGTATGGAATTTCTAACGCTGCGCCTATCTGCTTTATAACCGCCATAACAAAAGGGTCAAAATTGGCGTTGGGTCTGCCGGGGGTTGTCATGTTTGCTTTTTCCCCCTCGCCCAAATCAAAAACCGCCCCCGGTGCAAGCTCTATACTGTTTTCGTCCTCTGCGTCAACTTGCATTTCTTCCGGCACGACTTC
The DNA here is from genome assembly GCA_949383255.1 of Lachnospiraceae bacterium. Lineage (GTDB taxonomy): Bacteria > Bacillota > Clostridia > Lachnospirales > Lachnospiraceae > COE1. The sequence continues at coordinate 17,545 of CASJPF010000020.1, read as the reverse complement.
CCCAAAAGCCATATCATCACTTGCACTTTGTTTCTCAATAAAAACTGTTACAAGTCCGCTTACCACTGCTGCCACAACTTCCGCTTCCGTATACCGCCCCAACTGCTTTATCGTTTCAATTACAGGGGATAAAAAAGGAACGCCCCGGACTTGACCGATACGCTCCCGATTCATAATGTGCAATATGTTCTTTCTTCCTGTCCTGCCTCCGTATGCTTCCACCCTTGCCCATTCTCTAGGCTTCCTGTCCGTAAATGACAGGGGGTGGAATTTTGAAATATGATACGCCACCACTTCCCCGGCTTCGCTTTTTTCCACGCCCTCACAAAATAAAGGGTTTACCGTTTCTTTGTCCGGGGTGCTTACCCTGTCAGCTTCGATAAGTTCAACCCTTAAATCGTATATGCTGCCTTTCCGCTTCGTGGTTTTCATCAATGCGAACGAATCCCCACTAAGCAAGGCATTAAGCAAAGACAACTGCTGCAACTGATAAAAATTATCCAGTCTTTCCAAGTCGCAATTTGTAGAGTTCGCCCAATGTGCAAACTCCCTTTCTATTGTTTCCTCTAATTTCCTTGCTTCGTCCGGCGTTATGTTCAATATTTCCTCATTGATTGTACTTTTCAGCCGTAACCCTGTACCTACCGTGTTTGTCCTAAGCCGTTTTATTGCCCCTGTAGCAATGTTTGACCCTCCATAGTACAAATCCCTTGACCGTTGGCGTAAAGCGTCTATATTGTCCTCTATATCTTCCCTGTGGCTACCGCCCCCATGCGTCCAACCTATAACCGATTTCTTGACCGAATTTGCCCCATAGTTGCCGTATCCGCTGTTTACCATGCTTAGCCTTTTCCTTGCAACTTCCCTTTTCAATGCCTTTTCCGGGGAAACTGCCATTATTACCCTGTCTATCGGATTCAAACCGCCCTAACCTCCTTTCCGACTGCATAAAAATAGCACCCTCGGAAAATACAACGTATTTCCTTTGGTGCTTCTGCTATTTTATATAATAACATAAAAAAGCGGGCAATGGTGGGCAATCTTTCAAAAATTTTATAAATCCCTCGGCACAACCCTGTAAACCCTGTTTCTGCCCTTTCTTTTGGCTATATTCTCTAATGCCTGTACCTTATTGCTCCAATACTCTATCTGCTTGCGTATTTCGCCCAAATTTGCCCTTGTAAACGACTTACCGCCAATCGTATAGGATTGATTGATTGCAACCTCGCTTTCGGCTTCTAGCCACATTTCCAAGTGTTTTTTTGCTGTTTCTAATGTTATTGCTGCCATTATAATATACCTCCGCTTCTGCTTCCCCTGCGTTTTCTTGTCTTTTTCGGGGGTGTCTGTGTTCCTGTTTCTTTCTTTGGCGGTTCTTTGAGGGTCAAGCCTGTCAGTTCTATAGCTGCCTGTGCGTAATTTCTACAGTCTAACGGCTCATTCCTCTTTGTTTCGCCTGTCAGTTCCCATACAAAATACGGTCTGCCTTTTTTATACTTTAGTACCTGTTTTTCCGCTGTCAGTCCTTTGAAATAATCTTCATCATACCCCCTTATGTATCCGTTTTCATCTTTTGGAAAATGACAGTATCCGGGTCCCTCCTCTTCAATCTGCAATCTCTGTAATAACAGGCTCTTCCCTGTATCCACGCCCAACGTAAACAAATACGCCTGTTCTCTGTTGTTTTTTGTCGGCTTCGGTATATACGGTTTTGCAGTACCCTCATTGCCTCCCCTTATTGCGTATACGCCCCTTGCCGTCCGTGCCTTACAGAATTTACATACTTGATTAAAGAAATGCCCCTGTGTATCCATACAGGCCCGCAGTATCCTCATTTCCGTACCGTCTGCCTTTTTAAATTTCTGTAGCAGAAATTCATCTAACCGTTTCCATACTTCCGGCTGTTTCAAATCGCCGTAAATCCGTTTGTAAACGATTCCATAGGATTCATGCCCTACGCCCCAACCTACAACCTCAATTTCAAATCTATCATCTTGCGTATCTATCCCGGCTGTCAGTGCTATTACTTCGTCCGGCACTTCACAACGGTATTTCTCACGCCGTTTTAATAAATCGTCCTTACTTGCCTTTTCGCCGTCCTCTTCCCATGTCTGCCCTAACTCGGTATTTACCCATGATTTCATCAATTCAACATTGCCTTTTTTAACCGCTGCGTCAGCTTCGATAAATCCCTTTACGATTTTATCCCAACCAAAAAAAGTTGACGCTAAAGAATTGAAATGAAAACCCCTTACTTTTCTTTTCGGGTATTTCGCTATATATCTGCCCTCGTTAAAATGGTCTTTCCATTCTACCTCCGAATGGATAACCCCACATTTTGCACAAGCATAAGTAACGCTTTCTACTTCCCCGTCAGCGTCAACCTTGTAAGTAAGGTTGCCCCATTCCAACGGCTGAAGCTCTCCGCAACTCGGACACGGTACGTTCCATTCTTCCATTGTTGAATGTTCGTACTCCATTTCTATACGGCTTGCCCCTTTTATTGTCGGTGTGCTTGTGTCTACTTCTTTGCGATTCCAGTATGTAGTTAAACGCTTTCCGGCTAAAATAAGCGGGTCCCCCTCTGCCCCTGCCGTTGGCGGGTATGCGTCTATTTCATCTGCCAACAATACACGGATTGGACGGCTTCTAAGTTCTGTCGGGGAGTTTGCCCCTGTCATTGTGATACGACCGCCCGGAAAAGACTTTTTAAAAATCGTGTTTCCGCTTGTCCGGCTCTTCTCATTGATTTTATCTTTTAATGCCGGGGTATCCCTTACCATTGGCATTAGCCTATCTTTGCTTAGGGTTTCCGCAAGGCTCAATGTCGGCTGCATACACAACATTGTACAGGGGTCATAGTGCATATAATAACCGATTGTATTTAATAAAAAAGCGTCTGTTTTTCCCATTTGTGCAGCAGACATTACCACGACTTTTTCAACGGATATATCGGTTATAGCGTCCATTATTTCCCGCTGCCACGGTGCTTTATCCGTATGCCAACGCCCTCCCTTGCTTCCCGATTCAGAGGAAAGACGGCGGTATTTATCTGCCCATTGTGATAATGTAAGGTCTGGGGGCGGTTCTAATACCTTGAATATATCTTTGAAAAGGTTAATCGTTTCCCTCTTCATCTTCCTGTATTTCCTCCTTAAAAATTTCCTCAAAATTAGATAACTCTGCCAACGCTTCTTTTATCTTTGTATTGAGGTATAAAAAAATCTTTGCCTTATCCGTCATGGTTGCTAGTTTGTCTGCCTCCTCTGCCGGAATTGCGCTTAGACGGCTCTTAAAATTTATCAGCGTGGCAGACATTATTTTTTTTACATCCTCTGCCTTGTGCAGTTCCCCACGCTTCAACGCCAAATCCAACTCCTCATTAAGACGCTTTGCCTTTGTCAGCTTTGCCCTCTCTTCGTTTAGGTCTACCGCCTCCTCCGTTTCCGGGTTTCGGTCCCTCAAATATCTTATATAGGCGTGGTTGGCTTCTGTCAGCGAATACAATTTTGTTTCGCCTACGGTCTGCAACACCCCCTTGCTTGTCAGCCGTTCAACATTCTTAGGGGTCATATCAAGAAATTTTGCAACCGCATTTTTATCATATAGTTTCAAAAATCCTACCCCCTTAAAAAAATTTCCGGCATTTTGGAAGTCGATTTTTCCCCCGGAGGCTAGGCAAGTTTTGGGGTCACGGCACCCGCAAGCCGTTCAGACGGCTTACAGTACCTTTGACCGCCTGCCCTCATGCCGTGGTGTTCGTCCTCTCTTTGTCACTCTTCCAAGTCCTCATGCTCTTCATTGTCTGTGTATGTATCGTCTATCTCGCCTGTGTCCGGGTCTACGTTGAACACACCGCTTGCCTTTTGCTTCATCAGTGTGTAGCGTCTTTCCTCTAGGCTTATTCTTCTTTGCTCTAACTCATACGACTTGATAGAATCCAGTAGCTTTATTATGCGTCCGTGTATCTTGTTTAGTTCTGCTTCTAGCTTCATTGCCCTTTCAAATGCTGATGATTTAATAGTTGTTTCCATAGCCACATCTAACGGCGGTTTACTGCTACCCTCTGTATTTTCCCCTGTGTATGTGCCGTATGGGTCATTATCCTCCGCCTTTTTCGGTGTACGCATTTCTACAACCCTGTCAACGAATAATTCCCCTGTGTCGTTGCTGTTAAGTTCTGCTATCCGTTTCTTTAGGTCATTTTCCTTTGCTATAAGCGTCTGCAATTCCCTTAGCATATTTTCCGTTGTATCAAGTGTAACCGATTCTATCAGCTTCTTTTCCTCTTCTGTCAGTTCGTCAAAATACACCGTGCTATATGCGCCGTGTGTCTGTGCGTTCTTATTGCGTGGGGGTGCGCCGTGTCCTTTGGCGTTTTGGTTGCCTTTCTGCGCCCCCTGTTTTTTCGGCTTATTTTCAAGTGCTTCTTTCCACTTATCCATACACTTCCATTTTGCTATCTTTGCCGAATCAACGCCCAACACCTCCGCTATTTCGGGGTTTTTTGCCAATCCGTCAGAATCTAAAAATATCTGCTTTGCCTTTTCCCTCTTTTCGTCCTTTTTCCGTGGCATGGTATCCCTCCTTTGTTTGTTTTTCCATTTCCCGGAGTTCCATTACCCCGGAATTACCGCATTTTTGCAGAATTTCAAAAATACAGTGCGAAAAGGCAGCGGGATTTTATCAATAATCCTGCTGCCCTTTCATTCCTTTTCACGTTACTATCATACCATAAAAAATCGGGCAATGGTGGGCAATCTTTACTATAAATTCTCTTTGATAATCTTGCTTCGTGATACAATCCTATTCCTTGCTAATTTTTCGCCCAAGACTTTTAAGGCTTCACATCTTATATTTTTGGCGTGGCGCACACTGTAGCCTATTTCTTCCCCTATCTGGTCCCATTTCTTCCCCTGTAGGTATAATCCGCATATGATTACTTTGTGAAGTGCCGATAATGAGGAAATTTCCTTGAAAATCTGTGTCCTAAGTTTCTTTAATTCCTCAATCCGGCTTTTTAAGGCTTCTACACGTTCCCTTGTGTCCGTTTCTGCCAATTTCATAGCAAGCAAAGCCGTACTATCGCCTAATTTGTTGCCGTGTGGCATACCGTCATATTCAACCGCCCCTAACGGATTATATCTGGCTTCGTACTGCTCTAGCCACTCGCCCGCTACTTTAATATCCAAGTCAATCCACTTGTAAAACTTTAATATTGCTTCCACTTCCGAATTTTTCATAGTATGCAATCCTCCTATTATGGCGGTCTGTATTTTTCCTGCCATTTGATATTTGCTTTTGCCTGTTTTGGCGTTATCTGTTTAATACTGCTGCCGTGCCGGGTCCCCCCTGTGCCTACAGGGTTCGCAAATATCTTGTGATACCTCTGTGAACGCTTGCCCCAACGCCTGTAAAACGTCCTGCAAGCTATCCACTAACATATCAAAGGATTGCAATAGCTGATTCAATGAATCGCACGTTGTTTTTATATCCATTCCAGTACAGGCAGACAGGGCAGCTATAACCGCCCTTGTACTATCTGCTGCCACCTGCCCACCTACAAATAAAATACCCTCCTTATACTCAAACTGGCCCATAATGCACCGCCTAACCCTGTAAATACTTCTGATATTCTGCCGTTTTTCTCATAACCCATACAGATAAGGCGTTTGTTATCCTGTTTTCCCATTCAGCCGGACACAACGGCTTTCCTTTGTTCGCTTCCAGTTCGGACGCTATAACCGCCCTAACCTCTTTTCCGATAAGCGTATATTGTGCCATTCCGTATTTTTCTTTTATCCACTTTGTAAAGTCTAATCCCTTTTCCTGTGGTTCGGGTACATATTCCGGGTAATCGCTCATATCCTGCTGCCTCGGTAAAGGTTCGTTTTCCTCTTCCTGTGCTTCGGGTTCTGCTTCCTGTGGTGCATCCACCTCCCCGGCTGCTTCCTCTTCGATTTCTTCTCCTGTTTCCTCTTCCTGTACCTCTTCCGGGGTATCGTCATAGGATAATTGGTTATTTTCAATCATCAATACCACGATTTCCGCAAGGTCTGAATAGTCAATCAAGAAATTTCCCCATTTTTCAGTATCTATAATTGTGATTCCGTCCGCTTGAAAACGATATATGTATTTACCGCCGTCAAACTTTTTCCCTTGAAAAGACTTGCTGAAATATTTTCTTAGCGTCCTTTCGACTGCTGCCACATTTTCCTTTACCTTGAATACTGCCCGGTTTACTTCCCCCTTGATAGCGTCTTTTATTGCTTCCTGTGCCTTTTCTGCCTGTTCGTCCGTGATTTCTTCCTTTTCTTCCGGCTTTACATCTTTTATATGCAACTCGCCCTTTTCTTCGTACTGTTCATAGGCTTTTTTCTGCCCCTCTTCGTCAAGCCTACTAAGTTCGTGGGCGGTTGAAATATTGATATTGCCTTTTTCAAGTTCCCCTTTAAATTCCTGTGACAGATTATTACTTATCGCCTCCATGCGTCCGACCTGTGTAGTGGACGTATTAAGCATTTGTGCCACGATTTCACGGATACGCCCGATTCTTTCCCGTTCTTCCTTTGGCTTATCCTTGTTTTCTTCCTGTAAAGCCTTTTTGTACTCTGTCAGCACTTCTTTTAATTCCTCTGCCTGTTTTACCTTTTCCCAATCTGTAAGCTGCCTTGCCGTTGCATTGGTAAAGATAAGGCTTAAACGGTCCCTTATTTCGTCTGATTCTTTCTTGATACGGCACGGTACTTTCCTGTATTCTTCCTTGCCCTCTTCTACCAACTTTAAAGCTGCCAACCGTCTACGGTGTCCGGCTATTACCTCATACTTTCCATGTGCTTCCGGCTTAACGACTAAATTCTGTTCGATACACCCGGATAACTCAATAGCTGCTGCCAATTCGTCAATATTTTCTGTGGAATAGAAATTATCCTTACTCGGCATTAAGTCCTCCACATCAAGCATAACCACGCTAAAGGCGTTTTCCTCTTCCTGTGCCGGTCCCTCTGCCTGTACTGCTGCCCCTTTTGATTTTGTATTAAGCAAACTGTTAAGGTCAAACCCTTTCTTTTTATCTGCCATTACGCATTACCTCACTTTCCTTTGTTTTCGTGTCCGAATCGGTCACATTTCGCCATTTCGCCCTAAGTTCCTTTTTCTGCTCTTCTGATAACTGCAACAAATCTTTCATTACCTTTTCTGTGATTTCGTCTGCTACCATTTTTGTAACAATGTCTGTATGTGCGTCCGTTTCCCCCTGCCGTTCCTTTTCCCTCTCTAACTGATATTCCAAATCTCTAATCTGATTTTCTAAATCCCATATCTTGCCTTGCATACGCATATTGTTTTCTGTCAGTTCCTTATACTGCTCCAACGGAATTTCCGTTGTCGGTCCCTTTACCTTAAATTCGATAAATGCCTTGTATTCGTCTAAAGGTATTTCCACCGTTGGAAATGCTTTTATTGGCTGATTCCAACCGCCTAATACTACTGTTTCCCCTGTTTTCAGCGTTTCCGCATTATCATTATTTTTCAATTCCCGCTGCCTCCATTTCCTTTTCAATCTGTTTTATCTCTTGCATTGTCTTTTTCCGTCTTGATATGTACCCCTCGCACTCTTCTGTATCTTTCAGCAATGCAAACTTGCAAGGCCCTGTATAAGCCATTCCCTTAGATATATGCTTGCTACAATCCCCATTGCAACAATGACTCCTGCAGTATGTTGGGGCGTTGGTTGTGTCAATCATAATAATAGGTCTATTTCTCATGCTGCACCTCCTCATAATCCGGCAAAACAATGTATACAATGATTGCTTCCGTCCAGTTTAAAGTATCAATTTTTTCTTTCATAAGCGGTAACGCCTGTTCGTCCGGCAATTCTTCATCTATGCCACATTCCGCATAATCAAAATACTTTTCAAAAATATCTACCGTGTCGGGTCTGCCCTGTTCGTAAAAGATTACGCCGTAATCCTCATGCACTATATACTTGTCAATCTCACACCTGCCCCACTCGCCCAACCAAAAACCGCCATCATCTGCCACAACATCACTATCTACCATTGCCACAATCGGCAAATCCGGGTGTTTCTCTATCAGCTTGAAAAGTTCTTTGAGGTTGTCCGTCTGTTTCTGCATAACCGCTTTCAATACAACATCTTTCATTACCTGTACTCCTTTCCTGTTTCCTTGTCCTTTAATACGATACGCCCCACCAATTCAAACCCCGCAAGGCTTATAATCTGCTTTAGCATTGTGATAAGGCTTGTTACCGCTTCATTGCGTTTCCTTTCCTCTTTGGCAACCGCTCCCACGGCTTCCCCTGCCGTTGGGTCACGGTATCCCTCGTTATTCCTGTATGCCATACTATCCCTCCAAGTATTCTTTTACGAATGTTTTATAATCCCTAGCGGCCCCGGAACGTGGGGAATATTCCATAAGGCTTTCATTTGTAAAAGTTACTTCGTCCGCCTTTTCCGTCCGTCTGATATGTGTTTTGAATACCGGGTAACGCTGATTCTGCAACCACGCCTCCCCCTGTCTGCATACATCACGGTTATAATACATAGTCACAAGGCAACCCCTAAATTTCAATTTCGGGTTTAATGCCTTTGCGTTGTTTATCTGCTCTTCCAGTTCGTCCATGCCGTCAAAGGCGTAACCGTCAATTTTAATCGGTATAATAACTTCATCTGCTGCCACAAGTGCATTTATGACAGATACGTTAATATCCGGCGGGCAATCAATAATACAATAGTCAAAGATTTCTTTTACCTTTTCCAGTTCCTTAGAAATGATTGTTGCCTGTTCTCTTTCTTCGTCCTTGATTACTGCAAGGTTTGCTGTCAGTAAGTGCATATTCGCCGGAATAACCGCCATATTAGGCATTTTCTCAACCACCTGTACCACACCGCCTATTTCTTCCTGTCCTGTCAGCATATCCGCAAGGCTAGGATTTTCATAACTCCACACCCCGCAAGCCTTTGAAAGATTGCCCTGTTTGTCGTTATCAATAAGCAGCACCTTTTTGTCATACTCTTTAGCCAATATGTACGCCATGTTTACCGCCGTTGTTGTTTTGGCGCAACCGCCTTTCATGTTGATAATTGCAATAGTTTTCATTCGCCTGTACCTCCTGTTAATATTTTTTCAGCTTCCTTAAAATCATGCTTCTTTAATGCCCTAAGCAGTTTCGCCCATATCGCCCCGGCTTGTCTGCCTAACTCATGCTTCATAAACTCTAAATCCTTGCTGTCAACTATCTTTATAAAGTCCTTATCCTCAATAACTCTGATAGCAAATACTAATTCTGTACCGCATAGGGTCTTTACCCCATTCTTAAAATATTCCCTGTCCTCCTGTGTCATTTTTACCACGCTAAACCCTCCTTGCCTTGCACACTCTATACAACCCCCAACCTTTGGACGCTCTATAAAGTGTGCAATCATCTTTTCGGGGCGGACCTCTTACCATTTACACCGCCACCCTTTCCCGGCATTTGTGATAGGCGTTGCAATTTTTCACATTAAAAAATTACGAAAAACCTGTTGACCGTCTGCACACTCTCTAGCATGGTGTGCCCGCTACCATTTTTTCACTCTATCCCTGCTACGGCTATTGGCTTGCCCTCGTCAGAAAACAGGTTGCCGACCTGTCTTGACGGTTGAGGGGTTGCCCCCTCTTCCGTTTCGGCTATTTAACCGCCCTCTTTATCTGAAATATCATGCTTAACGCACAATGTAAAAAGAAGTCTTTTATTTCTTTTTCCTCTGCTTCGTAATCGGTTGCTACTATCAGCGTACAATTTCCCGCATAATTGCTCCATTTAATGTCAAAGTCCATGTAACTAAAACCCTGCAAGCAATCCTTTAATGCTTGACACTCTCTTTCTGCAAAATATCCTAATTCCTCAAATGTATACTCTTTTTTCATTGCTGATTACCTCCGTTTGTTTTATTTCCTTTGATGATTCTATTATATACTTGCATAAGTATATTTACAACCCGGAGTATTTAACAAAAATACTTATGCAAGTATATAGTATTTTTGTGCAGTTTGTATACTTGTGCAAGTATTACTTGATTTCTGTAGGCTCATTCCAAACAACATACCCTGTATTCTCTGTTTCCGTCCTTTCTATCTCTTCATCTTCTATCGTGTGTGCCTTGTCGTTTGCTTCTTCTAAAGAATCCGCTTCTATGACGCACTTTCTAAATAATGCATATTCAACTTCATACCTCGCCATTATGTACCCCCTGTTTCTTCTCTTCCAACTGCTGCCGTCTGCCTTTCAGATATTCCATGTATTCCCCATAGGTCATACCCGGCGGTACAATCTGCCTTTGTATTTCCCTTGCCCTCTGTATGCTTTCCCTTAATACTGCTGCCTTTGATACTTTCTTTTCTTCCCTCTTTGGCGGTTCTTCCGGCTTGATACCTAACCGCCGTGCTTTCCTGTTCGGCTTGTACTTGTTATAGGTTATCTTTGTTTCCTGTCTGAATGGTGTTACTTTTCCTTTATTCCTTGCCATATCTGCCCCTTTCCAAGTCCTCTAATATCTCTGTCAGACTTTGTACACATTCTTTTATGTTTCCGTCCGTATCTTCTGTGATTCTCAATACATTATTTATCTGCCTTAGCTTCTGTATCTGTTCGGGGTCAACTGCTGCCTTTTTTAAACAATCCGGGCAGACACAAACGACCTTTAACCCCTCTTTTCCGCATATACTACACTTAACCAAACAACCCACCCTTTCTATCAGGCTTTACCGTTTCCCACTCTTTGGCTGTCATTGTGTCGGATTCCGGGTTATATATCAGCTTCATAAACCCTTTGCACCCTATACAAGTACCGTGACCCGCTTCGTTGTATCCCATTTCATGTAGCATACTTTTACAGGCGTACTGCACCTTACCGCAATAAGGACATATAATTTCATAGCGTTTTCTTTTATCCTCTGCCATATTGTTTAGCCGTCCTTTCTGCCCTCTCTTCCAATGGTCCTATATAATCCCTGCCATACCTTGCCGTATGCTCATATGTGTAAAGTGCTTTTGCCAATCCTTCCATTATCACGATTTGATTTTTTAGTATGCAATCTAATTTCCTATCCCTTTCCCGTTCTTTTCTTTTATTCCATGCGTTCATTGTCTGCCTCCTCTTTCAATGCGTCTAAAATCCCCAAATACACCCTTTCGGCGCAATAGACGCATATACTATTACCTATCGCCCTATAACGTGCTGTGTCGGCTATTTCCGTGCCGTCAGCACCGTATTTTGTCCAGTTATCCGGGTATCCCTGTAGCCGTTCACATTCAACGGGTGTTAATCGGCGTATGATGTATGTAACTTTCTGCACCGCCCTTTTCAGAATGTCTTTTATGCTCTTTGGCTTGCTAGGGATATTCTCCTTTGTCCTGTACTTCTCTGTTACGATTGTTTCCGACCCTCCGCCGTAATCCCCCCCTGCTGCCCTCAAAGTGCCGTTTACTTCCGCTTCCCTGTACCCGCCATGCTGATTGAGTTCAAATGTCTTTCTATCCGTCCGCACCACTAAAGGGGTATCCCCTCTTATTGTGCTGTTTTGGTCTGCTGTCAGCGTTCCGCTTATTTCGCTTTCCCTGTATCCGTTATGCTGATATGCTTCATAGAAAACGCTGTGTACGTCTGCCGTTGTAAGTGTCGGGCATGGTCCCCCGACTTTCCCCACGCCTAAACCGTTGCTTGCCTTATTCCTTGTCACTTCATCACGCAAAGGGATAACGTTTTTCTTTTCAATGGCTACTACGTTCCTGTTTGTTGAATTTCCGCAATATGTAGATAATGTGCCTGTGCTTTCTTCGTCTACGATAATGCTTTTTGCATTTATTCCGTATGCCTTGCTTGTTTCCTCATACATTACACAAGGCGTTTGACCGCCACCACGACCCATATTTTGTACAAGTGTCGGGGCCTTATCGGTAAATGTCCTTACAACGCTGTCAGCGTGTGCAAAGTCTAACCCGATTATCCCCCCCTGCTCTGCTATTTTCTGTTCTAACGCTATCCGCAAATTGTCCGGCAATTTCCTGTTTTTGTTCTTTGCTCTTCGGAGTATACCCAAGCACGCTTTCGGACTTAAAGAGTATTTCCCCGGCACGTTGTCCTCCAAAATCTCCGATAAGGTAGATTCTCTTTCTACGTTGGGGTACTCCCCAAAATTGAGCGTCAAGCACTCTCCAAGCTGTGTCAACTGCTGCCCCTCTAACCATTCCTGCGGTTGCCCATTCGCCACTTGTAGGCATTGGAATACTGGTTTTTGTGATTTTTTCAAGCACGGCTCTAAAATCTGCTCCGTTGGCTGATGAAAAAGCACCGGGTACATTCTCCCAAATAATGAAAGTTGGATATTTACCATTTGTTGCTAACCTCATTTCCTCAATAATTCTAATTGCTTCCATGAACAACTCGGAACGGTTGCCCTTTAATCCTTTCCGCTGTCCGGCAATACTCAAATCTTGACACGGACTCCCAAAAGTGATTATATCCACGGGTTGTATTTCATCTCCCTTTAATTCTGTTACGCTTCCAACGTGCATTACTTCCGGGAAACGATACCTTGTTATGTCTATGCAGTTTTGTTCTATTTCAGCGGCCCAAATCGGCTTTATACGCCCTGTAAGGTATGCTGCATAGCAAAACCCGCCGATACCGTCAAATAGGCTTCCTAGTGTCAATTCTTGCAATATTACCGCCCCTTTCCTCTTATTTTTTATCCGCTACTACATACTTTATTTCTTTATAAATTGGTATCCTTATTTCTATCTCTTCTTTTACCTCTTCTTTTATTTCTTTGCTTGTAATTATTGTTATCTCTCTAATGTCGTTTTCTATTTTTATTTCCTGTTCCTGTAAACCTGTCATGTTTCGTATCATTTCTCTTAGTTCATTTTTAGAACGCGTACAAGGTTGTTTTAATTTTTCAATCGTATCTTTTTTTATTTTCTTCGCTGTTTTTCTTCGTGTATTTATTCCGAATAATTTTGCTATTCTTTTTACTCGCTTTTTCTCTTTCGCTCGTTCAATTATTCTTTTTAACCATTTCAGCATATTATTCCTCCCAATCTTCTAATTTCCTTACTCTGTTTCTAAGGTTTTCTATAGTCTGCCTCATATCCTCAATCTGATTAGGCGTTACATCCGCATTTTCAAACATAAACAGGACTTCAACCGCCCTATCCGTGCTTACGCCTTTTTTAAGGCGTGGCTTTTTGGTTTTCGGGTCAATCTCTGTCAGCCTGTGGCTCTTGACTTTCTTTTTCTTCGGTTCTTCCTTTGGCATTGCCTTTTTCATCATGTTTAGATACGGTATCCCTGCCCCGACTAATCCGTTTATGTTCATAAAAAGCACCCCATTAGCTTATACCCTCTGTTGCTTGCCCAACAAAATTCAAACTTTGCCCCCTTGCTTTCTTTCCAATCGGGCAGCAGATATATAGAATCGCACATATCCAGTAGGCAAAGGCTTATCATCATGTATTCTTCGTGTGTCGTACTTTCCGGCATTGTCTGTAAGATTACTGCCGGATTGATTACCTCGCACCCTTTGTACTGCTGCCTAATTTTCTTTTCCGCTTCCTTAAACTTTTCTATGTATCCGCTATCGCCTGTTATCTTTCCGCTAATGTATATTTTCATAGAATGTTGCCCCCTCTATGTTGTCTAATATCCTATCAGACTTGCCTATATTTGCTGTTTTCCTGTATATAATTTCCTTTATCAGCTTATCAAGAAAATGTACCGCACCGTCAAACCTTACCTTGTATTTCCCTATATCCTCTGCCTTTAGGTACTGTCTGCCGTACATTTCTTTCATATCCCGCCATACATTCCACGGTATAAAGAAAAAATCATCTTTAATATTGACGCATACCCCGCACAATGCCCCTAATCGGTTGTGTTTTTCCAATACGTCCATTTGCGTATCTGTCAGCACATTCCTATTTATCCTGTCTTTACTTGTTCTTTTCGCTTCAAATACGATTGACCGCCCACCGTGTAAGGTCCCTTGAAAATCGGGTTGTGCCGGGGTGCTAAAACGTCCTGTAAATATTCCGTTTTGACTTTTCTTTGATACTCGGAACGGTTCGGGCGTTTTATCTATTGCTGCTATGCCGTGCTGCTGATACATTCTACACCCGGCTAAAATTTCCCTTTCAAAGTGCTGCCCCTGTGCGTTGTTCTGCCTGTTTTTATACTGCTGCCTTAGCTTCTCTTCGTCTATTGGCGTTTCCCTTTCCGTCTGCCATGCCCTTAACTCTCTTTCTGTGTCCGAATCGGTCACAAATCTGTTATTTCTCATTCTTTACCGCCTCCCATTCCACTAACTGTAGTACCTTAGTTTCGTTAATCTCATACATGAAATTTACTTGCTGCCTTTTGCACGAATGTACCGCCAAAATATCCGTTATTGTTACCTCTGCGGACCTTGCCGTAACCGGCCCGCCAACTATTCCGATAGCGCCATGAAATGTTATATTGACTTTATCCCCTATCTCATAAGGGGAATGTGCTATAAATGCCGACTGCTGCATATCAGCAACCCCTCCTTTCCGTTATCTCATGGATTTTCAATGTATAGTATTCTTTCCCCGGCTCTGCTCCCCACTCTTCCCGCCCTGTCTTTATATCCAGTGTGCATAGTGCGATAAATTCCGGTCTACTGCTGCCGTATCCGTTCCTAAATCTGATTTCCCTTTTATCGCCCCCACTGGGTATATTAGAATACGGGTACATCTCAAATATTTTCTTGAAACGGCTTGTATAATACGGCTTTATCTCTCTGTATTCCTCTTTCTTTTCCCCGGACAGAATCATATAAAACCATTTACCCATTGTTGGAAGTGTCAGCATTGTTTGCCCTCCCCTCTATCATCTTTTTGTAGCAGTACAGGGTTGCTTTTACGTCCTCTAAAGAATCATGTGCCTTAAATTTGTATCCGTAATATTCTGCACATTTTGTAAGGCTCTGCCATTTATAAGAATCGTGTAAGCTGTCGTATTCGCCGTATATCCTTGCAAACATTATCATAGGGTCAACCCATTTTCCGGGGTCTATGTAAATTCCATAAGCCTTTAAAAAGCTGTTTTCAAAATCCACATTGTAAGCTATAACTTCATCTGCTGCCGTCAATATCTCCTTTACCTTTTCCCTACATAGCAAAAACGGCGGTTTACTTATAACCATTTGTGGCGCAATTCCGTTTATCTTCTGTGCCGTATCCCATGTTTTGTGCCTAAGCGGTTTACAATATGTGTTGAAAAGCGTATTGTAATTTTCATCAATGATAGATACCTGCAGTACTTCATCAATCCCCGCCTTTAATCCTGTTGTTTCAAAATCAATTACCGCTATCATGCCTGTACTTCTCCTTTCCTCATTCTCTGTTTTATCCTGTCTTTAATGCTTGTCAGCTTTTTCTCTGTTTCTAGCCGTTCCTCTGCCAGTCCGCAATAATACGGGTCAATCTCAAACCCTATAAAGTCGTGTCCTGTCCTGTGTGCTGCTATCAGACAACTACCGCTTCCGGCGTGTGTGTCTATAATCTTATCCCCTATGTTGGCGTAACGTCTGATAATCATTTCATACAGTCTTGCGGGTTTTTGGTTCGGGTGTATGCGTATTTCTTTGTTTTTCATATCCCCTTGTAACATACCATTCCAACGAAAAGAAAATTTCCTTACCGCCGTGTCAAAACTGGTCCATGCTAATTCACAATCTGCAAAATCTGTATACTCATTCTGCTTATCCCATACAATCCAACAACTGCTATCTATCGGTATCCGGCTTATAAAATGGTTCGCACCGAATATAATTTGATTCTTGCTTATTCTAAACAGTTCTTCAAAGTATGCCGGCCCCGGTGCTTCCTTGTCTTTCCCCTCATACGGTTTATAGTCCTGTGGGATTGCTAAACCGCCCCTGTATTTGTTTTTCTGCCCGGCTTCCCCGATTCCATACGGCACATCTACTATTGCCAATTCAAAAAACTTGTCGGGAAACTGTTTCATGCCTACCATGCAATCCACATTATGAATTTTGTTTAATTCGTACAATCTGTATCACGCTCCAATCTCTGCCTTATCCACGGTCTTTTATCTAAATACTCTTTCCACGTTTCTTTCCTGTACAGATTGCCGTATATGTAACGGTTGGTAAATTCAAGCTGTGCTTTGTTCGGTCTGATTCCTAAACCCTCGTTTCTTTCTGCCTGTGCGTAAAGGTGTATACCCTTATGACGTTTCAACCTCTGTACCCTGTAGTCCGCTTCGTCTAGGTCTTTCCGCACCAACACATATATAAATAACCTGTACGGCTTTATACCTCTGCTGCCTAACAGTTTCGCTACCCTGTCAATGCTTTCTATCTGCCCTATCGTGTCGTATGAAAACCGAATCCACTTTATCCAGTCCAACCCCGCCAATATGTCCGCTACCTCTTCTGTAACTAATCTTGCGTCCATGCCTTGATTAAGGTCTATCTTCCACCCTTTGCCTATCATGTCCTTTAGCTGCTCTATGCCGTATCTGCAAGCCAATATGTTATTATCCATAAGTATTAAATTAGGCGTATCGAATCTAACTAGCTGCGTCCATTTCCTGTACGGCTTTATGTTTCCCTCTTTCTGTGGCACATAGCACCACGGGCATTTTCTAGGGCAACCCCTTGTAATGTACCCTATTGCATAATCACAATCGGGATATATGGAATAATCCGGGTATATATCATCTATCTCCTGTGGCAGCTTGCTTTCTATGTCGTACCCTGTACCGCCCTTTATGGTATCCGGCGGTAAATCCTTGTTTTCTTCTGTAAAGTCAAATATCTTTGAGGAATAAACACGGTCATAGGTCTTTACAGGGTCCCACCATTCCACCGTATCCCCTTTTGCCTTATGGTAAGCTGATATTTTCATAAGGGCATAGTTCGGGAACGTCTTAGCCTTTTTAAAGTGTTCTTTTTCGCTGTCATGCAATCCTATAATCACTTTGCCCTATCCCTCACTTTCCGCATTTTCAGATACACGCTCCACCCTGTATAATCGTTGTATTGAAAATCTATCTTTGTAGGCTCATACCCCTTATATACCTTTCTCCAGTATTCTTTATCTTCCGGGGTCTTTGCCAATGTGCAAACCTTTCTGTAACTGTATTTGCTGTCGTTTTTCCTTACCTTTGGTTTTTTCAGATTCATAGAGGTACTCCACTTCTTGCACCCCTTTTTACGCTTGTTTATGTAATTTACTAACCCCTCTATGCCGTTCTCATTAGGCTGTAGCCTGTCGCAATTCACAAACCCCAAGTAATCTACGTTTTTCCTGTATTCCGGGTCTTTTGCCTTTTTCCAGTTAATCCGGGTCTTACTCCACATCAACTCCAAATCATCACGGCTTAAACCGCCATTTATGATAATGTGGTGGTGTATCCTTACCGCCTTAGTGCCTTTATCCTCTACAATGTCGTCAACTTAAGCCGAAAATCTAGTAACTATAAATTTATGCGTATGC
>CASJPF010000019.1 GCA_949383255.1 Lachnospiraceae bacterium | reverse complement strand
TGTAACAAAAAGAATCCCGTATTTATGCGGGTTCTGGCGTTTCGCAAACGACTAAAAATATCCTATGTAGAAAGGAGCAGAAATGGAATGCGAATTTCATTTGATTTGGATGATACGCTTTTTGTGTCGGAGGAAACCTTTAAAGTGGAACCTGCATTGAAATTTCCTTTTCGCAAGATCTATAAAGAACGGCTGCGCTTAGGAACAATTGCACTTTTGAATGATATTCGGCAACAGGGAATGGAGCTTTGGGTATATACCACCTCTTATCGTTCTGAGCATTATATACGAGGCTTGTTTCACTGTTATGGAATAAAGTTCGATGGCGTTGTTAATGGGGCAAAACATGCCAGGGAAGTACAGTCAGGGCATATGGAAGCCATGCCATCGAAATATCCAAGTAAATATCGAATTGATTTACATATTGATGATGACCGTTCAGTTGCTGAGAATGGGAGAACTTATGGGTTTCATGTTTTTTTAGTAGGTGGTCAAGATGATGACTGGACAGATAAAATTAAAAGGGAAATCCAGCGTATCCGGTTGAATTATGTTTGATAAAAATAATGATAGAAGGTATTACAAAGCATGTATAATAAAGATCAAATTAGAATGGAATGGAAGAGACAATTGGCAATTGATTTTAACTGCACTATAGAAGATTTTGATAAGAAAGAAAATGTAATAACCATTGCGAAAAGCAATCAGGGCAGAAGAATTTATACACAGCAGAAGGAATTTTTTTCGATGGTTACACTTGGCGGAAATGCTATTATTTCTGCGGATGAAAAGATGCATCCGTGGTTAAGGCGATGGGTTGCAGATAAGAATGGCATATGGCTTTTTGAACACAATCATTTGATGGAGCTGGAAATGGAGCTGCAAAAGTATGGAAAAAAACTGGGGCAGAGTCACCATATGTTTTTGCCAAAAGGGGAATGCAATGAGCCAACAATTAATTTTGCGCTGCAATGGTTTGAGCAGGATGCGATTATGAATTTGTATGGGCAAGAAGCGTTCTCAAATGCTCTGTGTGAAAAGTTTTTGCCACAGAGACCAGATATCTTGGCGGTTGGCGCCATGCAAGGAGAAAAAATAATAGGAATGGCGGGGTGTTCTGCAGACACAGCACTTTTTTGGCAGATTGGGATTGATGTGTTGCCTGCATATCGAGGAATGGGAATCGGAACAAAATTGGTTCAGCTTTTAAAAAATGAGACATTTCGGCGAGGAGCGATTCCTTTTTATGGAACAAGTTTATCGAACTTACATTCATGGAATATTGCGATTAACTGTGGTTTTTATCCTGCGTGGGTTGAGATAGAGACAGTAGAGAAATAAATCTTACAAGGTTACTGTTCACGCCCCGCCTGATTTTAGCACAATATTATGCATTGAAGGCGTAAACAGCAACAATTTTGCACACAAAATGCGAAAGTACAAGCATTTTGGCGCACAATTTTCACTACGTTGACGGACGAGTGAACTGTAACCTTACAAACAAATATTCCGAACTAATATACGAAATAGTATTGACAAATACAATCACATGTTCTATACTAATCTTTAAGGAACCATTTACAAATAACATATACAACTTGCAATTATTTAAAAGTAATTTTTAACAGTTCCTTAGAATACATCAAAAAACATAAGCCTAATGGGATACGACGAATATTTTTGACATACACAATCGGAGAAATCGTTACAAAATGGTATAAAGACCTATCCTCAAACGGTGTTGGCGCACCATCGGATAGGCCTCGTTACATAAAACGCGCAGAATTGCGCTTATGATATTATTACATATTCAGGAACTAATATCAAGAGACATTAACACAATTCTTAATGTTTAAATTGGTTACTAGTGCTTTATCCAGACAGAAATTAGAGTTGTGTACTGCATAGTTCGTGCCAGTGCTAGGCAAAATTTCGACGGCGATGCGGTGGCATCGTCTAGAAATTTTAACGACGCAACAGTGCGAAACAGGCGGTTTACGAATCTAATTTCTGACCGGATGGAGTACTAGTACACTCGTGCCAGTTTATGTCAGCTTATAAGTTATTGTGGTATGAATTATAACAGACTTTGCACACAAAATGCGAAAGTGCAGGCATTTTGGCGCATGATTCCCACTACTTTGGCGTAGGTGTGAAAAGTAACGGTTACTATTCATTGGTTAAGAATGCGCTGAACTGTGCATTCCGTGAGAACATGATTCGGGAGTGAAAATTTTGCACGGCAAAATGGGCGATTTTTGCGAAGCAAAACTCTGAATATCGTCCCGAATCGTTACTATGAGCGGCTCTCAGACTGTGAATAGTAACTTAAATTGTGGGTTATTGCAATTCACATATCATTAAGAAATTGGAGGAAATGGAGGGTAATATGACAAAAGAAGCAGTAAAAGTACTAGGAACACAATTAAAAGCATTGTTGGAAAGAGCAGTTGGCGGTATTTATACGAGCAAAGAATTTCAAGGGATTCTAATGGATTATTACGAAAAGCATCATGTAACAGAAAAAGCGTTGGAAATAAAAAGGAAAGATGCGACTGCCTTAGTCATTACAATTGACGAGACAAAACAGTATACTAATTATGCCATCAGAGGAGAAGATTTCGAGACAAAAGAGGCGTGGAAGGGCAGTACATTTTTTGACTATCAATTTTATCTGGATGGATATATGATTTGCTTTAATGTAGTGGAGAAGGGAACAAGGCTTACATGGGCACAGTTTCAGGAATTGACCAACAGTAAAGATAATAGTATTTTTGAAGTGCGAAATAAGGATACCTCTGCATTTTATCTTGCTGTTGACAATTGTACAATTGATGTGAATGATAGAGAAATTGAAATCAATTCAAATAAGGTTAATGTCATAATTGACAGAGATATTATTGATGCTATATATAATGATTCGACAAGTGTATTCAGGATTTGTTATCGGCTAAAATTTAATAATGGAATGCCAGATATATTTATCAACATTAAAAAATGAGATAAAAATATGATTGATTACAATGGTTTTGTTATGCATCTTTTTACTTGACAAGTGCAAAGAGCAAATATTATACTGTTATTACTTGATAAAAATCTATAGACAAAGACAATGACGGGGACAGTACACATTTTCAGAAAAGCACAGAGAGCCGGAAAAAAATTGTTTCGAGAAAACTTCTATAGTTTTTTGCAGCAGTTTATTGGTGAGAACCGGTATGAGTATGAGATTGTCGAAGATCACCCCTGAGTTTCGGTCTGAAATGTTTGATATGGCAAAACAGTATGAAACGGATTAGGTACCGACGTATTTCCTGCGTTATGGGGAACGTGTATAAAAATTTTTCATGCAGTTATAGGATAAAAGTGCAGGGAAGATGGAGTACGCTGTAATTAGGTGGTATAACGATAATAAGGCTCTCGTCCTATTTACAGGATGGGGAGCCTTTTCATTTTACAACAGACCCATGCAAAGGAAGTAGTATGTCGCTAAAGCGGCACAGGGGGCATGCGTGTAGGGGAAGATAAATCTTCCCTATTCGGTTGAACAAAGTCTTTTGGTACTTAATGCAGCGAAAAGATTCTATTAAATTTTAGGAGGGATATAATGTATAACAAGGTAGACACAAACCTGAATTTTGTGGACAGAGAGAAAAATGTGGAGAAATTTTGGAAGGAAAATGATATTTTTAGAAAGAGTATGGATAGTCGTAAAGAGGGCGAGACATACACTTTTTATGATGGTCCGCCGACTGCGAACGGCAAACCGCATATTGGTCATGTGTTAACACGTGTTATTAAGGACATGATTCCGCGCTATCGCACAATGAAGGGCTATATGGTGCCAAGAAAGGCTGGTTGGGATACACATGGACTGCCTGTGGAGCTTGAGGTGGAGAAGTTGCTTGGACTAAACGGCAAGGAACAGATTGAAGCATATGGTATGGAGCCTTTTATCAAGAAGTGTAAAGAGTCTGTGTGGAAGTACAAGGGTATGTGGGAGGACTTCTCAGGAACCGTTGGATTTTGGGCAGATATGGATGACCCTTATGTGACTTATGATGACAATTTCATTGAGTCGGAATGGTGGGCTTTAAAGGAAATCTGGAACAAAAAGCTTTTGTATAAGGGATTTAAGATTGTACCGTATTGTCCGCGTTGTGGAACACCGTTGTCTTCACAAGAAGTAGCGCAGGGATATAAAACTGTAAAGGAGCGTTCTGCGGTAGTTCGCTTTAAGGTTGTTGGAGAGGAGGCATATTTTCTTGCATGGACAACAACACCTTGGACACTTCCGTCAAATGTGGCGCTCTGCGTAAATCCTGACGAGACATACTGTAAAGTGAAGGCAGTGGACGGATACACATACTATATGGCGGAGGCGCTTCTTGACAAGGTGCTTGGAAAATTGGTGGAGCATGAGGGTGACAAAGCATATGAAGTACTTGAAACTTATAAGGGAACGGATTTGGAGCGCAAGGCATATGAGCCGCTGTTTGATTTTGCAGCAGATATTATTGAGAGACAGCACAAGACAGCGCATTTTATTACATGTGACACATATGTAACGATGACAGATGGTACAGGTATCGTTCATATTGCTCCGGCGTTTGGTGAGGATGATGCCAATGTTGGAAGAAAGTATGATTTGCCGTTTGTACAGCTTGTGAACGGCAAGGGGGAGATGACAGAGGAAACTTCCTACGCAGGTGTTTTTGTAAAAAAGGCTGATCCAATGATTTTAAAGGATTTGGAGGCAAAAGGACTGTTGTTTGATGCGCCAAAATTTGAGCATGAGTATCCGCACTGTTGGCGTTGCGACACACCGCTTATCTACTATGCGCGTGAGTCTTGGTTTATCAAAATGACCGCGGTAAAAGAGGATTTGGTGCGCAATAACAACACAGTTAATTGGATTCCTGAGTCTATCGGCAAAGGACGTTTTGGCGACTGGCTGGAAAATATTCAGGATTGGGGTATCTCCCGCAATCGTTATTGGGGTACACCGCTGAATGTGTGGGAGTGTGCGTGTGGTCATCAGGAATGTATTGGTGGCAGGCAGGAACTTGCGGATCGGTGTGGAAATCCTGACGCGGCAAAGGTGGAATTGCACAGACCCTATATTGACGAAATTACATTCCAATGTCCTGAATGTGGTAAGGAAATGCACAGAGTACCAGAAGTAATTGACTGTTGGTTTGACTCTGGCGCAATGCCATTTGCACAACATCATTATCCATTTGAGAATAAGGAGCTGTTTGAGCAGCAGTTTCCAGCACAGTTTATCTCAGAGGCGGTTGATCAGACGCGCGGATGGTTCTATTCGTTAATGGCGGAATCTACATTATTATTTAATAAATCCCCGTATGAAAATGTTATTGTACTTGGCCATGTTCAAGATGAAAATGGACAGAAGATGTCCAAATCAAAGGGCAATGCGGTTGATCCATTTGAGGCGTTAGAGACTTATGGCGCAGATGCTATTCGCTGGTATTTCTATGTAAACTCTGCGCCATGGCTTCCAAACCGATTTCATGGAAAAGCAGTGCAAGAAGGACAGCGCAAGTTTATGGGAACACTGTGGAACACCTATGCATTTTTCGTGCTCTATGCAAATATTGATGCGTTTGACGCCACAAAATATACGCTGGAATATGATAAACTTCCAGTGATGGATAAGTGGCTTTTGTCAAAGCTCAACACGGTAGTCGGTGCGGTAGATAGGGATTTGGAAAATTATCGGATTCCAGAGGCGGCAAGGGCATTGCAGGAGTTTGTTGACGAGATGAGTAACTGGTATGTAAGGCGCAGCCGTGAGCGTTTTTGGGCCAAAGGCATGGAGCAGGATAAGATTAATGCATATATGACACTTTACACGGCACTTGTAACTATCTCCAAGGCAGCAGCGCCAATGATTCCGTTTATGACAGAAGATATTTATAGAAATCTTGTGTGCAGCATTGATAAGTCTGCGCCAGAAAGCATTCATTTGTGCGATTTTCCAACAGTAAATGAGACTTTTATCGACAAAAAGCTTGAGGAGGATATGGAGGCTGTATTAAAGACAGTTGTGATGGGGCGTGCTTGCAGAAATACAGCAAATATCAAAAACCGTCAGCCAATCAGCACAATGTTTATAAAGGCACCTTTTACACTAGGGGCATTTTATCAAGAGATTATTGAAGATGAGTTGAATGTCAAAAAGGTTGTGTTTACAGATGATGTCAGAGCGTTTACAACTTATACATTTAAGCCACAATTAAAGACAGTTGGACCTAAATATGGCAAACAGCTTGCCGGCATTAAGGAGAAACTTTCTGCTATCGACGGAAATGCAGCGATGGATGAACTGAAAGCAAACGGGGTTATCACGTTTGATGTAAATGGTACAGAAGTGAAGCTTGCCGAGGAAGATTTACTCATTGATATCTCGCAGAAAGAGGGGTATGTGACAGAGGCGGACAATACTGTGACCGTTGTGCTTGACACAAATCTGACAGATGCACTTGTCGAGGAGGGCTTTGTGTATGAAGTTATCAGCAAAGTGCAGACAATGCGCAAGGATTCCGACTTTGAGGTAATGGACCACATTACAGTGTATGTTAGCGGAAATGACAAAATTGCTCAAGTCGTGCAGAAAAATGAAAAGGCGATTGGAGAGAAGGTTCTGGCGGAAACGTTTGTATATGGTGAGAGCGATGTTCCAAATGCGAAAGAGTGGAATATCAATGGCGAGAATACAATGATTGGTGTAAAGAAAGTGTAAATCTTTTTAAGAATTTCCTGGGAGAAAAGTTGATATGAGAAAAAGAGGTAAATTCTTAAACATTATTTTGATTGCAGTTGTTGTTTTGGTGGTTCTCTTTGTCATTGCTTCCATTGTTATCATCAATCATTATATGAAGCAGTATTTTAATCGAAGTGAGCAGAAAAAATACTCTGAGTATATGCGCTGGGCAGATTTTGAGGATTTCGAGCGCGAGATGGTGACGTTTCCGTCTGGCGAAGAGACATTAACTGGTTATATTTATGGAAAAGAGAACACTTCTAAGGGATTGGTGGTCATTTCACATGGACTTGGCGGATATTCGGAGGGCTATATTAGCGAGACAAAATATTTTGTGGACAATGGATTTATGGTGTTTGCCTATGACAATACAGGAAGTGGCGCCTCGACTGGAGACAGTTGCATTGGGCTTGTGCAGTCTGTGATAGACTTGGATAATGCACTGACCTATGTTGAGCAAAATCCAGTCTTTTATGGTCTTCCTATTTGTCTGTATGGACATAGTTGGGGCGGATTTGCCACAACAGCAATTTTAAATTACGATCATGATATTATAGCAGTTGCCAGTCTTGCCGGATACAACGACAGCCTAGAGGAGATGACTTATGTGGGCAAAAATCTTTTGGGGGCATTTGCCTATGTGGAAAAACCGTTTTTATGGCTGGCGCTGCGCACTACGTTTGGGGATAAAATGAATCTTACCGCGGTGGATGGAATTAATCGCGCAAAGCACACAGCAGTAATGATTATTCAAGGAGATTTGGATGATTTTGTTGGTTTTGATGGTCCATGTATCTATGCGAATCGGGATAAGATTACAAGAGATGATGTGCAATATGTATTGCTTGAGGGCAGAGATCACAGTGATTTGATGATGGACCAAAGTCCAGAGCGTTTAGCATATATGGAGCAGTTGGATGCAGAATATAAACAGATTCAAGAACAGTATGAAGATGCCATTCCAGATGCGATTGAAAAGGAATGGAATCAGAAAATTAATAAGGAATTGACATCACGACTAGACCAAGCATTGTTTGCAGACATTGTGGATTTTTATATGGAAGCGATTGGGAAATAGAGTACGAAGTAGGAATCAGAAAGAGATAACGCTGGATAATTGGTTATTTCTTTCTGATTCTTTAATAGCGTAGGCTTTATTGTTCCACTCCATTTAAGTTAATATGTTCATCTTCTTCCATGGGAATCATAAGATATTTTTGACCATCTATAGTCTCATATTTTACCTGATCCGCCTTGTCGGGTTTCATGCGCAAAAAGATTTCAGACCAGCTTTTGGCTTCTTCTGGATCGAGAGGAGCTTCCATGTTAACAAGTGTCTTAATCTGTTCTGTTTTCTCTGCATTTTCCTGTTGCGTGTCTTTGAGTTCCTGTCGAAGGGAGGCAACCTCCTCAAGAAGTTTCATCTCTTTCTTTTCTTTATTCTTTTTCTCAATTGCCTTTTCATTGACCAAGTTTCGTACAATAGGGGGCTTGTCACTAAATTCTTCTGTAAAATGGTCTTGAATTTGCATCACTGCTGCATCGGGAATCTTGCTGTCTGTAAACACTTCCTTAATAATTTCAGTCGTGAGTGTAAATTCTTCTGGTTCCACGATCACTAAGTCTTCCATTGCTGTTTCGTGATCTTCGGCAATGTCGTTTAATTTCTCATGGATCTCAAGGAGCATATCGTCGCTGTTTTCAATAATGGGGGCAATGGCGGTTTTTACAATACTATTAAATGTATTTTGTTCTTCTGTGGCGGTCCGTTTTGCACTGCAGCCAAGCGCAACTTCAATAAAGTCACGGTGGGAATCCTTGGCGTCACGCACATAGTATGTAAGGGAATGGATATCTGTTGAGCGCTCTATAAAAGAAGGGAACAGGAAACCGACATCCGGTGCGGCAACTACCCAATCCTGTATACGAATACCAATACGATTTAAGTCAGCGCGGTAGCCAAGACCCGGTTTGGATAGATTTACCGGGCAAATAGCGCATAAAAGGTAAGTAAATACTTCCTCAGACTCATCAATTTTTAAGTCATCGCTTGTCTTGGTGATAACATCATATACATCATGAAAGACTAGAATCAAATAATTGCCTACAGCGTCATAATTTTCAATAATTCTGTCATAGAGATGCTCTAAAAGTTCTGGATTTTTCAGTCCACTCTCGCGCAGTCCCAGCAGATATTGTTGCTTTCCGCCAGGTTCTTCCTCCTCGCTTGCAAAGTGCAACTCCAGCAGGTTATTTCCAATTGTGCCAGAAAGGGTTTTCTTTGCAATATCGAGATATTTGAAAAATTCTTCATCCTCTAAGTTGAGGAAATTTTCATTTAACTCTAAAACTTTGTTTTTGTTGGCATCCACATAGCAACCGCACATTCTTGTGATTGTGCAGGACTCTTTTTTAAAGCGTTTTTTTAGTTCTAGTATATCTTTGTTTCTTAACATCTGTAAAACCTCGACTTTCTTTTATTCTTGTTTTGTGGTCAGAAATAGGTTACTTTTCACACCCGCACCATGCACTTGCTGCATGGTGTCGGAGCCGGCGCAAAAATGCCTGCCTTGTGGTTACTGTTCACTCCGTTCCAGCAACAGGTAAAAATCCATGCAAAATTTGCTTCGCAAATGGATTTTTACTTACAACCAGTACGTTTTCTCACGGACTTAGCAGTAAATGCTAAGTCCTGTCTGAACAGTAACGCCTTGTGGCATTTTGTGTGCATCAATTGTTGCAATTCACGCCAAATCATCATAAATGAATACGAAATCTGGCGTGGGTGTGAATTGTAACAGAAATAGTTTCTATATTATAGAATATGGTTCAGCAAAGCTGCTTCGTAACAGAAAAGGCGACCGACAAACAATAGTGCTGTTTTTATTATAACGCACTTTATTATATTTGTCATTGGGTAGTTTGGTGGTTAAAGTAACTCTATAGTTACTTTTCACAAGTCAGGAATGCGCATGTGCTGCGCATTCCGTGAGAACATGATTGAGAAATGAGGGGGCGATATATGAATTTGCAGAGATTTAAGAGAATAAAGTATTCAAAAACTGTCATCACGGTGGTATAATCGATTTAATTCTATAGCCTGCGAGCGGCTATATTTTATATACAGGGGGAAAATGATGATGAAAATACGATTTATAGAACCAGGAAACAGACCATATAAACCTACACTGTTAAATTATTTTGTGTATGACAGATATATTAGGACACCTTCTGTTGGTTTAAACACTCTAGCCACAATTGTGAAGGAAAAAGTTCCAGACACTATGATGTACAGCGAATCTATTTCCCGATTAGTGATAGATGATATTATAGATGCGGATATTATTTTTATAGGTATATTTACATTTAATGCCATACGAGGTTACAAGTTAGCGCGCTATTTTAAGAAAAAGAGCAACGCCATTATTGTGATGGGTGGTCTCCATGCTTCTATGAATTACAAGGAGGCAGTAAAATACTGTGATTATGTTCTTCTGGGCGAAGGGGACGAGTCAATTTTGGAGATGGTGGAGGCTGTAAGAAAAAAAGAGACACCAACATTTCCAGGTGTGGCTTATGTAAGAGACGGAAAGTTAGTACATACTGGAGAGCGAAGGCCACCAGAGCATTTTGAGACAATACCAGATAAAAATTTAGTGTATCATTATAAGAAAATGGCTGGACATAATACTCTGTGGGGACAGGTACATGCATCGAGAGGATGTCCTCACAATTGTGATTATTGTGCGCTTGTGCGTCATTTTGGGCGACGGGTTCGGACGAGAACACCAGAGAATGTGTTGGAGGATATTCGTCGAACTATTGCATTTCAAGAGGAAGGACATCATAGGCTCTTAAAAGCATTGTGGATAACGGATGATAATTTTTTTGCAGACCGAAGTTGGGCAATGGAAGTATTGCAGAAAATTATTGACAGTGGAATAAAATACCATTTTACGGTGCAGGCACGCTGGGAGGTAGGGCTGGACAATGAAATGCTGGTTTTGCTGAAAAAGGCTGGTTTTGTGGAACTGGCTATGGGGGTTGAATTTATTGATGATGCATCTTTTGCATTGTATCACAAAAAAAGCAGCAGGGAGAAGATTATAGAATCCATTCAAAATATTCAGCGCCATGGACTTAGTGTCCGCGGGCTGTTTATATTGGGGGCGGATAATCATACTGTAGGTGTGGGAGATAAACTGGCAGATTTTGTGATTGAGAATCATATTAAGGGGGCGCTGATTCAGTGTATGTATTTTGTGCCTGGAACGCCTGTCTATGAAAGTCATAAGGACAGACTGCTTCACCGAGATTGGAGCAGGTACAATGGCAATACAGTGCATAGACCAGAACAGATGACACCATATGAACTTCAGTTAGAACATATAAAGGCAAGTAAAAAAATTTATTCTTTCCCTAGATTAGTAGAGGCACTACTGCGCGAGGATGCACTGCACAAACTGTTGTTCTTGGGAGAGTATTTTTGGCACATGAGTATTCGAGCAGATTTAAAGAAGGAATTGCTACAGTTGCCTCAGGACTTTGCATTTACTGCAAAGTCTGTGAAATAACGCAGTGATTGAGATGCATCAAGCCACCACGAAGTGGTTTTGTATGGCTTGATGCTTGTAACAGGAAGCCGAAGGCTGAACTGTTACAAGGAACTGCCATATCTTAAAAAGTTGGATTGAATATACAAAAAAGAGTTGGTATAATCTGTATATACTATACAGTGAAAGAGTGGCTTTTAAAGAGTGGTTTTATGATAGAAAGGATACACTGATATGATGAAGCAGGCAGATAAAAGGAATTTGTCCATGATTATGGATTTGTATGAATTGACTATGGCAAACGGTTATTTTAATGATGGGGATACAGAGGCGCGCGTAGCGTTTGATGTATTTTACAGGAAAAATCCAGATAGAGGGGGATTTACCATTTTTGCGGGACTTGAACAGATTGTGGAGTATGTGGAAAACCTGCACTTTTCCGAAGAAGATGTGGCGTATCTGCGTTCGCTTCATACATTTACGGATGCGTTTTTAGATTATCTGAGAGCCTTTCAGTTTCATGGTGATATCTATGCATTTCCAGAAGGAACAATTATGTATCCAAATGAGCCAGTCATCACTGTAGTTGCACCGTTAATTGATGCGCAGCTTGTGGAGACAGCGATACTGGCGCAGATTAATCATCAATCTTTGGTTGCGACAAAGACCGCTCGTATTGTGAGAGCAGCAGAGGGGAAAATTGTGTCGGATTTTGGCGCAAGGCGTGCACACAATATGGATGCCGCAGTGTACGGCGCGCGCGCCTCTTATATTGGCGGTGCCGCTGGAACGGCGACCGTGCTTGCTGGACAGATGTTCGGAATTCCTGTCAGCGGGACAATGGCACATAGCTGGGTTATGTACTACAAGGATGAATTTGAGGCATTTAAGAATTATGCTGTGAATTATCCTGACAATACAATGCTTTTGGTTGACACATATGATACAATACAATCTGGTATTCCCAATGCAATTCGCGTGGCACACGAGATATTAGAACCTATGGGAAAACGGCTGAAAGGCGTTCGTATTGACAGTGGAGATTTGGCTTACCAGTCATCAAAGGTTCGCAAAATGCTGGATAGCGAAGGCTTGACGGACTGTAAAATTATTGTGTCAAACAGTCTGGATGAGCATACGATTTCTTCCTTAAATATACAGAAAGCATGCATTGACAGTTACGGGGTTGGCGAGCGGTTGATTACAGGAGCAACCAGCGATTATTCTGATGATACACTGGCACTGCTCGGTGCGGTCTACAAGATAGCGGCAGTTGAGGAAAATGGGGTGTTTACACCGCGGATTAAGATTTCTGGCACAGTAGAAAAGATTACAAATCCTGGTTTGAAGAAAGTGTATCGCATTTACGACCAGAATGGAAAGGCAAAGGCGGATTTGATTGCAAAGGCGGATGAGGAGATTGATATGAGCAGTGCATTTCGATTTGTGGACCCCAAAATGCCTTGGAGAAATCTAAAATTCACAAATTGTACTGCAAAGCCGCTTCAGGTAAAAATATTTGAGAATGGTAAACTCGTTTATGAGCTGCCAACACTGGAAGAAATTCGAGCATATGTAAAAAAGCAGCTTGAGGAAGAAATCTGGGAGGAAGAACAACGATTTATCAATCCACATGTACATTATATGGATATGACGCCAGATTATTACGAACTGAAAATGGGGCTTTTGCATGAAAGAGGTAAGGCTTTTGAGCATTAATATTACGTAAATGCGCATAGAATTTATGTTTTCCATAGAATATGATGGTAACATAGATGATGAAAATAGTCGATATAATAATCATAGACACCAAAAGTCTATAAGTTAGGAACTCTTGAAAGCAGTGTAATATAAGGCAAAATGATTTCGGGAGAATAAAAATATGCGAATAGAATTGAGAGGTAAGTATATGCAGATTGGCGGGTTAGACAATTACAGAAGGTTTCAAGTAGGAACAAATTATTCAATGACTTGGATGCAAGAAAAGAGTCAACATCATCTTAAAATGCCAGATATATTTGGTCCGCAATGTAAGGTGACAATATCGCACGAGGGTAAGAAATTGAGCAAAGAATCCACACAGGAAACTCCGAGAAGCTCCATGGCGGCCAGTGCAGGGAGACTGCTGATGCGGGAGCAGCAACAGGCAGAGACAGACAAGAAGGAATCTTCCAATATGTTAGATGAGATATCGGGTTTAATGGATTCTATCAGAAATTCCTATGCGTCTGGCGAGGATGAGGAAACAATTTCAAAGAAGCAAGATGCGCTACAACGGCTGTTGGACTTAAAGGCGCGCCAAGATCAGGAAAATAAACAGCGGGCAGAGGATGCTGCTGGCAGTGCTGCTGCCTCAAAGGAGCAGGAGGAGATTGACCAAAAAAATGCGGATCTTTATCTTTTGCTAAAAAGTTTAGAGGAACAAGAAGATGAGGATGAGATATCTGGCAGCAGTGCTAAAGAAGCATCTGCAACAGACGATACAGAACACAAACCAGGAGGAATTGGTGACGAGATTTCACAAGCAGCGACAATGCTTGGTGCTACGGCGGCAAAACGTGAGCTACAGGCAAAAGGAACCATTGATGCGCTAAGAGCTGACGGTTATAATAAGATAGCCAAAGCAAATGAAATGATGCAAGAGATACAAGCAGAGCTTGACTTGGCAAAGGAGGCAGCAGGAAGAGAAGGGCTTAGTGCAGAGGAAAGACAAGAACTGATATCCGGCCATATGGAGACGGCCAAAGGAATGTTAATGTCAAATTATGACGAAATAATGCATCTGCGAAGCAGCGGGATTCAGGAGACCAAAGATGCGCGGGAATTGGATTTAAAACATATTCAAACCAGTCCGCTTGATGGCGTAAAACAGGCAAAGCAGACTATTTTGCAAACAGGGGTGGACGCTGCACAAAATGAGGTGGCGCAGAGCACCCTTGACAAGGCATCAAAGGAGCTAGAACAAAGAGTGCAGGAGGCAATTGACAAACGCAATGAAGCACCTGCTGAATCAGAAGATGTCGAGGAAGCAGAAAAAGAAAAGGCAGAAGAAACAGAAAAAGAAAAATTGGAACAGGAACAATTAGAGCAAAAAAGACAAGAACGTGAAAACAATAAAAACATGTTTTTTGTGAATTAATTGTTTCAAGATTTGATATTGTGTGCTATAATTAGGAAGACTAAAAGCAAAATCTTTGAAGAACAGCAAAAATTACGTGTTCAGAATCCTTGGAGTTATATACTTTTAAGAAGCGGGCACAAGGTAAAAGGAGAGGTAAAAAATGCCAAAAAAGCCAATAATTGACAAAGAAATGTTTAAGAGAAGCGTTTTGTACAATGTAAAGACATTGTACAGAAAAACTTTGGAGGAGGCTACAGATCAGCAGATTTTTCAAGCGGTTGCATATGCTGTGAAGGATGCCATTGTAGATCACTGGCTCAAGACACAGGCAGCTTATGAGGAGAAGGACCCCAAGACAGTTTATTATATGTCGATGGAATTTTTAATGGGACGTGCACTTGGAAATAATATGATTAATTTGATGGCGTACAAGGAGTTTTCTGAAGCGCTTGAGGAACTTGGTCTCGACATTAATGTGATTGAGGACCAAGAGCCGGATGCAGCGCTTGGAAATGGTGGTTTAGGACGTCTTGCCGCATGTTTTCTTGACTCACTTGCGACGCTTGGATATTCAGCATATGGTTGTGGTATTCGCTATCATTATGGTATGTTTAAGCAGGAAATTCGCGATGGTTTTCAACGTGAAGTTCCTGATGATTGGCTTCGTGACGGCAATCCGTTTGAGCTGCGTCGTCCAGAATACACAAAGGTAATTAAATTTGGCGGCAATGTAGCGTGCAGAGAGGAGAATGGCAGACTGATTTGGTATCAGGAAAATTATCAGTCTGTTAAGGCAATTCCATATGACCTTCCAGTTGTCGGATATGGAAATGGTATTGTCAATACGCTTAGAATCTGGGATGCAGAGCCAATGGATTGCTTTAGTCTGGATTCTTTTGACAAGGGCGATTATCAGAAGGCAGTAGAGCAGACCAATCTCGCAAGAAATATTGTGGAAGTGCTCTATCCAAATGACAATCATATTTCTGGTAAGGAACTCCGCCTAAAACAGCAGTATTTCTTTATCTCTGCTTCTGTGCAGACAGCAATTGAAAAATATATGTCCAAGCATGAGGATATTCATAAATTTTACGAGAAGGTTACTTTCCAGCTTAATGATACACATCCAACAGTAGCGATTGCAGAGTTGATGCGGATTCTGTTAGATGATTTCCACTTGGAGTGGGATGAGGCATGGGAGATTACAACAAAAACCTGCGCATACACAAACCATACCATTATGGCGGAAGCGCTTGAAAAGTGGCCTGTAGATTTGTTCCAGAGACTGCTTCCGAGAATCTATCAGATTGTGGAGGAAATCAATCGTAGATTCCTTATGGAAATTGTAAACAGATATCCAGAACCAGCAGATAAGATTAAAAAGATGGCAATTATAGCAGATGGGCAAGTAAAGATGGCGCATTTGGCTATCGTTGCCGGCTACAGTGTGAATGGTGTGGCGAAGCTTCATACAGAGATTTTAAAGAATCAAGAGTTAAAAGATTTCTATGAGATGTTCCCGCAGAAATTTAATAATAAAACAAATGGTATTACACAGAGACGCTTCCTGTTGCATGGAAATCCGCTGCTTGCAGACTGGGTTACAGAAAAGGTGGGCGAGGATTGGATTGTGGACCTTCCTGTGATCGGCGGGCTTATAAAATATGTGGATGATCCTGTGGCGCAGAAAGAGTTTATGGAGATTAAGCATAAGAATAAAATACGTCTGGCAAAATATATTAAGGAGCACAATGGGATTACAGTTGATCCGGATTCCATTTTTGATGTGCAGGTTAAGAGACTGCACGAGTACAAGCGGCAGTTACTCAATATCCTTCATGTGATGTATCTATATAATGAAATGAAGGCAAATCCAAATATGGAATTTTATCCAAGGACATTTATTTTTGGCGCGAAGGCAGCGGCGGGTTACAAGAACGCGAAGCTCACCATTAAGTTGATTAATGCAGTGGCAGACAAGGTGAACAATGACCCAATTGTCAAGGACCGGATTAAAGTTGTGTTTATTGAGAATTATAGAGTTTCCAACGCAGAGTTAATTTTTGCTGCTGCGGATCTCTCAGAGCAGATTTCTACTGCGTCAAAAGAAGCAAGTGGTACTGGCAACATGAAGTTTATGTTGAATGGTGCGTTGACACTTGGCACAATGGATGGCGCAAATGTGGAGATTGTCGAGGAAGTGGGCAACGAGAACGCATTTATCTTTGGTCTGAGTTCGGATGAGGTGATTAATTTTGAGAACAACGGCGGCTATAATCCAATGGATGTCTACAATAGGGACGCTGAGATTAGAAAGGTTGTAGACCAGCTTGTAGACGGCACTTTTGCAGAGGATAGAGAGCTTTTCCGAAGCCTGTACAATTCACTTTTAAATACATTGGATACAGATAAGGCAGACCGTTACTTTATCTTAAAAGATTTTCATTCGTATGCAGATGCGCAGAAGCGAGTGGAGAAGGCTTACAAGGATAAGGCTGGATGGGCAAGAAGTGCAATGCTCAATACCGCAAAGGTTGGCAAGTTTACTTCTGATAGAACGATTCAGCAGTATGTAGATGAGATCTGGCATCTGGATAAAGTAGAACTGTAGGGATAGAAAATAAGGTTGCAAAAACGCATATCTCAACCAACCGAGATATGCGTTTTCATTACCTCAATAGTTGTGTTATGGTTGATATGAGGAAGAAAACATGGAGAAATATTTGAAGAAAATCCTGTTTGTGCTTGCAGGTATTCTGATGGCAGGCGCTCTGAGCGGATGTACATCGGACAAGACAGTCAAAACTTATCTGCAAGCACTTTTGGATGCTTCTTATAAAAATGATTCCAGTGCATTTGTGGATATGAAACTTGGCAAAGCTGAGGAGGCACAAGCACTCTATGCACAGGGAATTGATACCGGTGTCGGTGTTTTCTGTAGTAGAATGGGTGTATCAGATGAATACAAAGAAGAATTTCGTCAGATATATATGGAAATGCTAGGAAAAGTGCGATATACGGTTGATACTGCGGAGAAACAGAGTGATGGTTCTTATATTGTATCGGTGACTTATGAAAAAATGCGTATTTTTGAGCCGGCATTGACATTGTATCAAGAGAAAGTTGCAGCATTAGGAGATACGTGGAAAGACAGTGACAGCGTTCCGTCGAAGGAGGAGATTGTTGAGCGCGTAATTTTGGAATTTAAAGAGAGTATGGAGGCTGTATTGTCTGAGGTAACTTATGAGGAGCCAGCTTCAATGAATGTTAGAATAGAGCTTGAGGACAATGTATACACGCCAAATGTAGATGATATTATGGAATTGGAAAAAGCATTATTCGATGGGGAGTAAGTTGGGAGGTGCAATATTATTGGAAGATCATATTAAAATTACAGAGATGCGATGTCCAAGTTGTGGTGGTCTTTTAAAGCTGCCAGAAGGAAATGTAAAGTCTATTCAGTGTGAATATTGTGGCAATGAGTATGTTTTGGATATTCCAAAGCAGCAATCAGTCCCGCGCCAAATACCAGATTGGGAACCTGTGGCACCCCAGCCCAATGTTCCATCTTATAGCTCAAGTGCAATATGGTTTTGCATTGTGCTGTTTTTGGTTGGAATAGGAGGGGCAATTGCTTTTGGCAGATATAAAGAGACACAGAAATACAAAAATATTGTACCGGAGCCAATACCTGTTCAACAGCCTCTCTATCCTTTTCTTGAGGAGGCAGCAACGGAAGAACAACTCTCTGGTATGTTAGGGCAGATGGTATCCATTGTATTTGGCAAGGATATAGAGAGTGTGACACAAGAAGAGTTGTCTCAGATTCAATGGATTGCAGACCGCAGCGACATTGATTATCGTTATATTGGCTACAGCTTTGAAAATCCAATAGAAAACCCAGACGCAGTATTAAACTGGTTAGCATTTCCGGACCATAGTGAAAGTGGTTATGCAGGATTATATCAATTTCAGGGATTAAAAAGATTAGATACCAAAGAATCTCTTTCCCAGTGTAATTTGCAGGGAGTATCGCTTGAAAGTTTCTCTGCACCGATACAATCATTGGAGGAAGCTGCGCAGGAATTTGAGAGCGCTGATAAAATTAAACAACTTACGATTAATAGTCGCATTGAAAATTTACAGGGATTAGAATTGTTTCCAAATGTAGAACAGCTTGTTTTAAATGCAGGTGCGTTAAATGATATTGATGCGGTAATTGTACTGCAGCATTTAAAATCGCTCACACTCAATAACGCGGATACTGTTACGGACTTTGCAGTACTTGCATCTGTCGGAACGCTTGAGGAGTTGGTGATTGATTCAGAAAGCTTAAAATCATTAGATTTTTTAAAGAGAATGCCACAGCTAAAGCGTCTTGGACTTTTGAATGGCGCATTCTTTGATCTGAGTGGGCTTGAGGCGCTAGAGGGGCTTGAAGCGCTTACAATTGAAGATTGTGATGAGCTGACGGACATGAGCAGTGTCACCAAACTTTTGACGTTGAAAGAGCTTTCTCTGGACCCGCCGTATAACTGTCCGCAGCCATCGCTTGGAGAACTTACAAATTTGCAGCGTCTGACCTTAAGGAGATTCGATTCCTGTCATTTTCTTTCTAAACTGATAAATCTTGAAACATTGTCCCTGCACAATTGTACTTTGTCGTCCAATCTAGATTTGTCAGGACTAACCCGTTTGCGAAAATTGACTTGCGCTTCGCATTCTGGAGATATGTCATTGGATTTTATAAAAAGCCTTACTGCGCTGGAAGAAATTGACCTTGGCGGAATGGTAACTTACAAAGATATTTCGGCAGTCTTTGCACTGCCACAGCTAAAAAGTCTTGATATCAGCGGTATGGAGGGTGAGATTAACTTTGATAAAATTTCGGAGAATCCCTCTTTACAAACACTTGAAATAGCCGGTGTGCAGCTCTATAAAAATGCGCGGGTATCGGGAGGCAATGGGATTGTAGACGTGTCCTGGGACGACGTGTATCTGGCAGATCATATGGATTTTATTGCGCATTTCCCTAATTTAAAAAAGTTAAATGTAGCAGACAATAAAATAAAGGACCTTGATTTTGCTGCAAGTCTTGTAAATTTGGAAGAGATTGACTTTTCAGACAATTATGTGTCAGATATGCATGTTCTATCATCAATGCCCTCTCTGCGCCAGGTAAACTGCAAGGGAAATCCTATTAGTAATTTACGTGTTTTAGATGAGACACAGGTTAATATTATCAGTGATTAGAAACTGGTGAAGAATAATTTTTCATAATTTTTAAAAGGAGTATTTTTATGAGAATGGAATTGGATAAGGGATTGCAGAAAAAGGCTGTGCGGTATGGCAGTTTGCTCAAAGCCTACAGAACACAAGGCGGTCTGGGAATTGGAGCGGTAGCCGGTGGAATTATGTTGTTAATTCTGGGCATAATGCTTGCTGCTTTTACTGCATTAATTGACAGTTTTCTTGGGATTATAATTTTTTTAGTACTGGGAGTGCCAGGGCTGAGTTTATGTTTTGTCGGCAATGCAAAGCACAAGAAAAGAGTGGATACATATATTGATTTTTTTCAGCAGGATACAGGGTACAGTGCACAGGAAATTCAACAGGCAGATCAGGAGTTAATGCGTCCAGATGCGGTAAAAATTGGAAGCAAAATAGATGATGGGCGCAAGCAGGTGGTATATATCATCACAGAACATTATTTTCTGTCTGTGTGGGCGGTAAAAGGCTGTTATCTGCGAAAACTTGATGATATTGTCGCTGCTTTTTATTCCAATGAGATTCCAGGAAATGGCGGTTATCGGCAGAGTCTGTTTATCATTACGCGACAGGATACAAAAAAGCCAGGCGTTAAAAATCCTTATACTGGAAAGCAGTATTTGGGATTTGAGAATGGCATGTTAAGAATGCAGCGGGACTGTAAGAACGTCAGTTTGGAAGTGATTCACGAAATGGTGAAAAGAGCGCCGCATATTATTACAAGCCAGTATATCTCTGTAAAGGGAATAAAATATAATCTGCTAAGTATGGATAATTGGCAGGAAGATTGGGCTAGAATTTTAGAGGAATAAAAGAATCGAATGTTTTTGTCCTTATGGGCAGGTTACAAGAGAAAAAGATATTGAACACGAGGTAATAGTTATGGCTATACAATACAGGAAATTAACGGAAAAAGAACTGGATAGATTTATAGAAATGAGAATCTGCCAACTGCGGGAAGAAGGTGCAACAGAAGATTTGGATTTAAAGCCTGCCTTAAGGGATTATTACAGTCGGCATATGGCAGATGGCACCTTTGTCTCTTGGCTGGCTGTTGATGAAGATAAAATTGTAGGGACAAGTGGAATGTCATTCGTTGAAAAACCGCCATATTTTGGATGTCCCAAGGGGAAAATAGGCTTACTTTCCAGTATGTTTACTTCTATTGATTATCGAAGGCAGGGAATTGCAAAAGAATTGTTGTCACGCGTTGTAAATGAGGCAAAAGAATATGGGTGTAGTAGCGTTCAAATTACAGCTTCAGATATGGGGGTATTATTGTATACTGATTTTGGTTTTACAAAAAATAGTAGTTTTATGCAATACCAGTTGTAGTTTATTCCTGTAATCTTCGAACATAGAGGAAGCTTCGCCCTTTGAGGTCTGCTATTGCATAAGGCGCGGAAACCAGCACAATCCGTTCATGATGATTTCCTTAAATGAATTGAGTAGATCCCCAAGTGCGACAAATAACCCGAAAGCTGTTCAAATCACAATCGGGATTTGCAGATGAATTTATAGAACTTTCCCTATTTTTCAAGGCTTTTAGAGCCTCATACAGTGAATTGCTATGTATTTTCCCTTGTTTTTGCCCTTATGGGCAGTTTACAAGGGAAAGTTTTTCTGAATGTATCTAATCGTTGCCTGCCACCTTATCCAACAGCCTTGCGGAAGTCCGCTTTGCCTCCCTTGTGGCATGGGCATACACATTCATGGTGGTACTCACGTCAGAGTGTCCCAAGAGTTCCTGCACGTCTTTTGGCGCTGCACCGTTTGACAGCAGATTGCTTGTATAAGTATGCCGAAGCTGGTGGAAGTGAAAGCCCTCAAATCCGTCCAGTTTCTTTGCCAGTGTCCGGCAGACGATACTCAATGTACTCGGCGTTTCAAGGCAGCCGTCAGGTCTTAAACATACAAATGAGATTTCGTTGTAATCCGCCGGAATGTCCTGCGTGTTCTTCATGCTGTAATACTCATAGTAAACCCTGTTTTTGTCCTGCACTTCCTTGTAGTAATTGCGGTGGTACAGTTCCCCGTACTGCATCTGATTTCTAAGCTGCTCTTTCCTTGCCTTTTTCAGTATGGCGGTAAGCGTGTACCCAAAATCAACCGTCCGCACTTTCTTACGTTTAGTCGGTCCGATAATCGTTTTGTGCTTTGCGCCGTCATAGCGGACACTCCGCTTTACCGTTAAATACTGTTCCTCAAGGTTGATGTCCTGCCAGGTCAGCCCACATACCTCGCCGATCCTAAGACCTGCATAGTAGGCTATCTGTATCGGAAGAACCGCAGAGATATTTTTCTTTTCAAGATAAGCGATAAGTTTTTCATAGTCATCATGGGAAATCGGCTGTGTGCCCGATTGTCCCATATCTTCCTCTGAAAACAAATCCACTTCCTCTGCCTTTCGTTTCAGCTTGATGTACTGCATTGGATTGAACGTAATCAGTTGTTTTGGGAATACCGCAAAACGGAACGACTGCTGTAAAACCGCTGAGAAAGAGTGGATATAGTCTTTGCTCAATCCTTTTTTGACTTTTCCGTCTGGATAAGTCCCTCCGAAAGTAAGCAGGTCAAGGAATGTCTGCAAATGCTCCGCTGTTACGGTTTTTAATCTATGGTCAGCAACAGGGTGTTTCTTAATGCACCGTATCGCACCGAGATAATTTTCCACCGTACCGTTGCTAAGCGTGCCGACTTTCAATTCTTCCTCCGCCCAAATATCGAGCAGTTCCCCAAGCGTGATGTTGTCAGCCTTTGCAATGAATTTCTTTTCCTCGTAATCCTCCATTGCCTGCCTTAACAGCTTTTCCGTCTCGCTCTTGCTTTCCGTACCCGTAAACTCTTTCTGTACCAAGTTGCCGCTTGCGTCCTCCACATAGAAGCGGTAGTACCATTTCTTTCCTTTTTTTCTTACAGAACCTTTTGCCATAATCCGTTCTCCTTTCGATAACGGGCAATCGGAACTGATGAAATGCTTTCTGCGTGTAAGTATATCATGACTCCGATTGCTTTACTATACCGATTCGGATTCTTCCCCCGATACCATAGAAAGAAGATTTGCAAGCCTTACGGTGGCTGTTTCGGGATTTTTGGAATAGAGCCTCACAATGTCGCCCATATCATTGAACATATTTACGGTGTGGGTGATTTCCCGAAGGAACATAATCTCGTTATATTCCTTATTCGATTCAAACCCCATTGTCCGGGCGAGTGCGGCATTTTCCGCATTGTCCTTGAAATTCTTACAGGCAAACCGGAAAGAATCCACGAACAGTTCATACTCCCTCAACATCAGCAGCAGTAAATCCTTTGTAAAGTCCGACTCTGCCTGTTCCATGTCAAACGGCAGCTTTGCGAGAATGGAGGACATCACATCACGAATGAATAATTCCCTTTTATCCGTAATGTTTGTTTCGTATTCTTCTGTTTCCCCTTTTAACCACTCCACAGATACATGAAGTGCTTCTGACAGACCTTCCAAGACCAGCTTCTTTGTGTTGTCGATTGTCCCTGCCTCGTAGCGCACGATTGTGGAAGTGGCTACCCCCATCTTCTCTGCGACATAAGGCTGGTTCAGTCCCAACTCCACCCTCCGCTGCTTTGCCCTGCTACCGATCAGCCTGCGCAATTCTTTGTCTTTCATGTTGATACGCCTCCTTTGTCGGTATGTTTATACTATAGCATACAAAAAGCAATAATGCAATATGCAACTTAAAAACAATTTTCGTATTATCATAACGCTTGACAAGGGAATATAAAAGCAGTATAGTATCAGTACACACAAAATTGCGTAATGCAATTCAAAAGGAGGGAAGTTGATGACAGAAACGAAGATTGCAATGACAATCGAGGAAGCATCCGAGTATACGGGAATCGGCAGGAATACCATGAGAAACCTTGTGGAATGGGGAAAGCTGCCGGTCTTAAAAGTCGGGCGAAAGGTACTTATCAAAAGCGATATTTTGGAAAAGTTCATGGAAGTGAACGAGGGAAAGAACCTGCGGGATAAGGGCGATGTAAAAGCGGTAACAAGAAAATCAGCAGTATAAAAGGCGGCTTCTTACGAAACCGCCTCAGGTATGTATCAGACCGAAGCCATGATATACCTACACGCAAATAGATTATATCATGTGCTTCCTTCCGGTACAAGCGGAAATTTGCGGGAATGGGCAGAAAGTGGGTTGAAAAAATAAGTCCATATGGCAAAAACGGACTTAAAAAATCGACTGATTTCTGTATTTTCAGTTGGAAAAGTCAACTGATGTTTTAACGATGTTTCTAATGCAGCATAAAGTGACTGTAAAAGTTCAACTGACTTTCTCCATTTTCAGTTGAAAGAAATTTCAGAACCGACACTTTTATTATCATATGTGGCAGCACTTTTTGATAGCATGATGGCAGTTTTTACTATCATAAGTATCATCACTTTTTGCTATCATAGCGGCATCATTTTAGGCGAAGTGATAGCGTTTTTTGCCATCACAAATGGAAAAGTGCCATCATTTTTTGCTATCATGACAACCGTTTTGCAGGCATAATTCGAGTGCCTATAGGGGAAATTCCTTTCTCTTAAAGCCCTCGGCGTTTGAGAGCGAAATACACCCATTGCACAAACTTCGTTTATGCAATGGGGATTTCGCCCCTGCGGGGAGCAAATTCACGCAAGCGTGAATTACAAATGCTGACGCATTTGAATTGACCGCCACAAGGCGGATGTGTTTGTAAACATACCGCCTATGTCGCCCACTCACAATCTGTTCCGCCATACCTCCGCTTACTCCGATCTGATACTGCCATTTGCAGGAGGGAGGACAAAGCACAATACAAAGACATTCATTCATCCGCATGAGCAAACTGTCCGATGTCAGGGGCAGGATCACTTATATATCCAGCCATGCGAAACAGGAAAACCTGTATGCGGTCTATGAAACGACAGACCGCCGCTATTGGACGGAGCTTGCGAAATGCAACCGACAGGAATTTGAAAAAAGCGGCACAGAGGGAATGTGCATTGAGGCGAGGGAATTTATCATTGCCCTGCCCGAATCATTCCCTAATCTTTATGAGCCAAACAAGCTGTTGCAGCTTTTTACAGATCGCTTCAAAGAAAAATATGGCGTGGAGTGCGTATCAGCACTGCACCATAACAAACGAAAGACAAATTACCATATCCATCTTATTTTTTCTGAACGGGAACTGTTGCCCGAACCCATAGAAAAAACCGCGACACGCAATATGTTCTATGACGAAAACGGGAGACATGTCCGAACCAAGAAAGAGATACTCGGCGAAAACGGAAATGTCCGCAAAGGCTGTAAAATCGTGAAGAAAGGAGAAGTCTATGAGCGAAGTCTTTTTACCGCCAAGAGTAAGCTGTTCAAGCAGGAAAATTTTGTTGACGAGGTAAAGCATTTCTATACCGACCTTATCAATCTTCTTGTAAAAGACGACAAAGAAAAACTTCATGTGTTCGACAGCAGCGGATTGTATCTTGCCACCAAGAAGATAGGGAAAAACAACCCGAAAGCGGAACAGATACAGACCGATAACGAAATGCGTATGCGTTGGAACAGGGAAGTTGACAGGGCAATTGTCAGCGGCGTTCCCGAAACAGAGATACGACAGATAAAGAAAAAATATATCACTGACCGCATCAGAGAATCGGTTGATATATTCGGCAGCCAGCCGGAACGTCTTGGAAGTATTATTATGACCGCTGTTACGGCGTTGGCATTGCTGATTTCTAAAGTATTGGATAAGGCAAGGGAACTGTCAGCAAAGTTATTTGAGAAAGAAACGATACAGCCGGTTGCAGAGCCAAACGAGAGAAGAACGACACAAGTAATACCGCAGACTGATAAAATACCAATGCAGGAAAAAATCACTCATAAAGAACCGACTGCTAATCCATCATCACAGAAACAGGAGTTGCAGGCAAAAACACAGACAACAGAACAGGAAAAACCTAAAATTCCACCAAAGCCTGTTATGTCCGCTGAAGCCACCGCATATCCAAAGCTGCTGAAAATTTATAAGGAATTAAACCGCCAAAACGGAATTATCTTTGATGCGGAGAGGGAACGCAATGAGTTGGAACTGGAGCGTGACAGCCTGAAAGGATTTGCGAAATTGACAAAGAAGGGGGAACTGCAAAGCAGGATTGAGCGCAAAAATGAGGAAATAGACCTTCTCAAAATTGGTTTGTCGGGGATAGTCAAGCGATATGGATTCCAGACGGTGCATGATTTCTACAAAGTCTTTTCTGTCTCTAAAACTGCTAATGCCGAATATCGGGACAAGGTGGATAAATGGGAAGAACAATACGGGGAAAAAGTACAAAAGAAGGAAGAAAGCATATCCAAACGGTTACGGAATTATCAAAGGGAAAATGCAGACAGACAAACAAAACAGATTTCAAAAAGCAGAAACAGAGGGGCAAGATGACATGCCCCTCTAAAATTTTATTAAGATATTTTTGGCTTGTAAAAACTTTACATCTATTTTACAATGCCGCGATATTGGATTTGATTTTTGTCATGTATGATATAGCTGTCACTTCAAGAAACAATAAAAAGCAAAGGAGATTCAAAAAATGAAAACATCAAAAAAATTCTTGGCATTTGCCCTTGTGAGTGTTCTAATGCTGTCTGCATTAACGGGGTGCAGTAATAAGAACGAGGGAGATTCCGGCAAGTTTGACACGGCAAGAGAGATCAATGTACTTACCCGCGAAGATGGTTCGGGGACACGCGGCGCGTTCATAGAGCTGTTTGGAATCGAGCAGAAAAATGAAGCGGGAGAAAAAATCGACTATACAGCAGACACCGCCGCCGTTACAAATTCTACGTCTGTTATGATGACAACGGTTGCCGGGGATTTATACTCTATCGGATATATTTCTCTTGGCTCCATGAATGATACTGTAAAAGCGATTCAGATCGACGGCTGCGAAGCAACGATTGAAAATATTAAAAACGGTACTTATGAGATTGCACGTCCCTTTAACATTGCAACAAAAGACGGTTTGAGCGACACGGCGCAGGATTTTATCGACTTCATTATGAGTGCGGACGGTCAAGCGGTGATTGAAGAAAATGGATATATTTCTGTATCTGACGCGGGAAGTTACAGCGGGGAAATGGATTCG
Organism: Lachnospiraceae bacterium; assembly: GCA_949383255.1. GTDB lineage: Bacteria > Bacillota > Clostridia > Lachnospirales > Lachnospiraceae > COE1. The sequence goes on along the minus strand of CASJPF010000019.1, from coordinate 41,245 downwards.
GGCAAAATTATTGTAGCGGGTTCCAGCTCTGTCACCCCGGTTATGGAAAAGCTCAAAGAAGCCTATCTTGAGAGAAATCCGGGCGTTACGATTGAGATACAGCAAAGTGATTCTTCTACTGGTATGTCTGACACAATAGACGGAACCTGCGATATAGGCATGGCTTCCCGTGAGCTGAAAGATTCCGAAATGGAAAAAGGACTGACCGCTACCGTAATTGCAATGGACGGTATTACAGTGATTGTTAATAATGACTGTCCCATAAATAACCTTACAAGCGAACAGGTAAAAGATATTTTCATGGGTAATGCGGTTCGTTGGAGTGAAATATCACAGTAGGATTTTAAGGGGCTGCGGTAAGAAAGCCGCCGCCCCTTTTCAATAAGGAGCATGATTATGAAGAATATAAAAGAAAAAGTGATGAAACTGCTTTTTTTCTTGACAGCCCTTGTTTCCATAGCAGCGGTAATTCTAATCTGCATATTCCTGTTTGCAAGCGGTATCCCTGCAATAAAAGAAATAGGCGTTTTCAAATTTTTGCTGGGTACAAGCTGGAAACCCGCAAATAATCTCTATGGGATTCTCCCTATGATCGTCGGCTCTTTCTATGTAACTGCCGGAGCATTGATTATTGGCGTACCGATTGGAATATTGACAGCGGTATTCATGGCAAGATTTGCTCCGAGAAGTATCTATGCGCCTTTGAAAGCTGCTGTTAATCTAATGGCGGGGATTCCGTCGGTTGTGTACGGTTTTTTTGGATTGGTAGTCTTAGTGCCTTTTATCCGGGAAGCCTTTGGCGGGCGCGGTATGAGTGTTCTTACTGCTTCTGTCCTGCTGGGGCTGATGATTTTACCTACCATTATCAGCGTTTCGGAAACTTCAATCCGGGCTGTCCCGGAAAGTTACTATGAGGGAGGGCTTGCTCTTGGAGCTTCCCATGAAAGAAGTGTATTTTTTACGGTTCTTCCCGCAGCAAAGAGCGGTATTTTTGCAGGGGTTGTATTAGGGATTGGGCGGGCAGTCGGTGAAACAATGGCGGTTATGATGGTTGCCGGAAATCAAGCGGTTATCCCGGACAGTATGCTTTCCGGCGTTCGGACACTGACCACAAACATTGTATTGGAAATGGGATATTCTACGGATTTACACCGTGAAGCGTTAATTGGTACGGCTGTTGTTCTGTTTGTTTTCATTCTCATTATCAATCTGTCCCTCTCCCTGTTCAAAAGGAGGGTGAAATAAATGATTGGGAAATTGAAACGGAAATGGTGCGCATACAGACGCGACCCTAAATCTTTTGTTCTCTTTCTTTCTGTATGCCTTGCAGCATTGATTACAATGCTCGCGCTTATTTTTATTATTGCATACATATTGATGAAAGGGATTCCAAATTTAACGCCGGATTTATTTGACAGCAAATATACAACAGAAAATGTGTCCCTGCTTCCGGCACTTATCAATACACTGTTCATTATGCTGCTTTCTCTGCTGTTTGCGGTTCCCGTAGGAATTGGTGCAGCAATTTATCTGACAGAGTACGCAAGACGGGGAAATAAACTGGTTCATATCGTAGGTATTACTGCTGAAACATTGTCCGGGATTCCGTCAATCGTTTATGGGCTGTTCGGTTCCCTGTTCTTTGTAAAATATCTTGGGCTGGGGTTGTCTTTGCTGTCCGGGGCTTTGACTTTAAGTATTATGATTTTACCGCTTATTATGCGGACAACAGAAGAAGCCTTGCGAAGCGTTCCCGACAGCTACCGGGAGGGCAGCTTCGGGCTTGGAGTCGGAAAGTTACGAACCGTATTTTCTATTGTCCTGCCCTGCGCCGTTCCGGGTATTTTGTCCGGCGTTATTCTTGGAATCGGGCGTATCGTCGGGGAATCGGCGGCACTGATCTTTACTGCCGGAACCGTTGCAGAAATAGCAACAAGCATTTTTTCGTCGGCAAGAACTTTATCCGTCCATATGTATTCTATTTCGGGCGAGGGGCTGTATATCAAGCAGACCTACGCAACTGCGGTTGTATTATTGGTGGTTGTCATTCTGATAAACGGGCTTTCCGGGTTTGTGGCAAAAAAGATAGGAGGTAAAAACACAGATGGATAAAATCGTGGTTGAGGATTTGGATTTATTCTACGGAAACTTTCAAGCCTTGAAAAAAATAAATGTGGCGTTTAAGGAACACGAAATTACCGCGCTGATCGGACCGTCGGGCTGCGGTAAATCGACATTATTAAAAACATTGAACCGAATGAATGACTTGGTGGAGGGCTGCCACATCAAAGGGACTATCCGTTTAGACGGTGAAGATATTTATGGAAATATGGATATTAACCTACTGCGTAAACGTGTGGGAATGGTATTTCAAAAACCGAATCCGTTCCCTATGAGCATTTATGACAATGTTGCCTTTGGAGCAAGGACTCATGGTATCCGTTCTAAAGCTGCGCTGGACGAAATTGTAGAGCGTTCCTTAAAAGGGGCGGCAATTTGGGACGAGGTAAAAGACAGGCTGAAAAAATCCGCGCTTGGTATGTCGGGCGGTCAACAGCAGCGTCTTTGCATTGCCCGCGCTTTGGCGGTGGAGCCGGAAGTTTTGCTGATGGACGAACCGACCAGCGCACTTGACCCTATTTCTACGGCAAAGATAGAGGAACTTGCCGCAGAATTAAAAAAGGACTATACCATTGTCATTGTGACACATAATATGCAACAGGCACTCCGAATTTCTGACAAGACAGCGTTTTTCCTGCTTGGGGAAATGGTGGAGTTTGGAGAAACAGAAAAATTATTCTCCATGCCGCAGGACAAGCGGACAGAGGACTATATTACAGGGAGGTTTGGATAATGCGCCTAAAATTTGATGAACAGTTAGATTTGTTAAATAAAGAGTTGATTACAATGGGGGCTTTTTGTGAAAATGCGATTGCTATGTCCGCAAAAGCTCTGACAGAGGGGAATCCCGCACTTGCAAAGGCTGTTCCCGATCTCTCTGTTCAGATAGACCACAAAGAGCGCGAAATTGAAACTATGTGTCTAAAGCTGCTCTTACAGCAGCAGCCCGTGGCAAAAGATTTGAGGGTTGTATCGTCCGCGCTTAAAATGGTGACAGATATGGCAAGAATCGGAGATCAATCCGCAGACATAGCGGAAATTATCACATTAGCCAATATTCACGCCACCGACGACACACAGGTTATCCATGATATGTCGGTTGCTGTCATTAAAATGGTAACGGACAGTATTGACGCTTTTGTGAAAAAGGATATGCAGATGGCGAAAGCCGTGATAGATTATGATGATGTGGTGGATTCCTTTTTCGATAAGGTGAAGAAAATGCTGATTGAACTTTTCAGCAAGCCCGAAACAGACGGTGAGTATGCCATAGACCTGTTAATGATTGCAAAATATTTTGAACGTATCGGAGATCATGCGGTCAATATTGCAAAATGGGTTCTGTTCTCAATCACAGGGAACAAAGAGGGGTGAACATACCGCCATTGATGAAATATAGGTAATATGGTATGATTGAGTTCGGAATATTGCCACAGGAAAGAAAGGAGCGGATTTATATGATTTATTGTGTTGAGGACGACAGCTCTATCCGTGATCTGATGATATACACATTAAATTCTGCCGGATTTGAAGCAAAAGGTTTTGACTGCGCGGACAGCCTTTTTGACGCTTTGCAGACAGAAAAACCCCAGCTTATTATGCTTGATATAATGCTTCCCGGCGAAGATGGCATTTCCATATTGAAAAAGCTGCGTATGCAGGGTACGACAGAGGATATTCCTGTTATTATGGCGACAGCCAAAGGAACCGAATACGACAAAGTAACCGGGCTTGACTTGGGAGCTGATGATTACCTTGCAAAGCCGTTTGGCATGATGGAAATGATTTCCCGTGTGAAAGCGGTATTGCGGCGTACAAGCCCGAAAGAAGAAACAAAAAAACTAAAAATTGGAAATTTAGAATTGAATTTGGAAACATATATTGTGCTTGTAAACAACGAACGGGTTCAGTTGACACTGAAAGAACATAAGCTGCTCCATACTTTTATGGAAAACCCCGGACGGGTGTTTACACGCGACCAGCTTCTTGAAATGATATGGGGCATTGACTACATAGGGGAAACCCGAACCGTAGATGTTCACATCGGAACGCTCCGAACAAAATTAGGCGAATGTGGGAGCTATATTGAAACGGTACGGGGAGTTGGGTATCGAATGGAGGGAAAAGATTAAAATTAAAATTTTCAATCTTACAAGTTTGTGCTTTACAGCCCAAACTTGCAGATTATGAAAGGAGTACGGTTATAATATGACGAAACGAATTTTTCGCTCAATCTGCCTTGTCGCATTGACTGTTTTTCTTGCGTCTGTTGTTCTGTTCATGGGTGTTCTGTATGAATACTTTTCAAATGTTGAACAGGCACAGCTAAAAATGCAGACAACCCTTGCCGCACAGGGCGTTACAAATGAGGGCATTGATTATTTCCATGATTTGAAAGTGAAAAATTATCGTATATCATGGATTGATACAGAGGGAAATGTTATTTTTGATAGTGCGTCTGATACTGCGGAAATGGAAAATCATTTAGAGCGGGAAGAAGTGCGGGAAGCCCTTTCTTCGGGCTATGGTGAGAGCAAACGGTATTCTGCTACTTTGATGGAGCGTTCGTTTTATTCCGCACAGAAACTTGATGATGGCACTATATTACGGCTTTCCATATCTCAAAATTCTATTTTGACGCTCCTTTTAGGTATGACACAGCCGATTTGCATTATATTTGTGATTGCATTGATTCTTTCCATTGTTTTGGCTATTCAAGTTTCAAAAAAAATAGTAAAGCCATTAAATGAAATTGATCTTGATAATCCGTTGTCAAATGAGGGCTATGATGAGCTTTCCCCTTTTTTACGGCGTATTGACAGCCAGCAAAAACAGCTACGGGGGCAGAAAGCCGAGCTTCTCCAAAAAGAGAATGAATTAAATACGATTATCGGCAGCATGAATGAGGGCATGATTCTCTTAAATCAAAAAGGGAAAATTATCAGTATAAACCCTGCGGCAAGAAAACTGCTGGACGCTGACACAGACTGTATCGGTTCTGATATGCTGTCCTTATGCCGTAATCTTGAATTGCAGGAAATCCTTACGAAAGCCTTACATGGAGAACGGGGCGAAAACATTATCCGGCTGCATGGAGAAAGCTATCAAATTGACGCTGATCCGATCACTTCTGAAAACATTGTGAAAGGAGCCGCACTTTTCTTTTTCAATGTGACGGAAAAAGAAAAAGCGGAACAGATACGGCGCGAATTTACCGCTAATGTGTCCCATGAATTAAAAACCCCGCTTCACTCCATTTCCGGGTATGCGGAGCTTTTGAAAAACGATATGGTAAAGGAGAATGATAAAATACCCTTTGCCGGAAAGATTTATGATGAAGCCGGACGAATGATACGGCTTGTAGAGGACATTATCAGTCTTTCGCACCTTGACGAAGGTGCGGACGATATGCAGAGGGAAAATATCGACTTATACGCATTGGCAGAAAAGGCGGTACAGAGCTTAGAGCCACAGGCAAATACCTTATGTGTCACATTGGAGCTTTCCGGCGTTTCGGCTCCCCTTAACGGCATACCTCAGCTTTTATACAGTGTGATTTATAATCTTTGTGACAATGCGATTAAGTATAACCATGAAAACGGAAAAGTAATGGTAAACATACAGAACGAAAACGGCATGGTAGTTTTATCAGTGGAGGACACGGGGATAGGAATTGCACCCGAACATCAAGAACGTATTTTTGAGCGTTTTTATCGTGTTGATAAGAGCCATTCTAAGGCAGTAGGGGGAACCGGGCTTGGGCTTTCTATTGTGAAACACGCTGCTAAAATCCATAATGCTAAAGTTGATGTAAAAAGTCATGTCGGAAAAGGCACGACGGTTATTGTAACCTTTCCCAAGTAGAAAATTTGAACTGTTTTATTACCTCTTGTCATAAGAGTTTATTTTAGAAAAACTGAACCGATAACATGTATAATCAGCAGTTATCGGTTCAGTTAATTTGTTTCAATTTGTTCATTAAAAAGCTACACTATGCAAATATTGATATAGTAATTATAAAAATTACCACAATTCCAATGAATCTTCCGCATCCACCCACATCTGCATATTTCCATCAAGATAGAGCCTTGCGTATTCAAGCGGTTCGTCTATTGCCAGAGCATTTAAGGCACATTCAGAGCAAGGGGTAGTTTTTAATCCTTCTTCCGCTTTATTGCAGTCTATCCGTAAAAAGTAGCCTGCATAAGTGTATACGTCAATGCTGTTATGGTGGATATTGTATGTTGCGTAAATCATATTCATCTTTTATCCGTCCTCTTTTCATTGATTTTTTGAAAGCATTTCAATCAGTTTACCAATTCCCATATATTTTGTGTTATAATGTTTTATGTGATTTTGTTTCCCTCATTTTTTCCCTTATCAGGGTTCGTAATGCCCTGTGGGAAGATATAACACAAGGGAAACGATAAGGGAAAGTTCACCTGCGATAAACTTAGTATTTTCAAGGGTTGGCGGGTATTTTAATAACAAAATATAACAGCTAATATTTCCCTTAAAAATCATCAAATCACAATCGGGATTTGTGGAGGTGAAAAATATGGTATTAAGATTAAGAAATATCTAAGTACATAAGACTATATTAAATAGTTTTATGTATAGGCAGAACACGAAAGACTATTTAATAAAGGAGATTTTGCAATGATATTTCAGGATAATGTAATAAAAGAATACTTAAAAAATGTTTATTTTGTAACTGGAATACCTTGTGGAGGGAAGACAACTATTTCACGGGAGTTGGCAAAGCGGCATAATTTATTGGTATATGATGTTGATGAGCAGTTTGCAAATCATCAAAAAATCTCAAATATTGCTTTTCAGCCTGCAATGAACAAAACTTTTAAAGATGCGGATGCATTTTTTGGGCGTACTGTAGAGGAATACAGAAATTGGTTGATTGATAACACAAGAGAACAATTTGATTTTGTGCTATTGGATTTGATACGACTTTCGCAAAATCAAATTGTATTGTGTGATTGCCATTTGACTATAGAAGAAGTCAAAAAATTTACGGAACCCTCTCGAATCGTATTTTTACTAAAAGAACCTTCAAATATAATTGATGATTACTGTAATCGTCCCGACCATCAAGGATTTAGCGATTTTATAAATAGTACCTCTGATACCGAGAAAGCAAAGGCAGTATGTAACGAAACGCTTAAAAGTCTTAACGAGAAGTATTATAATGCTATCAAGGATAGTGACTATTACTGGATTGAAAGAACATCCAAAAGTACAATTGATGAAACTGTAGAAAAAGTAGAGCGACATTTTGGATTAAAAAATAATAATTTCAGCATAGAAGTATTAGAAATAAAAAAAGTAGAAAAAGATACAAAATTGGCTAATAAATTAATCCATTTTGTTGAAAATTTTTCTTGGGAAGATGTAAAAGAACATATGCTGGAGATACTACGGGCGTGGGTGTTTACAGATTGGGAAACACCATTTGTGGCAATTATTAATGGTCAAATTGTGGGAATGGCTTCTATTATGAAGACAGACTATTATCCGCTGCCAGAAATATATCCTTGGGTATCTAGTCTGTTTGTTGTCGAAGATTATCGAGGAAATAGAATTATCGAGCGGTTAATTGACTTTGCAAATGAATATGCAAAAGAATGTGGATTTGTAAGAACTTATATTCCAACAGAGCATATTGGCTTATATGAAAAGTTTGGATATCATTATCTTCACGATATTACAAATTACGGGAATGGAACAGACCGATTGTATGTTAAAGAATTGAAATAATAAATAGATATCAAATTCACTTTGATGAATTAGTATTTCAAAGGGGCTGTTGCAAAATGGCGGATGCACACAATATATAATATAGTTATTTCAGACATCTTAACTATATATTGTGGAATTGCCGAATTTTGCAACAGCCCCCATGTCTCTCTTTTTAGAGTGCCAGCATATCATCAATATTTGCAATAATCCCTCTTAGGGCATTTGTAATGTCAGAGTCAATGGGGGATTGAATCAATTCATTTAAGATTGTCTTTGCCTTTTGTGTGTCGTAGGTTTCAAGTGCCTGAAAAGCTTCTTGAAGCTGTTCTCCCCACTTTTTAAAGGAGATATGATTGCTGCCTGTCAAACCGACAGATTTTACATATTCATTTAAGATACTGTATGCCTCGTCAAGTTCAAGAGAAAGTTTTTTCCAGTTGTCACGCACCACGTCAATACAGCCTGCGTAGGCTTCTATCTCGTGAAAAAATACAGTGTCAGTAAGATTGACCAGTCCAAGCTCATTTACCTTAATGCGCAGCATGTGTGCGTTTGCACCATATCGCATCAATGTGTCCGGCTGCATCAAATCATACAGAGTATCTTCGTACTTGTCACTGTTTTGCAAAAACGATATCGCCAGTTCATTATATTTTTCTATATTTTGTCCAAGCCTAGCCAAGGCGGCATCAATATCAACACCGTGTCGAGCAAGGTAACGCATTTTTATTTTGCTGTCTGTGATGAGAGTGTCAGGAATTTGGTGCTGAAGTTGTTCCATAATTTGTTTCGCGTGGTAAGCCATCATGGAAATTTGTTGTTTTTGCGCAAGAATTTTTGCCTTTTTGTGATAAAAGTGGACAACAACGCACAGAACAATAGCCGTCGGGAGAAGCCAGAGCAAAGACCACAATGCTGTGTGTGGCAAAACGCCAAGCAGACAGAGCAATCCTGTCAAAAGTGACACGCTTGTCATAAGTATCAGCCAGATAAGGGCAGAGCGGTCAATCAAGTGTTTCATTTCCTCAAACATGTGGTTTTCAATATGATTCATAAGTATGTACCTCTTTGATGATATAGGCGCCTTTGCATTTTTATGTACTATATAGTTATAGGAAACACAAATACTTTTGCCGTTTCCTATAGTTTAACACATTTTTGTGAACAGAAAAAGGGCTAAAATTTCCCACCTCGAAATTTGCGAAATTCTGGCATGTTTAACAGTTTTGACACGAAAGTGAGTGTGAAGAATAAAATGGCGGTGTCAATTGGAAGCATAATAATATTTTTTATTACGCGCGCGGGCAAAATTGCTAGAAATGCGTTTCCATTCATAACAGCGAGCCACAGTGTATTTAGTCCGCAATTGACAATTGCCTTTGTCAGAAACTCCGCGATAAAAATGCGCCAGAGTCTGACAGGTCGTCGATATAAAATTGTGCCGTAAATAATGCCTGCAACCATAACATTAAAGGTGTAACCAAAGAAAAAAGCACCGCCATCTGGTTTTAACAAATATTTTAGAATGTCAAGCATACCGCCAAAAATTGCGCCAATGCAGGGACCGAACAAATATTCGACAACGCGGTTTGGCAGACCTGAGAAGCCAATGCGTATGTTTGGCGTGATAAAGATGGATGTGGTGTAGTTGAGTACGACTGCCAACGCCGCCATCAATCCACAAAGCACTAGATTGTGTGTTATTTTTAACTGTTGGAACGCGTCAGAAGAACATTCTGTGTACCGTTTTTTGATTTTTTGCATAAAATAAGCCTCCTTTATGCAGCCTCCGAAAACTACACAAATGAGACTTAGGAATAATGCATCAGATGGAGTTGCATCAAATAAAATTATAGAAATGATTCCTCAGTCAAATATGTAGCAGCGGGATGCGAATCTCGTATCGCAAAACAAATTATCATAACATTTTTGTTTCTTTCGTCCCTGTGACAACTCCCTGTTCACAAGGCACTGTAAGGAATTGTAAAGAATTGCAACATTCCTAACGCACGCGATTCTACTCTGCAAGATATTTCAATAAAATAGAATATCAATTATAGGAACTGTAGAAAACGGAAAATACTTTCTGGTGTTTCCTATATAACAATCGAACTATACACCATTTTACAGAAATTGTAAATAAAATTTTTAATAATTTTAAAAAAAGAGGTTGAAGAACTAATGTTTGCATGGTAAACTGAAAGAGTAACATGGAGTTTTTGTCGTTACAGTTCATTACCAAAAGAAAAGGAGAGGGGATATGCAAAATGAATGAGTTAGAACTGACGCGGGCGCTGTATCAACAGCTTGCAGAAGAAGATCAGCGACTTGTCGTCAAAAAAGCAGCTGAGAAGGGGTTTGTTGTGGATGGTTTTTCAAAAAATGTGAGTAAAGCACCGCCGCGGGCAGTCTGTGCATGTATGGCAAAGCGGGCAAGGCGCGGCGGAAAATATCCTTATCAGCTTGTGCTAGAGGCTATGGCGGAGCAACGAAAAATGAATGAGGAAAATATTATATATCACCTTGCGGGTGAATGGATGAAAGGGGAGTATACACATGCTGGAGTTGAGGAATATTTAAAGAAATTGACACATGATAAGAAGGAGCTGGACAGTGCACCAGAAAAGAGCAAACCACAAATGAAGTCGCAAGAGCAAGAACAGAATCCAAAACAGAATGCAAACAGTGAAATAGAAGCGCTAAAAAAAGAAATACAACGATTTGAGCAAGAGTTAACAACTGCAAAGGAAAAAAATAAAAAGTATAAAAATACAATCCAGGAGAATAAGATAGAGCTTGATAATCTGCAAAAAAATATACTGCGGCAGGAAAAGGCAAAGGATCGTCTCTTTCGACAAATTGGAGAATTAGAACATCAGATGGGGCAAATTCAGGCGGAAAAACAGGAGGAAATCAGGCGGCGAGAGATGACAGAACGACAGATTATAGCGCTTGAGGAACAGATTGAAACACTCATGGAACAAATAAAGGAATTGGAACTTTATAGGAAACATGCACCAAAATTATTATGCATTGCAAAGACAAAAAATAAGATTGATATTCCGGGGTATCATATCAAAATGGTTCATGAATGGGATAAAACAACGAAGGAGGAGGCAGTCAATGGAGGCTATCTGGAAGTGTGGCTTGTCCAGAAACAGTTTCCGTATCATTTGGTATCGGAGATGAGTGAATGTATTGGAAAGAGGCTAAGGCAGTTTTTGACAATGGAAGATTTGATTAACACAGTAAGTCAGGGAGGAAAAAAGGATGATGCAGACGGAGGACAGACAGATCATAGGAATATTGGTTAGTGATGAAGAACTGAATAATAATAGTGTTTTTATCAACAGAAGTTCAGCAATTCAATATACGTTAAAATCACTGAGTATTCCACGGGGAGAGCCTGAATATTTTACTGGATATCTTAGCTCATTTGAAGATGAAATTGAGTTTGAAGATGACACGTATCTCGATGATCCAGACCGCTCTGAGAATTTTCGGGAATGGATTAGCAAACAATTGCTTATTTTTTCTTACAAGACAGGCGGAGACTTTGCGAAGGTGAGAAAAGCAAATCTGGTGGCCAAGCCCAATGCATTTGATACAAATATGCGTTTTTATGCAGTTCCTGTTTTTGCGGCGGAGGGTGACAGGATTATTATGGACTGGTGCAGCAGACAGCGCTTTAATCTGTGGCGGGACTATGCAAGTCTTGGAGAATTTCAAAACTACATATATGAGAAGCGCTCTGTAGGCAGTTTGTATGGATATGACCTCGATTCGTTCAAACCTTCTTTTGTAGTCTGGAAGGACGCGGAGGGAAAGCTCTATGCCATTGGTGGAATTACAGATATCACCTATGATTCGCTAGGCGGGATTATATTGGAAGGAAGCGATATTTTTAAGGTCAATATCAGTGATTACATTAAGTTTGTTGTGTATGACATGAATGCAAATCCGACAATTATCTTTGTGCCAGAAGAGATTTACAAAGATATAGAGGATGTGATTTTAAAAGATTCTGTCGCGCGGAAAAAGGTGGAAAAGAGTATTGAGGAGAAGGTTGAAATCCCTGTGCCGACAGATATACGGGAGGTAAATGAATTTAGCAATGAAAAACTAATTGAGATTGACATTACAGAAAAGACGGATGAGATGATAATCCAATCAATGGATTATCACAGCCAGCGGGATGGTCTGTACTATAGTATGCGGGATTTTGTCAATGTGCACACTGCAGTCAAATGCAGCAGTCTGGTTATTTTGTCTGGTCTGAGTGGTACTGGAAAGTCTCAGTTGGTAGAGGTCTATGCGAAAGCGCTGGGCATTGAAGATCGACTTTTGGTGATTCCGGTGCGGCCGTCGTGGAATGATGATGCAGATTTACTCGGATATGTTGACTTAGTGCATATGGTGTACCGACCGTCCGACACGGGTTTTGTTGATTTGCTTGTCAGTGCACAGAACAATTCGGACAAGATGTATCTGGTTTGTTTTGACGAGATGAATCTGGCACGGGTGGAACATTATTTCAGTCAGTTTTTATCGATTCTCGAACGTCAGAAGCGAGAGTTGCAACTCTATGATGAGCAATATATTGGCAGATTATATAATTCCAAAGATTATCCATACAAAATTAAGATTGGGGACAATATTCGCTTTGTGGGAACAGTCAATGTGGATGAGTCAACTTACCATTTTTCTGATAAGGTGTTGGACCGCGCCAATGTAATTCAGTTGAATGTACTGAACTATGCCACAGAATGGAAAGAAAAACCCTATGCGACAAAACGCCCGGTAATATGGTCCTCCGACGATTATGCAAGGCTTTTGGTAAAAGGACCAGCAAGCCATGCGGACCGTCTGCATGAACTGTTGTGGGATATTCATCAGTTGATGCAGTGTGCAAGCACAAAGTATGGAATTGGACCGCGTATAGTGAAAGCGATAGAGACTTATCTCAACAATCTTCCACAGGAGGTCATTGACGATTTTGATCGGAGGAACGCGCTTGATTATCAGGTGGTTCAGCGTGTGTTGACCAAGGTGCGGGGACCAGAAAGCCAGTTGGGATCAATCTTGGACAAGAACAGTACCAACAATTTTGAGCGAATTTTTGACCAGTATCAGGACCTGTCCGACTTTAACAAGTGCCGGGAAATGATTACACAGAAACAGAAGGAGCTGAAAGCATATGGATATTGTATCTGACCTGCCGTTTACGCTCAAACTGATACAGAAATATCCGGTAGAGACGATCCAGAAAGCAAGGGTATTCTGCAAGGAGGAACAGGACATTTGGAAGGATAGCATAATTACATTGTCTGTAGAAGAGAATGAAGAGATGGATTTGTATTTTAATGCAGACGACCCAGAGGCGCGACTCTATTTGGAAGCGTTGAGTATGATACCAGCAGATGATATGTATATTAAGCAAGATCGTCATGGCAGAATCTACAGGGCTGTTTCGTCCGATTGCTTTGCACTGTATAGAAGCAGCAGAGGATATGATGCCTTGCGTGTGGATACTTTTCGGATTGCTGTTTTGTGTCAGAAAGAGTGGTATTACGGGACGTTGCAGATTCTTCCAAAACCGATTGCAATTGAAGAGTGGCAAATGATGCGCGACGATCTTGAGTGTGAGATTCGCGATTTGTCACAGGATATTGTTCGCCGCAGTATTGGTATGGGAAACAATCATGAAAACATTCCGCCAAAAGTGATTTATAATTTTTTGGTGATGCGAAAGTATTCCAACAAGGTTATGATGGCTCTGACGGATATTTCCAGCAATCCAAGAAGCGAGATTATTACAGTTTATGAAAATGTGTCCCAAAACGAGGGGGAGAACTACAGTTTTGATGCGGAGACGGTCAGACGGTTTGCCGTGCGGTCAGGTTCTGAGCCAACCTACAAAATTCCAGTAAAGACAGTGAACTATGATATTCAGGAAAATCGCATTTTAAAGAGAATTATTTTGGACTATGAGAAAAAGTTGGAGCAGTTTATCGATCTGATTGACGAGATGGATGGAGGCGCTTCACAGAGTAGAATATCGTGGAAAAATAATCTGGAGGAATTTAAGGGCAGAGCGGTCCGGCTGCGAAAAATGACAGCGATATTAAAGTCGCAGAAATGGTATGCGTCAATACAAGATTTGCGGGACCCGTATGTTCCACATGCGTTAATTTTGGATTCCAGATATAGCCTTTTATATCAGATGCATCTCGATTTAAAACGGGAGGAGATTGACTTGGGGCTAAATACAGCGTTTTCTTACACATGGAAATCTAGTAGTTATATGTATGAGATATGGTGTTATCTTAAAATTTGTCGAATTTTAATGTCAGAGTATGTCTTTGTGCCAGATGGAGAGTGCGGTGCTGATGCCGATAGAACGCTGTTTCCACTTCTTGATGTGGGAAAAACCATACGATTTGAAAAGAATGATTTGCGGTTGGAAGTAATCTATGATATCTGTCTTCCGCTAAAGCAGGAAGAGACTTCTCTGGAACAACCATTGTATATGGCAAGGCATCACAGCGATTATCGAAACCATAACAGACCAGATTTGTTGGTTCATGTTTATGACATGCGGGAACAGTGGTATCTGGGAACAATTATTATCGAGTGCAAATACAGAAAACTCAATTCTTTTTGGACAGAAAATTCTCCGCGTTCAAGCAGAGGGCAGTTGGAAGCCTACTATAACAATGCCCGTTCGCATATCTTGTTTGGCGGAATAGGAGAATTGCTCAATATGCGTCCTGTCACAAAGGTGATTGTGCTGACCCCAGATGATTTGGGCGACGGTCAGGAACAGACAGATTTTGGGGTGCTGGTGAAAAGTTTTAAGGCTTCTGAGAGTGGTGAGATGGTCAACGAGTTAAAAACCGTATTGCTGTCGGAGATTGACCAGATAAAAGGCAGATGTGAATTGGCAAAAGGATTAAAGAGATTCAGAGAATAAAAGAGTTTATAGAAAAGAGTGGGCAGTAAGGGGGGATTTATGTGGACTCTGAGGAAGTACTTTTTCGCAAGCGTTTAAAGGAGCTTGCGGACAGAGCCTATCAAAATAGTCAGTATTTTTTCACAGGCTTTTTGACAGCGGCAGAACTTGATTTGTATTATCGCATGGAGCGGGAATTGTCCTATGTGCCAGTCACAGTATTTGGCGGGACAGCGGACTGTGAGCGCGTTATGCTGCGCTTTGGAAGCGAGGAGCTTTGTGGGTATGAAGAAGCATTTCCAATCCAGTGTATCGAGATTATGCCGCTAGTTGAAAAGTTTGGTGAGGAGCTTGGGCATAGGGATTATCTAGGTGCACTGATGAATTTAGGAATTGAGCGCAGCACACTTGGAGATATTATTATTGAGGGAAAACATGCTTTTCTATTTTGCACAAATAAGATGGCACCTTATATTATAGAAAATTTGGATAAGATTCGGCATACCAATGTCAAATGTCTGTGCGCAGTAAATATACCAGAGAGTACAATTACAAAGATAGAGCGCAGAATTGTGCAGGTCAATACAGTGCGTGCGGATAGTATTATTGCAAAAGCTTACAATTTGTCAAGAAGTGAGAGCGTGGAACTTTTTCGCGCAAAGAAGATTTTTGTAAATGGCCGGTTAAATGAAAATAATGGCGGGCTGCTAAAACCAGGAGACAAAGTGTCTGTGCGCGGTTTTGGCAGATTTCAATTTGTGGAACTATCTGGTGAGACGCGCAAAGGAAAGCAGAATGTATCCGTCGATGTTTCTTGTTAAAAATTATTTCTGTGATATTTGTATCAAATTTAAGGTACATAATTAAAATTAATGTGCGGAGTTTGAGATTTATAGAAGAAGCCAAAAGATTTGCCATAGAAGCGGAGAGAAGAGAGACTCCAAAAGAATATTATTTGTATAAGGTCCGGAACGCGAGTAGGGAAGATGAGACTTCCCTACTCGATTCTAAGGAATTGTTAATAATTTTCTGCGTGTATCTCAAAATAACTTTGCGGATGATTGCAAGTTGGGCAAACTTCCGGCGCTTTTGTCCCGACGACAATGTGCCCACAGTTGCGGCATTCCCAAACTTTTACTTCGCTCTTTTCAAACACAGTAGCTGTCTCTATATTCTGAAGTAACGCGCGGTACTGTTCTTCATGGTGTTTTTCAATCGCGCCCACAAGTCGAAACTTCACTGCGAGTTCAGGAAATCCTTCTTTCTCAGCCGTCTTGGCAAAGTCTTCATACATATCGGTCCATTCGTAGTTTTCGCCGTCTGCTGCTGCCGCAAGATTTTCTTTTGTATTGCCAATTCCTTTTAGTTCCTTAAACCACATTTTGGCATGTTCTTTTTCATTGTCCGCTGTTTTTAAAAATAGGGCGGCAATTTGCTCATAACCTTCTTTTTTTGCTACGGAAGCAAAGTAGGTGTATTTATTTCTCGCCTGTGATTCCCCCGCAAATGCTGTCTCCAAATTTTTTTCGGTCTGTGTTCCTGCATATTTTGTTGTTTCCATTTTTTCCTCCTTGATATGATGATAGTCTCTCGAAATCTATCTTGCAACATCAGATACAAAAAGACTTCAAATGTACCATCTGTGTGCAGCTAATTATAATCTCTTTTTGTGTTTTTGTCGAGAGTATTGATAAAATAGTCATAATAAACATGGATTTTTATTACTATTCATGGCATGGGGGACCGCTCATAGTTACAAAAAAGTTATTTCATAGTTACAAAAGATGCATTTTCTTGAAATTACAGAACAACTGTGCTATACTGAAAAAACACAATATATTTCAGCATAATTCCGAAAAATCCATACAAAGTATAAATATTACTTCAGAAGCAGATGTTTAGGAACGGTTCAAAAGTAATATACACAAAATGCAAAGGACTCACTAAAAAGAATAGGAGACATAAAAATGAATGAAAATCTTATTGAGTTGAACAATGTCCGCAAGGAGTTTGTGACAGCAAAGCACTACCCGGGTTTTAAGGGCGCGGTCAAAGGTCTTTTTTCAAAGGAAACAGTAACCAAAACCGCGGTGGATGACATTTCTTTTGCAATTCAAGAGGGGGAGATGGTCGGATATATCGGAAGCAATGGTGCGGGGAAATCTACCACAATCAAAATGATGTCAGGAATCCTTACGCCGACTTCAGGAACCTGTGTGGTAAACGGATTGGAACCGTACAGAGAGCGAAAAAGGAATGCTAAGAATATTGGCGTTGTGTTTGGGCAGCGGACACAGCTCTGGTGGGATCTACCTTTAGGAGAGACGTACACAGTTTTAAAAGAAATTTATGAGGTGCGCAAAGAGGATTTTGAGGAGCGAATGGGGTTTCTTAATGAAGTCCTTAACTTGCAGGAATTTATACATAGTACAGTGCGAACATTATCCCTTGGTCAGCGGATGCGTGCGGATCTGGCAGCAGCGCTGTTACACAATCCAAAAGTGCTTTATCTTGATGAGCCGACAATTGGCTTGGATGTTGTTGTGAAGGACAGGATTCGCCAGGCAATTCGGGAAATTAATCAGAAATACAACACGACAGTTATTTTGACCACGCATGACTTGAACGACATTGAAGAATTGTGTCAGCGGATTATTATTATAGACACCGGAAAAAAGATTTATGATTCTACCTTAGACCAGCTTATGCAAGATTACGGCGACAGTTGCAGTGTTCTATTTGAGTGGAAACAAAGGCTCGCTCCAAATCAGGAGGACATGCTACAAACGCTTAGCAGACAGTTTGTACTTCATAAGCAAGAAAAGGGCATTCAGGTGTGTTTTAGCAAAAAAGAGAGCAGCGTTGCGGAAGTGATTGCAAAAATAATGGGGATTGCAGAGGTAAAGGACGTTCAAATTAAGGAGACAGAACTTACGGACATCGTGAAAAGAATTTATCAGGGCAGCGAGGGCAGAGCGATATGAAAAAATTTTTTAGAATTTATTGGCCTTTTACCGCAAATCAGATTAAGTCTAATTTTGTTTATAAAGGTAGGTTTTACCTCTTTATTCTGCGTAAATTTCTGGGTATGTTTATATACTACTATCTGTGGATGGCAATTTATGCGAGTGCTTCAACACAGCAGCTTGGCGGTTTTACCAGAAGTGAAATGATATTGTATGTGTTTATGTCCTACACTATTTCAGATATGATTATGGTAGGAATCTCTTCTGAAATCGGATATGATGTGACAGATGGAAGTGTGGCAATGAGCCTGATAAAGCCAATTGACTACCGAACACGCCTTGTGTTTAACTCTTTAGGAGTGATGATTTACAGGGCGGTTGTCCCAACCTTGTTTATTTGGATTGGTTTGGAAATTTATAAAGTCTGTAAGCTGGGAATGCCTGTGACCAATCCTATTACAATGATAGCAACTCTTTTTAGCATATTGTTGAGCTTTTTTATTTATATATTTTTTGATTATTGTTTTGGAATGTTGGCGTTTGTCACCACTTATATTTTTGGAATGAATATTGTTAAAAATGCCATGCTAAACTTTTTGACAGGAAGGCTGATTCCTATTTCTTTCTTTCCAGTTGTGTTGCAAAAGATTTTTTCGTTTCTTCCGTTTACAGCAATGACCTATGTACCTGTTATGATTTATCTAGGAAAATATTCTGATATGCAGGTGATAGAACAGCTTGGAAAACAGGCTTTGTGGGTTGTCGTACTCTTTTTTCTTGGAAGTTTTTTGTGGAAAAAGATTGAAAAAAGAATTGTGATTTTGGGAGGTTGACAGATAATGAAAAAAATATCAAGATACCTGAGTCTATATCGTATTTTTGTCATACAGTATATAAAGACAACCATGCAGTCCAAGGTGGACTTCTTTATTGGACTGAGTGGATTTTTAATTTCCCAAGCAGCAGGACTTGCATTTTTGTATCTTGTTTTTGAACAGATTCCATCTATGCAGGAGTGGTCTTTGGAACAGATGCTTTTTATCTATGGTTTTGCGCAGCTTCCAAGAGGAATTGACCACCTATTGACAGATAATATCTGGATGGTTGGCTGGCAGATGGTGATTAAAGGAACTTTTGACAAGTATATTCTGCGTCCGATGAATATATTTTTCCAGATTGTCTGTGAAAAAGTTCAGTTTGATGCGCTGGGAGAGATTCTAGTCGGATTGGTTCTAGTAGGGCGCGCTGTAGCGAATGGCACAGTGCAAGTGACACCAGTAAAACTACTGTTTTTTATTACTTCTATAACTGCTGGTGCCATTATTTATACTGCTGTCAAATTAATTTTGGCGTCCATTGCATTTTGGCTAAAAGATAGCTCCGCGATTATGACAACAGCGTATGAAGTCGCTGATTTTGCAAAATATCCAACTGAAATTTACGCCAAACCAATTCAAGTAATTCTGATGACAATTTTGCCGTTTGCGTTTGTGGCTTATATTCCATCTACATTTTTCTTAATTGATGCCAATCTCTGGAAGACGATTGGAGCGGAATGCGTGGTGGCAGTAGTGATTTGGATTGTCGCATACAAGATATTTCAGAAGGGTATTTCTGTGTATGAGAGCGCTGGAAATTAAAAAATTTCTGGCTGTTATAAAGAGCGTGTTTTAAAAATAATATCTTGGGATAACAAGTACAATTTCTTATTATAATGGATAAATTATATACAAGGAGAATAAAAGTGGCAATTGATAGAGTAAAAATATATTTTAAACAATATAACATGGACAATAAAATTCAGGAATTTGCGGTATCTAGTGCCACCGTTGAGCTGGCAGCGGCGGCGCTGTACTGTGAACCGCAACGCATAGCAAAGACGCTTTCATTTATGGTAGATGGACATGCAATACTGATTGTAGCCGCCGGCGACGCCAAGATTGACAATCCAAAATACAAAGCGCAGTTTGGGACAAAGGCAAGGATGCTCTCACCGCAGGAGGTAGAAACATTAGTTGGTCATGCTGTGGGTGGTGTGTGTCCATTTGCAGTAAATGAAGGTATAGAAGTATATCTTGATGTATCATTAAAACGTTTTGAGACTGTATTCCCTGCTTGTGGCAGTTCTAATAGTGCTATTGAACTGACAATAGCAGAGTTGGAACAATATTCAGGATATGTGGGCTGGATTGATGTCTGTAAGGGATATGAGTAAAGTGACAATGAATCAGGGGGAAGAATTTTGAAATTAAAAACAATAGATTATGAATTTACAGTGTGTAAAGTACCCGATTATACACAAGTTCATTTAGAAAGCGAATTCTGTTTTGTTGGAAAAACAGACGAGGAGAAATCGCTTGTCTGTGTCACAGAGGATGTTCCAGCCAACGCATTAAAATGTGAGTATGGCTGGAAAGCCTTTCGGATACAAGGTGTTTTGGATTTCTCACTGATTGGCATATTGGCTGCAATTTCGTCTTTGCTTGCAGAAAACGAAATTGGAATCTTTGTGGTTTCCACATACAACACAGATTATATTTTTATAAAGAAAGAGGATTTTGAGCGGGCGCAAAATGTATTATCTGAAACAGGGTACTGTGTGTATTAAGTACGGCACTGACTCCTTTTATTCGCAATTATGGCGATTTTTTATACAATAGCTTTTATGATTGTAAGATTTGCCACAAATATTATTTTCAATTATGTATTTGTGTGGGGGTTGAAGTAAGGGGTGCAGGTGTGACATGGTCTACGCTTATTGAATAAGGGACTACAGTATTAATTGCAACGGTTTACTTATTGAGGAAACAGTTTACTCTATGGATTTCCCGCTCAAGAATGCGAATTGTGTCATTTTGCATTCTTAAATTTAATGCATTTGCAATAAATTTGGCGTTCTCAAATGTTAGCGAAGAATTTGAGAATAAAATATAACAGCTAAATTGGAAGTTTTGGAGGTCATTATGAAGTTAAGTCATTCAGTAAGTGGGGCTATCAGACAATTCTCTTATTGGATTGCAAATGGAACCGTTGGTTATCCGTTATTAGAAGGAATTGATTATTTTGATGAATTTCAGGAAAGTCCAAGTTTGCTTGAAACCGTGTATGCAATTTTTATTAATAATCTTGAGGTTGATGAAAACGGCGAGGTTTTAAATGTGAAATATGCAGAACAAAGAGCAGCTCAGTATATAAAACAAAGGATATATAGCTGATCCTGCTTTTGATGGTTCAGAGGAAGTGGAATTATATTGAAAATTTTAGTTTTATGAGGATAGATTAAAGGATTTCAAAACGATTATGATGGCGATTCAAGAACCGTCTGCTTTGCAAAAAGCAGACGATATACCAATGATCCAACCTTTGAAACGGGTATTTTAACCTTTTATCTGGCAAGCTGTTCTACAAGCAATCTGCGTCGCATATGCTTTTTCATACCATTTGTTTTGTGCTGATAATTGTCGCAGCGCCAGCGCTTTCGCAAGCCGGCGCGCCCAGCTTCCATGTCAGTTAGAAAGTATGCTTCATAGGGAGTCTGTGGTCGAATGCTGCAATAGGGGCAATCAGGGTCATCACAGGCTTTATCCAGCCATTCATTGCAGGAGATACAAGCCCATGCATCATATTGATCGATCAGTACCAGTGGACTGCCGCTGCAAATTGGGCAGATAGAGTCCTTTACAACCCAGCCAATATAGGACCATTGAAATTGTTTTTTACGCGCTTTTAAATAATTTTTTCTGCTTTTCATTGCTCTCACCCTTTTAAAAATTTTATTTTGTGGACTGTTTTAATGCAGAGCGTACACACATTAAAGAAAAGCCCAATAAGTTTTGACCTTGCCATTTATCAAGATGCAGGCGTCGTTCATCTTTCATAGAAAGTCCAATACCCCAAATTTTATCTTGCACGGCACACTCCGCTAACAGATGCTCTTGCGTGGCCAGAAGTTTTTCTTTCAGTTCCGTGTTTTGTTGAAATTTTTGCAGTAATCCTTGATAGACAATAATTTGCCGCATACCATTCCAGATGATATCTTCATAATTTTTCACAGATCGGCCCAATGCTTTTATTTTTCCTACATTTGATGTGTTTAATATCTGCTTTGCGATCTCCATATCCTGAAAAAGCAATGCCTTCTGATACATCATGTACTGTTCCATAGAAGAATATTGAATCCCATCTACAGAAAAATCCGCTAAATACCAATTGCTGAGATATCCGTTTATCTCCTCTGGATTGTGAAAACAAACAACAGTTTCCATATCAATGTTACCTCCAAGATTTTATTTGTTTTCTATTTTACCATATTCTGAAAGGAAAAGAAATATTTTTTATTTTGTGGAAAAATCATCAATAATTTTAAGAAAATCTTTCGATTTCATACACCTTCTTTTTTCGTTTTCGCTGGTAGTCTATGACTATTAAAAGGAAAACAAAAGAGGAAGGTGTTTTTATGGATCTGGAGACGTTCACTTGCTATTTTACTCAATATGGGGCAATTGCAATTTTCATTGTTGTTTTGCTGGAGTATATGAATCTGCCAGGATTTCCATCAGGAATTATTATGCCACTGTCGGGCGTTTGGGCAGCACGCGGAAATATTAACTTTTTCTGGGTGATGGTGATCACGCTCTTAGCAGGTGTTCTTGGAAGTTGGATATTATATTTTGTGGGGTATGCGGGAGGCAGTCTAATATTGGACAAATATTTAAAGAAGTTTCCCAAACATCGCCCTGCGATTGAGAAAAACTTTCAGATCATACAGGAAAAAGGTTGTTTTGGAATTTTTATTGGAAAATTGATTCCAATGGTACGAACGCTGATTTCTATACCAGCAGGTGTGCTGAAAATTCATTTTGTAAAATATACCATTAGCTCTGCACTTGGCGTATTTCTGTGGAATCTAGTTTTTGTCGGCGCAGGTTATCTCTTGGGTGACGCAGTGTTTCAGTATTTGTAGATTTCGAGTGTGGCAATTTCCTATTCTGCAAGATTCGTGATATACTGTTATTGTTCACAGCTTCCGGCTGTTTATAGCAACAGCATTTGCGCATGAAAAGTCGCCCGCGGCGAGGCGCAAATGCTTGCGCAATCCACTGTATTGGGTCGTAAATGCGTAGTTCATGTGTATTTCGACTGTGAATAGTAACGATATATTATATTCGGCAGCAGTATTGAGAGGGCAAAATTGTTAATCAATTGCGCATGACAAATCATTTTGGGGACAGTTCCTAAGATTGATAAATAGGTTCTTAGTTTCGAGAGGCTATCCTATAAGAAGCAAGGACAGCTTCTTATAGTCAGATGCACGGCGCAAAGAGCAGTGCCTTTTATCGGAAGTAAAGGGCAACTTCTGATAAGATATATTATGAAAAGGGGGATAAAAACATGGAGTCATATCATATTTTGATTGTCGAGGACGACAAGGAAATTCGGGAGGGGATAGAGATTTATTTGAAAAATCAGGGTTACAGTGTGACACAGGCAGCAGATGGCTTTGAAGGGCTGCAAAAGATTGAGTCGGAGGAATTTCATCTTGCAATAGTGGATATTATGATGCCGCGCATGGATGGTATTACTATGATGATGAAGGTGCGGGAAAAAGGATATGAGTTTCCTGTGATTATGCTCTCTGCAAAGTCGGAGGAAGTTGATAAGATTATGGGGTTAAATATGGGAGCGGACGACTATGTGACGAAGCCGTTTACAACAATGGAATTACTTGCGCGTGTCAATTCTCATTTGCGGCGTTACAAACGATATCTCGATGCGGTGACGGGACAGGAAAATCAGGATAGGATACACATTATTGGCGGTTTGGAACTAAATGAAGATACTGTGGAAGTCAGTGTTGATGGCAATCTGGTGAAGCTGACGCCTATTGAGTTTAAAATTTTATTGCTGTTAATGAAAAATCCAGGCAGGGTGTTTAGCGCTGACGAAATTTATGAACGGGTGTGGAATGAGCAGGCGATTAATACCAATACAATTATGGTGCATGTCAGGAAAATTCGAGAAAAGATTGAGATTAATCCGAATGATCCGAAGTATTTAAAGGTGGTGTGGGGTGTTGGATACAAGATTGAAAAACAATAAAAAGGCGCTGCGCACAGCAGCGATCCTTGTGATAACAGCAGCGGCTATCTTTGCATGGTTTGCGGCATCTTACAAGGATAGAGTAGACAATTATTATGCGGAGACAGGCAATGGATTTGAACAGGAGGACTTTATAGAAATATTGTTTCAGAGTAACTATGTGCTCTATCCTGAAGTGTTGGAAAAGAGCGGAAAGGATGCGCAGCTTGAAGAGTTGTATCTCACATTTTCACAGGAGCCAATAGAGAAAGTTGAACGAGATAATTATGTTGGCAATGAGGCGGAGTATATGGGAAATGGAGAACAACTTAAAACATATATGATTGAAAAATTGAACAGGAATGTGTCAAGGGTGAACGACCATTATGTATCAAATCTTGCAATGAATTTAGATTATTGTGTCATTGATGAAACGACACAGACAATTTTGAAAAATACTGCCAGAGAGCCGGAGCTGTTAAAAGATGGGGACAATTCAATCTATACCTATTACTTGGTGCTCTATTATGATAAAAATGGTAGGATCTCCAATATAAAAGTTGGTGGCAGCAATGTGGAACAGTTTTTAAAGAATGTGCAGCTCGTGGCAAATTCAAAGGATACTCTTTTGCTGAATGACTACGAGAAAGTGAGCCATTATGTGTTGGTAGATGAAGACAATATGGCAAATGGGAAAATGACAGTCACGCAGAAGAATCCGCAAGATGTGGTGTTTATCTATGCTATGACTGAAGAGCAAAAAGAACAGTTTCCGTGGATACAGGTGTTCACATCTTCGTCAGAGTGGGTTATTGGTGTATACGACAGGCAATTTACGTATCGTTTACTTGGTATTGGCAATCTATATCTTACCATTCTGGGTATTATCACAATACTTTTCTTTATTATTGCGCGGTGTAAATCGCAGTTGACTGCGGATACGGCAGGCTCCCGGTTTTCGGCAGAATTAATTTTTCTGGTTTTGGGGATTCTGTCAATTGGCCTAAATACGACAGTAGTAGAGTTAGTCTATTATTTTAGTGAAGTGGTAGGAACGTCGGAAGAAGGTGTCTTTTTTATAATATTTGTCGCGATGGTCATTTTGTTTGGTGCGTGGTATTGGGGGCTTTTGAGTGTGCGAGAGTTGTTTTCAGGGTTTTTGCCATTTCTTAGAAAAAGAAGTTTGATTTATCGTTATTGGAATGAAATTAAAGGATTTTGCCGACATATTTTAGAGAAGTGGAAGGCGGCGATGTCAATTGAAGGACTGAACAAAGATGTAATCAATCCGCTAAAACGAATTATAATATTTCAACTTATTGTTACATCTTTGCTAAGCTGCTTCTGGTTTGTTGGGATTTTTGGATTAATATTGTACTCGTTACTGCTCTACTTGGTCTTAAAACGTTATCTTAGCAAGATACAAACCCAGTACAACAGTTTGTTAAACGCTACAAACGCGATTGCACAAGGACGATTTGACAATAAACTTGCAGAGGATTTTGGGATCTTTGAGAGCTATAAAAATGAACTGTATCAGATACAGAATGGTTTTGGTAAGGCAGTTGATGAGGAAGTGCGCAGTCAGCGCATGAAAACAGAGCTTATCACAAATGTTTCGCATGACTTAAAGACACCACTTACAGCAATTATTACCTATGTAGATTTATTAAAGGAAGAAAATGTCACGCCAGAACAGCGCAAATCCTATCTGAACACATTAGAACGCAAGTCGCTGCGATTAAAAGTATTGATTGAAGATCTGTTTGAAATTAGCAAAGCGAGCAGCGGCAATGTGCGGTTAGAATTAGTTGCGGTAGATATCTGTAATCTGATGCGTCAGGTGTATCTCGAACACGAAGATCAAATGATAAAAAATGGCCTTGATATGCGATTTGACCTTCCTGAGGAGAAGATTATTTTGCAGCTTGACAGTCAGAAAACATACCGGATTTTTGAAAATTTGTACATTAATGTGATGAAATATGCCCTGACGAACACCCGTGTCTATGTGTTGGCAAGAGTGATTATTATTAAGGAGGGACAGCGCACAATCCATATTGAGATGAAAAATATTTCGGCGCAGGAGTTGACCGTCACGCCGACAGATTTGACAGAGCGCTTTGTGCGCGGTGACGTATCGCGCAACACGGAAGGAAGCGGACTTGGGCTTGCAATTGCCAAGAGTTTTTCTGAGTTGCAAGGCGGCAGGTTCTACGTTGAAATTGACGGCGATTTGTTTAAGGCAGTGTTGGAGTGGGATACATAATCTCTTGCCATATTGTCAAGTCTATATATAAGAATGAGAAAAGCTTAGCGATATTTAATACAAAATAAAATATTGCTAAGCTTTTTTATACGCACAGACGCGGAAAGGAAATATATTAGCAAAGACATTATTTATATAAGTTGAAAAAAGGAGCAGGGAAAATGGATATCGAGAAGGAGCACGACAGCAACAAAAAAGAATTAGAGTTTCAATCTTATGTTCCAGCAGAGCAAACACCTCCAGAATTGACTGTGACATCGGTGATGATAGGAGTTTTGCTCGCAGTGGTATTTGGCGCCGCCAACGCTTACCTTGGATTACGTGTGGGAATGACTGTATCCGCATCCATTCCGGCGGCGGTTGTCTCAATGGGAGTGTTGCGGATTGTGCTGCGCAGAAAATCTATTTTGGAGAGCAATATGGTACAAACCATTGGCTCAGCGGGAGAATCTCTCGCCGCGGGAGCAATTTTTACAATGCCAGTGTTTTTTCTGTGGGCAAAGGAGGGTGTCAGCAGCCGTCCAGGAATGCTTTCTATCTCATTGACAGCACTTTTAGGGGGACTTCTCGGTGTTTTGTTTATGGTTCCGCTGCGAAATGCACTGATTGTCAAGGAGCATGGTGCACTTCCATATCCTGAAGGAACGGCGTGTGCAGAAGTATTGCTTGCTGGGGAAAAAGGGGGTACTTCAGCACGCGCTGTCTTTGCTGGAATGGGGATTGCAGCTTTGATAAAATTTGTTGTGGACGGTTTGAAAGTGGTGCCAAGTACAATTACAATGCGGGTTCAAACGCTTAGGACAGAGTTTTCTACAGAAATTTATCCAGCGCTTGTCGGGGTGGGGTATATCTGTGGAGCAAAAATTTCTTCCTATCTCTTTGCGGGTGGTATTTTAGGATGGTTTGTATTGATACCTGCGATTATAGCGTTTGGCGGGGAGACAATTCTCTATCCCGGAACAGAACCAATTACACAAATGTTTATAAAAGGAGGGGCGAATGCTATTTGGAGCAATTACATTCGATATATTGGAGCAGGAGCTGTCGCGGCAGGCGGTATTATCAGTCTTGTGAAGTCACTTCCGCTGATTGTAATGACTTTTCGTGAGGCTATAAAAGGACTTTATGGCAGCAGCGCAGATAACAATGCGAAAACAAAACGAACCGCTCTCGACTTGAACATGAAAATTGTACTTGGTGCAATTGTTTTGATTATTTTGGCAATTGCAATATTCCCAGATATTCCAGTTTCTTTTTTAGGTGCGATTTTGATTGCCGTGTTTGGTTTTTTCTTTTCCGCGGTCTCCTCAAGAATGGTGGGACTTGTGGGCGGCAGCAATAATCCAGTGTCTGGCATGGCGATTGCAACACTTTTGTTTGCGACAATGGTACTAAAATCTACAGGAGATAGCGGCGCTCATGGCATGACAGGCGCGATAGCAATTGGCTCTGTCATCTGTATTATCGCGGCAATGTCCGGCGATACATCGCAGGATTTAAAGACAGGGTATATCTTGGGTGCAACACCACGGCGACAGCAGCTTGGCGAGCTGATTGGCGCTGCGGTCTCTGCGGTTACAATTGGCGGGGTGATGCTTCTTCTCGATTCGGCTTGGGGTTTTGGTTCTGCGGAACTTTCTGCGCCACAGGCCACTTTGATGAAAATGATTGTGGAGGGCGTGATGGATGGAAATCTTCCGTGGACGCTCGTGTGGATTGGAGTGTTTATTGCGGTTGTCATTGAAATCTTTGGTATTCCAGTGCTTCCAGTGGCAATTGGATTGTATCTGCCACTAAAACTTTCGGTGCCGATTATGGCGGGTGGTTTGGTGCGCTATGCGGTGTCCAGAAGGGCGGTCAACACAGATATGGATAGTGAGGCTGGAAGTGGCATCTTGTTTTGTTCTGGATTAATTGCAGGTGAAGGACTTGTGGGAATATTGCTTGCGGTGCTTGCAGTTGTCGGTGTGGCGGATAGAATTGATTTGTCTGCAGTGATGGATACAGGCATTGTGGGTGGACTTGTGGTGTTTGCAGCTACGGTGTTTGCAGTTGTGCGGTATGCAGTATTGAGGAAATAAAATAATAGATATAGTAAGAAGAAAAAACAATATGCACAAAAAATGGAGAAAGTGACAGAAAAGTGGAAAGAACAGTATCTAGGTGCGATGGGACGCTGGTATGATAACTGGGAAGCCATTACAACGATTTTTAAGTTTTCAAAAGATACAAGGACTGCATTTTATACCACAAACGTAATTAAGTCGTTGAATTCATCTTACCGTCGTTTAAATAGACAGCGGAGCGTATTCTCAAGTCCCCAGACTTTGATGAAATCCCTTTATCTGGCAACTTTTGAGGTGGTAAAGAAATGCACAGTTTCCATTTGTAATTGGGGAAAAGTCTATGGAGAGATGTCCATCATGTATGAAGGGAGACTACCCAAGTAAGCCAGTACAAGCATAGGTGTACACCTATGTCAAGGTATATATCTATAGAAAAGGGGTGGATATGTTTTATGGTGGAAAATATGATGCCCAGAATAGATATGATGAATCAAACACTACCCAGGTGAAACTGAACTATAAAACTGACAAGGACATCCTTGCATGGATCAAAAAACAGAAATACAGCCGTTTCATTTCTGTACAGGGAGCAATAAAGGCACTCATTCTAGAAGACATAACACGCAACGGGGAGGATTTCTGAAAAATTTCTTAATATGGGTTGACAGAAAAAAACAAACGTTTGCATAGTAAAAAGCAGGTGAACTAAAAACACCTATCCTTTATAATAACTTATCATAGAAGATCTTAATTTACAGAAATTATTTTACACACTCAAATAAAAAGTCTAAATTGAGTAGGGAAGATTCTTCTTTCCCTACTCAATTTATTTTTGTGTTATTCATAGTATTGGGTTAGCCCCAAAGTTGTTTTTTATCATTTGATGTTAGTTCAAGATATACATGAATTAAATCATTATACATTGAGCGAATAAATTTACAACTTTTTTCCGTAGATTTTTGAGTACTGCCTGCATTTACAAGATTCTCATTGGGACATCCTCCTGCACACAAATTTTTAACCCAACATTTTTTACATTCTTCGTGCTTATCTATGTCTATTTCTTCTAAAAATGATTTGTTGTTCATTTCTGTGTCTCTTAAAACATTTGCCATAACATATTCTTTGTTCGCTGCAAACCTATGGCAAGGGAAGATATCACCATTAATATCGACAGCAATGTTACTACTCCCTACACCACATGGTATATTTCTTTCTATGCCACTCTTATGTATTTTATATAATCCTGACATAAGGATTCTTAGCTTTTTAGCTGTTTTAAAGTCTCCATCTTTTACCAACTTCAGAAAGTATTCTGCTAATTTAGTGTTTTCCTTTATTAATTTTTCATAGTCTTCATCAGACAATAAATTTTGTGCTGGTGCCATTGGAATACTATTAAGATTCATTTCATTAAGTGATCTGAAATTATCAATTAAATTCAGATTTGTTGCAGTTAGGGTTGCTCTGCCAGATACAAGACCGTCATTTCTCATACTTCTTGTATTTGTTTCCATAACATCAAAACTGCCTTTTCCACTTGCGTAACAGCGATTACAATTATGAACTTCCTTTTTTCCATCTATACTAATCTGAACTGTAAACTGGTTTTTACGGAAGAATTCCTCCACCTCTTCATTCCAGATTGTTCCATTTGTTGTAATAGTGTACCTGAAATGAAGTTCCTGCTTCTTTTCATATTCTTCACAATAAGCTACAACATCCTGAATTAGTTGGAAGTTCATCATTGGCTCACCGCCCAAAAAGCATACCAGCAGATTTTTGTTTTTAGTATTGGCAATAAGAAAATCAATTGATTTTTTGGCAATATCCAGAGACATTTTTCCTCTATCTTGATATTCGCCACCTTCTCCATAACAATATGTACATCGCAGGTTACACTCTTGAATAATCATTAATGTAACTCCCATAGGAGACACTGCTGTTTCTTCTATTTTATTTGAAATAGACTTTTTTTCATCTACCAATAGACCAGATTGCTTCATATTATTGAATAATTCGTCTGTTTCATCGACAATCATAACTGATGAAAGATATTTATATGCCTGCTCATTTTCCAGTCCTTCTAGCTTTAACATATTTTTTGATTTTTTATCAAGTCTGAATAATGAATTGTTATTAGGATACACCAACTGGATGTCTGGCATATTGCTGATCATTTCCTGAGTGTTTGAGTTGAATATACCCATTTTGGTTCTTAGTTCAGTCATTCCATTTTTTATTTTTTTGCCATTTTTTCTTTGAAGTATCATAAAGCCGATTAGCAATATGCTGATCCAAATGCCAATTACATAATTTAATAAAAACAGAATAATTATGATTCCCAGAAAATACAAGCTATTTAGTATCGCATTATTTATTGTTGTAGTGAAGAGCTTTTCTACGGAAGAAATATCTGTATTGATAACCGTTAAAATATCTCCAACCCTGTTCTTACTCCAAAATTTATAGTTCGTATTACATAGTTTCTGAAAAATTCTATTTTTTAGTTTTTCACATATTTCTCGTCCAAGTTTTGTGTATTTAAGTTGTTGTATGTAGTTTGTGAGAATAATTAATAAACCAAGTAGCAGTAGAATGACTACACTGTTAACTACTGTTGACATATCTCGTTTTTCAACACCGTGATCGATTACAAAACTGATACAACTTGGATATATTAATGTAAGCAAAGTGTTTAGTAGAACCCATATAAAACATTTTATCTGTTTTCTTAAATATGAAATTTTTGTATATCGAACTAGTTCCATTATTTCTTTCATGTTAACTCCTATTTGCCTGTTTTTGCATATTTCCTCTGCATTGACATGTAAATCAAGTAGGGAAGTCTCATCTTCCCTACTCATGTGCCGGACGCGGGCAGCTTTCGCTGCACATTTCGTTTCCACGTCCGTGTGCATAAAAAGGAGCCTACAATACTGCAGGCTCCTTTTTTAAATCTGTTTCCGAAAATTGTTTTTGAAAACAGTCTCGATACTATGATGGTATGCTTTTACAGTGCCCCAAAAGTAAGAGATAAATATAATGAGAAGCATTATAACTGCCAAAAATATATTTAAAATAAAATCCTCTGTTCCAATATATGCCTCTACTTTATGCCCAAACCTGAGTAGGAACACATAAACACCAATACCAGCTCCAATCATTGCTAAGACACAAGGAATTGAAAAAAATATAGATATCTGTTTTTTGATTAAGCTGTATATTTCTTTTTCTTCTATTCCCAGTTTATACATTACCCAATACTGTTTTTTGCTATTTTCTGCGTCTGAGAGCTGCTGTAATGCCAATACGCTTAGGCAGATTACAAAAAAAATCACTCCAATATAAACTCCTAGAAGTCTAATACACACTGAATTTATTTTAACTGAGTTTATTTCTTGTGTCATAAAACGTATAGGATTTATAAAATCTTGATAATCTTTATCTGTTTTATATTTTGTTTCATATTTATCATACAATTCTGGATAATTTGCCCTGAATTGTTTTTTGATTTGCTTTTCAATTTCGGTACAATCATTGATTGGTATAGCTTTTGAGGTATTAGCATAATAACAGGTATTTGCTATTTTCAAATTTTCACACACGCTATCTGCGAATATAAAGGAGCTAGAATTGCCGAAATTATACAAAAATGTTCCTACTGCATCATTATATACTGGTTTTGCTGACAAGACCAATTTTCTCTTATCGTCTAAAATAATTTCAGATTCTGCTGATTTAATTTGTGCTTCCATGTTTACTTTGTCAATTTCATTGCTCACTTGCAAGGCAAATTCGTTATCATTAAGGTCAATTGTTGGCAAATTTGCCATTTGTCTCATCTGATTATAATCAGAAAGAGAAATAGCTAGTCTTGGCATATCCCATTTACTATCACGCATATCTGCGTTTTTAAAATTTTTTCCCCACACAAAATATGATTCTTGTTGGCATACCTCACTTTCTTCAATTCCATATTCCGCCAAAATATCACGGACAAAAGAATAATCTATATATGGGATATCTTCCTGTAGATCAATGTATCTATATGAATTATTTATCATTAAATCGTATGGCATTCTATAATCCAAAAATTCTTCTGATATATCAGCTAGTACAGGAGCGATAACAAATCCTAAAATGGAAACAGCAATAGCAATTGTGGCACTAGCAATTACTTTCGCATTAGAAGTGGATCGCGCATACAAGTTATTGATAAATACAACATTCAGTTTTTTATACTTATACTTTGTACTTTTATCTCGAATGATGCGAATAATATACGAAGCTGCATAACAGCCAGAGAATATGCCGCATACCAAAGTAGCACCAATCACAGTTTGATATCTGTTGTTTATTGCTGCTGGAACATTTGACATATAATCACGCTCAACAGATAAGTATTTTTTTAACATTACCGCAGCAATAGCAAAGGAAAGAATGGAAATCACTGTTCCAATCATATATATGTTTTTTCTTTGCGATTGCCCTTCCGATACCTTCTCGGCGTTCAAAAGCTCAAGAAGTTTTGTTTTTGCCAACTTTCTCGTGTTGAACATTCCAGTAAATACAAATACAAATATAAAGAAAAGAAAGGTCTTTAAAAATGTGTCTGGATAAAATCCTACTTTATAATCCATTTTACCGCCGGTGGAAACCAACACAATGCTTGTAAGTCCCCCTGACAAAAGTATTCCGAGTATAGTCCCGATAAAAATCGCTGCAATTCCAATTTCAAAAGTTTCTATAAAATAGGAGAAGGCAATTTTTCTTTGTTCCATACCCAAAAGCATATACAATGAAAATTCTTTTGATCTTCTTTTGAGCATATGGTTATTTACATAGTTTACTAAAACAAAAAAAATCAGAGAGACTAACCCGACAGTCAAATTAATCGTTTCTCGAAACAGCTCATTGGAATATCGACTTCCATCTGCTATAATTGTATTATATGGGCTACTCAGAGAAACAAAAGCAAAAAATAAGGCTGAACTAATTACTAATGTAATAATATATATCTGATAATCTTTTACAGCCTTCCTAAAATTACTATTAATCAGTTTAAGATACATGTTTTCGTTCACCTCCTAGAAGTGCTACTACATCTAATATTTCGGTGAAAAAGTGGCGCCTCTCTTTTTCTCCTTTCTGTAATTCTATATAAATCTTCCCGTCCTTTAAAAAAATAACACGCTTGGCATAACTTGCTGAAAGTGCATCATGTGTTACCATTATAAATGTTGTATTTAGCTTTTTATTCATATCGTACATTGTTTCTAAAAGCATTTGGGCAGAATGACTATCTAAAGCGCCTGTCGGCTCATCCGCAAGAACCAACTGGGGATTGTTAATGATTGCTCTGGCACATGCACAACGCTGCTTTTGCCCGCCAGATGCTTCATACGGATAATGCTGTAGAATCTCATATATTCCTAGTTCTTTTGCAATTGTGTCTATTCTTCGTTTAATTTCAACAGATGAGACACCATTGATTGTTAATGCTAGAGCAATGTTGTCATATATTGTTAAATTATCCAATAGGCTGAAATCCTGGAAAACAAAACCTAGGTTTTCTCTTCTGAACTGCGCAAGCATTTTATTCTTCAATGTAGTAACATCATTCTCTCCCAGAATAATGTGTCCAGCGCTAACGGTATCAATCGTAGAAATGCAGTTCAGTAATGTTGTCTTACCAGCGCCAGAGGCTCCCATAATTCCTAGAAATTCTCCCTTATTTACATCAAAACTGATGTCATCAAGAGCTTTCACAATATTATTATTGTTGCTTCCATAATACTTTTGTATATTTTGAATATGCAATAGCGGTCGTTCATTTTTCATATTGAATTCTCCTCCTTATCCTATATATACACTCTGAGAGGTTATATAAATTATTTTCATTATAATTGCTTGCGCTACAAAAGTATATTGTGTTATCTTACAAAATTCTTACAAAACTGTAAGAGATGCAGAATTCTATGACTGCATCTCTAATATTTTTCTATTTTGAAATACCAATATAACACTCGTTCCTTGTCCTCTTTGTGATTCAATATAAATGTCCACGCCTAGTTTGTTACATAATTTTTTGCACAAATAAAGTCCAAGACCTGTTGATGTACTATTATTCCTTCCATTTTTACCCGTATATCCCTTTTCAAAAACTCTGGAAATATCTGATTTTAAAATGCCAATTCCATTATCTTGGATGATTAGTTCTATGTCTTTGTCTATTTTCTGGGTAAATATTTTTAATTCCATTGAGTTATCAGTTTTATATTGTATTGAATTATTAATTATCTGCGTAATAATAAATTCCAACCATTTTTCATCTGTTAATACAGAATCCCTACATTCGTCTAGTATAACTTTTGCTTTATTCTCAATCAAAAGCTGTTTATTTTTGATTAAAACTTTCTTCACACATTCTGAAAGCTGTATTTCCTTGATAATATAATCTTTCTCAACATCTGCGCTTCGTGCATAATATAAAACCTGATCCATATAGTTATTCATTCTGGTTATTTCAAGCAGTATTTTTGTTGTTGTTGCGGAACGGTCGTTATCGCAAATTAATTTAATTGTTGCAAGGGGATTTTTAATTTCATGAAGCCACTGTTCGATATACTCCTTATATTCTAGCCGATCTATTTTCTCACGCGCAATTTCATCAAGCATTGCTTTGGTACATTCTTTCATTATTTGATAATAAAATTGGTCTTCTAGTGTCTGAGAAAACTCTATAATATCTGTCAACAGATATTTTTTGTCTAGTCCTTCAAGGAGCTTTTCGATTATTGTATGATATTTTTTTCTCCGCAAATAATGGTATACAAAAAGGAAACTGAAAATTCCCCAGGAAATCACATCAATTGAAATTACATATGCTGTTTGAATATCCTCTGAAATTAAAAAGGCAGATAAAAAAATCAAGGCAGTCATACCAACAAAGATGTAGATTTTATTTTCTTTTAAATATTCATTCATTTGATTATACCGCATATCCCTGTCCGTGCTTTGTGTGTATAAAATCAGAGAGACCTATTTTCTCTAACTTTGTACGTATCCTTCTGATATTTACACTTAAAGTATTGTCATCGACAAACATTTCATTGTCCCATAAATACTCTATGATTTCCGTTCGAGATAAAATTTTCCCCTTTCCCTTTACTAAAAACAATAAGATTTTAAATTCATTTTTAGTAAGCTCTATTTCCTGCTCATTATAAACAATGATATTTTTTTCCACATATAATATCAAACCTTTATATTCCAACTGTTCATTTTCTGATTCCTTGTATGTGCGTTTTAGTACATTGGAGATTCTTGCCAGAAGAACAGGAATATTATATGGCTTTGTAATATAATCGTCTCCGCCAGAAATAAAGCTGTTCAACTCATCCATATCAGAATTTCTGCTGGTTATAAAAATGATTGGAACTGGAATGCTTGCACGCACTTTGCTACAAATTTGATATCCATTTTCATTTGGAAGATTGATATCCAGCAAAATTAGATCCATATGTTCCTGAATAAGCTGATCGGTTACATTTACAAAGTCTGTAATGTAGCATACCTCATACCCATTGTTTTTTAGCATATTGGATAATTCATTCCTCATCATAATTTCATCTTCAACAATCATTATTCTGTACATAATCTTACTCCAATTCTCCTTAACACAATATATTTTTATTATAAATTCTTATGTCTTTCTTGTAAACTAAATAATTTTTACTAAAATAGTTTTCCAGTATACCCTATATGTCATATTTTAGAAATTCATTTGACCTGTAAGTAATCATAGATATTTGAATGTTTTCATGTTATACTAAAAAAGGTAATCTGAATGACTAATAAATTTAGAAATTGGCAGAAAGAATTTGTGGGCATAAAATTCGTTGACCAACGCCTGAAAATACGTTTCTTTAAAATTATGTTTTTGCGCTCCCACCCGAATAAATTTAATTAAGGAATTGTAGGAAAATAAGTGATGCAGACTGCGTAGGGTATTTCTTCGAGGAGGTATGTCAAAAAACGTAAGCGCAGCGGGCTACGGCGAGGATTTTTAACATGCGTAATCGGAGAAATAGACAAGTCAAGATGTGTCAGTTATTTTTCTACAGTTCCTAAGTTGGTGCGTCTATTTAGGATCTGTAGAAAGGACAACAGATGTCACAGAGATGTAAAAAAGTGATAACGCTTTTATTTTTTCTATATCTTGCAATTGTGCTACGGATAACAGTGTTTCGATCCACATTTACTTTGCAGCATTTGTGCCAGAATGGAAAGATAAATCTAACCTTATTTGAGGGATATATTGCGTTGCTTCAACAGGGAAACTGGTTTTATTTTGGGTATCTATTTTTGGGAAATATTCTTTGGTTTGTTCCACTCGGCATGTATTTGCAATATATGGGGAAAACTAAGACTCCATTTCATACAGCGGTCTGCGGTTTTCTCTTTTCTTTTTTAATCGAGACAATGCAGTTTGTGTTTGGAACTGGATTTTCTGAGTTAGATGACTTAATATTAAATACATTTGGAACATGGGTTGGAGCGGCTCTGACTTCTATATATTTTTCTACAACTTCTTAATATTTTTAAAACGCCTGACAAGTGGTTTGAACGAAGTTCTCGTAACGGTTGTGTTG
Source organism: Lachnospiraceae bacterium (assembly GCA_949383255.1). Classification (GTDB taxonomy): domain Bacteria; phylum Bacillota; class Clostridia; order Lachnospirales; family Lachnospiraceae; genus COE1. The sequence goes on along the minus strand of CASJPF010000019.1, from coordinate 4,382 downwards.
ATGTTGCTTTAGATTTCAATAGACATGACTTTTTTGATGTGATATAATGCAAATATCAATCGTTTAGGCAAGTTGTAGAAATACAGAGTGATACGAAAATAGGTGATATAGAGAAATAAATTTAAGCGCTATCTGACTACAATACCATAGACTATGAATAAATAAGGAGATTGTTAAGAATGAGTACTGTGATAGATGTAATAAAAAGACGAAGTTCTACGAGAGGATATACAGATGAACCGTTGACAGACGAGGAGTTGAATATACTGATTCATGCTGGTTTGCAGGCACCGACAGCCGCGAATAAACAGGAGATTCATTTTACAGTACTAAAAGGCGATAATCCGATTTTGACAGAATTGGAGGAGGAAAAGAACCGCCTTCGCGAGATTTCTGTGCCGCCCCATAACTTTTACTATGAAGCGCCGACTGTTGTTATATTGAGTGCTGACAGTGAATTTCGATGGAGCGCGTTAGATGCTGGTATTGCTGTAGAAAATATGGCGCTTGCTGCGGAGGAACTTGGTCTTGGAAACTTGATAATCGGCTGTATTTATGATGCCATGCGAGGTGAGAAGAAAGCGTATTTTTCAAAAGCGCTCCAATTCCCTGAAAAGTACGAGTATGAAATTGCGATTGCATTTGGACATAAGGCGGTGTCGAAAGAACCCCACACCTATAACGCCGATGCGCAAGTGACTATTTTATAAAGGATTGCCCTTGATTTATTTAAGGGCATTTTTTGTGTGTAGTCCCTTCCTTCATTCCTTAATTTTGATAGAAAACCAATTCCTGTTTTGCATCTTGTAGCGATAGGCTGCGTATAGAACAAATTTATTTAATAACAAGCCTTCCTTCGTAGATCTCATAATAATTGCCAAAGGAATGCTCGATATTTCCTCCGATTTTTAGAGAAAACCATAATGTTCTAACGCCTGTTGGATTCCGCCGCAGCTCGATTTTGCGGTAACATACTCCACCTGTGCAAAAAGGCTTTCGGGAGATGCATTTCCCATAGCAATACTGTGTGGGACATAGGAGAGCATGGGCAGGTCATTATTGCTATCCCCAAAAGCGTAGGCATCTGTTAAATTCAAATGATAGTGATTTAGTACATACTGGATTCCGGTTGCCTTGGAGTACCCATAGGGAACAAATTCGCGGAATGTGCCGCCACGATCAATACAATCAAACCATTTGTCGCTGACGAGGCGAAACGCTTCGAGTTGAGACTCCTCCTGATACCAGATAACAAATTTGTCGGCAAAAAAGTTTGGATTTTCCAAATCCTCCGACATGTTATAGTGATGGTTTACAAAAGAATTGTATTGGCGTATTGCGTCTGTGTGATGTAGTGGACGAGACAGATCAAACGCCACAAAAGTGCGGGATTCAAACAAAATATCGACGTCTATCTGACGGGCAGCACGCAAAAGCTGCATAATTGTGGAATGAGTCTGGGCGACATGTAGGACATCTTTGCCATCACAATAAATGTTGGTGCCGCAGCCACACACATAACCATCCCAACCAATTTCGCGGAAGCGGCGCCCCACATTTTGAAAACACCTTCCTGTATTGATAAACATTAAGTTTCCGTTTTGGCGCGCCTTGGCAATCGCAGTCGCAGCATCTGCTGGAATGCTGCCATCCAGTTCTGAAGTCAGCGTGCCATCTATATCGAAAAAAGCAATTTTTCCTGTCATTTTTAGCTCTCCTTGTCTTTCTCTTAACTTGCCACGTTCGCAGTATTATTCTCGAGATTTTCATATAAAATATATATAAAAAGAAAAGAAAAGTCAACAAGAGGATTAATTTTAGAAAATATGCTACTATTCATGGGTCAGGAATGCGCACTTGGCTGCGCATTTCGTGAAAACATGGCGTAGGAAGGGGAACAGTAACACAAAAATATTGAGTTAAAGTGATGATGTGCGGATTGCTGTTGAATCACAAAGAAATCAGTGATAAAATAGTTTAAGGAATTATAGGAAAATCAGTGATACAAATTGCGTAGGATATTTCTTCGAGAAGGTATGTCAAAAAACGTAGTCGCAGCGGGCTACGGCGAGGATTTTTGACATGCGTAATCGGAGAAATAGACAAGTCAAGATGTGTCAGTTATTTTTCTACAGTTCCTAAGAAGATTGTGGCGGGGAGATGTTTGTTAGGGCGAGTTATTTACGGGAGGGAAAGTATGATTAAAGTGACCATATGGAACGAGTATTTGCATGAACAGAGACAGGAGGAAGTGAGGGCTATTTATCCAATAGGAATTCATGGTTGTATTGCGGAGTTTTTGAAAAAGGATAAAAATATATTTGTTCGGACTGCGACTTTAGAGGAACCAGAACATGGACTGACAGAGGAGGTTCTTGCAGATACAGATGTGTTGGTTTACTGGGGACATATGGCACATGGCGACTTTTCGGATGAAATAGCAAAGCGCGTGCAGAATCATGTGCTGGGCGGCATGGGTCTCATCGCATTGCACTCTGCGCATTTTGCCAAGATTATGGGGCTGCTGATGGGAACAAGTATGACACTTCGCTGGAAGCATGGGGACCGTGAGCGGTTGTTTGTCACTGCACCGTATCATCCAATTGCACAGGGGATTCCTGCACAGTTTGACATTCCAATGGAGGAGATGTACGGGGAATATTTTGATATTCCAAAACCGGATGATGTGGTATTTACTGGTTGGTTTGCAGGAGGTGAGGTGTTTCGCAGCGGCTGTACTTTTCAGCGTGGACGAGGCAGGATTTTTTATTTCCAGCCAGGGCATGAGGAGTATCCTATTTATCATATGCCTGAAATTCAGCGGATTCTCTCCAATGCAGTGTACTGGTGTGCGGAGGTAAAACGTCAGGCAGGACCTATGACCTGCACAGCAGTGAAAGTAACGTTGGAGCAAGAATATACCAATCCAATGAAAATTTCTGTATTTTATGATCATATTTTACAGGCGGTTGCCCAGTCGGAGGGCGCAAATACAATCGACAAAATTATGCGACGTTGCAGTGACCTTGGAATCCGTGGTATTGATATTGAATATGATCATCTCTGCGCAGACTATGATCAAATTTGTGGAGCGTTGCGCTATCACTATATGGAAGTTGCAAGTATTTACCATTTTTATGATTTTCAGCGAAAGTCAGATATTGGTGTTGGAAAAGATCAAATTGATATGGCATATCAACTAGGGGTAAAAAAGATTTTGGTGGTGCCAGGATTTCTGGATGAAGAGGAAGCAAGAGCGCTGCATAGTGTGAGCAGTGATTATTTTGCGGTCGAGCGCTTTATGGAGCAAAATCTGCGCATTCAGGTGATGAAAGCAGCATTGATTGAGCTTACCGATTATGCAAAGTCTTTGGGAGTGCAAGTGACACTTGAAGACTTTGATGCAGTTGGGTCGCCGTGCTCGCGAATGAATGAACTGCTCTGGTTTTTGCGCAATGTACCCGATTTAAAATGTACTTTTGACATGGGAAATTTTGCTTTTGGCTATGAGAATGTAATGGAGGCATATGAGTTATTAGAACGATATATTGTACATGTGCACTGTAAGGATAGGGGAAGTGAAGGAAATGGGCTGAAATCTGTTCCGACAGGAAGTGGTTACATTCCTGTCACACAGCTTGTCAGAAAGCTTAAAGAAATAGGTTATAACGGATATCTGTCGATTGAACATTTTGGGGAACTTGATCAGTTGGAGAGCATTGAGCAGTCAGCGCGGTTCTTAAGATCTGTCTTGGAGTGTGTCTAATGTCACAATCCAAAGCAGTTTAGCCATATTGGTATGCAAATCATACCGCAAAAAATGCAATATATACCAGAAATATTTTCTTTTGGCAAAGGGATATGTATAATAAATTCGGTTGTCACGACAACTTCAATAACTACTCTATAAATTGCTGGGGTATTCATTTTCCTCCAAAAATGAATTTCCCAGCGGTTTGCTTTCTTATAGGTTTGTTCAGGAATTTTTAGGAATTATAGAAAATATAAAGGAGATGATAGTGATGAAGGGAAATGATGGACAAAATGAAAAACGTGTGAATAAATTTGTGCTTATGATCATTACAATCATTGATATGTTTCTGTTCTTTGGGTATATTGGAGATTATGTACAGGGAAACATCAGTTTTGAATTTATGATGGCGGTTGATTTGTCGGTTATCGCATCAATGATTACATGTTATGCAGTTTATTTTCACAAGAAAGACAGTGCGATATTTAAACATGTGTCTGTGATTGGGTATATGGTGGTCTATGGACTTGCTGTGATCGGGGCACAAAATGATTTGGTGTTTATTATGGTTTTTCCATTTACAGTGATTTACATACTATATTATGATATGAAACTAATTCTTAGGATTGCT
>CASJPF010000018.1 GCA_949383255.1 Lachnospiraceae bacterium | reverse complement strand
TTACTGTTCACTCGTTCATCAAAGTAGTAAAAAATGTGCGCCAAAATGCGTGTCCTTTCGCATTTTGTGTGCAAAAATGTTGCTGTTTACGCCTGCAATGAACTAAAATATACCAAAATCGGATGGCGTGAACAGTAATATAGGGAATTTTTGTACCCATAAATAAAAAATCTTTGCTTGCCTTTTTCTATTTTCTATGCTATACTAACTAAAATTTTAGAGAAGATATAAAAATAGGAGATAATGATATGTTAAAGCACAATACTGGATTATTTATTTCGATGTTGCATTCGTATCAGATTTTTCAACATACAGCCATAAAATAAAACTGATAAAAAATCGGTGGGAAGCATGGCTGTAGGACGAAAAGTCTTATTTGGCTATGCGGACATCGATAAGGATTGTGACAGACATGTTGAGTATTGCGATAAACGTCATAATTCATCATAGAAAGAAAGCCGCATGGTATATACATTAATTGTATATAACATAGCGGCTTTTTTATACACGCAATCATCCATTAAAAGAGAGTTAACAAATCTCACGGGTGCATGGCAAATTTTTCTAACATTTTCTGAGGAGGGATCGGCAATGGAGGTGATTGAAGCAGAAGGGTTATCCAAGAACTTTCGGGTAAAGCACAAGGAAAAGGGGATGCGTGGCAGCATCAGGGCCATTTTTCATCCGCAGACAGAGGAAATTCGGGCAGTGGACAGTGTGTCATTTGGTGTGGAGGAAGGAGAAATCCTCGCATTTATTGGACCAAACGGAGCTGGAAAGAGCACGACAATCAAAATGCTCACAGGTATTTTGTATCCTGATGGCGGCAGGATGGAAGTGCTTGGCATTGACCCTGTGCGAAAAAGAAGGCAGCTTGCCTATCAGGTTGGGACAGTATTTGGTCAAAAAGAGCAGCTCTGGACACATTTAACACCATATGATAATTTTCGTTTTTTCGCTGCAATCTATGACCTGACCAACAATGCAGCGGAGGCGCGTATTGCGGAACTTGCAGAGATTTTTGAATACGAAAAAAGCACAGAAAATAGAGTTATCTCAAATGAATTGCGTGGTATATGACATTAGAAATCATTATATTTGCTATTTTGTAAATAACAGATTTATGAGATATGATATAAAAACAAAGGAAAGAAAAGAAATACTCCGAAATGTAAGCCAATGTTTTGTTTCAACTGACGGCGAACATGTTGCATATTTGGGAAATCGTGCAAAACAAATTAATTTATATGATATCACGCGCGAGAAAAAGATTTGTGTCTTAAAAGCAGGATGGAATAAAGTTTTTAGTAGTTCTTCTCCATATTCTTATGGATGGGATAAAAGTGGAACGTATTTCTATTATATAGAACATTTTGTTAAGCTTTTTGGCAGTAGCGATACTAGAATTAAAATTTACAATAGAGATACAAGAAAGAGTCAATATATTTATATAAAGCGAAATAAACCTGCGACAACAAGATATGAATTTATTAGAAATGCGTGAACTTTACAAAGATGCAGTGTTACTTTTCATGGGTCAGGAATGCGCATAAACTGCGCATTCCATGAGAACATGATTGAGAAGTGAGGGGCGATTTTTGCGAAGCAAAACTTCAAATATCGCCTCATATCGTTAGGAACTGTAGAAAAATAACTGACACATCTTGACTTGTCTATTTCTCCGATTACGCATGTCAAAAATCCTCGCCGTAGCCCGCTGCGACTACGTTTTTTGACATACCTTCTCGAAGAAATATCCTACGCAATTTGTATCACTTATTTTCCTACAATTCCTTACTATCAAAGTAAAGGACAACTTTCATAGTAAGGAGGCCATGCGACAGCAGATAGGGAGTGTATAAGATGAAAATTAGAATGAAAAAAATAGTTTTATGGTTGATAGCACTTTGTATTATAGTTGCTTTTTTAGGGAGGTTTATCAATCATTATTGTATGATGAAAAATCTTATGGGAAAAAATCTTTCTATTATATGGGCGCAGGGAGAAGCTTTAGACCCAAATAATAAGCATGTTATGACGACTATGCTGTATCGGCAGGAGTTGGGGAAAACAAAAGAATTGTTGGAGGACAGATATTCTTTTCGGGATTTTATCAGCAATAAAGATCATACAAAACTGCTTTCTCTCATTGGAAACAAAAAAGTTGCGGAGTATGATATAGCGACAAGAGAGCTAAAGGATATTGTAAATATAGATCAGTTAGATGTATTTCTCAAAGAAAAAGGTTATCGCGAAGAGCATTATAATGATGCTTGGCTCCACTGCCCGAGATATTATGATCATGAAAATAAAATTACTGTATTGTATGGGAAATTTATAATAGGGTGTTCTAGTCAGGAGGGTTTGGAACTATTATATATCTTGAAAACAGCAGATAAGGGATACAGTTGGGCAGACAATGACAGTACTCTGTTAATACAACAGTATGACGGAAGGTTAGGTTACTGTGATTTGAAGACACATGAAAGGAAAGATTTGATGCAGAAGGTAAAAACGATTTCCCCTGTTGCAGAGAATAATACTTTTGTTTTAAGAAAATCAAAGGGCGGGGGGACATGGCTATTTGACCTTGAGCACAAAAGTTTTCAAAAAGTATGTGGAAATGGATTTGGAGACCCAGAGTATCAAATATCAGCGGATGGCCAGTATCTCCTGTGGAAGGATAATATACCAGTTATGATGCAAGAGTTTGACATTTTATATGTTGTGGATTTAAAAAGTGGGAAAAAAATTCAGTTCAAAACATGGGGGTTTGACACGCCAGTTTATGGGATGACATGGAATTGGACATAAAAGTTCATCTTTTGACGCGCTTATAGCTTTTATTAATCGCCGATAAGAGAAACTGTGATTACAAAAATTTAATGGATTTTAATGGAAGCATAATAGCAGTGGCTGGGGATTTATGGTAGGATATGTTTTGGAATCTACATTTCATCTGAAGGAGGAACTTAGCCATGTTCAAATTTATTATTTGTTTTGCTGCGGGAATTGGTGCTGGGCTTGGCACAGGTTTTGCGGGAATGAGTGCGGCTGCGGTTATCAGTCCAATGTTGATTACATTTTTAGGGTTACCAGCATATGAGGCAGTTGGGATTGCCTTGGCGAGTGATGTGCTTGCAAGTGCAGTGAGTGCATATACCTATGGAAAAAATAAAAATCTTGATATCCGAAATGGGATTGTCATGATGATTACAGTGTTACTATTTACTCTTTTTGGGAGTTGGATTGCAAGTATGGTGCCAAATACTACAATGGGAAGCTTTTCTGTGTTTATGACATTGCTTTTGGGGATTAAGTTTATAGTAAAGCCGATTATGACAACAAAGGAATCTATGGCAGCGGTCGATGCAAAGAAACGGGTTCTTCAGTCTATTGTTAGCGGAATAATTGTTGGTTTTATCTGCGGTTTTATTGGTGCAGGCGGCGGAATGATGATGTTGCTGATATTGACAAGTGTCCTAGGTTATGAATTGAAAACAGCAGTTGGGACAAGTGTCTTTATTATGACTTTTACAGCGCTCACAGGTTCTATCAGCCACTTTGCAATCGGTGGTATGCCAGATATTTTGTGTTTAATATTCTGTGTTGCATCTACATTATTGTGGGCACGTGTCGCTGCGAAATTTGCAAATAAGGCAAGCGCTGTCACACTGAATCGTGCAACGGGCGTAGTTCTTGCAGTTCTTGGCGCTGCAATTCTCATCGTAAATTTCACAACGAAATAGAAGCTTTTATGTTAGTATACAATTATGTGATGCGATTTCTTTGACAAATGGTGCATGTATTATGGAAAAACGACTGATTGATGTTACGTTGAGACATGAATTGCCAGATTTTACGATAGATAAATGGAAGGCATTTATGATGCTAAAAAAGCATTTTGATGAGCTGTGTGCTTGTAATATTTATACATTGCTGCCAAACGTTTTGGAAAACTCTTCAGTAAATTTGATTTAAAATAGGAGGAAATAGTCATGAATATTGCTGTGTTATCAGATATTCATGGAAACAATATTGCGTTGGAAGCATGTATGGAGTATCTAAAAAAACAGCCGATTGATGCCTACTGTTTTCTTGGGGATTATGTAGGAGAATTTCCTGGAATTAGGCAAGTGCTGGATTGCATATATACTTTGCAGGAGCAATTTCCATGTTATATTATCAAAGGAAATAAGGAAGATTATCAGTTGTGTGGACTGGGAGAGGGGCATTCTGAATGGAACGCTTATCCAAGCACTGTTGGAATGCTGCGTTATGCAAAACAGCATTTGACCCAGAAAGACATTACTTTCTTGTCAAATTTGTGTACTACAGATTCTATCAATATAGAGGACATAGAGAGTATTAGAATTTGTCATGGGTCACCAAGGGCAGTAAGAGAAGATATTTTTCCAGGTGGAAGTCACAATAAGGAAATCCTAGCAGAGGTGGGAGAACGCTATATTTTATGCGGACATACACACAGAGTAATGAATTTACAGGAGTATGATAAAGTGGTATGGAATCCTGGTTCCGTTGGTTTGCCAATTCTTAACGAGGGTGATATGAAAGCACAATTTATGATTTTGCACAGTGACAATAAAACGTGGGTGCCAGAATTTGTGGCGTTGGATTATGATATAGAATCTGTGATACAAAAAATGCATGAAAATGGATTATACGAGATAGCACCATACTGGACAAGAACGACAGAGTGCATTTTGCGTGGGAAAAAAATTTCTCATGGAAGAATGTTGGGCAGAGCAATGGAGTTGTGTGTACAGGAGACTGGCAAATGTGATTGGCCTGCTGTGCCAGAAAGATATTGGAAAAGGGTATATGAGGAAATAGAAGAAATTGAGTTATCTGATAGATTAGAATGAAAACAAAAAAATAAAAAGGTATTGACTCCACGGAGCGTTATACATTATCTTAGAAACAAGATATTTCTTTTTAGTTCCAAAGAATAGGGAAGGAATTGGAGGTAAAATTATGAGAAGGAATCAGAGAAAAAACAGGATAGCAATTATTGTAGCCGCTGCTGCTTTTATGATGACGGGCTGTCAGTCGAATACTGGAAACAGTGAAGATACAGAGGCGTTGAAGGAGCAGATTGCGCACCTTGAGCAGCAAGTATCCGATTTGGAACAGCTACTGGCAGCAGGAACTCTTTTGGCCACAACTGAAGAAGACGTACAGAGTCAGACCAGCACTGTATCTGACAGTGATGTGCAGTCTGCGTTGGATAATAATGTTGACAATAATATGCAAAGTCAAGAAGATAACAGTATTGGAAACAGTACATCGTTTCCAACGGATACGAACAACAGACAGCAAGCCCAAAATGATACCAATGTTGGATATAACCATGTGCCAGAGCATGATGAAAGCACTTATCACAATTCGGAGCATTCCTCTGTCAGTGGTGGCACATCAGGGCAACAGAGTGTTTTGGCAGATATGGGAACAACCTATACTATAGAGGATTTGCGTAGTATGGTAGAGTCGTTTGTGACAAAGGCAAACGCAGTGGTACCAAGCGGGACAGCATCTCAGGACATGGAGCAGTTTTTTGCTTTTAAACAGGAGGAAAAGCAGATTGACGATTTACTTGACCAACATGAAGATGAATTGGAATATCTCTATAAAAAGCAGTCTTTGACAAAAGATGAGTACAAGAGATTGGAGCGCGAATTGGATCTTTTAGATGATAAATTGGATGCTGCGAAGGACCAGTTGGAATTTGTGTTTGGTATTGATGATTAGGAGGAGAAAAGGATGAAACCAGTGATATTGTGTTATGAAAAATGTACCACTTGTAAAAAGGCGCTAAAGTGGGTTGAGGAAGCCGGATATGAAGCAGAAGTTCGTCCAATCAAAGAGGAAAATCCAACAGTAGAAGAGTTAAAACAGTGGCATGAAAAGAGTGGATTGCCATTAAAGCGTTTTTTCAATACAAGTGGAAATTTGTACAAAGAACAAAAACTCAAAGAGAAGCTGCCTACGATGAGCGAGGAAGCGCAATACCAGCTCCTATCCACAGATGGAATGTTGGTAAAGCGTCCTCTGCTCATTACGGATAAGGGCGTCTGCCCAGGCTTTTCTCAAGATGAGTGGGAGCGGCTATTTCAATAAAAATTAAAGTTGTCTCTCAAATACTGGAATTCGATATTATTTTTTATATCGGATTCTTTTGTTTTGGAGCTATAGGAAATAAGTGATACAGATTGCGCAGGATATTTTTTCAAGGGTATATGTCAAAAAAACGGTGTACTAGTGGGATATGGCAGGGTTTTTTGAAAATTGTTTTAGCAATTTATAATCGGAGAAATAGACAAGTTAAAATGTATCAGTTAGTTTTTAATATACAATGTTCTTTTAACCAGTTTGCAACGCCGTCGTTTTCGTTACTGCCAATAATTCTGGTTGCGACTGCCTTTAATTCATCTACTGCGTTTTTTACTGCATAACACTCATCAGATATTTCAAACATTGGAATATCGTTGATTGCGTCACCAAAAGAGATTACCTTGTTACAGTTCCAAATTTTCTTTAATTTTTGGATTGCGTTTGCCTTTGTTGCCCCAGCTGGCATAATCTCACAGAGATATTCTGGTCGATATAACTCCTGCTGAATTGTACAGCGATATCGTATGTCCTTGGATAGAATGTTATAAATCGGCTGCAATTCGCTTTTCTCCCCGATACAAGTAAAATAAAAAATTTTTCCTTGATATAGTTCTTCGCTATCTGTAACAGGACGAAGTCGTCTGTCACCTTTTCGCAGACTAAGATATCGTCTGATGCCTTCATTCTCCTGACCAGAAATCCAGGATACTTTTTCTACACCGTCAATAAAAGAATAAACCAGCGGATAGATGCCGTTTGTGCGGATAGTTTTTTCCGCATAGTTCATTTCCTCCTGGCTAAAATCTTCTTGGGATAGAATTTCTGCTGACTTTGGATGAAAAATAAATGCCCCATTGTATGCTATGACTGGTATGTTGGTTGATAAGCCTTCTGTCACAACAGACGCGGACACCAAAGATCTTGCAGTCGCATAGGTAAACAACATTCCTTTTTCTACAAGATCATTGATGATTTTGATACTTTTGGGATTTATGCGGTCATTTTTATTTAGCAAAGTTCCGTCTAAATCTGTCACATACAATGTTTTTTCCATAATTTAATTTGACCTTTCTGTTGTAGCGTTCTAAGAGAGCAGTAACTTTTTGGTTGCTATTGTTCTTTTTATGCGCAGACCTGTGTAGAGCAAATATGCCGCTAAGGCGGCACACGGGTTGCACGGTGAGTAGGGAAGATGGGACTTTCCTACCTTTGCTGCTCTGAATAAGAACATTAAGGAATTGTAGGAAAATAAGTGATGCAGACTGCGTAGGATATTTCTTCGAGGAGGTATGTCAAAAAACGTAGGCGTAGCGGGCTGCGGCGAGGCTTTTTGGCATGCATAATCGGAGAAATAGCCAAGTCAAGATGCGTCAGTTATTTTCTGCAGTTCCTTATTAAAAAAATTATAACATATGCGCAACTGAATCACAATGAAATTATCCCACACCCTGTTTTCCGCGTGGATCCCTGATAGTAATTGACTTTGATAAATGTTATTCCCTTTTCCAACAGTATAAAGCACCATATCTTTTTACAATAGAAGGAGGCGCATCTTGAATTTTGAACTGTCTATTGTGCAATGAAAAGGGATTCTAATTGTGCACAGAAGGCGAGTGAGGTTCATTTTAAATTGTTTATTGTGCAATCGAAGGGAAAAGTTTTTAAATTTATGAACATAAAAGCGGGACCATTCAATCAGCCAGTTTTTTGGGGGAAGATGTGCGCTGTTCTATCACATAAAAAGTGTGTGTATAGAAAGGCATTTTTAACATTGCAGTATTCCAGAGTGTTAGAAATTCTTTCTGCCTGATTTTTCTGTTATATGCTTTTTCGTTGCAGTTGATGTTTCCCGATGCTGATTCTGCCAAAAACAGATTGTCCTCATCATATCCAACAACTGGTATATAATGCAGCCAGCGCTTATCCTTTCTGACTTTTATAAAAACAATGACAGGGGTTCCCTTGCTGACTTCATTTTTTAGTGCATTCAGATTTCCAGCGCAATATTTGACACGAAAACCATAGCTTTCCAGCACTTTTTTGATTCCTTTTGGAGGCACACACCCGTCAGATGCCTTAAAGGGCATTTTTTGATAAACTGCTGTTCCAGTGGCAGAGATACCAAAATGACGCAAAAGATATGCGGCGGCATACCCAGAACATTCATTTCCGTTTTGCAAATCAATATGATTCTCCTTGCAAATCACATATTGTGAAATTCTGCAAGATGTTGAAATTTTTAGTACGTAACTGCCCATTACAATCACATCAATGATTGTTGTGATAAACAATGCGTTAACACAAATGATTATCAATAGCCAGACATATTCCATTTGATTTTACCTCCAAATTTGTTGAATGAATTTTTTAAACTCATTTTTTAATACAAGTTCAGTTGTTTCGCCTGTGTCTAAACCAATTTCAAGAACAGTTTTGATGCGAATCTTCCATTTTTATCAATCTAGTACTCCATCCGACCAGAAATTAGATTCGTGAACCGCCTGTTTTGCACCGATGCGTTGTTAAAATTTCTAGACGATGCCACCGCATCGCCGTCGAAATTTTGCCTAGCACTGACACGAACCATGCAGTGCACAACTCTAATTTCTGTCTGGATGGAGCACTAGTACAGCGTGGCGCAAATAACAATGAAAAACACATATTGTATTTATTGCTATTTAGGTAAGAAACTGTAAAAAAATAACTGACACATCTTGACTTGGCTATTTCTCCGATTGTGCATATCAAAAAGCCTCGCTGTAGCTCGCTGCGCCTGCGCTTTTTGACATACAACTTCGAAGAAATATCCTGCGCAATCTGTATCACTTATTTTCCTACAATTCCTAATGCTGTACTACAGGGTATGTAACTGATTTTTGAGTGGTGCTATCGGAGAAAAAGACAAGCAATATTAAAAGTTATTTTTAAATAGTTCCTAATGGGGGAAAATTTATAAAATATATATAATTAAATTTGTGTATATAACAGAAAATCCTTCACAAAAGCAGGTGTAAGAGAGCAGAGCTATACAATTAGAAAATAATTGTACCATATTTTATCCTGAAGTTGTAGAGAAAATGAAAAGATATTAGTAATAAGTGTGTTAGTGCAACATACAAAGACTGATATTTTGGGTGCTCGTAATTGCCGGGAATATACATACCAACACAGGTGCTGACTAGCACCAATGAAAAGAATCATGTTTTTGTAAAATGTGCATTGCTGTTTTATAAAAGGTAAAGAATTATTATAAAAATATGAAAAAAATAAAAAAAGTACTTGTATTTTTATCAATCTTGGTATATACTAAATAACGTGCTAAACAAAGAGTACAAATAAAATAGATATAGCGCTATCGCCAAACGGTAAGGCAACGGACTCTGACTCCGTCAGTTCAAGGTTCGAATCCTTGTAGCGCTGCTTTAAAACCTCAACAGGAACAGTGCTGAGGTTTTTTGTATGTTTAGAAAAGCTGGTGTTTATATGAGGTTACGGGGGAAATGGATACACTGTAATTTCATATAAGGAATTGTAGGAAAATAAGTGATACAAATTGCGTAGGATATTTCTTCGAGAAGGTATGTCAAAAAACGTAGTCGTAGCGGGCTGCGGCGAGGATTTTTGACATGCGTAATCGGAGAAAAAGACAAGTCAAGATGTGTCAGTTATTTTTCTACAGTTCCTAAGTCTATTGAATGAAAAGTTGCTACAATCAAGATCTTTCTACTGTATACTGGCAGTGGAGAATGAGGTAATAAAGAAATAGGAATTTTTATGAGAAGTTCATACAAGGAAGAGGACGTTATATTACTTTTAAAGGATATTACAGGCTTGGTGAAGCCGCAGCCTACTGAAGTGCGTGAGCGGTTAATTCAGGCGGGAAAACATTACAGTGAGATGCTTCCAATTGAATACGTTCCGACGCAGAAATATATGGAGGTCTACACAAAAGCACTGGAAACATATGCAAAGCTCACTGCTTTGGCAGTGGGATGCCTGTCAGATAAGATTGTGCAGACCAGAGGGAAAAATGTAGTACTTGTATCTCTTGCGAGGGCAGGGATTCCAATTGGCATTTTGGTGAAGCGTTATCTGCGTTTTAAATATCAGATAGAAGTTCCACACTATGCAATTTCGATTATAAAGGGACGCGGGATTGATAACAACGCTATGAAATACCTTCTTGAGCGATTCCAGCCACAACAGCTTCTTTTTTTGGATGGCTGGATTGGAAAAGGTGCAATATTAAAGGAATTGTGTCAGGATATTCAGGCTTATAAGGGGGTATCTGCGGAGATTGCAGTTTTGGCAGACCCTGCAAATATGACAGAGCTGTGCGGTACCCATGAGGATATTTTAATTCCAAGTTCGTGTTTAAACTGTACAATATCAGGGTTGGTGAGCAGGACTTTTCTGCGGGATGATATTATAGGTCCTCATGATTTTCATGGTGCAGTCTATTATGGGGAATTGGCGGATTCAGATTTATCCTATGAATTTATTGAAGCGATAGAACAGCATTTTACAATAGACAATACATCTATCTACCAGATGCCGGAATTGTCCAGCGCCAGGACGAAAAGTGGTTATGGTATTGATGAGGTGCGTGCACTTGCAGCGGTGTTTGATGTGGACGACATCAACCTTATCAAGCCAGGAATCGGGGAGACGACGCGTGTGCTGTTAAGGCGTGTTCCGTGGAAGGTTTTGATTGATAAAAAATATAGACAGCATCCAGAGCTAAGTCACATTGTAAGACTTGCTGAGGAGAAGCAGGTTCCAATAGAATATTATCCGTTAGAACATTATAAATGCTGTGGTATTATCAAAAAATTGGCGGAGACATAGTGTTGTTTTACGGTTGCATTGCACGGAGAAGACAGTTTCCTATATTGAACTGCCTTAAGTTATTTATCAGGTTGTGCTTTTTTGACACCGAAGTATTCTGCTGTAAGCAGAGTGCGGAGTGCCCAGTTGGAGTGCGTTTTGTATTCGTTCATGCGCTCTTTGCTGACGCTGCCAGCGACTAAGGAGTGAGAGGATTTATCCCAATTTAGAATTGCTGCCGCATCTTGATAATCATGTTCTGATACTTTGTAAGCTTCATTCACAATTGAGATTTGGGTGGGATAGATAACTGTCTTCCCAATAAAACCACAGAGTTTGTCGTCAGCGATTTCATGATACAATCCCCGCTCCCAGTTGCTGCTGTGATAGTATTCCCAAACCGGTCCAGAAACCACGTAATCCCGACCATATACAGTAATAATATCGGAGAAAATATCGGCGATTGGGCGAATTTGGTGTATGGATTCATCATCATGTCTGCGGTATCCAAATGCGTGACAGAGATCATTGCCGCCGACTCTAATATTCAATACTTTATCTTCAATCTGATCAAGTTTTTCTTTTAATGTATATAAAATTTCTGTTCTATATCGCAGATCTATTATGCTAGGACTCTCAAAAATAGGCATAGTGTATAGTGGTTGGCTGGCGAGTTCATTTGCCCGAAGAATCTCTTGTATGTATGTGTCTGCATTTTCAAGTGAAAATTTGGGGAGGATAAAGCCCGTTACAAGTCGGATGCTTTCTCCAAAGGCTTTGTAAAGTCTACCAATCTGGCGGGCATTTCTCACACGCACAAAGATTTTGGGCAGATAAAATGTTTCCTGCTCTGTCCGTTTTGCCAGTTGACAGAGCGAATTAGTGAGAATATGTTCTGCTTCAGCAACACAGTCGTCCCGTATCGTATCTTCCAGACAAAGAGCAAGTGAATATTTCGTGCCAAATCTTTGCCGTGTAATAGAATCAACGATTGTCTTTCTATTAGCAGGACAGTATAAGAGTGCACCGACGCTGTAATAAAGCAAGGAATTGTTCATAATTAAATCTCCTAAACAAAAGTAATAGAATACAATAGTCATTTACTGACAAAGGAAAGTGAAACTTTCGTAATATTGCAAAATATCAATCTACTATAGCACATATTCGGAAAAAATGTAAGAGTTTCCGTTAATAAAATTAAACGCAATGTTTTACACAAAAGTCACTTAAAAATAATCTAAAAAGTAACATAAATTCTATAAAGGGTGCGAATTATAGTTTGTTTGTGTTGACTTTGCGGTGTGATATTAGTAAAATATGTATAGAAACAAGTCATTAAAGAAGGACACCGTTGGGAAAATTGAATTAAAGTGCAAAGAGATTTCTTAAAAGTCTATACACAAAAACAATTGAATTGCAAACAATAGTTTAGAAAATAGTGCAGGGGATAAAAGAATGGAAAACGCACAAGAAAATAATCAACATAGCCAGAATGTTAAAGTGGTAATTCCACCAAGACCAGATAGGAAAAAGGCATCATTACAGCCGGAGACAGAGAGCACGCAACCTGTACGAGTTACAATACCGCCGCGGCGAGATAGGAAAACGATATTGCCGCAGTCAGCACAGGCACCTCAGAACAGTCAAGATGTGCCTGCTTCGTTCCAAAACGTAACAGGTACAACAGCGCCACGACATATGGAGAGGATGAACACAAACATAGGTAGCACTGTCAGGACAGAAATGAGCTTTGAACAGATCGCACAGCTTGCGTCTTCCGTTGTGATGATTATGGTACATGACAGTGCCGGAGAACCTTTTGCTTCTGGTTCTGGTATTATGATTGGAAGCAAAGGGTATATTTTAACAAATAATCACGTTTTGAGTGACGGCAGTTTTTTCTCTGTTCGGATAGAAAATGATGACAACTGTTATAGAACTAGCCAAGTTATTAAGTACAATGATGTGCTTGATCTCGCGGTGATTCGGATTGATAGACCGCTTGTTCCACTTCCTATTTATAAGGGGCCACAGAAACTTGTCAGAGGGCAAAAAGTGGTGGCGATAGGAAGTCCAATGGGATTTTTTAACTCTGTGTCAGACGGTATTATCTCTGGATTTCGCGAGATGGATGATGTGGAGTTGATACAGTTTACAGCACCTGTATCATCAGGGAGTTCTGGCGGAGCGATTCTCAATATGTATGGGGAAGTGATTGGTATTAGCACTACTGTAATTCGATACGCACAGAATATTAATATGGCAGTAGGGTATGAATTTATCAATCTGTTTATTCAAGGATTTACTGGTTCCTAATGGGTTGCGACGAGGCTTTTTTCCAATTACAGATGCGATTTGTAATTGGAGAAATAGACAAGTCAACATGTGTCAGTTATTTTCTCACAGTTGTTATGAAAGTAAAGGCCACTTTTATGGCAAGATGGCTATACGGCTGCAATGATGCAGGATTAAGACTTATAAGAATGGATGAAACATTAAATTTAGATTAAAAATGAATTAATATTTGAAAGTATGTTCTGTTTTTGTTGAATAAATAACGATATTATGATATACTTTTAATATTATAAGAAGCAAGAACAGCCCTTTTATTTAGAAGCAAAGGGCGCTTCTGATAAGCTGTATTATGAGAAGTGTGGTTATTGGATATTGATTGAGGGAAAAATATGTTTGCGCATATTAAGATAAACAATCTGAATGATTTTTTTATGGAACGTGACAGCAGACCCAACAGAGGCGTGTATTTTTACAGAATTAGTGGATATACAGAGGCAATTGGGCAGTTTATACAGCAGTATTATGAGGCGGCAAGACTTTCAGGTGTGGTTATTGAGGGCAGAATCTCCAATCCAGATGAGAAGAATCTTGCATATTATGAGGAAATTATGGGCTTGGGATTTCGGCTGAGTCCAGATTTTATTGTACAGAGTCTGAAAAAATGGCTTCCGCGCATGAATGATTATCAGCGTGGAAATGTGGCGCGTTCTCTTTTTGATACGCTTGATTCTCTGCGAAAATCCGGCAAAAATGACAATATGCTGAAAAATGCATACATAAAGTTCATGTGCTGGTTATACTATAGATTTGAGCGCATTGTCAATTCGCTCGGTGAAAACAAGATTCCAAAAATCTTGTATGAAGGGGAAATTAGCAGTTATGAGCTGATGCTTGTCAATGTTCTCTCCAATGCAGGGTGTGATGTCGTGTTGTTGCAGTATCACGGAGATGCAAAATATCAAAGTATTGATGCAGAGTATTGTGTCTCATACAGCCTTGAGTTACCGGGAATGAAGGAATTTCCGCGGGATTTTAATCTCAAATGGGTTCGGACCCAGATACAAAATGCGCTTAACAATGAGCGGATTTACGGTGTGCGCCCGCAAGTGCTTAACTGTACTAATGCATGGATAACAGGAAGTGGGTTGGAAGATTTCAAAAAAGCGCCTGCGGAGCGGGGAACAGACTCAAAATTTTTTTATAATTGCTATTACAGAATCAGTGGCGTGGAGGACAAGCAGACATATGCAAATGAGCTGTATCAATTTCAGTTGACACTTGAGAATTATAAACGACATGTTGTGATTGTTGACGGAAGTATCCCAAAACCTGACACAGAAGAAATTGCAGCGGTGAGGCGCAGAACTTATACAAGACAGGACGAGATGTTAATGGATCTGTCTGCCAATATACAATACACATCTAATATAGAGTTACAGCGGGTGATGGTGAAAGCATTTTTGGATGGAATGCTTGAGGAGGCGAAGGCGCCAGATTCCAACCTTTCTCGACTGACCAACAAGGCGGTTTATCTGCTCTGCTGGATTCGGCGGTATCAGAAGTTACTCTTTTCAAACTGGAAGATGCCAGAAGTGAGTTGTTTTATTCATATGGGACCTTGCCAAGACGAGAGCGAGGCCATGTTTTTGCGCTTCCTGGCGCGGATTCCTGTGGATGTGCTGGTGTTGGTTCCTGATTTGAGTGCGAAGTGCTGTCTGGAGGATACACTTTTATATGAGATACATTTTGCGGAGTCTTTGTCCATAAATCGTTACCCGAGGCAGAGTGCGGATTTGCAGGTCGGTACTGTCGCATACCATGCAGAGCGCGAGCTTGACGAACTAATGTATCAGGATACGGGAATATATCGCAATCATCAATATACCAAAGCGAATTCCATTACATTGCAGACTATGTATGAGGAAATACAGATTCTGTGGAAAGAAGAATTGCGATATCGCCCCAATTTTAGCACAGAGAATGGTGTAGTTACGCTGCCTGTGATTTTTGCCAAAGTATCTGGTGTGAAGGACGGTCTGGTTCAAAAATATTGGAGTGCTGTTAAGGCACTGATGACGGAGGATACTTTTGTGGTAAAAAATGTGCCATATATTGATTCTACGGCACCAAACCCAATGAAAATGTATGCGACAGAGTTTTACAGAAATGGGCGACTACAAAAAAAGAAGATTAAAGAGCATCCAAATTATCCATATAGTTTTTTACGAGAAGAAATACAGGAGCATATTCTTGACAAGCTACAGCTTTTGATTGAGAGCAAAGTGATAAAGGGAACTTTTGAAAATGGCACAGAGTATGCGATTGTTGCGACAGTCCTTAATATGCCAAAGGAGATTGTGCGATTGATACAAAAGTTCGATTTTACAAAAAAGAATCCCAAGTTGATTTATTTTAATACTGGGGAGAAAATAATTTCTTTGGAGGATTCTATTCTGGCAGCATTTTTAAATTTGGCAGGGTTTGATGTGGTATTTTTTGTGCCGACAGGATATCAAAATATAGAGAAATATTTTAATAGAAAATTGATGGAAGAGCATCAAATTGGCGAGTATGTATATGATTTGCAAGTTCCCAATATGGCGCTGGTTTCCTCAAGTACACGGCTTTCGTGGCGCGATAGACTCTTTCGACGAGGAGGGTGAGAACCGCGCGATAGCTTTATATGACGGATTTAAGTCAATGTTTTGTAGGAGGGATATTGGCGGAACGGAGGATTAAGAATGGGGTTAGATTTTAGCAAGACAAAGGCGCAGTCATCAGTGATGGCCAATACTGCGGACACCAAAAATGAGATTGAAGTGGTGGAGACGTATGATATTGTGGAGGACAGGCAGCAGATGAATCAGACGCTTGTCGGTTCGCAGGAAGTTGATGACATTGTAAGTACAATTGAGATTAATAATCTTGAGACAATTGTGTCTTTTGGCGCGGAAGTTGCGGAGGAGATATCCAAGGCATCGGATGTTGTGTTAAACAATGTGAATATGTCCCAGCTCGATGATTCGAGCGAGATGCTTAACGCGCTTGCGCGAGTGATGGAAAAGTTTGATATTGACGAATTGCAGGAAAATCCTTCTCTGTTTAACAAGCTTTTTGGCAATATGAGAAAACAGCTTGATAAAATACTGGATAAATATCATACAATGGGTGATGAGGTTGACAAAATTTATGTGGAACTCAGAAAGTATGAGTCCGAGATAAAACAGTCCAACCGCAATTTGAATACAATGTTTGAGGCGAACGTAAACTATTATCATGAGCTTGTAAAATATATTCTTGCGGGGGAACAAGGATGCAAGGAGATCGAGGCATACATTGCACAGCGAGAGTCTGATATGCAGACGACAGGCGATACTTCGATTCAATTTGAGATTACAAGTCTAAATCAAGCGCTGATGATGTTGGAACAGAGGACACAGGATTTGAGAACGGCGGAGAGCGTGGCAATGCAGTCGATTCCAATGATTAAGGCGATGGAATTTAGTAATATGAACCTTGTCAGGAAGATTAATTCCGCATTTATTATTACGCTGCCCGTATTTAAACAGGCGCTCGCGCAAGCAATTATGCTAAAACGCCAGAAAATACAGGCAGATGCGATGAGTGCGCTCGATGCGAAGACCAATGAGATGTTAATCCGCAATGCACAAAATACAGTGGAGCAGACAAAGATGACAACAGCGATGGCAGCGGGCAGCTCAATTAAGATTGAAACACTGGAGACAACTTGGAAAACAATCGTGGATGGTATTAACGAGACAAGACAGATTCAAAATGATGCGCGGCAAAAGCGCATTGAGGATCAGGCAAGGCTGGAAACTATCAAGCGAGAGTTTAACGAGATGTACCATGTTCCCAATAAAAAGTACTGATAAATTTTTCATATGAAGGAGGAAAAAACATATGCCAATCAATTTATCAAAAGGACAGAAAGTTGATCTTACAAAAGGAAATCCGGGTCTTAAGAAAATTATGGTAGGACTTGGATGGGACGTTAACGCATTTGATTCTGGTGCGGACTTTGACTTGGATGCAGCGGCTTTTATGGTGGGCGCAAACGGTAAATGCCCAACGGAGAATGAGTTTGTATTTTATGGTAATTTGACACATCCAAGTGAGGCTGTGAAACACATGGGTGATAACCTGACAGGAGAAGGCGAGGGGGATGATGAGCAGATCGAAATTGACCTTAATAAAATTCCCTCTAATGTGGAGAAGGTGGCTTTTACAGTTACTATCTATGATGCAGATGTCAGAAGACAGAATTTCGGACAGGTTTCCAATGCGTTTATTCGCATTGTCGATGAGGTGACCAATACGGAATTAATCCGATATGATTTGGGAGAAGATTTCTCAATTGAGACAGCAGTTGTGGTTGGAGAGCTTTACAGACATAATGGGGAGTGGAAATTCAATGCAATTGGAAGCGGCTTCCAAGGCGGACTTGCAGCACTTTGCGGACACTATGGAATTGAAGTTGCTTAGGAATAGTCACAAAATAATTTGTGCAGATGACGCAAGATAAATTTCCATAGGCTGGGCGGAAAAAGGAGCCGTAGCGGGCTACGGCGACTGATGACAACGACGACTATGGAAATTTAGGCAAGTCAGATGCGCAAGTTATTTTAAGACTGTTCCTTAGAAAAAGTTGGTTTGAAAAAAAGGAGGGCATAAAAATGCCAGTTTGTTTAACAAAAGGTCAGAAGGTTAGTCTTACCAAAGATAATCCAGGATTGAAAAAGGTGGTTGTGGGGCTTGGATGGGACATTAACGCGTTTGACACCGGCGGAGATTTTGACTTGGATGCAGCAGCATTTCTGCTGGGAGATTCCGGTAAAGTTTCCAGTTCGGGTGATTTTGTATTCTATGGAAATCTGTCTCATTCATCGGGTAGTGTTGTACATCAAGGAGACAATCTTACAGGTGTTGGTGACGGAGATGATGAGCAGATTAAGATTGATTTGTCCAAGGTTCCAGACAATGTTACAAAGATTGCGTTTACTGTAACCATCTACGAGGCAGAGACAAGAAGACAGAATTTCGGTCAGGTCAACAATGCGTTTATCCGTATTTATAATGAAGAGAACGGCGAGGAGATGCTTCGCTACGATTTGGGTGAGGATTTCTCGATTGAGACAGCGGCGGTGTTTGGAGAGCTTTACAGGAATGGCAGTGAGTGGAAGTTTAATGCGATTGGAAGTGGTTTCCAGGGCGGACTTGCAGCGCTGTGCGCAAATTTTGGAGTGGATGTAGAATAGTTTGGTGGGGGAAGAGTGCTTCCCCCGCGAAAAAATTTTTTTGTATCGTTTTGGTGATAGAAGGGAGAATGGAGATGTCAATTAGTTTACAAAAGGGACAGAAGGTAAGTTTATCCAAGGATAATTCAGGTCTTTCCAAGGTAGTTGTTGGATTGGGATGGGATGAAGCGCCACAGACGAAGAAAGGATTTTTTGCGCCAAAGCCACAACCAATTGACTGCGATGCATCTGCGTTTCTGCTGCGAAATGGCAAACTTTGCGCAAATGAGGATATTATATATTTTGGAAACCTCAAGCACCCAACGGGCACAGTACAGCATATGGGAGATAACCTTACAGGAGCGGGGGATGGAGATGACGAGCAAATTATTGTGGACCTTGCGTCTATTCCACAGATATATGATAAGATTGTCGTTGTTGTGAACATTTATCAGGCAGTTCAGAGAAAACAGCATTTTGGAATGATTAAGAATGCGTTTATTCGCATTGTGGATGCGCGAAACAATACAGAGTTGTGTAAATATAATTTGTCAGATGACTATTCTAACATGACAGCGATGATTTTTGGTGAGATTTACAGACATAATGGAGAGTGGAAGTTTAATGCTATGGGGCAGGGAACAACCGATCCAGGTCTTGGAGAGCTTGCCAACAGATTTATCTAATTATAATATGAGGAGAAAATGAAAAATGAAATTTAATGGACTTAGTGACAAAGAGGTCGAGCAGTTGCGTGGGCAGTACGGATCTAATGAGATTCCAGATTCGGAGCCTACTACCTTCTGGGAGGAATTTAAGGAGACTTTTGGGGACCCGATGATTAAAATTCTTCTGGCGATTGCAGCGCTGATGATTGTCATGTTTTTCTTTGGTTATGCAGAAATTTATGAGCCACTGGGAACGATTGTTGCGGTGTTGGTGGTGGCGTTTGTTTCGGCAAAGACGGGTGTGGCAAGTGATACAAAGTATCGCGAGTTGAAGGACAGCACTGAAAAAGACAAATGTAAGGTCTACAGAAATGGGGTTGTTACGGTCATTGAAGTGGATGATGTCGTTGTTGGGGACAAGGTTTTACTGCAATCGGGTGATAAAGTGCCGGCGGATGGTATTCTGATTGATGGGGCACTTAAAGTAGATAATTCTGCCTTAAATGGAGAGGCGGAGGAGTGCAAAAAAACGGCAGCCGATCCGAGTGTACAGCTTACAGACGATATTACAGGGGATACTTTTGTGGACAAGCATTCACTGTTTCGCGGGGCTGTGATTTTTGACGGGGAAGGCGTCCTTGATGTCAGAAAAGTTGGCTTAAAGACCATGATGGGTAAGATGGCGGAAGAAATGCAGGAAGATGAACCCGATTCGCCATTAAAAGTAAAGCTTGCCAAGCTTGCCAAGCAGATTTCGACCTTTGGTTACATTGGTGCTGTTGTGATTGCACTTTTTTATCTCGCACATGCAATTCTAGTGTTTGATGGGGGTGCTTCTGGATATTTTGCACAGCCGATTCCAGATATTATTAAGAATGTGATTGATGCGGTATCGCTTGCGGTCGTGATTGTTGTCTGCGCAGTGCCAGAGGGACTTCCGCTAATGATTTCGCTTGTTCTAATGCAGAATACAAGCAAGATGCTTGACCACAATGTTCTAGTCAGAAAGGCTGAAGGTATTGAGACAGCAGGTTCATTAAATATTCTCTTTAGTGATAAGACAGGTACAATTACAAAAGGTTCGCTGGAAGTAGTTGATTTCTTCTGTGCAGATGGAAATTCAATTGACATTCCACAGTTGAGTAAGCACAGTAAGGTAAAAGGGCTGATTGACCTTGCAATCGGTAAAAATACACAATCTATGTTTGATGTGTCGCACAAGGTTATTGGCGGCAACGCTACGGATCAGGCGTTGATGAAGTTTATTGGAGAGGACACATTTAATACATTGCTCTCCAATACTGAGTATGTTGTTTCCGCACAACAAGGATTTAACTCGACGAATAAATTTAGCCAGGCGCGGATTGACAGTGTAGGAAAGACCTTTTATAAAGGTGCTCCCGAACGGCTTCTTGCGGCAGCGACAAAATATCTGGATGCAGACGGCAATATCCGCACTATGGATAAAGCAGTTCTTGACAGAAAGATTGATGAGCTGGCAGCGAAGGCAATGCGAGTGCTTGCGTTTGGCTATTCCGAGAGTCCGCTTGCGGAGAGCAAAATTAATGATGATATTGTCATTATCGGTTTGGTTGGTATCCGGGATGATGTAAGACCTGAGGCGAGGGATGCTATTAAGGAAGTGCAAAATGCCGGTATTCAGGTTGTTATGATAACTGGAGACAGGCTTGAGACTGCCATAGCGATTGCAAAGGATGCAGGCTTGTTAAAGAACAATGATGAGATGGCGCTTTCTTCCGCACAGTTAAATGAAATGTCAGATGAAGAAGTAAAGAAAATTATACCGAAAATTCGCGTGATTGCACGGGCGCTGCCAACAGATAAGTCGCGTATGGTAAGGCTTTGTCAGGAGATGAATCTTGTTGTTGGTATGACTGGTGACGGTGTAAATGATTCGCCTGCATTGAAGCGCGCAGATGTCGGATTTGCTATGGGTAGTGGAACAGAGGCTGCCAAGGAAGCTGGTAAGATCGTAATCTTAGATGATAACTTTAAGTCTATTAAAGACGCTATTTTGTATGGACGTACCATTTATCATAATATTTTGAAATTCTGTAAGTTTCAGCTGGTAATCAATGTGACTGCGGTTGTGGTAAGTGCGATTGCGCCGTTCTTTGGAATAGATGAGCCGCTAAAGGTAACGCATTTACTGTTTGTGAACCTTGTAATGGATAGTCTTGGCGCGATTATGCTTGGCAATGAACCAGCGCTGGAAAAGTATATGCGTGAGAAACCTAGACGCAGAGATGAAAGTATTGTAAGCAAACCAATGATGGCGCAGATTTTGACAATGGGTCTGTGGCTTACTGTGATCAGCTTTATATATCTTAAGGCACCGTTTTTTGTCGATTTGTTTGATACAGAAGAACAACATTTGACAGGCTATTTTGTACTGTTTATTGTGAGCGCATTGTTCAACGGTTTCAATGTTAGAGATGATGGATTTGGCATCTTTAAGGGGCTTGACCAAAATACTGGATTTATTAAAGTCTTTTTGATAATCGTCCTTGTACAGGCGTTGATTGTCAATGCAGCGCTGATACCATTCACGGTGTTTACTTGGATTGGGAATATGTTTAGCTGTGAACCATTTGGCATTAAAGGCTGGATTACTATTATTGTGTTAGCAGTGACAATGATTCCGGTGGATATGGTTAGAAAACTTGTTGTAAACAGAAAGTAGGAGGAATTTTATTTTTTGTTAACAAACTCTAAGAGCGTGTTAGGAAAATATTTTTCATTAGATGTGCGTCACATAGGGATATTGTGATATTAGTATTGATAAAGCAAAGTGAAATGGTTCACTTTGCTTTATTTATGCACAGCCCCGTGCAGAGGAAATATGACGCTAAGGCGGCGCATGGGGGGCGCGGCGAGTAGGGGAAGATGAGACTTCCCTACTCGATTGAATGGGGGTAAAAATGATTGTATTTCATACAGACTTGGATAATACATTAATTTATTCGTATAAATATGATATTGGGAATCAGAAACGTTGTGTTGAGATTTACCGTGAAAAGGAAATTTCGTTTATTACACAGGAAACTTATCGCCTTTTGCAAATGCTTTCTAAACAAGAAAAATATAATCGCCAAGTTTTGATTGTGCCAACAACTACCAGAACAATAGAGCAGTATCAGCGGATTCAACTAAGAGTAGGAGCATTTTCATATGCCCTTGTCTGCAATGGCGGGGTGCTTCTTGTTGATGGAAAAGAAGATGAAAAGTGGTATCAGGATTCATTAAAATGGATTCAGAATAGCACAGGGGAGCTGCACAAAGCGTTGAAGTTGTTGGATAGGGATATACGCAGGACCTTTGAACTTCGATTTATCAAAGAATTATTTGTGTTTACAAAATGCGAGGAACCAGAGACTGTTGTCGCAGATCTAAAAAGGTTGTTAAATACAGAGATTGTGGAAATTTTTCATAATGGAGTGAAAGTGTATGTAGTACCAAAGGCGCTAAATAAAGGAACAGCAGTTGAAAGATTTCGGAATTATATCGGTGCTGATTTTGTGATTGCGGCGGGAGACAGCACATTTGATATTTCTATGTTGGAGGCGGCTGACCGGGGGATCGCTGCGCCGGAACTTGCGCAGCGCTATTCTTTTTCTCAAAAAATAATATGTCCGCCAGCAGAAAAAATTTATGCGGAAGCTATGCTTGAAACAGTGCTTTCGCTTGTGGGATATTGAATATACAGCGATTGATTAATTTGGTCTGTGTCCAAGCCGTCCGCCATCCATGCCAAGGCTAATACCGCTTGCGCGTTCATTTGGCTGTATAATAACTGTCACAGGCTGTCTGGCATTCCACTCAAAGCTGTAGGATTCTCCAGAGGTTTGACCGATAAAGGTTTTCCAGTTGACATCCATCTTGATATCAGGATCACAGTAACCATTTCCCATCCAGCAAACCACAGCATCTGGGTCAACGGTGAGCGTGGAACCTGTCTGAATATTGCTTAGAACAATAGGATTTCCATCGATTAAAATTGCAACATATGCATTGGGGCCAACTCCGGTCAAGGTGGATGTGGCAAGCCCTTTTTGAGAGATAACGCCACAGCCAATAAAACGCACATCATATTTACAATCTTGGGTAAAAGCTAAGATGTTTTCGGACTCAATGGAGAGAATTTCACCTTGCTGGAGTTGGTACACAACCACGTGCTGGGCATGATTTGCATAATAAGTAATGCTGTCGCCACTCATCATCACTTTCATAAGAGGAAGATTTTCGCCTGTCACACGGCGCATGAGTGAGCCTAGTAATGCCTGCCCTGCACTCTGCTGTGGTCCGAGCAGCAGCTTTTCAAATTTATAATTTTTCTGCCCGCCGTTTTCACCACAGATAAAGGATCCTGCTTTGGTAAATAATACATCATTTCCGCGGCAAGTTACTTTTAAGGTCAATTCGTTAATTACTTCAAATATTAGCATAAGTTTATACTCCTTTTATTTGATATAGCCTCTTGGAATCTTCCATGCATCTGCTTTGCAATAGAAATTTATTAGACATACACAATTAAGATATGTATATTTTTTGTTTAAATAGTCTCACAAAAACTTTCTTTAGGAACTGTTCAAGTTCAAGATATATAAATTATTTTTAAACAATTCCTTAATATCAAGTACAAGTGATTCTGAGTATATAGGTATATTCTTCCAAAATTATAGTTTGGGAAAATTGGCTAAAGTACTTGGACCCCATAGAGTTCACATAATCCTGCAAGATCTTTGGCAACACCATTTCCAATAGCATTAAATTTCCATGCGTCATTGTGCAGATAAAGTTCTCCAATCATCATTGAAATAACGTTATTGTAATACTCTGTCATTAGAAAGCTTACAAGTTCTTTGCCTGATTGATCCATAATTCGTATATAAGCGTCTTTCAACATGCCAAAGTGAAGCCTGTTTTTCAGCGCATCATTGATGGTGAGAACAAAAACAATTTTTTTCACCTGCGAATTGAGGTGTGTAAAGTCAATCTGAATCAGTTCTCTGTCAGTGCTGCCGCCTTCAATAAATTTTGTGCTGTGATCAGGACTGATTGTCTGACCGTAAAATACAAACCAGGAATCGCCAATAACCTTTCCGTTTGCACCCAAAAGGAATGCGGATACATCAACATCGCACCGCGCATCTGTGATATTCCAGCCAAAACAGGCGTTGACAACATTGAGTGTTGATATCGGCAACAGTGTTTTCTGACCTTTTTGTACTTTATTGTATAAGATAGGGACAGGTTTTGCGGTCGGCGTTCCAGGAGTGCTTGCTGTATTTTGCTGGCCTGCGGTTAGTGCAGGCTGGATATTTTGCGGTTGCCGCGGCGACCTTGTTTGTGGTCTTTGTTGTGTTCGGTTTTGAGGTTGGTTGTATGGTGCTGTTTGCTGTGATTGGTTGCGTGGTGTTACTTGTTGTGTTCGGTTTTGAGGTTGGTTGTACGATGTTGTTTGCTGTGTTTTGTCTTGTGACTGACCAGATATCACAGAAGCACTGTTTGTTCTAGGATTTTTAATAAGTGTCATAATATTGTTTTGGTTTTTCACACTCTGTTTTTCAGGCACATTTATTGAGAGAATGGAATTGCGGTTCATGACACCAGTGGATTTTGTTGCTGTATTGATCATTCTATTCCTCCATGTAGTAAGGAACTGTAGGAAAATAACTGACACATATTGACTTGTTTATTTATCTAATTGCACATGTCAGTTTTTTGACATGCACCCTCGAAGAAATATCCTACGTAATTTGAATTAGTTGTTTTTCTACAATTCCTAGGAAACTGTTCAGACTGATACACCTTGATGTGTTTATTTCTGAATCGTTGTTATGAAAATAAAGGTCTTTTTCATAGCAAGGTGGTCTAAAGACTGTTTCTTGGAATTTTCCATACATAACATCAGGTATAAAGAGACTTTAATATAGGAAAATATTTTATATATTTTCTGATACATCTATTAAAGAAATACCTTAAGGAACTGTTCAAAAATAATTTATACATCTTGACTTGCTTATTTCTCCGACTGCACATATCAAAAAGCCCCGCTGTAGCCCGCTACGACTACGTTTTTTGATATGCACCCTCGAAGAAATATTCTGCGCGAGCTGTACATATTATTTCTGAACAATTTCTAACAGTTTCTAATTATAGCACAATAACAGGTTTTATACATTAAATTTACATTAAAATTATATAATTTAAATAACGCGTTTTTGCGGGCTTAGTGCGTGTTAAAATGATTAAAAATATGATAGAAATATACAAATAATATACAACTTTATATCATGTTTATAGCGCAAATAAGGTCCTCTAAGTTTTTCTTTATGTACACTTTACTTGTTATATCACCTTTAGAGTGTCCAAGAATTTCTTTGATGCAATTTTGATTAACATTAGCCCTATCCATCAGAGTAGCACAAGTGTATCGTGTGTCATGAGGCAAATGATTTAAATTAAATTTGTTCATAGTTGGATTCCATATATTATTTAAAAAATTAGGACGAGAGTATCGTTTTTTACCATGTCTTATTAAATATAAGTTTTCGCAATATAATTGGGATATAAATGGGAGTATTTTATTAGAAATCGGAATGATACGATCTTTTCCAGCCTCAGTTTTTATACCGCCTATCATATACTTTTCTGCAAGGAATACATTTTTACAGTGCATAGAAAGCAATTCTTCTATGCGTAGACCAGTGTAAATCATTATTAAAATGATACGTGTATTTGCATCGTCAGCATTTTTCCATAATATAGATAGTTCATCTTCTGTAAAGGTTTCATGGATAGAATTTGCTTTCTTTTTGTAATTAAATTCGATATCACCTATAAAATTTTCTTCAATATATTTTTGTTTTCTCGCGAAATCAAACACATTAAAAAGCACTATATTTAAATTGTGCACACTTGAGCTAGACATTGATGCAGCATTATCCGCAATGTCTTGTATATCTTGATATTTGATGCAATTAATTTTCTTGGAATGAACTGTTTGACACCGTTTGAAAGCAGCATTGTAAGAACCAGACAATTGATTTGATACAGTTCCCTTCTGGCTTTCTACATGTTTTAGATGTCTGTCCAACCACAACTTATAACATTCTGCAAAAGTAGGACAAGAATTAACATTGGAAGTTTTCACAGGCATACCTGCATTATACTGTGCCAATAATAATTGAGCATCTTTCTTACCTTGTGGGGTACGTTCGAAGTATCCTAAATATTTGTATTGTGGTATTTCTCTGCAATCTTCTGTCAGTTTGACACCGTTTGGGACCCTTACAGCAATAGGGCGTCGGCGGTTCTTGCCTAAATCAACAATTCCTCCATATCCATTTGGGTTTTTCATTGTATCAATCCTCCTTAAAAAGTGTATAAAAATAACAGCCAGCGATTTTTCGCTTGCAAGCTGTTTGGGAAGGTGATACAATATTTTTGAGTTGTAGGTGTATCACCTTCATATTGAAAGCCGTTCGGTGCTGGTAACACTGGGCGGTTTTTCATCAGTTGCGGTGTTGCGATTAAAGGTAATTTTCAAAATACTTCAATGTGCTGTATTTTAATATATTCTTACTCCTGAGGTTATCACGGTGTTTCATCGCTCTTTTATATTGTTTGACATATTTTGATAAGCCATATCTTATTTTTTGTTCTTCTCTTTTAATGATTGCAAATTCCTTGCTTTCTATGGTGGGAGTGTCTTTGGACAGAAAACAGTTATCTGTGATTATGACTGATTTTGTGTAGTCAAGCCCGGCTTCTCCTATTGTGTGGAAAGCATAGGGATGATTTATATGATGCCTGAACGGAACTGCGAATAAGAGTCCGTCCAGTTCTATTGTCATGCAGGCGTAGGGTCTGTCTTCTTTTTTCAATATTTCGGGATATTGAGAGTAATTCTCATAAAAATTCTCGGAAAGTATTTTTAACTGCATGTGTTTTCTCCTATAAAAATACCCCCTGCGTATGCAGAGGGTACAATCCATTGAGCCTTATTTTGATTAAGCTCCTTGCGCTCTACAAGGAGAATCATCCATTGAGCCGTCTTTATTTTCAGCTCGCCCTGCTCTCAGGCGATATTTATATTGTACCCTTATTATATTCAATTATTTAGAAAAACGCAAGAGAAATGTGTAAAATATTACACATTCATATAAATAAATACATGATAAATATTATAAATGTGCTAACGTTGAATATTTTTACTGGTTGCGACGTCACAATCAGCTTATTTATGAAAGTAAGCTAGCGATGTTGATTTTTAAGTCTTCATAAATGCAGGAAGAAATGGTTTCATCAAAATCGTACTGATTTGATTTTTCTTCGTTTTCCAAGTCGAATACTGTAACTGTCTTTTTCATAGGATTTACGATCCAATATTCATGTACGCCTGCGGTGCGATATTTGAAAAGTTTGACCTCATAATCAATTCGGCTCGTACTGGGAGAAATAACTTCGATTATCCAGTTTGGTGCACCGTTACACCCTTTGTCATTCAATTTGTCTTTATCACATATCACAGAAATGTCAGGTTCGACATAGTTCTGGTTATCCTTATTTAAGAAAACAGCAAATGGTGCTGGAAATACCTTGCAGTTTCTGTCTTTTGAGCGGATATAATTTCCTATTGTGATAGTAAATTCACTGACAAGACTCTGATGCGTAGTATTTGGCGGTGCCATCATATATATGCGTCCGTCAATCAACTCTGCTCTCTGTCCGTCGGGAAGGGCATAGATATCTTCTATTGTGTAAATTTTCCCTTGTATTAGTGACATGGGTGGTTCCTCGCTTTCTATTTATTAAAAGCTGTTCAGTGCTGGTAACACTGGGCGGTTTTTATTTTTTTTAAGATTTTAGTTACTGTTACCTCAAAGATTTTTGTTCTCCTGAGCTGATGATCTGTAACTGTCGGTAGGCACTTTGAATGTAAGGGTCTTTTCCTGCTATCATATCAAAATCCTCCTTTTTTTCAGAACTGATAAACTTTGTCCATAGAAAAACCTTGTCATCTTCATGTATCTGGCGCAGGTAAGGGTTGAGTATACGAGTTGATTTGATATCTGCCGGATCCAGATGCAGTACAGCAGATAGAAAACCAGTGCGGGCTTTTTCATCGTTTATGATTTCCTCAAAGATTTCATAAGAAAATTGCTCATAGGGTCTCCTTTAGTTAAAATTAGATTATATCATTTAAGTCTATTCTTCATCATCAAAGTCTAAAGTAAAATCAGATGTATATGTGTCTTCGTTTGATAAGGATTGGCGGAACTCCTCTGCCAGCATTGTTCGATTAAATTCAGCGGTTGGTTCTATTTCATTAACAAGTTGTTCAAGTTCGTCAATAGTAATCTGGAAAAATTCTTTACGCAGATTTACTTTGTTAACACGTTTATCGTTTAGCATATCGTGTAATTTTCCCTCAAGTCCAACAGCATCATCAGAGAAAATGAAACTGTGGACATCAAATTTAAACGGAACACTTGCGTTACTCAACTCGTTAATACGCTCTTGTGGATCTTGACGTCTGGTCATGCCGATTTTAAATATATTTTCACCGAAAGACCCAAGATTACTTATTATGTACACATTTCCGGCTTTTCCATTTTGAAGTTTGGTAATTTCATCTTTTTTCACGACGACATTTGAGAGCTGGGCTTCTAATTCAAGAATACGCTGTCTTAATGAATTTGCCTCTGTATCATTTGTGGTATCAGTAAGCTGTTCATTAAGCTTTTCCAATTCGTTTTTATATTTTGTTTCTTCTTTTTCGACCTTGGCTTTCTCAGCAGCAAGCGCTTTTCTTTCTTCTGCCTCTTGACGCATTTGTTCCTTAATTGCGAGTTGCTCCTGGCGAGCCTGTTCTTTCTTCACATAGTAATTGTACTCAATCTTTACTGCATTTATAAATAAATATTCTATTTCACCTATGAATTTTGTAAGAGTGCCAGCAATGCTTTGATTCCCTTCGCAGGCAAGTTTCATGTATTTTTGGGTTACAGTTTTTACAGCATCAATAGAGGTATCGAGTTTTTCATATTTAAGGTTATATAGAATATTTTGCAACTCGGAACGAAGTGCAATGACCATCAGGTCATAGATTGTTTTGTTAGCTTTTGTAGTATATCTGGAAGAATACTGATCAAGTAATTTTAAAATCAGTTTTTCATTATCACGATATGCCTTGCGCAAATCTTTTACATCCATGCAATGAAGTTTTAGGAAAATGGATGGAGATAAAAGTTCAGCTTCATCAAGTTCTGATTGGGGAAGCCGACAGTTCTGATAATCAAGTTGTAGGTTTGTATAATTATTAATAACATTCTCTATACGTTTGTATAATTCCTTAATACGGTTGAATTTTTTCTGATTGGTTGCAATTTGCTTTTCAATTTTCTCATTTTGTTCTGTAAGTTTAGCAGTATTGTCGGATAAAACATTAAATTGCTGCTGCACTTCCCGTTGGTACTCTTTTAATTGTTTAAGTTGTTCTTGAACTGCAAAATAGTCATCAGCACCAAACGAGTTAAGTTTTTCGTTAAGGATATTATTCTGATGTTGGAGGATACTTATTTGTTCTTTATATTTGTTTATTTTAAAAATATCAAAAAAATTCATTTGTAATTCCTTTCATTGTCTTAATACTTTGGTAAAATTGCAGTAAATTAATTTCAATACATCTCATGTTTCTATTAATCGTAGGTGTAGGTATTTCAATACGTCACATGTTTCTATTAATCCAAAAGGGGAGTTTTTTGCATTCTCCTTTGTCAAAAAATACTTTCGTTATTTTGCAGTAAATTATGAAAAAATGACGGTTATTTTTTTGTATGTGTTTCACGAAAATTGCCATAATTACAAGGTGTGAAAAAATGAGGGTAGATTTTATATCTTGCAACATGTTATATTGAATTTACAGTACTAATACGAAAGAAGATGATACCGTGAAAAAGAAATATATACATTTAAAACGAAAAGATATATATGCAATATATTATAGGAATAAAAGAACTATATGCTATAATAAAGATTTCACTGGCACTTCCAAGGTAATTATACTTAAAGCGGGATAATACATTTCTAGTAATACTATTTTAGGTAGCTGATTTTATCCCACATGATGTTCTATGTCTGGAAATAAGCTTTCAGACTGCTGTTTTTCTAATTCTTCGAGCGTGTCAGGAATATCGGCGTATGGATTGACAAAGTCATTGTTATTATTAAGTAATTCCAATTTCTTTATATATTCAGACTGTTTTTGTAGTTCTTCTATTCTTTTAACCTCTCTATTCAATTCGTAGTTAATATGATTCTTTCCAGCGTCATCTAAAGAGCGATACTGTTTGATAATTCCGTACTCTCCTAAAGTTACGTCGTTAATTTCTTTTGGAAGATTAACACAATCTTGAAAAAGATAATTAGCATCAACTTTTAATGCTTCTATTAATTTATACATTACGGTTTCTTTTGGGTGGCTTGTTTCATTCTCGTAATTTGTTATCGCCGAACCCGTAACGCCTATAAGCTTTCCTAATTCTGTTTGAGTGAATCCTAAATTTTCCCTCGCTTCTTTTATTCTATAACCAATACCCATGCAAACACCTCTTTCTGTATAATAATATAACTCAAAAGTCTTTAAAAGTAAATACTAAAACTCAAGAAATTTTAGAAAAGTGTATTGACAACTAAAGAAATATGAGTTATTCTAAGAGGAAACTAAAGAAACTTGATGAAAGGAGATGAAAACTTGAACTCTATAGTAGCACCAAATGTAGAAGCCATAATTGTTAGAAAGTGTTTAAAGCAAAGTGCAGTTGCTGAAAAGGCAGGATATACCAAGCAGCAGTTTAACGCAATGTTGAGAGGACGCAAGGTCATAAGAGATACGGACATCATGAGAATTGCATCTGCTTTGGAAGTTGACGCGAATACTTTGTTTATGGCAGGAAAGGACGAGAAATGAATAATTTAAAGCTGATAGAAAACGAACTTGTTCCTGTGTATGAAACAGATTCGGGTGAAAAAGTTGTTTATGGCATGGAACTTCATTCAGTTTTAGTCGTAAAAAGTAAATTTGCTGATTGGGTCAAAAACCGTCTGAATGATTGCGATGCAACTGAAAATGTAGACTTTTGCAGTTTTTCTAAAATTTTAGAAAAAGGTGGCAGACCGCAAACAGAGTATTTAATAAAGCTCGACATAGCTAAAGAAATGGCAATGCTTGAGCGCAACGACAAAGGAAAACAAGTTCGGCGGTATTTCATTCAAATCGAAAAGAAATATAAGGCTGCTCAAGAAAAGCTTTCACTAGAGGATATGATGCGGATTCAGCTCGGTATGCTAGATGAAAGTAAGAAGCAAATGAGTAATCATGAAAGCCGAATAGAGAATCTCGAAAACAATATGACAATTGACTACGGACAGCAACGGGTACTGGAAGATACGGTCAATAAAACCGTCATTGACATACTTGGCGGCAAAGAATCATATGCCTATGAGGAAATCGGCAGAAAAGTATTTGCGGAGTGTAACAGAGATTTGAAGCACTATTTCAACGTCAATGCGCGAAATAATGTTCCGAAAAAGCGGTTTGATGAGGCTGTGGAGTATGCTAAAAACTGGAAACCATGCACCAATACCATGATGTTGATTTGCAGTCACAACGCACAAATGCGTTTGTAATGAAAGGAGGTGAGAAAGGTGACACAGCAGCAGTTAAAGCAGGCAGCAGACCTTTTAAACACAAAGCCGTTAAAGTCAGATAACATTGAGTTAGGTAGCGTCATACCCCTGTCAGACGGCAGGAAGGGCGTAATTGTGAAGGAGGTGGAAATATGTTCAAAGCATGTAAAGCAGAGCTAGTATCAACTAAGCAGGCAGCTTGCGAGCTAGGAGTTTCCACAGCTACGCTGCGAAGCTGGATGAAGCATCAGCACATAAATATAGGCGTGTATGATAAGAAAGATGGCAGGTCAAGAGCTGCCTGCTATATATACCGGTCTATGCTAGATGCAGAAAAAAGGCGTTTGATGGGGGATAAGTATGGAGCAAGAAGTTTTAAAGATTCTGTCTAGCGAAAAATGCTTGGACAGGTACAAGAGAGTGCTGCATCTCCTCAACGGTGAGGATTCCGACAAGTACAAGAAAGAAAAACAGCCCCCAAGGAAAGTATTCCTTGGCTGGGGCTGCATTTTCAAAAACAAATCTGTGCTTATTATAGCACAAAAGGAGAAAAATGCAAATGGTTATTATGTGTGAGGTTGAAGATTGTGTATATCGCATAGATGGCTCCTGTAGCAAAGACAGCATTTCCATAAGCGTTAAGACTTTTAGCAGCTTTGTTGGTGGAGAGCGCGAGTGGAGTCCGATTTGCGAGGATTACAAGGAGGCAGACTATGGTTTGTGCGATTGAAAACAAGATGGTAGTTGATGCAGCGTGGGATTGGAATACATTAGAAGATGTCTGCGAGGAAACAAAAGGATCGGGCTATTTAGAGCCTTTTTCGGGAATTTTTGTTGCAGAGGAAGATGCATGGGATTATGCTATGAAAACAATTTCTTTGGACGAGAATTTAAAACAAGAATTTGTGGAGTGGTTTTACTCCAATTGGAGTAAGGAGGATTAGGAAATGGATACAAAGAATTTGCCGCAGGCAAAAATAGATGAAGATAATTTGGGAATTACAGCATTCTTGAACAAAGAAGCAGTAAAGCAGCAGGTCGCACAGGCAGTAGGCGAGAACAGCATGAGGTTTGTTTCCTCTGTTGTGTCGGCAGTAACGGTCAATCCAGCGTTGCAGGAGTGTACAAATAAGTCTATCCTGTCCGCTGCGCTTTTAGGGGAATCTCTTAACCTTTCCCCGTCACCCCAGCTTGGACAATATTATATGGTGCCCTACGAGAATAAAAAAGAGGGTGTGAAGGTCGCACAGTTCCAGATGGGATATAAAGGGTATATCCAGCTTGCAATCCGCAGCGGTCAGTACAAGAAACTGAATGTTGTGGCAATCAAAGAGGGTGAACTTATCAAATACGATCCATTGACAGAAGAAATTGAAGTTCATCTAATTGAGGACGAGGAAAAGAGGGAGCAAGCGAAGACAGTTGGCTACTACGCCATGTTTGAATATATTAACGGCTTTAAGAAAGCGCTTTATTGGAGCAAAAAGAAAATGCTTTCTCATGCCGACTGTTACAGTCAGGCGTTTTCCAAGAATGCTAAAAAAATTAAAACTTATGATTTTAAGTCTAAAAAGGAAGTTTGGAAAGAAAAAGTTTCTTTTTCGGACTTTGAGGCCGGAAATTACAAAGATGAAGATGCGTGGATGTATTCCTCTTTCTGGTACAAAGATTTTGATGGTATGGCGTTCAAGACCATGCTCAGGCAGCTTATCAGTAAGTGGGGAATCATGAGTATCGAAATGCAGATGGCTTATGAGGGTGATATGGCAGAAATCCGTGAGGACGGCACAAACAGCTATATTGATAACCAGCCAGAGGGTGACGGTGCAGATAATAACTATGTAGACACTACGGTTTCCAATGGCGCAGAGGACGCTTTTGCCGGAAAGAAAATTGACGAGCAGCAGAAACTTGATTTAGGTGGTGGTACAGATGAAGTTAAGTAGTGATTCTTATTATGGAAAAGAAGCAAATCAAGCTTTTTTCAGCGTGTCGCAGTACAAGGACTTCTGTAAATGTGAAGCAATGGCTATGGCTCAAATCCGCGGCGAATTTGAGCAGAAACAAACAAAGGCTATGTTGATTGGCACTTTGGTCGACCATTGGTTTGAGGGCACTTTGGACAAACTTCGAGAGGAATCCCCGAACATCTTTTATTGCAGAAACGGCGCGCTCCGGGCAGATTTCCGCAAAGCTGATAAAATTATCAAGCGTGTACGGCGTGATGAGCGTTTCATGCAATACATGAGTGGCGAGAAACAGAAAATCCTTACCTTTGAAATGTTCGGCGCGCTGTGGAAAATGAAAATGGATAGTTTCGTTGAAGGTATCTGCATCACTGATTTAAAGGTGGTGCAGAACTTCAAAAGCCTTGCATTTTGGCGTTACGACCTGCAAGGTGCGGTGTATCGGGCAGGTGCAGAGGCTTGCGGATATGGGCGGTTACCATTTTATTTGGCGGCCGCCACAAAGGAGGCAGTCACAAACTTTGACATCTTCCAGATAGACCAGCCGACACTTGACATGGCACTACGGGAGATAGAGGGGAATATGCCGCGCTTCATAGCTATCAAGTCAGGGCTGGAAGAACCGCACTACTGCGGCGTGTGCGACTACTGCAAGAGCGTGAAAAAGGCAAGAATAAGAAATTATTCGGAATTATTGGAGGGATAGGAATGAGTAAGAAAAGGAATTGTATTTGTGAGACTTGCTCAAATTTAATTGCGATTGGTGAGGGAGACCACATATGCTATGAGGTTAAGGCAGATGACGGAACCCCTGCAATTATGCCAATTTCAGATTATGCGCCGACCGACGATTATTTAAAGTGTGACGGCGAGAAATGGGAGGAAGAATGAAATTAGTAAAAATATTACCCGACAAAATACAAATCAGGACGGACGATGCGGAGTTTGCGAACGCCCGTCTGAACGACCTCATATCCGTATCGGACGGCGAAGTGGAACTTGTGACCATGATAACCGCCATCACGGATAATGATGTGGAAACGCAGATGGACGACAACGTAATCATAGAGGAACTTAAACAGCCGTCTTTGAAAGTCATTGAGTGCTCTATCTTAGGGAGCGTGATTGACGGTGAGTTTAAGCAGCAGATTGACCGCTATCCGAGTACGGACGTTGAGATTAAAAAAATAAGTCAGACAGCACTTTATTTTATGCTTGCGCCCGATAAAAAGGAAAACATTTTTGAAATCGGGACTTATGCAGGATACGGAACAAGGGCAAGGATTGACGGAAACAAATTCTATCAGCGCCATTCCTGCATAGTTGGCAATACCGGCTGCGGAAAGTCCGAGACGGTCACAAAGATCATTGAGGAAACTGCAAAACTGCCAGGAACAAACCTTGTCATATTCGATATCCACGGGGAGTACAGCCAGTTATCTTATGTGGACAGTATCAAAATGGGAGAGGTTCCGTTTCCAATATGGATGCTTGGATTTGCTGATATGGCAACGAATGTACTGAAAGTAAAAGAGGACAGTACGGTGGTTATGTCAGCGTTGCGGAAAGCGTACTATGAACAGTGTCCAAACGGGAATGAGGGCAAACCTATATATTTTCATTTTGAAAAAATGATGGAATTTATCAAAGGTTTGAATGATGAATACATAGATACTGGAGAAACTTACAAAAGCGGTGAAAAAGCTGGACAGCCTAAATATATAAAGGGCGATTTAAATGGTAAGTTAAGCGGAATTGTTAATGCAATGGAAACAGTATATACAGACAGGAGACTTTCGTTTATCTTCGCGCATAAAGGACAGTTATATTTAAAAATGTTTTTGGAACGCATCATGGGCGGCGATAAGCCTGTAAAGAACATTGACCTATCCGGCATACCGCACGACATTGCGGTTCTGATTATCGGGGCGATAACAAAGCTGATTTACAATATCCAAATCATGCAGAAGGACGCAGGACCGATAACCCTTGTCTGTGATGAAGCGCACGTTTACATACCAACAGATTTTCAGCTTACCGCAGCACAGCGGCGCATGATTGAGATTTTTGAGAATATCGCGAAAGAGGGTAGGAAGTTCGGCATCACGCTGTTTGTGGCTTCGCAAAGACCATCAGAACTTAACAAGACCATCATGGCCCAGTGTGCAAACTATATCGTGATGAAACTAAACAATGAGAACGACAAGAGCATGATTAAAGGCATGATGCCCGCTGGGAGTGCAGATGCAATTGAAACAACTACTATGTTCAGTCCCGGTGACTGCCTTGTGGTTGGTGATGCCTGCGCGATACCGCTTAAAATTCATGTGGAGTTGGCAAAGGAGCGGCCGCAGAGCAAGACCATAGATTTCTGGACAGAGTGGGGTAAAGAGCGTGATAGCGTGGATTATGCGGCTTGTCTTGAAGAATATTTGGAGAATTAAAATGTTTTGGTGTAATAAAGGAAATCGCTGGTGCTCAGTATGGTGTTGTGAACGCCAGAAATGCGAATTTAAACTTAGGTAACTATCAACGTAGTATTTGTTCATGCGATATATCACAAAAAACGGCAGCAGTTGGTTTCTGCTGCCGGAAAGGAGGATTAAGATTTACAAGAACAGCCACAAGCGGAAATGAGGTTGTTATGTGGAGCAGAGTGAGGGATACTTGGCAGATTTGGGCGTGCACACAAGTGCGCACGATGATTTTATGCAAAAGAGATGGCAATATTAGAATATAACGAGAAAGGAAGATATATTGCATGTATGAATTAGTTAAGGTTAACTATGAAACAGAAGCTGATATGTATGACCAGTTTTGTGTAGGTGCATTTCCCGACAATGTTAAGCTACAGAGTGAGCTGTATGACAAGATGATGAATGTTGCCGTTGAGTTTGAGGAGAGCGGTTTTATTGCAGGATTTAAAACCGCAATGCAACTCCTTGACAATATAGCTCTTTTGAGAGGCAGGGAGGCGGCAGTATGGCAGGCATAATTATTAACGGGAAAAAGTATGTTTTGTCCAATCAGGATTTGTTGTGTGAGGCAGTAATCAGCAGAAAAGGAGCGCTTTTTGATTTTAATACGCAGACAAAGCGGTTATATTATGCAAAAGGCAAAACGTTTATTTTACAGACAACCTATGATTTAGCAGGAGGTGATGAATATAAAGTTTTAAGCCAGAAAGAGGCACATGCATTTATGAATAAATATCCATCTGGAATACATGAAACAGTATACAAGCGTTATTTTGGAGAACCAGAAGAAATGTAAAAGAAACAAAATGATAATAAGGGCTGAAATAGCCTCGTAGAGAGCGAAAAAGTATCAGGTATATATTTTACCCCAAAGCACTTTTAAACGCTCTCTGCGCCAAATAGTGTGTCATAGAGATGCATATATGCAGAATGAAAGGAAATGTCGTAAATGGCAATATACAGAAATGTTTATTTGTTATTTTGGACGTATGAAGCGAACAGACGGCGCGACAAGGATAATATCAGTTCCTTCAGTCGTAAAGTTATATAAGATGCTTATGCGCTGCATGGGGGCGGGGGAATCATATTGTCGGATTTCCCAACAAGTTCGAGGTGGATAAGGAAAATCTACGGATTGAAGTAAAGATAATAGAAGTTTAGTACAGTAGACGTTCTGCTTGCGGTTTGGTGTTGAGAGATGCTTGCCGTGTGGGTGGGATATTACTGCAAAATTAGCGGAAAAGATTTTTGCTGGCATGTCGGTGTTGAAAATGCTACATGTTTGGTGAAAAAATCGCTGTATTGAAAGGAAAAGACAATGGCAGGAAGACCACCTAAAAGAGGGATAGATTATGCTGGGTGGTCGGTTGATATTTTTGATAATGATACTACGATAGATAAACTTCTTGATGCGCATGGGTGGACTGGATTTGGAATCTATTTTTATCTGTGCCAGAGGGCTTATGGAGGAGAAGGATATTTCTATAAATGGGGCTATGACGATTGTGCATCCACGTCAAGAAAGATGGGCGGCGGCATTGGTTCCGGTACTGTCCGGGAGACAGTGGGCTACTGCTTGCAGATTGGTCTTTTTGATAAAGGGCTGTTTGACAAGTGGGGAGTCTTAACCAGTAGGGGTATCCAAAGGAGATATTGGGAAGTCGTTAAGGCAAGGGACGTGCGAACCGTGATTTCCGATTACTGGCTTTTGCAAGATGATGAGTGCAAAGGTTTATTAAAGACACCCTTAAATAGTGATTTATCAACAGGAAATATCAATTACCCAGCGGGAAATGCCAATTTCCAAGATGGAAATACCAATTTCCGTTCTATAAAGGAAAGTAAAGGAAATAAAAGGAAAGTAAAGGAAAATAATATGTGCAAAGCTGACGCTTTGGCACTGTTTGAACAGTTATGGCAGATGTATTCAGTTAAGAAAGGAAAAGGACAGGTATCATATGCCCAAAAGCTTCGACTGTTTGAAATTGGATTTGACGAAATGAGCAGAGCAATAAGGCGGTATTTGGAAGGACTTAAAAAGGATAAATGGAGAAAACCACAGAACGGAAGTACATTTTTTAACAGTGGATATGTGGACTATCTTGATTGTAATTATAAAGATGAATGTCCAAACATTAATGAGGATAGGCAGGAATACGAAAAATCAGAATCAGATTCACAGAAAGAAATGAAAGATGAACTGGTTGGAGATGATGAACAATGGTGGAAGTATGGACTTAACAGTTTGGAGGAATGAGTATGTATGAATTTAAAGAGCACGATGCTTTCGATTTTGCAAGGTTTATACATGCGCAGACACGGGAGCATAACGGAGAGCTGTTTTTCAAACTGTGTCCATACTGCAATCCAACACCTACAAGAGACAATCTTAATTCTTTTTCAATAAATTTAAAGACAGGTCAGTTCAAATGTTTGCGTGCATCTTGTGGAGTGAGCGGAAATATGCTGACGATTTCAAAGGATTTCGATTTTTCTCTTGGAAATGATGTTGATGAATATTATAGACCGAAGAAAAAGTATAGGCAGTTCAAGAAAGCCAAAAAACCAATAGAACCAAAACCACAGGCGATACAGTATTTGGAAAGTCGGGGAATTTCAGAGATGGTTGCAAAGGAATACGAAATAACAGTGCAAAATAATAAGCCGAATATCCTTGTGTTTCCATTCTACGATGAAGTCGGAATATTGCAATTTGTTAAGTACCGTAAGACTGACTATAACAAGGAAAAAGATAAAAACAAAGAATGGTGCGAAGCGAATTGCAAACCGATTCTGTTTGGAATGAAACAGTGTAGGGATTTTTCAAGGCTTGTGATCACAGAAGGGCAAGTGGATTCACTTTCTGTTGCAACAGCAGGCATTGACAATGCAGTAAGTGTTCCTACAGGTGCAAAAGGTTTTACATGGATTCCTTATTGTTGGAATTGGGTGAATAAGTTTCAAGAGGTTGTAGTTTTCGGAGATTATGAGAAGGGTAAAATCACACTGCTTGACGAATTGTCCGCTCGGTTAAAATGTACGGTAAAGCATGTTCGGGAGGAAGATTATAAAGATTGTAAAGATGCGAATGAGATATTACAGAAATATGGAGCAGCACAAATAAGAAAATGCGTGGAAAATGCTGTGATAGTGCCAATTGGCGGAGTGATTGATTTGGCAGATGTAGAAAACATTGACATTTTCAAGCTGCCCAAATTGCAGACAGGAATAAAACAACTTGACCAATTATTGTATGGTGGTTTGCCATTTGGTGGTGTGGTATTGGTATCAGGCAAGCCAGGAGAAGGAAAGTCTACATTTGCCAGCCAGGTTTTGTTAAATGCTATTTACCAGGATCATAAATGCTTTGCGTACAGCGGAGAACTGCCAAATTATCTTTTCAGAGCATGGATTGATTTTCAGATTGCTGGAGGAAACCATATTACAGAATACCAGAACAAATGGGGAGACAGAAACTATCAGGTATCAGATACGAACAGGCAGCTTATTGCAGATTGGTATCGTGGCAAGTGCTTTTTGTATGATAACCGAATTGTAGATGGGAACGAAACGGAAAGTCTTTTAGAAATCACAGAAAATGTAATTATGCAGTATGGAACAGATGTGATTCTTTTGGACAATCTTATGACTGCACTGGATTTGGAGTCTGGAAAAGCTTTTGACAAGTATGACAAACAAAGCCTTTTTGTTAAAAAGCTTGCAAGAATGGCGTTGAAATACAATGTT
The DNA here is from genome assembly GCA_949383255.1 of Lachnospiraceae bacterium. Taxonomy (GTDB): domain Bacteria; phylum Bacillota; class Clostridia; order Lachnospirales; family Lachnospiraceae; genus COE1. The sequence continues at coordinate 36,393 of CASJPF010000018.1, read as the reverse complement.
TTGATTCTTCTGGTGGCACATAAGCGGAAAAATAATTTTACAACGAATGAAAATGACGAAATAAGCGGCAGTGGAGATATATCTAACATAGCTACAATCACTATAGCCTACGAAAAGAATAAGGATTTGCAACAGAACCAGAGACATTTGAAAGTTTCCAAGAATCGCCTGTTTGGAAAAGTTGAAATGAAAGGGTATATAGTAAATTATGACGAAAAGTCAAAACGGATATATGGGATTGGTGACAACCTTCTGATGGACTATGGATGGGATAAAAGCAGTGATGGATTTATCCAGATTGAAATGGATGTGAACGATCCATTTCAGTAATGGGAGGGTAGTATATGTCAATAAAAGATGATGTGATTGTATTTCTCAAAAGAAAGCAAACGCAGCTTATGGAGAGATATGCAATATGGGAGGACATTCAGAGTGAATATTTAGAGCTTTATTCTTTGTGTCAAAAAGAAATGGATAGGATAGATTGGATAGCAGAACTTATTCGCAAGAAGATGTTTGAATTAAAAGAATCAGAATAGGAGATTATCATGCAAGAAAAAATAGAGGAAAGACATAAGGAGATTACGCATATCCAGAATACGATATGGGCGATGTATAAAGATTTTCTGGCAGACCATGACATGGCAGCATACAACCGAAAGATCGAGGAGTTATCAAAGGAATATACGCATAAAGGTAATCAACAGTTGTTGTCATTTTGCCAGAACATATTAATTTCATGGTGTCCTATTATTAATGGGCTTGCGGAGGAATTTAGGAAGGAGGAGAGATAGCAATATGGCATTAGAAAAAGTGGCAGAACTCAGCATCAATAAGTTAGATGACAGAAAGATAGTTACAGCAATTCTACATGAAAATGGATATACCGTGGGACCAGGTAAGAGAAAAGCGACGCCAACAGGGAAACAGATAGATTATTACCTGAAGATTTATCGCGATACCGAGTTAGGTAATGGGAAATAGGAGGCAGCAAGTGGGAAAGAGGTAAAGTTTATTGTTCCTGGAGAACCGCAGGGAAAAGCAAGACCACGATTTGCAAGAATGGGCAATTATACAAAAACGTATACACCAGATGGGACAATCCGCTATGAAAATTTAGTCAAGTTGTTTTATCAGCAGGAAACCAAAGGAATTAAGCTGGACGGTGAGATTGCAGCGAAGATAACAGGCGTGTTCTCTGTACCAAAATCTGTTAGTAAAAAGAACCGTAGGTTGATGCTTCAAGGGAAGATTCTTCATACGAAAAAAATTGATTGCGATAACTTAGCAAAAATTGTCTTGGATGCACTTAATGGAATCGCCTATGACGATGACAAGCAGATTTGTAGGCTGTATGTAGAAAAGATGTATGGAGAGCAACCGAGAGTAGAAATTTTTCTAAAAGAAGTAAATCACGAAGAAAACAGCGGATAAAACACAATAGGGTTTAAATATCCGTTTGGGAAAGAAATGGATAAGCTAGCTTTATTTTTGAACAAGCTGCCACAGGAAGCTTGGATTCAGTAAAAGAAGCTTTTATTAATAAACTCGAATAATCGAGAAATTATGATTTGTCAAACAAGCGTTTACAAGAGTATAAATCAAGTGATTTGTAAGTAAAAAGAATGAGGTTAAAAATGAAAAAACATGAAAGTAGGCTTGAAAGAGAGGAAAAGACAAGCCACAGAATGGGATTTGTAAAAGGAATTGAATGCACAAAAGAAATTATAACAAATGAATTGAAGGATGCCATTCAGAACGGAGAAATTGTAATTGCAAAAGGTTCAGGTAGACTTTTTGCAATTATTAATTCGGTTGGAGTGTTGCGAACAGAAGATTAATTAACATTGAAATAGCTTGTAAGTAAATAGGAGAAATATAAAGGTGACAGTAGAAACAGCAAAGAATTATCTTCGTTTCATGGAAAGAAAAAGAATGAAGAATGAGAAGTATAACAGAAGGTTCTATGATGATGCAAGAGAACTATCAGCATTAGTTTCTTTAGCAGAATTTGGAAACAAAGATATTTCCTTTAAAGCGATAAATGTCATAAAGAAAATTTGAAGTGGTTTGCGGAGAAGTGGAATGAGTAAATGGATAAGAGAATTATCACCAAAAGACAAAAAATATGGTGACGGTTGGTGCGGAGATTTAGATAGATGCTATCGACTTGATAGAAAATATATTGTAATGACACGCCTAATCAAAACAAATATTGGCATTATTGAACATTTCTGTATAAGAAATAGAGATAATACAGATATTTCTTGGTCTGAAAAACAAAAAATCAAGAATGACATAGCAGGAAGAAAGCGGACAGCAATAGAAGTATTTCCGAGTGAGGAAAGATTGATTGACGAAGCCGGAATGTATCATTTGTGGGTATTGCCAGAAGATTATGAACTTCCTTTCGGATTGCATAAGAATGACTGTAAAACTGAACCAATCGAAAGAGAGTTGATGTTAAAATGAATAGATTGGTGGAGTACAATGTCAATTAAAAAAAGCCGCCCCAATTTTCTTATGAGACAGCCCTTTGACATATGAGCATTATAGCTCATAAGAAAAGATAAGTCAAGGGGGCGACAGTATGGAAACAAAAAACGAGATACATATGTATGTTTTGACCCAGGAACAAATAAACCAGATTGCTGCTATAGCAGGGAAAGAAGCGGTGCAAACATTTAGAGCAGAGCAAGCCAAGGTAGAAAAGAAAAGAGCCAGGGAAGAAAATAAAGTAAACAAAACGAAAAAGATGCTTAGTTCCTATAGAAGAATCAAGGCTACGCTGTCAGATGAGGCAAGATTCACAGTAGAAGAACAGATTGAACTTAGATGGAAATTTATACAAGACCTTATGGGAAATGCAAGGGAGACAGTAAGTAAATCTGAAAGAATAATCCAGAATGGAGAGAAACGAAGGCAGGAAGATTTATATTATGTTTATCGCATTGAAAAGGCAATAGATATGTATCGTGAAGAATGTGAAAAATCTGGAAATGAGGAAGCAAAGCGACGATGCAGAGAACTTAGTATGATGTATTTGGCAGATAAGCAATATACAATACAAGAAATTTCGCAGATTGAAAATGTTAGTGATAAAACAATATATAAGGACTTGGGAATTGCCTGTGGAATTGTATCGGTATATCTGTTAGGTATATAAATTATATGGAGGAATGCAGATGGACAAGAAGATAGGCAAGCTGATAAAAGTGGTCAAAGCACTCACACAACTTGCCCTAGAAATTGGAACTCTCATAGCTGTAATCAAAATGATTATAGAGAGCCTCCAATAAAAAGGGGAGGGAAACCGCCCATCTAAAAAATATCACAGTCTGTCTGTAAAATCAATATGATAAAAAATATTTTGAAACTTGTGGTTGCAGTTGTTTGGTTCGTTATTGTAGTAGTCGGATTGATTTTGTTATTTACTTGAAATAAGGCTACCACAATCTCACTGGTTTGAGACAATGGGTAGTTCACATAGTGCAAAGATAGAAATATAATGGTAGAGAATAAAAGGCGAGAATAATTTTTTTAAATATGAATAGACAGAGAAAACCGCCCTTTGTACTTTGGCAAGTGTTGGGGCGGTTTTTTTGTAAGATTGTAAGTGTGTGCTTGCTGTTTCGGCATCTGATATATTGCACACGGCAGCAGGGCGAAGGATTATTGTCTGCCGGACATAGGGATTTGCAGATAATCAATCAGGGCAGCTTCCAAAAGCCGAGAATAGTTTACCTTTTGTTCCTCTGCAATCCTTTTCAGCCATGCAGGGAGAGTGATGTTTGTTTTGATGCGCTCATTATCCTTTTTCATGCGGAATAAGTCAGGGTGGATTGTAACAGGCATTATGACATTTCCCTCGGTATCTTCTTTGGTCAGATTCACGGATGGAGTGGGAATTTTTTCATTGTCACATTCCATACTGTACACATGAAGGCTTGCGGCTTCTGCTGCCATGCGTGAAGCTTCTTCCAGATTGTTCCCAAAGCTGATACATCCAGGTAAATCAGGAAAGTAAATGCTATATGCACCATCTGTTGATGGTTCAAAAACTGCAAGATAAGTTAAATTCTGCATAAATTATGCTCCTTTCTATGAGAATCGCAGGCAGTAGGGCTATTTAAGCCCTGCCTGCTTGTAAATGCTGTTTAGCGTTCCCGGCTTCAGGTCGCCGCTGTGGTTTGCTACTGTGACCTTTCCGGGCTTTGTTGGGTGCTTTAGGCTTATATGAGAACCCTCTTGATTGGTAATGTACCATCCATCTTTGCGAAGCACCTTTAGTATTTCCCGAACTGTCATATTGTTTCCTCCTTATATTATATATTATACGCCTTCTTTATGCGCATGTCAATAGTTTATGCGCATAAATTATGCGTATATTTTGCAGGGTGAAGGTTAGAAAGTAGACTGGCAGTAATATGTAAGAGATTCCCCCACAAATAGGGAAAGTACAATTATGCTGCTGCCCGATCCTAATATTGGAAACGCAGCAGTATAACGAGCATATACTGGAAGGATTCCATCATACAGATATTACTATCGTGCTAACAAATTGCTATTTTATGGCGCAAGCGAAAAAAGAAGTGTAGTTAATTTGTGGGATAGGGATAAATTAAAATATGATTGAATATAGCAATAATTGATAGAATGAGACAGCAAAAAAAAAATTAGCTACCTTTTTTATTTTAGGCATTGACAAATAATTATAAAATAATTACTATACAATTATAGAATATATAAATTTTGAATGGGACGAAAATAAAAACAAAATCAACAAAGCCAAACACGGAATTGATTTTGAAGAAGCGGCAACAGTATTTTATGATGAAATGGCTATAGTAATTGGAGACGCAGAGCATTCCAGGGAGGAGGACAGGTTTATTATTTTAGGATTTAGCCATTCGGCTAATCTTTTGGTAGTCTGTCATTGCTATAGGAAATCTGATACGGTAATCCGCATTATTTCTGCAAGGAAAGCAACCGCAAGTGAAGCGAAGCAGTATGACGATTTTTGAAAGGGGCGTAAATATGAAAGAAGAATATGATTTTAGCAATGGGAGACGAAATCCGTATGTTAAAAAGCTGAAAAAGCAGATAACGATTAATATTGACAATGAAACGATTGATTTTTTTAAGGAACAGAGCGAGGAATCGGGCATACCATACCAGACGCTTATCAATCTGTATTTGTCGGATTGTGCAAAGAATAAGAAGCAGTTGCAGATGTCTTGGAAATAAGGTAACAAAAGGGGCGATAAAAAATTTATCGCCTTTTTTGTTACCAACTTATTTCGTGCATTTAGTACAAAAATGTATATTTTTGTATTATTATGTGGTAGAATATGGGAAAATATGTTATTTAGGAGGAGAACACATATGTATATGGTTGTTATTTTATTAATGTTGGTTATTGCATGGAAGTTTTATGAGTTTTTTTACTATAGGAGTAAAAAATTTATCGATGTGAAAAATCGGATTCAAACATACATATCAGACTGCAATGAATTAAATGAACATATAGAAGAACTAAAAGGAATGCATTTGGGGATAAATCAATTAAACTATGGTCAGGCAAACTTTCAGGATACAAGCAGGTACAAATATAGACGCAGAGAACTGCTGAATCAAGTTTATGCCCCGAATGTATATAATTGTTCAAGGACTGTTTGTAGCAATGCTAAAAATCAACCTTTCAAATATGTATGCAAATACTTTAATATAAAAACAGATGAAGATAACTTGTCTAAATTTGAAGAAATGTTAAATAATTTTGAAGCAGCGGAACAGGGCAAGGTTGCATTAAAAAGAGAAAAACAGAATATAGTTGATAGTATTGCAAAAGATATACCTTTTCTAATAAGAACTCTTGGTAAAAATAAACTTGAGAGAAAATTAGGATTTACTGAAGTAGATTTTAGCACAATGTATTTTCCAAGATATATTTTCAAGTATATAAGTTCTGGTGGTAACGCATCTATGCAATGTGATGTTGTAATGGATATTGCTAATTTAAATAACTTTGTAACATATTTATCAGAGGTAGTTAAATTTAAAAAGAGTGCGGCGGGCCAACGTGCACTAATGACAAGTGCGCTTAGAAGAGAAATATTACAAAGAGATGGTTATACATGCAAAAAATGTGGAGCGTCTATTCAAAACGAGCCAAACCTTCTTTTGGAAATAGATCATATAGTTCCTATATCAAAAGGAGGACTAACGGCAAAAAGTAATTTACAAACACTTTGTTGGAGATGCAACAGGAGAAAGGGTTCAAAAATGGAGTGACTTGAAAAGGGTAATAGATTATAAATTTAGGCGATAGAGAGAATCTATCGCTTTTTCTAAAATGAAAGGTAGGAAGATATGTCATTCATAAGTAAAATATTGGACGCTTTCAAGCCGGAAAGCACTATGGAAATGGAAAATACTGCTGATGGTTCGGAAAAGACAACAAATTTGAACAATGAAGAATTGGAAGCAAATATGCAGGAAGATAATCAGAAAACACAATTAATATACATGTTTCCTCCGATTAGCTTGTTAGATACAATAAATAATACAGAAAATTTCAGGGAAGAAATAAAGGAAAAAAGCATAAAATTGCTTAAAACATTTCATTCCTTTGGAATTAATATAGAGATTGTAGATATATTTTACGGTCCGCGTTTTACAAGGTTTGAGATTCAAATTGAAAAAGGGGTTAGGATAAGTGATATTCTTAGGTTGGAAGATGATATAAAACTCAATTTGGAGGTTTCTAATTTACATATAGAAGCACCGATTTCAGGTAGAACTACCATAGGGATTGATGCGCAAAATGAAAATACATCAATAGTTCCAATTAAGAAAGTGATAGCATCAAAAGAATTTATAGAATTTTCCTCTAATTTAGCGATTGCTATTGGAAAAGATGTAGCTGGAAATAATATCGTTGAAAGCCTTGATAACATGTGTCATTTGTTAATCGGCGGAACTATCGGTTCTGGCAAGTCAGTATGTATTAGCAGTATCATAATAAGTATTTTGTATAAAGCCCACCCAAACGATGTAAAGTTATTACTGATAGATACAAAAGCGGTAAACTTGACTATGTATAATGGTATTCCTCATTTGTTGGTTCCGGTTGTGACAGATTTAAGAAAATCAACTGCAGCTTTACAATGGGCGGTTAATGAAATGGTGGAGAGATACAGAAAGTTTGGAGTTTTTGGTGCAAGGGATTTGGCAGCATATAATAAGACTGTGGAGAAATATTCTTCCAATGACGAATCGCCACAGAAAATACCAAGAATCGTTATTATCATAGATGATTTTTCGGATTTGATGACAACATACAATGGTAGTGCAGAAGAAAGTATTTGCAGAGTGGCGCAGATGGGCAGAGCCGCCGGAATACATCTTGTTATTTCTACGCAAAGACCATCTGTAGATGTGATAACAGGAACAATCAAGGCAAACATACCAAGCCGAATAGCATTTAACGTATTTTCTGCCATAGATTCAAGAACGATTTTAGACACTAAAGGGGCAGAGGACTTATTATTTGATGGCGATATGTTATTTTATCCGCAAGGAATAAGAGCGCCTTTACGTGTACAAGGAGCGTATGTGTCTGATACGGAAATAATAAATGTAGTTAATTTTTTTAAAAATCAGATGGTGGGGTATTATGGCGCGGACTATGAAAAGAAAGCCGAACAAAGGCAAGTAGTTAGCAATGAGAATGAATTAGACCCTTATTTTGCGGAAGCAGGAAAGATTGTTATCGAGAAGGAAAAAGCATCTATTGGAATGTTACAGCGCATGTTTAAGATTGGATTTAATCGTGCTGCGCGCATTATAGACCAACTTGAGGAGGCTGGTATAGTGGGTCCAGAAGAAGGAACAAAGTCTCGTCGCATTTTAATGAGTATGGAACAATTTGAGAGATACATCAAAGAGTATCTTTAAGGAGAAAAGGACAGTAGAAAAAAATCTGCTGTCTTTTTAATTTTGGGTATTGACTAATGATTGCGTGCATGATGTCATGCAATTAAGGAGGTGATGAAGTGCTTGAAAGAAATATTGCTATACGAGTTGATGAAGAACTTTTCAAGAAAATCAAAGTGCAGTTAGCAGATAATGGAATGACAATGAAAGATTACATTATTTCTTTAATTGAGGAAGATTTATTGAGGAAGATTTAAAGAAGATGCACAAATACAGAGATAAGGAATACAAACCGCATGGATATTATTGACGGAGATAAAAAATTGCGAGAGATTTTCTCTAAAATTGTATCAGAATATGAGATTAAATACTGTGCATAAAATATAGTAGCAAATACAATTAAATATTGATATTTCAAAAAGGCATCTGAGACATCTGAAAAGATGACTTAGGTAAAGGGCAGCAATATTTTATCAATAAATTTTTGGTAGAAAAACGGTAGAAAAAGAGTAGGTTGCAAGTAGAAAAAGTTTAGTTTAAAATGTTAAATTAAGGAATAGAAGGATTGCGAAAAAGAGAGGCCAAGATATAGTGCCTCTCTTTTTGCGTATAGTAAGCTAAAAGGAAGGTGAGGTGAGTGCCACGAAAACCTGATGAGAGAATTGAAAAGGCAAAGCAGATGTATTTTGCCGGAATTAAATTAGTTGATATTGCAAAGGAACTGAAGGTTCCAGAAGGAACCATAAGAAGTTGGAAGAATAGGTATAAATGGGATTGCAACGTTGCAAAAACAGAGCGCAATGCTGCGAAAAACGCAAAACGAGTAAAAAAAGTTGTAGCAGAAGAAGTAGAAAATGTAACACAGAATACGAAACTTACCGATAAACAGCAGCTTTTTTGCCTTTATTATATACGCAGTTTTAATGCAACAAAGGCATATCAGAAAGCTTATGGGTGTAATTATCATTCAGCTATGCAGAATGGTAGTAGACTGCTGAAAAATGATAAGGTGAAAAATGAGATATTCAAAATGAAACAAGAAAAACTGAACAGGGAGTTTCTTAGTGAATCGGACGTCTTTCAGAAGTATATTGATATTGCATTTGCTGACATAACAGATTATTTGGAATTTGGGACAGAAGAAATACCTGTGACCTCTTTGCATGGTCCAGTTAAGATTATTGATCCAGATACAGGCGAGGAGAAACAACTGACGAAAATAGTAAATAAGGTAAGGTTTAAAGACAGTGCACAACTTGATGGAACAATACTGGCGGAAGTAAAACAAGGTAAGGAAGGTGCAAGCATAAAACTTGCTGACAGAATGAAAGCATTGCAGTGGCTTTCTGAGCATATGGATATGGCGACTACGGAGCAAAAGTTACGGATGCAGCAGATAAAGAATCTTTCAGAGGAGTTTGATAAAAATGACAGTACAGAAGTTGTGATTTACCTTCCAGACAACGAGAGAGATGATACATGAGGGAAAAAATCGTATTGGCACCACAAAAAGGACCACAGGAAATGTTTCTTGCTACATCTGCGGATATATGTATTTATGGAGGGGCGGCAGGAGGTGGGAAGACATTTGGTCTGCTTTTGGAACCTTTAAGACATAAAAACAACAAGAATTTTAATGCTGTTATTTTTCGTAAAGATTATACGCAGGTAACTGCTCCTGGTGGATTGTGGGATAGCAGTAGAAAAATTTACTGTTATGTGAAAGGTTGTTTTCCATTAAAGACCCCTAAATTACATTGGATTTTCAAAAGTGGTGCGACAATCAATTTTGCACACCTTGGAAATGATGAAGATTGTCTCTCATGGCAAGGCTCTCAGGTAACGATGATAGGGTTTGACGAGTTAACACATTTCAGCGAGTACCAGTTTTTCTATATGCTTTCCAGAAACAGGACGGATTCCGGTGTGGCTCCATATGTAAGGGCAACCTGCAACCCAGACGCCGATTCATGGGTAGCAGAGTTCATAAAGTGGTGGATAGATCAGGATACTGGTTATCCAATTCCAGAAAGGTCAGGGAAAGTACGCTGGATGGCGCGTTTGAATGAGGTAATCTATTGGTTTGATACTAGGCAGGGAGCTATTGATGCGGCAATAGAGAACGGCATGGATTACGAGAAAGCCGTGATTATGGCAAAAAGCGTCACATTTATAGCCAGCACCCTACAAGACAACAAAATTTTAATGAAAAATGACCCTGGTTATATGGCAAATCTTATGGCTTTGGCGCTTGTGGAAAGAGAGCGCTTATTATTCGGTAACTGGAAGATAAAGGCGGCAGCAGGATTGATGTTTAAAAGAACCAAGGTTAATATGCTGGAAGTGTTGCCTACAGACGTGATTTTATGGGCGAGAGGCTGGGATTTAGCAGCGACCTCAGAGGACGAAGATGGAGAACCAGCATATACGGCTGGTGTGCTAATAGGTAAACGCAAAAATGGACGCTATATTGTTGCTGATGTGATTAACCGCAGATTGGATTCTGCTGAAGTACGAGAGCTGATTAAAATGACCTGTATTGCAGACAAGGCAAAGTATGGAAGGGTGATAACACGCCTTCCTCAAGACCCAGGACAGGCGGGCAAGGCGCAGGCACAGAGCTTTTTGAAATTTCTGTCAGGATTTGCTGTAAAGATACTGCCAGAATCAGGGGATAAGGTTACAAGAGCAGAACCATTCTCGGCACAGTGGCTTGGACTGGAAGGAATGGATAAAGGAAATGTAGATATACTGGCAGCAGACTGGAACGAGATGTATTTTAACCAGCTTGAGAGCTTTCCACAATCCCAGTTTAAGGATATGGTAGATGCAAGCAGTTCCGCCTTCAGCGAAATAGAAAACGGCTTGACATATTCGGCGCCGCCGTCAGACAGTAATCTGGGAAGGAGCAGTTATTGGAGGAAGTGAGGTGAGAACAGATGGCAAATAACAAAGAGATAGGTCGCATAGGGCAGCGGCGCTATGGCGGAAATATTTATGAAGAATTTCTCTATGAGCTAAGGGGAAAACGAGGGATAGAGGTATACAGGGAAATGTCAGAGAATGATGATATAGTAGGCGCTATCCTCTTTTCTATAGAAATGCTGGTAAGACAATGCAATTGGAATGTGCAGCCAGGCGGAGATACTGCAAAGGATAAAGAAGCTGCTGAATTTGTGGAAAGCTGCATGAACGATATGCAGGACACATGGATTGACACAATATCAGAAATCCTGTCTTTTCTCACCTATGGTTGGAGTTTTCATGAAATTGTGTATAAGCGACGTATGGGAAATACAAAAGATACACGAACCAAGAGCAAATTTAATGATGGTCTTATTGGTTGGAAGAAACTTCCAATAAGGGCACAAGAGACACTTTATCAATGGGAATATGACAATGAGGATAATCTGCTGGGAATGACACAGATGCCACCCCCAGATTTTGGGACATTTACAATTCCTATGGAGAAGGCGCTGCTCTTTCGGACAAAAAGTCGTAAGAACAATCCAGAAGGAAGGAGTATTCTTAGAAATGCTTATCGGTTATGGTACTTTAAGCGCAGAATCCAGGAGATAGAAGGAATTGGTATTGAGCGGGATTTGGCAGGACTTCCGGTGTTATATGGACCAGAAGGTGTGGACTTATGGGACAAAAATATACCAGAAAATGCGGATATAGTAGCTGGACTTGAAAGTATGGTCAGAAATATTCGTAGGGACGAAATGGAGGGAGTTGTCCTTCCGTTTGGTTATAAGTTGGAATTACTAAGTTCTGGTGGAACGCGACAATTTGATACCAACGCAATCATTAATCGTTATGATACCAGAATCGCTATGACAGTATTGGCAGATTTCATTTTTCTGGGGCATGACAAGACAGGTAGCTGGGCATTGAGTTCTGATAAAACAGAGCTTTTTGCTGTTGCTATAGGAGCGTTTCTGGATATTATCTGTGAGACATTTAACAGCCAGGGCATACCATCATTGATTGACATTAACGGTCAGTATTTTTCTAACATTACAGAATATCCCAAAATGACACATGGAGATATAGAAGACGCAGATATTACAAAGGTCGCAGAATTTATAAAAGACATGACTGGAATTGGCGTTTTGATACCTGATGATGGATTAGAAGATTACATTCGACAGGTCGGACATCTTCCAGATAGAACTTATTCTGATGTCAGGGAGATTGACCGAACAAGGCAGGAACAGCAGGAGCAGAACCAGCCGCCAGAGCCAAAAACAGCCGCGGGTACCGAACCTGATGAGGAAATACAAGATAATAAGATGGAAGAAGCTAAAAAACGATTAGGAAGGTAACTGATATTTTAACATATAAAGTATGCTGCACAGCTTCAAAAAAGCAGCCAGAACAGAAAGGAAAAGCAGCACATGGGATTACGAATCATTCCTCCAAAACGAGTACAGAAAGTAAAGACAGCTAACAGCCAGGAAGTTTTGGAGCGCCTTGAAGAATACCTTGAAAATAATTGTGAGGAACCAGTACAGATTCTTTGCGGCTTTTGGGAAGATCAGCAGAATGCAATTACTTATCAGGAGTTGCGGCAGGCTGTACTAGATGGAACATTAAGTAAAGAAGCCATAGAATTATGGAGACAGGACTATTCCAAATTAATTTCAGGCAGGTTGAAAGGTTTATGGACAAATGCAATCATTGCTGGTGCATCAGGACAGCCTATTTTAGATGACAAAACATTTGTATTTAACACACAGACACCAGGCATGTTAAAGTGGATTCAGACACGAGGGGCGCAATTGGTTACAGCCTGTACAAGTGAACAGAAAGAAGCTATCTCTATTCTGTTGGCAAAGAAGATGAAAGAGGGGCATACTGTTGATGAACTATCCAGACTTATCCGCCCTTGTATTGGCTTGACAAAAGGTGATGCACAGGCAGCAGCCAAACTTTATGACAGTATTATAGAGAATCTGAAAAAAGAGCACCCACGAATGAAGCCCGAAAATATGCAGAGAAAAGCGCTTGATGCAACCTGCAAATACGCAGAGAGGAAACACCGTCAAAGAGCTATGGCTATAGCACAAACAGAAAGCGCATTTGCATATAACAGAGGGGCAGATGAAGGAATACGGCAAGCCCAACAACAAGGTTATCTTGGAACAGTAAAAAAGAGATGGAGTACATCAGGAGATGACAGGGTATGCAGCACATGCCAGGCACTTGAAGGTATAGAAATTGAAATGGACAAAAGTTTTCCATTGAAAGGCAAAATGCTATTTCCAGGACAAGATCTGCTGCCGCCTGCGCACCCGCGGTGTGCTTGTGCTGTGGAGTATATTGAGGTGGAGCCAGTTGTGTTTACAGATAGGGGGCTTTCCGCAGGAGATGGCGATAGTGTGGAAATTCCAGAACATGAACCACCAGAATATCTTGGCTCTCTTGACAACATGTCTGATGATGTGATAAAGTCAGAATTAATTAAATATGAGGCTGAAATTGTAAATAGTAATATTGAAAATGCGGTTGTAATATCGTCCTCTGGTTTGGTGTGGAAATGCTTTGGAAATGAAAAAGCAGTTTATCCTAATATTGATTTAAGCGAAGAATTGTATGGTGCTTACGTTACACATAACCATCCAATACAGGAAACGCATTTTTCGTTCAGTTATGATGATATTTCATTGTTTATGGATTATGAACTTACCCAGCTTAATGGCGTAGATTTCAAATATACATATACCATTCAGCGAACATTGGAAACTGGCTATGCAAATTCAGCAGAATTGGAACATGCTTATAAGGGAGAAAATTATGCAGAATTTTTGCAACAGGTTTTTTATGGTGATGCAGATGTGGATTTTGATGAATATGATTTTTTTGTAAGGAGGCTGGCTGAAAAATATGGATTTCGATATGAAAGAAAGAAACGATAAAGATTCATGGGCTGCCTACGAAGAAGAAGGAAAAAAACTGATAGAAGAAACATTGAAAAAAAAAGATGCGGTATTGAGAAAATATAGGAATATTTTATATCCTTCTGGATTGGATACGGATCCATCGGCTAAAGAATTGCATGAGATTACAAAGTGGTTTGGAAAAGAAATTCTAAAATTAAGAGAAAAATATGGAATTAAATAGTTTTCTGATTGTTGGAATATAAAACAGGAAAAATAAAGGACTTGGGAACAGGTCCTTTTTATATTAATATTTGAAAGGTAGGTAGAAAGGATAAAGTGAAAAAATTCTCTGAACTGATTGAAAAACAAAATGAGGTTCTAAAGGGACGTTTTAAGATCACGAAATCTGATGATGACAGGCATCTTGCTTTTGGGTGGGCAAGTGTGTCTATACGTGCAGATGGTGAGCTGATAGAAGATTGGCAGGGTGACATTATCGCTCCTTGTGAGCTTGAGGAAGCAGTTTATGAATATGTAAGGCTTTATGGTGAAGGCGGCGAAATGCATGAAAGAGGCGGTGTTGCTGTATTAATAGAAAGCGTTGTATTTACAGAAGATAAAATGGCAGCAATGGGTATTCCAGCAGGAATGCTGCCCGTTGGTTGGTGGATTGGATTTAAAGTTACGGATTCTGATGTATGGGAAAAGGTAAAAGATGGGACTTATTCTATGTTCTCTATCGAAGGCGAAGCAGAAAGGATTCCAGTAGAATAAAAATAAAGCAAAAGGTCCATTTCTTGATTATCTTGGCTGTCTAGTAAGTGCAGGGTTGGTGAAGCAGGAATCTCGCGGTTTTAGCAGTGAGAGGTTCAAAGAAATGTGGTAAAGTACATGAATGATATTATCAAGATTAACAACCATGATATTTTAATAAAGGAGTATAAAGGTCAGCGGGTAGTGACATTCAAGGATATTGATGTTGTGCATGGCAGACCAGAAGGAACTGCAAAGAGAAATTTTAACGATAACAAAAAGCATTTCATTGAGGGCGAGGATTTCTTTACAATTTCCTATTCGGAGTTCTGTACGGAATACGTACCCAACCCACCGAAGGGAGGAAATCCGAACATTCCAGTAAATTTAATGACAGAAAGCGGCTATTTGATGCTTGTTAAGTCTTTCACCGACGATTTGGCATGGGAAGTGCAGCGTCAGCTTGTAAGTAATTATTTTCGTGTCAGACAGCTTGTAGATGATTTATCCCCACAAATGAAATTGCTTTATGGATTATGTGATCAGTTGGCGCAAGCGGAAAGAGAAGCCAAAGAAGCTAAGAAGATTGCGGACAGTGCAAAAGAAGTAGCGGCTAAGGCTTATGAGGTGACAGAAAATATTAAGGACGCTGTTAAACCAATACTTGACAACTGGTGTGAAGAAATTAATATAAAGTTTAATCGTATTCAAAAGAGTTGTGGAACCGAATTTAACGTTTTGCGAAATGAGATGTACAGTGAATTAGAGCGCCGCGCTGGTTGTGATTTAGGAACCAGACTTCGGAACAAAAAACAGCGAATGTCCGATAGTGGGTGCACAAAAACTGAGATAAAGAATACAAATCGTATGGATATCATTGACGAAGATAAGAAACTGCGAGAAATTTTCTCCAAAATTGTTTCAGAATATGAGATTAAATATTGCGCATAAAGACAATAACAAATGCAATTATATGCTGATAATTCAAAAAGACATCTGAAAAGGTGTCTTTTTTGTATTATATATTCTACAGAAAGGAGACAAGAAGGTGGCAACAAAGCTAAGGAATCTTAAAATCAGGAAAGTAGATTTTGTAGATGAAGGGGCAAATCCTGATGCTGACATTAAAATGAGGAAGAAAAAAGACAAGGAAGAACCGAAAAATTCTAGCAGCATACTTAAAAAGTTGTTTGGCTTTATTGGAAAAGCGGCTGGTATGAATCAAGAGGAAATTGACAGTGCAGTAGCTGAAATACAGAAAGGCGATTCCATAAGTTTCAGTGAGAAAGTCAATGAAGTCAACAACCAAAAGATTTGTGATGAGATATGGGATATCGGTTATGCATTGCAGTCTTCTCTTTGTTCAATCCTCAATGATGATGAACTGGACAGTACCAGCGCGGCAGCAGCAATGCAGGAGAGTCTTGATGAATTTTACGCAGTAGTGCAGGAATCAATCAGGAAGTGGTCCAGCGGCAGGTCAGCCAGCATTGTAAAGAAAAATGAAGATATATCAGAGGCAGAGCTGGAGATTATGAAATCGGCTGTAGAAAGGCTGAATGAAACAATTGAAAAAGCTGCTAAAGAGGAATCTGAAAAAGAGGAACCGGATAACAACCAAAAACCGAAAGGAGAAGAAAAGGAAATGGGAATGAAGATTGACAAGAGTAAACTAACAGATGCGGAGAGAGTTTTTCTGGAAAACATTGAAAAACGCTATGGAGTGGACGAGGGAGACAATACTGTTGATGGAGGCGCATCAGCACCCCTAGAACAGTTATTGCCTCCTGTATCTACAGAACCAACAGTAGTTAAGTCTGTAACCCAGCCTGTGCCTAATGTGGTGGCATCTGTTGTACAAACAGAGGAACCAGACAGCATCTATAAGGGACTGCACCCCGCAGTAAGGGCAGAGCTGGAAAGCTTGAAGAAATTCCGCGAAGATGCCGAGGCTAGAGAACTGACCGAGGTTGCAAAGAGATATGTGATTATCGGTAAAAAGGAAGAGGAATTGGTGCCTATGCTGAAAAGTCTTAAAGCTGCGGGAGGAACTGCCTACAATGATATGATTGCTGTGTTGGACCAGGCAGTAGCAGCGGTTGAAAAATCCGGCGTATTCTCTGAAATTGGAAAGTCCGGTCATGGTTCTACAGCAGGAGCAGCCGAGGCAAAAATTGAAACCATTGCCAAAGGGTATATGGAGAAAAATTCTTCCTTGGATTATGCTGCGGCAGTAGCGAGAGCCTGGGAAGATCACCCAGAACTTATGAGTGAGTATGAAACAGAGGCAGGATTTTAAGGAAGGAGGATAAACAAGTGGGAAACAGGAATTTCAATGGAGTACAGGTGAATCAGAGTGTTACGATTGTAGAGCAGGCTGGAGCTGCTATCGAGGACGTGAGAAATCGAATTATGGCATATGATAAGGACGGCAATGTTGTTCTAGCGGCAGATGGTTCTACCGTTTTAATAGGGGTTGCGCTGATTGAAGCTGGAATCAATGATATTTCCGGTGTGGAATCTGGAAAGGTAAATGTCGGTGATGATGTTGATATTCAGATTAAGGATATTGGCTATATCTTAGCTGGTGGCGAAATTGCCAAAGGGAATGAAGTCACAGCATCTAACGGTTTGGCTGTTAAGGCAGAATCCGGTAACTATGTAGTAGGTATCGCACTTTCAACAGTTGCAAAAGATGATTATTGCAGAGTGCAGATTGCCAAATATCAAAAAGCTTAAAGCAGGAGGGAATGAAAAATGGCGAAAAGAACAGCAGCGAGCATTCAAGCAGATATTGCAAAGGGTGCCTTCAGACCACACACAGCGTTGTCAAATATGGCGCTGGCATATTACCAGAGTGATGAAAAGAGTTTTGCAAAGACGATTTTTCCGATTTGCCCAGTGTCTTTATCCTCTGATAATTATTACATATTTGATAAAGAGGATTTACTACGTGACAACTGGCATAGAAAACCAGCATACGGCAAAGTCGATCCAGCAGTACTTTCCGAACATATGGATACTTATGCTTGTGTAGTAGATCAGATGATTATGGGTATTGACCAGATCAGGCAGACAGACTTAAACCGGAGAATGGGTCCAAGGATAACAGACCCAAAACAGCAGAGAACAAAGACAATGGCGTCACAGGCAAATATCCACCAGGACGCATGGTTTGCCCGTAGTTTTTTCAAAAAGGGTGTATGGGGACAGGAACTTACGGGGGTTGATTCTACCATACCGACATCTGGACAGTTTATTAAGTTTAGCAATGCCAATTCCGATCCGGTGTCCTTTATGGACGAGAAGAAAACAGCAATGGAAGAATCTACTGGACGTATGCCAAACAGATTAGCGCTGGGAGTTAATGTGTTTAACGCACTAAAGAAACACCCTGCAATTCTGGAAAGAGTAAAATATGGAGGCTCTACAGCAAATCCTGCCTCTGTTACATTAAATGTGTTGGCACAGCTTTTTGGAATTGACAGGATTACAGTGCAGCGCTCCATTATGAATAAAGCAGAATTGGGGCAGACTGCAAAGATGGAATACATTGGCGATCCAAATGCTTTCCTGTTAGCTTATGCGACAGATTCTCCATCAATTGATGAACCTTCCGCAGGTTATATCTTTACATGGGATATGCTGGGGAATGGCAATATTTTGCCAATTCTAAGTTATCTAGGAGAGAATGGCACACATTCCGAATTTATTGAGGGTCTTATGGCTGCTGATATGAAAAAGACAGCAGACGATTTGGCGATGTTCTTTGCAGATGCAGTATAGGAGGCGCGCTATGAGATTGATTGCAAATAAACCTTGCAGCTTTGGAGGAAAAAAATTCTACATTGGCAATGAAATACCAGAAAATCTTGTGGCAGATGCCAGGCTGCAAGAGAAAATGGGTGTAATTACGATTGTAAATGACAGCATGGGGGTAGCAGATAAACAGTCTGCTACCCTTTTTACACAAGAGCAGGTTGACAAGATGCTTGCGGAGGCAATAGAGGAAGCTGTTAATAATACGATTACAGAAATGGAGCAAAAGCAGAAAGAATTACAGGAAGCTTTGCAGCAGTCGGCCGCAGAACGAAAGGAAGTTGATTCAGAAACATTGATGGAAACGGTCATGATCGATATAGTCATAGATTCTGATAGAGAAAATGAACAGCATATGACAGTTTTAGCAAAATCCGAGGAAATCCAGCAGGTATTTTCCATTATGCAATTAAATGTTGATGAAGGTGCAAAGGCAATCGCAGATGTTAAGAGTGAGAATGTATTAATACTTCTCCATGCAGCAGACAGCCGTAAAACGGTTAAAAATGCAGCCAAAGAGCAGGCAGATAAATTATTCTCCATTAAAGCAGCTTCAAACGAATCTACAAGCGGTAATAAAGCCACAGGAACCAATACAGAGGGAGTTGATACCTAATGGCAAAGGGTACATACACATATGATCCAGGAAATGTTAAGGAACTTGGAAAGGACCGTATGCGATTTGAGCTGGGTGATGTCATGGTAGAAGGTTGTTCCGATACAACGGCGCTGACTGATGAGGAAATCCAAGCCGCCATTGAAACCTATCCAAAATCATGGAAAAAAGCAAAGCTTATGTTGCTGGAAAGTCTATGCAGGCGCTTTTCTTATGAGGTCAATACGAAAACGGGTCCACTAACGTTAGAATTGCAAGAAAGGGCGAAGTTATGGCGGGAAGATTACGACAAGCTGAAAAAAGAGGTGTCAGCAGAATGCAGTGTACCGCACTTTAGTAATAGGACAGCCTGTAAGCCTCCCTATTTTTATACTGGTATGCAGCGCAATGAAAGGGCAAAAAGCAGATGAACAATACAAGAATGATGTATGTAAGACCAGGGAATCTGTTTAAAGACTTTATTGTGGAAGAAAATAAACAGGTGGTGACAGGTACAGGAAGGGTGGCAAACAGTCATAGCGGTGATGGGACAAAAATATTGAGGGGGTGTCTTGCAGAAACTTCCGACGAGGAGAGAACAAACCATAGCCAGAAAGACCATGTGGTTACTCATACAATTGTGCAGGCTGGAAGTCCCAAAGCAAAAAGAACAGATAAGCTGATACTTGGAGAGCGTGTGTTCTATATTGTTGATATTGATGATACTGGTATGCTTGGCATATCGACAATATATTATGCGGAGGAAAGGCAGGATGCAAAATGAAATTATGGGAAAACGTTGAGTATGTTAATAAAGCGGGAAAGACTGTTCAGGTTGAAAGAAAAGTTCAGGCAAAGTTTTCCGAAATGACTGAAAATATTAACCGAAAAGTAATTTCCAGAGGAGTTCGGGCAGTAAATGCTTTAAGAGATGCAGAATTGGAAGTGTTAAAAGGACAACGCAGCGGAAGGGTGTATAAAGTACCAGGCACTGGTGGAAAAAGTATAAGTGCATCAACCAAGAAACTGGCAAAAGAATATGGACATAAATTAAGGGGAGGCGTACTATACAGAGCATCAGCACCAGGAGAAGCACCCGCTAGACGGACAGGGAATCTCCGTATGCATTGGAACGGACAGGTGAGGAGTGAAAATTCTTCTAATGGAGGAGTTGCTATTGTAGCGGAACTTGAGAGCCAGGAATACTATGCAGGAATACTGGAAAATGGTACAAATGACGGCAAGATAGCGCCAAGACCATTTGTAGAGAAAATAAAAGAAAAGGCTATGCCAGAAATCCAGAGGATTTACAGCGAGCCTTATACATAGGGGGTAAGCTATGGCACTAATAATGGAAAAACCAACAGCCGCCTTTGATATGTCCCAAATTAAGCGCGGAGATTTGCTTTGGGGTAAACATTGTACATGGAATGAAGGAAAAGCAGGTTTTGTTACAACAGCAACAGAACAGCAATTAATTGTACAGTATTATCCTGGAATTGGCAATGTAACAAATCACTTTGTTATTCCAGTGTCCGAGGTAATCGACGGACAATGGGAGATTCGATGGTCTACTGATATGACAGAGATAAAGGAATATGGTGTAGAGATAGATGAGGACCAACAGGAAACGGAAGGGAGTGGTGGACAATGATGTTAGAAGAATTGATTTATAAGCGGTTTACATGTTCAGAGAACCTTATAAAAAATCTTGCATCGTTTAGTGGTGCGCCTGCTATTTTTAGTTCAGATCCACCAGAGGAAAGTCAGGAAGGGTGGGGTGGAAATACACAGTATCCACAGATAGTTTATAACTTTGACCTTCTAGCAAATGAGGAACGACACAGTGCAGGTACGCTTTCAGTGTCCCTGCTTTGTCAGAATACGACAGAAGTCATGCCAGAACAGATTGAGCCGTTAATAAAGGACTGCCTTCGAGATGTAATATTAAAACCAGAAGGAGGAACACCATACTGTTTTTCATGGGCAAGGACAGACGCTTTCACCATAGATGAAAAGAAGGGAAATATTACGATTGGAAGTGAAGTGCGGTTTGATATCCTAGAATATCCGTCGCAAGAGACATCTGATCCAGATCCAATTATGGCGACGAATAAGTATATCAAAGAATTGTATCCAGAATGTTTTATTATGGGATATGACCAGATGGAGGAAATCACAGAAGCAACAGGGAAAAGACCCGTAATATATTGTCGCCTGGTATCTGTAGATAAGTCTGAAGAAACAAATACAGTTGCATGGCTGGACGGCAGAATTGCTGTCCATATTTTATGTCCAGAGAGCGAAACAAGGCTCAAGATGGCTGCTGCGATTGCAAACCGTATGTCATTAGATGGAGAAATTATCATGCTGGACCATTCACCTATGTTCATTAAACGGTTACAGGCAAATTATAAATCGGACTATTTAAAAGATGGTCAGATTTTTGTAACAGGTCATTATGGGCTGTTGCGGTATAAGGCAAAATCACATTCTTTGGCAGCAGCCCATGTCAGGTATAAGTAGGAGGTATACAATGGCAAAGGAAATATTAAAGGAGACTAAAACTGTCGAAACCACTGATATCAAAGTGGAAGTAACGCAGGAGCAGGCACCCAAAAAAGAACAGAAAACTTTACAGGAATCTGTCTATTCCGTAAGCGAGCTTGCAGCGAATGCAAGAAAGGTTTTTGGTGTAAGACAGGAGTGTATTGAGGCAGCATTAAAGGCTGCTGGAAAAACAGAATGTACTGTTACGGAGGCAAAAGGGATTGTAGAAAAATTTATGAAAAGGGAGGTTCAATAAAGATGGCAGGTACTTTTATCTTAGGAGAAACAAAAGTTCGCCCAGGTTCTTACTTTAATATCCAGAAAAAAGGCAATAATGCTGTAGCTGGTATTATGAATGGAGTGACAGCCGTACTATTTAAGGCAGATTTCGGACCACTGAATACAGCAGTAGAATTAAGCGCCGAAGATGGTTATGAAAAGATTTTTGGAACTGGATTAACCACAGATGCAATGAGAGAGGCAATTGCAGGCGGTGCAAAGACGATTATTGCTTGCAGAGTAGGTAATGGAGGCACCCAGGGAACCATTACTTTAAAAGATGTAAATGATTCAGATACACTTTGCATCACAGCCAAATACCCTGGAGAAAAGAATTTTATGGTTACAGTTCGGGAAAAACTGTCCGATTCCAGCTTGAAAGAATGTATTTTTTATGCTGGTACTACAGAATTTGAGAAGGTTGAATTTGCTTCTGGGGAAGGTGAGGCAAAAGCACTGGCAGATGCCTTGGCAGTCTCTAAGAACTTTAAAGCAGAGTTAAAGCAAAATAAAGAGCGCGCGGTTCTGGAAATGATATCGCAAGGAGTTTTTACCAGTGGTACAAATCCAGAGACAACTACAGGAGATTACGCCAATGCCTTTGCCCAGATTGAGCCATACGAGTTTAATACAGTCTGTCTTGATACAGAGGACACAGAAATTCATCTGCTGTTACAATCTTTTATAAATCGAATTTTTGATGCGGGTTCTCTTGCACAGGCAGTTGTTGCAGAAAAACATACCGTTGATTTAGAAACAAGAATGAAACATGTAGCGGCACTTAATGATGAAAAGATGAATTATGTTTTAAATGCATGGATAGAGGAGCAGGGAACAGTAATTGATGGATATCAGACAGCCGCACGTATTGCTGGCATGATTGGTGCTGTGTCTTCCAGTTCTTCACTTACTCATACCGTAATTACTGGATTTTCGGAGATTCTTGAAAGGCTTACAAATACAGAGATGATTTCCGCAGAGAAAAAGGGCTGTATTGTACTAAGCTACAACAAAGTAAAGCAAGTGTGGATTGATAATGCAATCAACACACTTATTACACCAGCAGATAATCAAGACGATGGCTGGAAGAAAATTAGAAGGGTAAAGACACGATTTGAGTTGATAAGGCGTATCAATACTACCACAGATGATTTGGTCGGCAAGGTGGACAATGACAACAATGGAAGGGCAACTGTTATTAGCCAGGTACAGGGGGTCGGTGATTCCATGCGTGAGGAAGGTAAGCTGGTAGCGTGTGCGGTAACGGAGAGCAGCGCATACAAGGCGGACGGAGACAGTGCATGGTTTGATATTGATGTGATTGACAAGGATTCGATGGAACATATTTATCTGACATTCTTGTTCCGATTCAGTACGAACGAAGAATAGGGGGATATAGACTATGAGAAATGAAAGAGCAGCCGGTGATTCCAGACATGGAAGAACTGGAAAAGATGGAGCTTTTTATAACAAAGATGGCGTATTGCTGGCAACAGTGGAACAGTTTACATCAAATGTTAGTTGGAACAATGCTAAGTATAGTGTTTTGGGCGACGCACAAGAACATGAGACAGCAAATACCTTTTCTGTGAGCCTTACCATGTCTCAAGTTGTGGTAGAAGATGATGCGTTTATTGAGGAACTCATGGAAGCATTAGAAACGCAGGTTATGCCTGTATGGGATTTTCAGGGTTCATTGCTTGGCAGAAATGGCTCTGAGGAACGTGTAATTTATCGTGAGTGTATCCCTTCAGGACAGGTGGACATTCAGAATGTTACAACAGGTGATGTAATTAAGCGTAACTGGAATTTCTTTGTGAATCGAGCGCCTAAATTACAGTCGTTACTTGGCATTGATAGGGATTAGATAACAGGATATTGAATTAAAGGGTGGCATAGAGCTGCCCTTTTTGTTATGTAGAAATAGGAGGAAATACAGATGTCAAAGGAGTTTAGAAAAGACAATTTTACAAAAGGTGTGACTATGGGAGAAAGCGATACAACCAATGAGGCAACACAGAAAGTAGAAGAACAAGAAATAACAGAGTATGAAACCAACGAGGAAGGGACCAAAATATTAATTCGAGCAAACGAAGAAGATTTTATTCAGGGGCTGATTGATGCGGCAGAGTATGCATCAGAGGAAACCCAGCGTATCGAAATTGTTCGAGAAGGCAGGCTGTATTTTGCATTTCACGTTCGGCCTCTTAGTTCTCAAGAGTACGAGAAATGTAAGAAAAAGTATACCAAATATGTACGTAATAAACAGCTTGGTATGAAACTGCCAGAAGATACAGACAGAATTAAATATCAATCTGCCATTATCTACGAGGCAACTGTAGAGGAAGACAGGAAAAATCTGTGGGATAACCACAAGGTTTGGAATGCACTGAATGCTAAAGAGGACCGTATTATGAACGGCTTAGACGTGATTGAGTATTCGCTAAAAGCTGGTGAAAAAGATAAGGTCTTGGAGGCTATTGATAAACTTAGTGGCTATGATGACAATCTGGAGGAAGTGGCAAAAAACTAATTAAGGCTGGTGGAAAGGCTTGTTTGCTCCATCACATTTTTCAGACAACAGGCATACCTCCAGATGAATTTTATCAGAAATCAAAAGGAGTACAGGCATTTATGCTTGCATCTATGAGAATAACTTTAGATTCGCGAACGAAAGAAGGTGAGGACAATAGCAGAGACACTTAGAATTGAAATACCCATTGAAACTGTGGATAAAACAGAGCCAGAAATATCGAATTTAATCCGAAAGTTGGGAAATCTGGAAACAGCGGCAGAAAAAACAGGCACTTCCTCTCAAAAGGCAGGAGAACGTGTTTCACAGTTTGATAAGCAGGCACAGAAAACAGAAAAAGGTTTAGCAAAATGGGCAAAAGAAAAATATGAGATATTGCTGGAAGCAAAGGACAAAATTGCGCCAATTCTTTCTAAGATTGGAAGCGGGTTAAAAAATTTTGCAGGAAAAACGTGGAATGTTACAATGCGAGCGGTTGACCTAATTACTTCACCAGTTAGAGGGATTATAAATCTGCTAAAGAATCCCGTCTTTCAAGCAGGGGCAGTCCTTGGAGTCAGTATTGGTTTAAAAGATACAATTGATACCTATAAGGGCTTTGAGGCTGCTATGTCCCAAGTAAAAGCGATAAGCGGTGCTACAGATTCAGAAATGACAAAACTGACAAATAAGGCAAAAGAGATGGGAGCTACCACCAAATTTACAGCCGCGGAGTCTGCGGAAGCATTTAATTATATGGCAATGGCAGGCTGGAAAACAGAAGATATGATGGGCGGTATTGAGGGAATCCTTAGTCTGGCAGCCGCATCAGGAGAAAGCCTTGGCACAACATCGGATATTGTTACAGATGCCTTGACAGCCTTTGGAATGAAGGCAAGTGAAGCAGGGCACTTTGCTGATGTTATGGCAGTTGCAGCGTCCAATTCCAATACGAATGTATCTTTGATGGGTGAAACATTTAAATATGCAGGAGCGATGGCTGGAACTTTGAAATATTCGATTGAAGATGTTGCGCTGGCAACTGGATTAATGGCAAATGCTGGTATTAAAGGCAATATGTCTGGTACTGCATTAAATTCCATATTTACCAGACTGTCTACCAACACGCATGGTGCTACTGATGCCTTAAAAAAATTAGGTATAGCGTATTTTAATTCTGATGGTTCAGCGAGAGCATTTGGGGACATTATGAAAGAATTAAGAGATGCAACAGCAGATTTTACAGATGAGCAGAAAGCGAATCTTGCCAATACTGTTGCAGGAACTTATGCGCAAAAAGGATTTCTTGCAATTCTAAACGCAACTACAGAAGATTATGAAAAATTGTCAAAAGCTGTAAATAATGCAGATGGAGCCGCAGCGAAAATGGCTGAAATTATGATGGATAATCTGCAAGGAGCAATAACCCTGTTGCAGAGCGCGGCTGATGGAGTAAAAATTTCTTTCGGTGGCAGAATGGCTCCTTATATAAGGAGTTTTGCGGAATGGTTAACTGAACAGATGCCTATGATAGAAAGTGCGCTTGATGAACTTATGGATTGGGTTGATACGAAAGTAGCCCAAATGCAGAGAAAGTTTGATAAACTTACAAAAACAAAAAAATGGAAAGATGCAAATTTCTTCGGAAAAGTAAAAATTGCCTGGGACGAATTTATTGCAGAGCCGTTCTTAGAATGGTGGAACGGCACAGGGAAAGAAAAATTTGCACAAAATATTGGCAGTGGAATTGGATCTGGATTAAGAACTGGAATTATGACATTGTTAGGAATGAATATTAGCGAGATTTCGGACGAAGGAGTAAGTTTTGGTGCTGCATTTGCAAAAGGTTTTTCAGAGGGTTTTGACTTTGATACAGTATCAGGTAAACTGTGGCAGGGATTTAAAGGCATGTTTTCTAGTGCAGGAAAGCTATTGCCAGGAGGCGAGTCAGCAGGGTTGTCCTCTGTTTTATCAGCGATTATGCTTAGTAAAGTTGCCAAACTGTTTATTGGTATGGCAAAAGGAGGCGTAAGTATTGGAAAAGGATTGTTTGGCGTAAATCCAGAAACAGGGACATCTCTTGTGGGTTCCATTATTGGAAAAGCTACGCTTAGTGAAGCATTAGATGGGAGTGTCGTTGCTGGAGGAAGTGGATTACTGGGACTGTTTGGGAAAACTGGAATGGCGCTAGGTTCTGGTGCGACATCTGGAGCGGGACTTGCCGCTGCTGGAGGTGGTGCGATAGCTGGAGGCATTGCTGCGGGCGCAACCTTGATAAGTAGTGCATTAGATACATACAAGGCAATTAAGTCCGACAATAAGGAAGAGTCAAAAGCTTACGGAGAGTCAGCAGCATGGAAAGCCGGTGGAGTTGCTGCTGGAGCAGCTACAGGTGCTGCGATAGGTACTCTTATTCCTATTCCTGGAATTAGCACAGCGATAGGTGCTTTAATTGGTGCTGGTGTTGGAGGTATTACGGGTTGGATTAAGGGAAATAAGATAAAGGAAAAATACCAAGAAGAATATCAGGAAAATGTAGAAGAAATGCAGAAGGAGGCGCAAAAGGCACAAAAAGTCTTTGAGGCTACTGGATTTGCAATTGAAGATGTGACATTTAAAAATAAAGCGCTGGTTCAGGCTATGAATGATTCTGAAGTATCTGCAAGTCAGTTTGCTTTGATGTTTCAGGAGGAATGTGCGAATGTTGCCAAGAAAGCATTTGGTGACATTTCCCTGTCTTTGGCAGAGGTAAAGAAAGTTGCAAGTGAAATCACTTTTGGTAATATGGCAGAGGGATTAAATATGTTTGCACAGGTAACATCTGACGCAGAAGCAGCCCTAAACAGCCTGGAATTGTCTGTTTCCGATCTGAAAAAGGAGAATTGGAAGGTCGGTCTTAATATGGAATTATCAGAAACAGATAAGGACAGTTATAAAGGTGCAATTGAAAATTTCCTTAATGCAAGTCAGACCTTCATTGACGATAATCATTATCAGGCGACTGTTGCGCTTAAACTGCTGACAGGAGAGGAAGCAGATACTTCCAGTCTGGATAGCTATTATGAGGGAGTAAAAAATCGGGTAAATGATTTAAGTGCAGAACTGACAGATACAATGAATGCTGCATTAGAAGATGGGATTATTATCCCAGATGAGGCAAAGGCATTAGAGGAGTTACAGAGCCAGATTGCAGAAATTACAGGAAAAATAGCAAAGGCAAAGACTGATGCAGAATTTCAGGCTTTGCAGATTAAGCATAACGGAGCTGCTTTGGATATGGATAGCTTTAATGCCTTGCAGGAAGAATTGCAAGCAAACGTGGCATCTGTATCCGAACAGTATAAAAGTGCGCTGACTTTGACGTTTACCAATTTGAACCTTCAGCTTGCAGATGAAGCAATTACGCAGTCAGAATATGACGAGGCGGTTGCGGAGGCAACGAAAGGATACTATGCGCAGATAAACGAACTTAACGCGAGGGTAAGCACATTCAATCTGGAAAGTATTGCTACGGCATGGGACTCTGGATTGGCGAGAATCATGCCGGAAGTGGAGGGCAGCACAACGGAAAAGCTAACGTTGGTGCTAAATAATGCGATGCTGGCGCATCCGAATGTGAAATCATGGACGATACCTGATGTTATTGGCTGGATGGGGCTTGATAAGCTGAATCTTGATCCGACAGAACAGACCACGATTGCGTCAGAGTTGATTCAGACAGCACTTGCGGTACCGGAGGGAACCAAAGAGACGATTATCCAGGGCTTTAAGATTCAGATACCAACAGCCGAGGAAATAAAGGCGGTGATAGATTGGGATTCCATGACCGGAAATGACTGGACGGCACTTATGGAGTCCATAACAGGACCATCGGAGGAACCGACCATTGGGCTTTCTGCGGAGGACGCCGCTAAGCCAATGTCCGAGTATTATGGCGAGTATTTTGAGAGCATCAAACAGTCATATTCAGAGGCTTTGCATAATGCCTTAGAGAGCAGCAATGATCGGGAAGCGCTCAACTCATTCCTGGAGCAGTACATGACACAGTATGATCCGATTTCAAATGAGCATTATGATGAATTAATAAAGGAATGGGAAGATACAGGAGTTGATTTTGGTACAGCGATTAGTCATGGCGCTTCAGCAACTTTATTAGATTCTTCACCTCTTTTAAGAACAGATATGCAGACAGCATTGGAAATAGCTACAGCGAGTCCGTTTTCTATTAATCCATCTATAAATATGACACCAGCCTATAATATTACCACCCCTACACTTCCAACGGTTAGCCAAGAGACAGACGGTCATGCGGCAGGCGGCTATGTAAGCGGTGGTCCACAGCTTTCCTGGCTGGCAGAGGAAGGATATGGTGAGTTTATTATTCCCACCAATCCAAGCAGACGATCCAGAGCATTAGAACTTTATAAGCAGGCGGGTGACGCATTGGGAGTGTCTGCACATGCCAGTGGTGGTTATGTAGGAGGCTCTATTTCTCATAATACAGCAGGTAACTATAATTTATTCAATAATGTAAACAAAAACGCTCCTATAGCTTATAACGAAAACGCACAGGGAGACTATAATGAAGAAACTACACAGGTATATGAACCTGTATCAGCAGAAAGGGAAAACAGTTTAAACAGTCCTCCTATACAGGTAAATGTGAGTGTGGCACCAGAGTTTGTTATTCATGGGGGTGATGGACAGAGCGAAGAAAGTATTATGCAGATCATTAGAAGGCATATGAAAGAATTGGCAGATGAATTAAACGGTGAGATTGCTGGAACATTGGAAGAGGTTTTTTCCAATATGCCATTAAAGGAGGCGTAGACGATGGACATAAAATTAATTCCTGTCGGAAGCGGTGCAAAGTTTACGTTTCCGGCACTACCAGAAAAAATACAGGGGAAATATGGCGCAAAGTACCAGAGTTTTGACATTATCTCTCAAGGCACAGTAAAAATTCCAAAAGGGACCGCAATATCAGAGTTTTCATGGGACGGTGTTTTCTTTGGAAAATCTAAAAAGATGGAACCGATTGTAAGACAAAACAGTTGGAAGGAACCAAAAGAATGTGTAAAAATACTAAGTAATTTTATTAAAAATGAAACAGTATTGAATCTGATTGTGACAGGCACGTGGATTAATATAGATGTTACCATTTCTTCTTTTCAGGCACGACCAATAGGTGCCTACGGAAATGTTGAATATTCCATAGCTTTTGTACAAAAAAAGCCTTTAGAAATTTATACAACAGAAGAACTTGGAATTGTAAAAACAGCGCCAAGAAATGATTCTGGTGATTCTTCTAAAGGAGGCAGTACTTATACAGTGGTAAGCGGCGATACCTTATGGGGGATTGCAGCAAAAAAGTTGGGAAGTGGAAGCAAGTGGACTTCTATCTATGATGCAAATGCTGACACAATTGAGGCAGAGGCAAAGAAACATAAGAAATCCAGTTCTGATCATGGGCATTGGATATGGCCTGGAGAAGTTCTAACCATACCAGGATAGGAGGCACCGATGATTGATTTAGCGAATATAAAGTATCATGCTGTAGTAATGGATGCATCTGGAAATCAGTACAATATTGGTGACTTTATTCAGAATTTAGGCTGGGAAGAAAATGAAAACGAAATTTCTATGCGTTTGTTCTTTACGGTACGCAATTATGAGACAGCAAAGGGATATTTGTCCAGTCTTATTAAGCCTGGCTGCCTTATAGGAATTTTTGCTACAGATGGTGTTGTCAGTGAGGAAGTTGCCAGAGGATATGTAGAAAACTGGAACCAGGTGGAAAAGAATAGTGAGAACAGCTTGAAATGTACCTGCTATGATGAATTGTATAAATTGCAGAAAAGCCAGGATAACCGATACTATCCTTCTGGAACTGGAACAAAATCCGCAATTGAGGGGATTTTTAATGATTGGGAGATATTGCAGGGAGATTATAAGGGACCCAATGCCTCTCATGGGAAAACAGTGTGTAATAACAAGTATCTGTCAGATATTATACTGGAATTTTTAGATGATGCAGTTAAAAAAGGCGAGAAAAAGTGCATGATACAGGCAGCCAAAGGCTATACCAGTGTAATTCCGTGGGGCAGCAATAAAACTGTATATGTGTTTTGTGTAGAGAATACACAGTCCTTTAGCAAAAATATTAGCACAGAAAATTTAATTACTAGAGTGAAAGTAGTTGGTCAGGCAGATAAGCAAGGGAAACACAGTGTAGAAGCTACACTGAATGGAGCGGTTCAGTATGGGATTCGGCAAAGGATTTATACCAGAGGAAAAGAGGAAACATTAAGTGATGCAAATCTGGCGGCACAAAAGATACTAGAGGACGAGGGCAAGATTGAAAAGAAAATGGCAGTACAAGCACCAGATGTTCCATTTATACGAAAAGGTGATCTAGTCTACATTATAAGCAGTATAACATCAAGTTATTATTATGTTAAAAGTATTCAGCATAATGCAGAATCCTATAACATGTCCATGGATTTGGAGTACGCTGAACCAGAAGAAATAAGTGGAAATAGTGATAATAATGGACAGGAGAAGAAAGCATATCAGGTAGGAGATATTGTGAACTTCCACGGTGGTACACACTATGTCAGCAGTTATTCTGATGCGAAAGGATATTCTGCAAGCGCTGGAAAGGCAAAAATTACTATTAAAAATGGTTCAGGCAAAGCGCACCCATGGCATCTAATCCATACAGATAGTGGCAGTAATGTATATGGGTGGGTAGATGATGGAACATTTGATTAGAGGAGGGTATAGATGGAAGGATTTGACGGACACCCTGGCACAGCAAAACTAGCAACTGTCTTGAGCGAAAGAATGAGAAAAGAAACAGAATCACCTTTTGTTTTAGATTTTGGAGAAATACAGGGAAATTACAGTCTTGTAACAAATACTTTTCCAGTTCCAATACCAAAAGGTGATTACTCTGTTTGCAGGTCCATTAATGGGTATCCGCTAGGGACATCAGAGTCTAGCTGGATAGGGCATATACAGGGGGATAAACATATACATGATAATCCTTCAGGGTTTGGGGGACACAGCCATGATGTATTACTGCCAAAATTAAAAGCAGGAGATCGTGTTTTAGTGGCATGGGTGCAAAGTGAAGCGGTGGTAATAGATGTAATTGAGCAATCATAAGAAGGAGGCGAGACAGATGTCACAACCACTATTCCCAGTGGTGCAAGTACCAGAATTTACACCACAAAATACAAGATATGATATGGAATACAGGCGAAGTGCAAAATGGGACCCTGTAACCAATGATTTTGTTAGAGATGGTGCGAACCGTATTGTAGAATGTGATGGAAAAGAGGCTTACGCTATATGGTGTTTTAAGATTGCACAAACAGAGCGGTACCGCTGTCTTGCGTATCCAGGCTCTATTGGCGTTGAGATGGAACGTGCTTTGGATAATGACGATGTAGAAACAGTGGAATCTATGGTGCAGAGAACCATTACAGAAGCGCTTATGGTAAATCCTAGGACAGAGGACGTTCTGGATTTTGAATTTTCCTGGGAAGGTGATAGTATGCATTGTAAATTTAAAGTAAAAGGTGTTGATTGTGATAAGGAAATCACAATTACGATTTAAGAGGGGGAGAGGATATGCAGCCGGAATTTATAAGACCAGATTTTATCGAGAATAACAGTGCAGAGGAAATCCATCAGCGAATGATGAACAACCTTCCAGCAGATATTGACAATATGCCAGGAGGCTTTCCCTATGATTTTACAAGACCTGCTGCACTAGAGAAAGATGAATTTATTAATTACCATCTGGTAAGGGCTTTAATGATTGCTTTTCCCCAATATGCATGGGATAACTGGTTAGATCTTCACGGGCAACAGGTGCATCTTGAAAGGCACCCGCCAAAGTGTGCATCAGGAAAAGTGAAAGTTACTGGCACACCAGGAACAATTATAGCAGAGGGAACAATTTTTTGCACACCAGCAACGGACAGTGGACCATCTATTCTGTTTTATTCTACAGAAGAAAAAGAAATTGAGGCGGAAGGGACAATTCTTATTCCTATATTAGCGGTGGAAAGTGGTGCCAGCTCTAATGTGCCAGCAAATACTGTAACTCTTATGGCAAAACCAGATAAAAACATCACAGAGGTAATTAATCCAGAACAGATAACAGGAGGAACCGAAAGGGAGAGCAACGACAATTTCTATGATAGAATTGCGACGGAATATGATAACAGTTTAACTTTTTTAGGGAATGATAGTGATTATATTCGGTGGGCAAAGGAGTCTGGTGCTGGTGACTGTATTGTGATTCCAACAGCAGAGGGACCAGGAACAGTAAAAATTGTTTTGGTAGATGCTAATGGTCAGCCAGCCAATGATGAGCTTGTACATAAAGTATACAATTATATTGTATCCCCAGAAGATAGAAATAAAAGGCTGCTGCCTACTGCCTGTGCGAAGTTAATCTGTGGACCTGCCACTACCGTAAAGATAGATTATGTAATTACAGGGCTTTTCTATGATGAAACCACCACAATAAAGCAGATTGAGAAGGACTTTTCAACAGCGGTGAAAGCGGTATATACAGTTGCAAAACAACAAAATATACTGCGGTATAATGATGTAAGACCGATAATCTCTAATATTGCTGGTGTAATAGATTTTGATGAATTTCTTATGAATGGTGAAAGAGAGAATATTCAATTGAATAAAGAAGAATACCCGAAAACTGGCAATTTTCAATTCAGTTAAGGGGGCAGCTTGATGAAAAAAGAGAAATTTGACTTGGAGCATTTTCCTACAAGCGGTAGTGCCCAAAAGATGTTAAGTTATGTGTCAGATGGTTTCTATGATAAATCTTATATTGGCAAATGGCTGTATCAAGTAATGGGGCTAGAATATGATAAAGTGTTGGATATTATTGAGGAGCTGCCTGTACAGTTTTTTCCAGAAACAGCTACATGGGGACTGATGTACCATGAAATTAAGTGGGGATTGCCAGTACGATTGAATTTGTCAGATGAAGAACGGCGCAGCTTAATTTATCAAAAAAGGGATTGCAGAGCGCCCATGACCCCTTACCGAATGGAAAAATATCTGGAAAATGTTACGAATTTTGAAGTACATATTGCAGATGCAAATGATTTAGGAGTGTATGGATTTGTTCCTTCGCACCCAAATGTTTTTAAGGCTTACTTTTTGGGGGAGGGAACATTAAATTCAAAGTTGGTGCATGATGTATTAAACAAGTTAAAGCAGTCGCATACAATCTATATCATAAATGACAGAATTGAGATTGGCTTTAATAATGTACATTTAGAGCAGCTTAGGGTTGCCTGTATATTTATTTTGTATATTCCATTCTGGGGAGATGATATTTATACTGGACCATACTGCTATGATGGCACACTTCTATATAATGCTGTAAGAAAATATAAAATTGGGCTGTTAATAAGATATTTGATGCATACACAGACACAACAGCATGTAGCATACAAGTATAACAGAATTAAGATATTCATACAAGGGAGAGAATATACAAATCTGTCCCTATGCAGCTTTTACAGTATAAGTTTTTGGGGCTGTAGTGTATACAATGGTCAGGCGTGCTACGATGGCACACTTCTGTATAACGCTGTAAGAAACTATAAGGTCTGTATTATAGTAAGAAATTATATAGGCATTTTAACATTACAAAGGATTGTATGCAGTAGGAACTGTACAAGAGTGCTTGTACAGAACAGAATGCAGACAGATTTGTTACTGTATTTTCCTTACAGAATAAGGCAGAAGGAATTTATTTTGAAATCGATAGTGCAGCATTTAATAAAATTGAATGTTGTAGAAGAAATAAACCATAACAGCCAGATTTTGTCTATGCAGGTGCTACATAAAA
This sequence comes from Lachnospiraceae bacterium, assembly GCA_949383255.1. Classification (GTDB taxonomy): domain Bacteria; phylum Bacillota; class Clostridia; order Lachnospirales; family Lachnospiraceae; genus COE1. Next base: position 2,161 of record CASJPF010000018.1, on the reverse strand, counting down.
ATATTTTAAATATTTGGCATAGATATAAAGGCAAGGTTAAAAACAACAGACCTAGAGTAGTAGATAAAATTAAGATACAAATGAATATAAATAGTCCCTGTGGACAACTAGGAAATATGCAGATCATAACACAGCGCAATGTAGCTTATTATGATGGGACGCTGCGCTATGATGGAACAGCAAAATATGACGCACTATATAAAGAAGAAAGGGTGGAATAAAGATGAGTGAAACAAACAAAAATGTAGTAATAACGAAAGCAGCAAGAATGAAGCTAGTAAAGGCTAGAGCAGGAGCAATAACCCTTCCGAAAGTTGTCGGAATGGCATTTGGGAATGGAGGTGTAGAAACAGATGGAACGGTGATAGAACCACCAGATAGTCAGGCAGCTTTGAAAAATGAATTATACAGAAAACCAATTGATGGCTATACTTTTCCAGAAGATACGATATGCCGTTACGAGTGCACGCTCATAGGCAATGAACTTGCAGGGGAAGAGATAAGCGAAATTGGGTTGTATGATGAGAACGGCGATATTATCTGCATTAAAAACTTTACCCGCAAAGGTAAAGATGATGATGTGGAACAAACCTATGTGCTAGAAGATATCTTTTAAAAAGGGGGAAATGTTATGAAATATTATACAAGTGATAATCCAGTATTTTCTGATAAGATTCTTATTGTAGAGCGGGCAGACCTTGTGAACTATGAGAATAAGACCAAATCAGAAAAGCAGTTACTTCAGAATGATTTGGTATTAAAAAAGAGAATGGACAAGTACCTTGGGAGTGATGACAATACAGAGGGACCAGAATTTGCAGAAGGCATTCAGTCAGAAGATGTTATCGGTGCAATAAACGAGGTTTTTCAGCTTGGCAGTGAGAAGAAAAAACAGCTTGCGGAAAATCTTACTGCCTTGGGAATAACATCATCTGCAAATGAAACTTGGGAACAGCTATTAGGAAAAGTGCTAGATTTAATAGATCCATCAAAAGATACAGTTACAGCAGAAACCCTTTTGAGTGGATATACGGCACATAACGCTGCTGGAACAAAGATTACAGGCACCCTTGCAGATAAGACAGGCACAGCAGACTATAACGCAGAGGCATCTATAGATGGAACAAACAAGCGTATAAAGTTAAAAGTACCAGCAACAGGGAAATACGGTGTAGGAAACTATCTGTATGCTGCATACACCACAATAGCAAACCTAATTGGTCTTACAGCAGCAAAACTTGTAAAGGGGAATACAATATTAGGAATAACAGGCAGTAACAATAATATGGATACCAGCGGGGCAGATGCAGGAGCGGGAGACATTTTAGCTGGAAAAAAAGCTGGGGTAAAAGGCAGCTTAATTATAGGTACAATGCCCAATAAAGGAGCATGGACCGGAGCAACTACAGGGAATGGAAACGTGGTAATCCCAGCAGGATATCATAATGGTCAGGGACATGTATCTGGAGCGGGTGCCTATAATGCAGGAGTAAGCGCGGCAGATGGGCGAGTAAACGCAGACAGTGCCAACTATAGGGGCGGCTATAATGCAGGGGTAAGCGCGACCAAAAAGGGAACAGCAGGAGCAGGAGATGTGTTGTCTGGAAAGACCTTTACAAATGGCAGTAGTGTAGGAGCCAGCGGAACAATGCCAAACAAAGGAGCGTGGACAGGAGCGACTACAGGGAGTGGCAATGTAACAATTCCAGCAGGCTACCATAATGGTCAGGGACATGTATCTGGTGCAGGCGCATACAATAAAGGTGTTACAGATGCAGATGCCCGAGTGAATGCAAACAGTGCAAACTATAAAGGTGGGTATAATGCGGGAGTCAGCGCCGCAGATGGGCGAGTAAATGCAGACAGTGCAAACTATAAGGGTGGATATAATGCGGGTGTAAGCGCGACTAAAAAGGGAACAGCAGGGGCAGGAGATGTGCTGTCTGGAAAGACTTTTACGAATAGCAGTAATGTAGAGACCAGTGGAACAATGGCAAACAAAGGGAGTACAACACAAGATGCTACAGCCACGCAAGACGACACCTATACATATCTGACAGTGCCAGTAGCAGGATATTACAACACAGCGAGCAAGCTTAGGACGAAAAATAGTAATTTAGCAGGGGTATATTATTTGGGAACTGGTACCAGTTTTGATATC